>JAMCWM010000024.1 GCA_023481175.1 Nitrospirota bacterium
GAAATTGCAAACGATTCATAGGCATGGCAGTCCTCCGACTACAGGTGGACATAGAGTATGCGCCTTCTGGTTGAGAAATATCGGAATCGGGCGGAGCCGGGCGGAACAATCGTGCTAATCAGGTAATCTTTTACCCCCAATTATTAGCAGAATCCTCGATAAATGTTAATAATTTAATCAAATTACCATGAAGAATAAAATTAATACTTCATTTATCTTATTTCAAATATAACAAGAAATTTTATAAATAAAATCCAACTAAAGTTTGCTTTTTCATTTTTTTTATAATTTTTATAAAATTGGTAAAATTTTTTCTGTCTATCTCTGGACAAGATCATGGAAATAGCGATGGATCCCATAATTTTTTCGGCGGGATTCTTTGTCCGGCCATAAAAAGCTGCGCATTGGCGGGAAGCCGTCGGGTCCCGATCGAGTCCCAAGATTGATCTGACGGGGGTGATCTGGTATGGTAAGGAAATGCCGATCAGCAATTTTGGGGAATTGTTTTCTTTGTCTCCGGAATCTTCTGCAGGAACAGTCTTTAGATTCCTGACGCCTGATTCTTTCCATTCAGGTGCCCGTCTTATCCCAAACCAGGAATATTGATGACGTCTCGCCATCGTGTTGGAATCGTCCGATTTCCCGGAACGAACTGCGACCTGGATACTTGGGAGGCGCTCTCCCTCGTCCCCGGGCTTGAACCGCTCTGGCTCTCCCATAAAGAAAAGAATGCCGGAGATCTTGAGGCCATCATCCTTCCAGGAGGCTTCTCGTATGGAGACTATCTCCGTACCGGGGCCATTGCCGCTCGCGCCCCTGTCATGGATCTGGTGGGGGACTTCGCAGAAAAAGGCCACCCCGTCCTGGGAATCTGCAACGGCTTCCAGATCCTTGCCGAGGCCGGGATCCTTCCCGGGACCCTCCTTCCCAATCGCGGCCGTACCTTTCTCTGCCAGGACGAATCCCTTGTAATGGAAAACTGCCGGACGCCATTCACTGCCTTTTTTGACCCCGGAACTCCGATCACTCTTCCGATTGCCCACCAGGAAGGCCGTTTTTTTATCGATTCCGACCAGCTGCAGGAAATCGAAAAGAAAGGCCAGGTTCTTCTCCGTTATCAGAAAAATCCTAACGGGTCACTTCGGGAGATTGCAGGGTTGGCAAACGAGAGAGGAAATGTCGTCGGACTTATGCCCCATCCGGAAAGACGGGCCTTCTCCCTTTTCGGAAAAAATGACGGTCTTTTGTTTTTCAGATCCCTTGCCCTCGCACTCGATCGCCAGAGTCTTCCGACTTCTTCCCCGGTGCACTGAACTTTATCCAAGAGAACGCATGACTGCCGACATTGTCTCCCGATTCAGAATACCTGCCCCTGAAATGGATCGGATCCGGGCCCTTCTCGGGCGGGATCCGAACCTGACCGAAGAGGCTGTTTTTTCAGCACTCTGGAGCGAACACTGCAGCTACAAGTCCAGCCGGATCCATCTTAGAAAATTTTCTTCGAAGGGACCCCGTGTCCTCATGGGGCCCGGCGAAAATGCCGGGGTCGTCAGAGTGACCTCCCGAACCGGGATCGCATTCAAGATGGAGAGCCACAACCACCCGAGCTACATCGAACCCTTCCAGGGAGCGGCCACAGGGGTTGGCGGCATCCTCCGGGACATCTTCGCGATGGGCGCCCGTCCCGTCGCCCTGACGAACAGCCTCGTCTTCGGATCCCTCCGCCAGCCGCGGCAGATGACCTTGTTCCGGCGCGTCGTGGCCGGGATCGCCGCCTACGGAAATTCCATCGGCGTTCCCACACTGGGCGGGGAGGTCTGGTTTGACGAACGGTACGCGAAGAACATCCTTGTCAACGCCTTTGCCCTTGGACTGGTCGCCGAAGACGGGATCATGAGCGCGGTTCCCCCTCCGAAGCCCCTCCTCGCCGTCTATCTTGGAAACAAGACTGGCAGGGACGGTGTCTCTGGCGCGGCCATGGCTTCTCGCAGCTTTTCGGACGGTGACTCCGATCTTCGCCCCCAGGTCCAGGTCGCCGATCCCTTTGTCGGGAAAAAGGTGATGGAGGCCACCCTGACCATTATCCGGGAAGGATTGGCCGGCGCCATTCAGGACATGGGAGCGGCCGGGCTGACCAGCTCTTCTGTAGAAATGGCCTCCAAGGCCGGACTGGGAATCGAGATCGACGTGGCCAGGGTCCCTCTCCGGGACTCCTCCATGGAGCCCTGGGAGATCCTTCTCTCAGAATCCCAGGAGCGCATGCTCCTTCTGGTGGAGGAGTCGCGCGTGGGCAGGATCCTCGATATTGCCAGGGACAGCCAGGTTTCGGCTGCCGTCGTCGGCCGGATCATTTCAGAGCCGGTCTTCCGGGTCAAAAAGGGGGAGGCGGTCTTCGCCGAGGTCCCAGTCCCCTTTCTGACCGACGAGGCTCCTCTCTATGACAGGCCAACCCGGCCCCATGACCTCTCCCCTTCCCGTCCGGCACATCACCCTCCCTCCGAAGCCGGGCGCCATTCCATTGCAGAACTCTTCCATCGGCTTCTCGATCACCCCAACGGGGGATCGGCCGACTGGATTTTCCGACAGTTCGATTTCGAGGTGGGAACCCGGACCCTTCTCCCTCCGGGGAGCGATGTGGCGGTCGTGGACCTCCGGGAGGAAAACCATGCCGTGGCGATCTCCATGGCAGGATTCTCCCACCCCCTCTCCCGTGATCCCGGCCGGGGTGCCATGCTCCTGGTGGCGAAATGCGTCACCGATCTTGCCGCCGTCGGGGCCTGGCCGGTCGGACTGACCGATTGCCTGAATTTTGGAAATCCCGAGCGTCCCGAAACCATGTCGGACTTCATCGCCGCAGTCACCGGAATCGCCGACGCCACCAAACGCCTGGGGATTCCCGTCGTTTCTGGAAATGTGAGTTTTTACAATGAAACCGACGGACTTTCCATACCGCCGACTCCTATCCTGGCCACTTGCGGACTTCTTTCGGATCGCAGGAATCTTGTACCCGGAAAAACGGCCAGCCCCGGACTTTCCCTGGCCCTGGCCGGAACCTCCCGGGATCTTTTCCTGGGAGGCTCCTATCTCGACTGGATTCTGGACGAGCCGGAGCCGGAGCCCGTGCCGCAGGTGGACTGGGAGACCCTTGCGCGTCTCCAGCCTTTCATGAGCGTCCTCTTGGCCGCCCGGAGAATCCGTGCTTCCCGGGCCATCGGCCGGGGAGGACTCCTCCGCTCCCTGCTTCAGATCGTCTCGGGAGGAGAGACCCTGGGGGTGGCGCTTTCTCTTCCAAGGCTTGAGAGCCCTCTCCAGGCCTTTTTTTCGGAAGCGCCCGGACGAATCCTTCTCGCCTTCGAGCCGGACCACGAACGGTTCCTCGAACAGACGGCGCGGGAATTCGGAGTTCCCTTCCGGACGATCGGGATGACGGCTCCCCATCTCTGGAACATTCGCTACCAGGACCGCGAGGGCCGATCGAAAGAGCTCTCCGACTCTCCTGAACAACTCAAGAAGCGTTATGCAGCATCCCTTGCCGGCCAGATGGAGGATCTTCCCTGATGGACTCGTCCCCGGAGTCCGCGCATTCGGACTCACCCTTTGACGAACTCAACGAAAAATGTGCCGTATTCGGAATTTACAATCATTCCGAAGCCGGAAATCTCACCTACCTGGGACTTTATGCTCTTCAGCACCGGGGCCAGGAAGGATGCGGGATCGCCACCATGGACAACGGTCGCATGATCATCCGCAAGGGCGAAGGACTTGTCTCGGAATTTTTTCGTGAGTCGGTGATCAGCGAACTGAAAGGACGATCGGCGATCGGCCATAACCGGTATTCCACGGCCGGTTCGGACTCACAGAGGAATCTCCAGCCGCTTTCCGCCTACTTCAGCGACGCCTCGATGGCCCTCGTCCACAACGGAAATCTGACGAATGCCATGGAACTCCGGAGAGTTCTGGAAGAAGAAGGCGCCCTCTTCACGACAGATGTCGACACGGAGGTTCTGGTCCATATGATCGCCAGAAGCCGAGGGGAAGATATCGTCTCCCGCATGGAGTCGGCCCTGGCCACGGTCAAAGGCTCCTATTCCCTGCTCGCCCTTCTTCCCCATGCACTGATCGGCATTCGCGATCCGCACGGCTTCCGTCCCCTCTCCATCGGAAAGCTGGGGGAGTCCTATGTCCTGGCCTCCGAAACCTGCGCCTTCGATCTGATCGGTGCCAAATACGTCCGAGATGTCGAGCCAGGAGAGATGGTTGTCATTAACGACTCGGGAATCGAGTCTTTCCGTCTCTTTCCAAAAATTCCGAGCGCGGCCTGCATATTCGAGCTGATCTACTTTGCCCGTCCCGACAGCCGGGTCTTCGGTATCCCTGTCTACCAGGCAAGAAAGCGCCTTGGACGACGTCTGGCCAAGGACGCTCCTGTCGAGGCCGATCTTGTCGTCCCCGTCCCCGATTCGGGACTCGCCCCGGCCCTCGGCTATTCCGAGCAGTCGGGCATTCCGATCGACATGGGGCTGATCCGAAACCACTATGTGGGACGAACCTTCATCGAACCCCAGCAGTCAATCCGGCATTTCGGGGTCAAGATCAAGCTCAACGCCGTTCCGGAACTTCTTGCCGGAAAAAGGGTCGTGGTTATCGACGACTCCATCGTGCGCGGAACGACCAGCCGGAAGATCGTTTCCATGCTCAGGGAAGCTGGAGCGCGCGAAATTCATATGCGGATCACTTCGGCTCCGATCCACTTCCCCTGCTTTTACGGGATCGATACGCCCAACCGGGGCGAACTGATCGCCTCCACCCATTCCCTGGACGAGATTCGCCGCTACCTCAAGGCCGATTCCCTGGCCTATCTCTCCATCGAGGCCATGGAGGAAGAGGTCGTTTGCAGCCGGACTTTCCGGGAGGGGGAGCCGCGAACGGCGGGGTCCTACTGCAAGGCCTGTTTCGATGGCAACTATCCCATCGCCTTCACCCAGGAAGAGCGTATCCAGCACGGCTTGTTCGACCGCCCGGTCCGCTAGATTTCCGGACCCGCCGGCGGGGAAGACAGGCAGGAGTCAAAATTGAAGATTCTTCCCTCCCGAACCGGCAGAAATCCCGTCTCCCCTCCCTTAAGAAGCGCCTGGAGCATGATCGAAGAGACCTTAGGCCAGGTCAGGGGGGTCGTCTTTCCGAGGATCGAATGGTTCAGGGTATGGTTCAGGCTCAGGAGAGTCGCCCGGAGAAAGGCCCACCTGCTCGCCCGTCTGGGGGAGTTTGCCGCGGGGACGGGCCTTGCGGATTATTGGCCCAATACCGGCAATCATCATCCGAAGATGGCGGCCCTGACCGAACGGATCAGGGAAACAGAACGTCTTGAAACCCATCTGAGAGACTGGATGGAATATCTCGAGGACCGGGAAGCCTCCGGCCTCATGGCCCGTCTTCAGGAAGACCTCTCCCGTCGGACGGTCTTTCCGCAGACGATCGTGGTCACCCCCGACTCTCCCTATCTGGGACTCTCCATCAACGACATCCGGAAGACAGCCACCGCCGAAGGGAGCATTCCCCTCACCGCCCTCCGAGGGAATCTGTCGGTCGAGCTTGGCCCCCGTCTCCCCCTCATGGCGGGAGACAGGCTCGTCCTGCTCTCGGCCTGGAAAAAACTTCGGGAAATTCCCCCTTCTTCCGGACTTTTAAAGCTCGACGGCTCCCCCGACGTTGGTAGCGGTCTGTCCTGATATCTCTTTTTGCGGGGGAGACACCATTTCCTGGGCAAGGAATTCAGCAAACAGACCGACTCCCCCCTCCTTGTCTGTGGAGGCTGCTTCCAGCGCCGATAAATAGCGCGTTCGATTCGTCTGGTGAACAACGGTCCATGGGTACCCGGAAGAAACGAGCACAGAATTCATAAGGAATCGAGCCAAACGCCCGTTTCCGTCAATATAAGGGTGGATATGTCCAAACAGAAAATGCCCCATAACCGCCTGGACGGCAGGATTCGGCTCCTGTTTCATAAGGTCGAATACTTTCTCCATGAGTTCTGGAACAACTTCGTCGCTTGGAGGAACATGGGCCGAAGTTCGTAGGTATACAGGGTGCGTTCGGTACCCAAGAAGTTTGTCTTGCTGTAATAATCCTGCCAAAACAGAACGGCCGAACAGGGCCTGGTGCCAATTTTGGTGCTCCTTCCAAAGAGCCTCCGCAATCTGGGATTGTGGTTTGCCATATAAGGGTTTGGTCGTGGCCAACACGGCATTGAATGCCTCTCGATACCCTTTTGCGGCGAGGGCCGCTTCCAGTTCCTTGTCCTCCGAAGAGGCGTCAGGGTTCCATTTCCCGTCACGCACCTTGGCAATCAAGTCCGGGGGAACAGAAAACCCTTCTATGGAAAGAGAATTGTAGGCGTCTTCGACAAACCGATCGAGAATCTTTGCGGAAACCTTATCCCAAGTCTCGAAATGTCTCACGTTGTCCGTTATGGGCGCGAAAACTGCCTCGATTGTTGAGCGGTGTTTACCCCACAAACTCTCCAGCCGAGCCACGTACGGCGAGGAAACACGCCCTCCGGTTAAAGTCGGAGGGCGATCAAAAGGATCTGACACTGGTATGATTTGCCCAAGCGCTTTGAAATATTTGTAGATTCTGTCGCTGAATTCCCGGTTTCCTATGTGTCTGTACGCCCCGACAATCCTGCCCGCGTTTCGAGCAGAACCCACTTTGTCCAGCGCCCGAATCAAGGTGTTTGGGTCTTTTACCAGAGACAACGCGATTTCCATGGTGGTAGGAGAACTTCTGAACAGATTTACGGGGGCTCGCACAATTGCGTCCTCTATCCCCATAACTGGAACTCCCTTCCAATTCGCAATTTTATCGGGAGCATTTTTCTCGTCCTTGTAAATCAAAAAAGAATTCCCTTGTGGCGCAGTGTTGGTGGGGAGTTTTAGCGTTACGGTCCGCGTACCGCCAGTCTTTGACAGAACAACCATGTGCTCTGGGATTGTTGTCTCCCCTGTCAGAAGCCGCAGAGACCACTCGGAAGACAAGCAGATATCCTCGCCAATGTCCCGCAAGTAGCGCCCGACAAACGTCCAAAAATTTCCTGCCCAGAAGACTTTGATAGAGGCTTCGTCCTTGGGTTGCGTAACGAAATACCAACCGCGCATAATTTCTCTTAGGAAGCCTGCGTTTTCCAATCGCTCCCGATGATTTCGGGATATATCGGAGGACTTGATTATGCACTCTTTTGCCCCAGGTGTCTTTTGAAGCTCTTCAAGGGATTGTGCCAACAACTTGTTCGGCGGTATCATAAACTTTCCTTTTTTTTGCGCGAATGCGCTAATCCGAAACAAAATGCCCTAGTCAAATCAGGAAACTTTACTTTAGTGATTTCACTTTACTATTAGTAATTGCGAAATGCAAGAAAAATAGGCCGAAAAAAGACTGGTCTTATCCATCAAATTATCTTGATCAAAAGAAAAATATAGACGCCGGAAAACTTTAACTTGGTGTAAGCGCAACAGATTTGTCAAACGTCTCTCCTCCAGGCTTTGCGTCAACTCTCCTGCCGACGATCCTGCCGGCGATTCCGTTTCCAAGCGACCGTTTGGCCTGGACTCTCAGGAATCTAAACAACGCCAAGACAAACGTCAGCCCCTCGAGGGCGGGAATTCGGGACGCCGACTTATCCAAGGAGACAGCGGCGTATGTTACCAATTGGTTGTCAGCAAACTGGGCAATTCTCGTTCTCGTGGATCGCGACGAAGGTGATTGTCTGGCGCTGGAGCGGGACTTGGAAAAAATGGTAGCGGATGCCGGATTGGTCAGTATGACCGCAGGAGGTAATGCCGATCATTTTCAGGTGGCTAACCAAATCGTCGTCGAGGAGCTGGAAGTGTGGTTCTTTGGCGACTGGCGGGCGGTGCCGATTGCCTATCCCCTTGTGCTCGCTACAATTCCCCAAAAAGTTGGTTTTCGTGATCCTGATGCCATCTCTGGCGGAAAATGGGAGGCATTGGAACGTGTGTTGAAAAAAGCCGGATATTTCAAAACCGGGTTACGCAAGATGGAGTGCGCGCGAGCTGTATCGCGGCACATGGAACCGGCGAGAAAAACTTCTAATAGTTTTCAAGCACTCCATGGAGCGGTGTCTGCTTTTTTGAAAATGACTTAATAGTCTCTTGACGTAACCTTTCGCTGAAGCCTTGAGAGTCCGTCTGGAGGGGCTATGGGGGAAGAAAGGATCTGGCGGAAGTCTTTCCGGAGAGGGTAGAGCAGGATTTCCTTAAGGGAAGAGCGTATTGCTTGAAGACATCCTTCTTTCCCCGGCCCTGCGTCAACCCGACGGAGTTCCAATGGAGGCGAAATTCAGGTTGCCTTTAGGAAATCACCCCCTCGAGCCCCGCCTTCGTGCAGGAACGGACCATGACAGAAACGATCTCTCCCGGTTCCGGAAGTGGCCGGTCTGACGACCTTCCGGCCCGGACGTGGCGGAATTGGGGAGATCGGCCCGACACTCGTCCCATCGTGGAATCGACCCGCTCCACGAGGATTTCCTGAAGACGTCCTACCTGGCTCCTGTTCTTTTCGAGAATCAGGGCGTCGAGACGTTCTTCAAGTCGACGGAAGCGGGTCACCGAGACCTCCCGGGGAGGCATGTCAGTCCAGCCGTGGGCCGGTGTCCCGGGCCTGGGGGAGTATATGAAACAGAAGGCGCCGTCGAAGCGGAATTCTTCCACCACCCGGAGGGTCGCCTCGAAATCCTCCTCCGTTTCTCCGCAGAACCCGACAATCAGATCGGTGGTCAGGGCCACGTGGGGGACGGCGTTCCGCAATCGTGAGATCCAGGTCCGATAGAGGTCGAGGGAATACCCCCGGTCCATCCGGGACAGGAGGGCATCCGAACCGGACTGCACCGGCAGATGGAGATGAGGCATGACCTTTTCGCACTCTTTCATCGCCGCGATCATTCCCTCGTCCATATCGGAAGGATGGGAGGTGGTGAAGCGGATTCTCCGGAGACCCTCCACGGCATTGACGGCCCGAAGAAGGTCTCCGAAGGACTCTCCCGATCCGGAATTTTTTCCGTACCCGTTGACATTCTGGCCAAGGAGTGTGACCTCCCGATATCCCGCCGCCACAAGCTCCCGGATCTCCTCCACGATTGCGGCGACCGGACGGCTCCGTTCCCGTCCGCGCGTCCGGGGCACGACGCAGTAGGCGCAGGTCTTGTCGCAGCCCTCCTGCACGGTCACGAGGGCCGTGACCCCCGGGGGCCTTATGGCCGGTGGGGTCGTCATCTCGGGGAGATCATAGCTCCGTCCCAGGAGAACACCCTTGGCCCCCGCTCTGGATCGAATGTCTCCCAGCATAAGAATCAGGTTCCTGACCTGCGAAGGACCTGCGATCAGATCTATTTCCGGCATGAGCCGGTGGAGGTTCTCCTGTTCCCGTTCGGCCATGCATCCGGTGACCGCGAGCACCACCGATCCGTTCTCTTTTTTGTGCTGTCGCAATCGTCCGAGATCGGAGAGCGCTTTCTGATCGGCCTTGTCCCGGACCGTGCAGGTATTGACCAGGATCACCGAGGCCAGGGCGGGATCATCGACGGGCCGAAATCCCGCTTCGGCCATGAGACCGGACATTCGTTCCGAGTCGTGGACATTCATCTGGCATCCGAAGGTGCGGATATAATAAGTATCGGAAAGGAGGCGGGATTCGTCGGCCATCAATCGGTCTTCCTTTGAAAGTGTGGAGTTTGTGACCTCATGGTCAGAGGCGTCCCTCGTCCCTGTCCTGGTCGTCCAAAAGCCGGCTGTGTCGGACCAGGAAGACGTCGAATCCCATCCAGTCTCCGGGTCCCAGGGACGAGATTTTAAGTGAAAGGATTCGGAGAACGTCCTCGTCCCCGGATGCGGTCGCAAGAATTTCGAGAAACTCTCCCGGGGAGAGATCGAGTCTCCGCAGAATCTCCTCGTCCATCGGGCAGGGAAAGACATACTCCCCCAACGTGCCGGAAAGCCGCATCCGGGCCTTGTCCATCGCCCGGGCGAGCCAGGGAATTCCCATCAGAAGTGTCCGCCCGCTCCGCGGAAGAGTGGGAGCGCCTGTCTTGCCGCTCAATCCGTCAGTGCCTCCACCACATAATGATAGGGATAGAGGTCGTGGGAGCGGATCCTCGTGAATCCTGCATCGATCAGAAGGTCATAGAGTGACACTTCGGACGCCCGCTCGTCACCCGGCGGTCCCACAGGTGTCTCCTCCTTTTTCCAGTCGATGACAAAAAACTGACCCGCGGGCTCAAGAATCCGGAAGACCTCGCCGATCATCTCCCGGGGATGGGAGAGTTCGTGATAGACATTCGCCATCCAGACGAGAGAAATCGATCCGTTTGGAAGATCAATCCGATCTTTTGTCCCGACGATCGTCCGGACATGGAGATCCCGGCTCCGTTTTATTCGTTCAGACTCGAAGTGCTCGATCATCTCCGGCTGAAGCTCGATGGCGTGGCAGGTGCCTCGCCCGGAAAGGAATTCGCAGAGAGGAAAAAAGAAATACCCCGATCCCGTCCCGATCTCGGCCGCATCCCCGTGTTCATAGGAGCGGATCAGGGGGATGAGCCGGGCAGGATCCTGATAGGAAAGACGTTCGGGATCGTCAAGCTTTGCCACATGCCGATGGTCAAAGAGATGGGCCAAGAGGTCCTCCTTGATGTTGGATATTCGCGGTCCCCTTCCTGTCATTCTACACCAAACCTTCGGCCCTGTTCACTCGGCAGGAAGAAGTCCCTGCAGAAGAAGCCTGATTTTGTGGTAAGATTTTCGGCTTGAGTTCACATTCTCTGACCCGGGGTCCACTATGAAAATCATCCACAGATATCTCTTCCTTGAACTTCTGACCCCGTTCTTCCTGAGCCTGTTTGTCCTTGTGATCCTTCTTCTGACCCAGCAGGCCCTCATGATCATGAACCTTCTGGTCAACAAGGGGCTCTCCGTCGAGACGGTTTTCCGTCTTCTGGCGATGATTTTCCCGCAGTTCCTCAGCATGATCATTCCCGTCTCGGTCCTCACCGCCTCGACCGCCACCTTTCACAGGCTGGCTTCCGACGGAGAGATCATCGCCTTCAAGGCCTCCGGAATCTCCCTCTCCCGCCTTCTCCTGCCGCTCCTTCTCTTTGCCGCCATCGGGTTTGGGACAAACTTCTACCTCTCTCTCAAGGCCATGGAAACCCAGGGACTCTCCCTCCAGGACCTTCTCGTGAGAGTCTTCCAGAAAAAGCTCTCCCTGGCCATCAAGCCCCAGTCCTTCAATAATTTCATGGGGCGCTTCATCATCTATGTCGAGAAAATGCCCACGCTCTCCCATCTCGACGGGGTCTTCATTTATCAGAAAGGAAAAAGACCAGGAGCGAGCACTGTCATCTTCTCCCGAGCCGGCGACCTGCTGAACGAACAGCATCCACCCGGCCTTCGCCTCAAGCTGTCGAACGGAACCCTCCTTCAGAAGGGAGCGGCTCTGCAATATATCCGTTTCGAATCCTACGACCTGACCATCCTTGGCAAACACACCGATGATCATATCCGGGTCAAGAGCATCGGCGAGATCCGGGCCGAGATCCGGGCCTCCCCCCACCCCGATCCCTCTCTCTTCCGGGCCCTGGAGGACCGCTACAAGAACTACACATACCCGTTTTCCTGCTTTTTCTTCGCCTTTCTGGGAATCCCCTACGGCATCTATACGATGCGCTCGGGCAGACTGGCCGGTTTCGTCTTCGCGACGGTCACCATCATCCTCTTTTACATGATGAACACCCTCGACGACCTGATGGTCGCCAAGGGTCTAATCTCCCCCGTTGCCGCCGCCGTGGCCCCGGATATTGTTCTGGCCCTCCTCATGGTCTTTCTGCTGACACTCGTCTTCCGCGAGGTGGACATCCGGGCCTATCTGCCGAGGATTTCCCTCACCGGACTCTTCAGGAGAGGAGGTCGCCCATGAGAATACTCACGCGACACCTTCTGGGAGAATACCTCAAGATCTATTTTCTCTCCCTTGTTTCGCTCGAAGCCATCTATCTCGTCATCGACTCGGTCGAAAAGATCAAGAATTTTCTTTCCCATCATGCTCCCTGGTCCTTGATGGGCGAGTTCTTCGCCTGGCGCTCGGTCGAAGTGGGCTTCCGGGTCATTCCCATGTCGGCACTTCTCGCCACCATTCTGGCCTTGGGAATTGCCTCAAAGAACCACGAAATCACGGCAATCAAGGCCGCCGGCATCAGCCTCAGGAGGGCAACCTTTCCCATCCTCCTGATCGGTCTTCTCCTTTCCGGGATCGAGCTTCTTCTCAATCTCTGGATGGTTCCTCACGCCTACCAGATGACGGACGTCATCATGGAGGAACGCATCAACCATGGAAGAAACTGGTCGAGCACCGTTCGAAAGAATGTCTGGTTCAGACACGGCTCCCGGGAAATCTTCCGGATCTCACAAATACGGGAAGGAGGACGGGCCCTGGAGGGCGTCACCATCTATCACCGGAACGCCCAGAACGAGCTTCACTGGTCGATTACCGCCAAAAGCCTCCGCTTCGAGGATGGACAATGGAACTTCCACCAAGGTGTGCGGACAGTCTTCCACACCGATGGAACGCTCACCGCCACTCCTTTTCCCCTCCGCCCCTTTCCGCTGGACCGGCGTCCGGAGGATTTCTTCATCCGCAAAACCCACCTCTCCCACCTGACCTTCTCCGAACTCGGACGGTACATCGATCTCATGCGCGCCAACCGTCTTCCCCATACCAACTTCACCGTCCTGCGCGATGGAGTCATCGCCTTTCCGGCCGCTTCCTTCCTGATGGTTCTCTTTGCCATCCCTTTCGGGATCAGGGAGGGGCGCCAGGTCGGAATCGCCCGGGGATTCGGGGTGGCGCTTCTCCTCTCTCTGGCCTACTGGACCCTCTACTCCATGGGACTTGCCCTGGGGAGGGGAGGAGTCGTCCCTCCTCTCCTCGCGGCCTGGTTTGCCAATATCGTCGTTCTTATGGTAGGTCTGGGACTTCTCTCCTCCATGAACCGGGTTTCGTAACCAGGATTGGCCCTTGGGGTTCCCGGATGTCTTGACGGAACCGGAAACGCCATGCAAGGATCGGAACAGGACCCGGACCAGAGAAGAAATCCTCTCTGGCGCGGACACAGACAGACGGAGGATCGATGCCGGACAGAAAACGCGTTGCCGTTCTACTTTTCAATCTCGGAGGCCCCGAAACTCAGGATGACGTCGAACCTTTCCTGGTGAATCTTTTTTCCGATCCGGACATCATGGACCTCCCCCCCCTTCTCGGACGTTTTCTCCCAAGGCTGATCGCCCGGCGGCGGGCTCCCAGGAGCCGAGGATATTACGCGGCGATCGGGGGGGGATCCCCGCTTCGCTCCATCACCGAAGAACAGTCCCGCCTCCTGGAGAAAAGATTGAGCAGAGGCCGATCCGAACGGGACTATCGGGTCTTTCTCGCCATGAGATACGCTCCACCGCGCCTTTCCGAGATCAAGGATGACCTGCTCGCTTTCCGTCCGGACCGCATGGTTCTCCTACCTCTCTACCCTCAAAGATCCACAACCACCACGCGCTCCTCTTTCCGGGAGTTTCAGTCCCAACTCGCCGGATTGCTTCCCCTCACGGACGATCGCCTCTGTGTCGTTTCGGCCTTTCCCGACTATCCGCCCTACATCGAGGCTCTCGGCGAGACAGTCATAAAGGCCATCAACGCCCTCCCTCCCAACGAGCATCCGGTGGACATCCTTTTTTCGGCCCACGGCATCCCCGAATCCAGGATCAGAAAGGGAGATCCCTACCAGAAGGATACGGAAAGGACGGTGGAGGCGGTCAGAAAATTACTTGAACGGGAGGTGTCCGACCGTGCCTTAAGGATTCATCTGGCCTACCAGAGTCGGGTCGGACCACTCAAGTGGCTGGGTCCGGAAACGAAAAAGACGATCGGGAAGCTGGCTGTCCGAAACCGGTGCATCAACCTCGTTCTCGTCCCCGTGAGCTTCGTCTCCGACCACCAGGAGACTCTTTACGAAATGGACATCACCTATCGGGACCTGGCTCGATCCTCACACATCCTCCACTTCGAGCGGGCTCCGGCTCTCAACATTCAGGATTCATTCATCGAGTCCCTTGCACGCCTTACGGAGGATTCTCTGGAGAACGCTCCTCCCTCGGGAGCTCCCTGTCATTGCCGGTGCGGGGTCTGTCCTGAGAAGTGAAAAAACGAGAGAAAAAGGCAAAAAAAAAGGGAGCCCGAAGGCTCCCTTTTTTTGTTTCTTGGGAAATTAGAGCTTGAGCATCCGGATGGTTTCGGCTGGAACGTCGGAGATATAGAGAACGCCGTTCTGATAAACGATCGCCCCGGTGTACTGGAAGCGGGCTTCGGAAACATCCCCGTCTTCTTTTCCGGAAATCGGAATCCCTCCCGTCGCCTTGACACCGCCGGCGATGGTGGTCACCGCATTGCTTGAGAGATCGATCGCCCGGATGGAGGCATTGGAGGAATCACCCACATACAGGGTGTTTCCGTTGAGAGCCAGTGTCACGGGCTGGTTGAAGTAGGCAGAGCTTCCCGCGCCGTCATCCGTTCCGGGGAAGCCGGGGTGGCCGGCCAGTGTCGAAACGGCATTAGTGGCGAGGATGATCTTGCGGATCAGGCTGTTCTTGGTGTCGGCCACATAGAGGATCGACCCGTCGGGAGTAATGGCCAGGCCGCGGGGTTCCCGGAAGCTCGCGGCCACGCCGATTCCGTCATCGGAACCGGAAGCCAGGGCGCCCTTTCCGGCGACGGTCGAGACGGTCCCGGTCGCGAGATCAATTTTGCGGATCATGTTGTTGCCGGAATCGGAAACATAAAGAGTCTTGCCATCCGGTGAAAGGGCCACGGCCTTGGGAGCATAGAAGCCGGCAGCCGTTCCGACTCCGTCATTGGATCCGGGAAAGGCGCGACCGGCAACGGTGCTCACAGCGTTGGTCGTGAGATCCATCTTCCGGATCCGGTTGTTTCGGGAATCGGCGATGTAGAGGGTTTTCCCGTCGGAGGTGATGGCGAGACCTTCGGGATTGTTGAATCGCGCCGCCGTCCCGACTCCATCGCGCCAGCGCGCATGGTGGTTGACACCGGCGATGGTGACGACGGTCGCTGACCCGCCACTCACGGTGACCTTGCGGATCATGTCGTTGCCGGTATCCGCCACATAAAGAGTTCCATCCGGAGCCCCGACCATGCCCTGAGCATACTCGAAACGGACCTGACTTCCGGTTCCGTCGACAGCCCCACGCTCATGGAAGGCACCGGCGATTGTGGAAACGCTCGCTGCACCGGCATGGCCCGCCATGCCCACAAGCAGACCTGCCGTTACTCCCAGAGCCATCACTGCTTTTTTCGAAGACTTCTTGCCTGTCATCTTTCCGCCCTGCTGTCCTTTGTGCAACAAAGTGTCCTCCTTCGGAAGGTCTGCCCGGGGTCCGGAAACCACGCGGAACAGATGAAACCGTACATCCAACTAACGGGCAGCGCTGGGGAGCCTTATACGCTGAAAGCATGAAGGAGATAATAATGGCACACGGCCCCCGCACCCATTGTCTCGATCGCTCAATGTATACACCCAATTCCGTCAAATTGCAAGCTAGGAAAAGCGGATTCCTGAAGAGGAAAAAAAGAGGGGAAACAGCAGCTATCGGGGAGAAATCCGGCCATGGAACACTCCGTCGTTTTCGGGGTCCCATTCAAAGAAAAGGCCAGCGGCCTTTTTTAGGCCGGAAGAAGGGGGGGTCCGAAAATGATCCGGAGCGAGAAGATGGGCAAGGGTCAAAAGTTCAGGCTCGTGACCGACAAGAATGAGTGTTTCGGGGAAGGATTCGGAGAGAAAGGATCGGAAGGTCTCCTTCCCGAAGGAGGCGGGAAGAAAATCCGAGGCGAGTTCGATCCGACATTCCACCTGGCGAACAGGATGTTTTTTTCTGAGGGAACATAAAAGGATCTCCGCCGTCTGGACGGCCCGAGTCAGCGGACTCGCAATGATTCGGTCAACGACAAGATCGAGGGAGGCGATCTCCCGGGCCAGCCTCTTCACGCTCTTGCGGCCCGCGGTACTCAAGGGGCGAAGGACCTCGGGAAAGGGGTCGTCTTCCGCCTCTCCGTGACGGACCAGAATGACTCTCATCCATAACCCTCCGGGGCCATATCGTCGTACCCGATCGCAAGGTTTTCAAAACGTGTGCAAAAACCCTGGTAGGCAAGCATGACGGAGCCGATCGGCCCGTTTCGCTGTTTTCCGATGATGATCTCGGCCTTTCCCTTCGAGTCGAGATTGTCGGGATGATAGACCTCATCCCTATAAATGAAGAGCACGATGTCGGCATCCTGTTCGATGGCTCCCGATTCGCGAAGGTCCGACAAGGTCGGCTTTTTGAGTCCGGGGCGATTTTCGACGGCACGCGAAAGCTGGGCCAGCGCGATGACAGGGATCTGGAGTTCTTTTGCCAATGCCTTGAGGGAACGAGAAATTTCGGATATCTCCTGCTCCCGGTTGTCCGTGCGCTGGGATCCCCTGACGAGCTGGAGATAGTCGACGGCAATCATGGCAAGGTCTTTCCGTTGTTTTTTGAGCCTTCGGGCACGGGTGCGAAGCTCGAAAATGGTGAGGTCTCCCGAATCGTCGATAAAAATGGGAACCTCGCTGGCGTCTCCAAAGGCCTGCATGACGCTGTCCCATTCCTCGGAATTCAGATGGCCGGTCCGGAGATTCTTCGAATTGACACGGGCCTGGGCGCTGATGAGACGGAGAAAAAGTTGCTCCTTGGGCATCTCCAGACTGAAGATCCCGACGGGCTTTCTGAGGTCAAAGGCCACGTGCTGGGCAATGGAGAGGACGAAGGCCGTCTTCCCCATGGCGGGTCTTCCCGCCACAATGACGAGTTCGGAAGGATTGAATCCTGTCGTGAGATGGTCGAGATCGACGAACCCGCTGGGAAGGCCGGTGACAATATCTTTTATTTCCCTGTTTTTCAGATCTTCGAGCCGCTTGAACTGGGCATCGAGGTAGGAAAGATCTCCGATCTGGGCAAATTCCGAGCGGGAGCGCCGGGCTCCCACATCCATGATCTTTCTTTCGGCGTAGTCGAGGACCTCGTCCGTATCGAGGGTGGAATCGTAGCCCTTCTGGGCGATCTCCTCGGAGACGAGGATCAATTTTCGGAAGATCCCCTTTTCGACGATCAGGCGGGCATAGTGGACGGCATTGGCGGCTGTGGGGACAATTTCGGCCAACTCATAGATGTTTTCCGGGGCTCCGGTGATCCCGGCCCAGTCCTTTTTCGCCAGGAAGTCCGAGAGGGTCAGGCTGTCGATGGGAATATGACGATCGGCCATTTCCTTCATCGCCATGAAAATCCGCCGATTGGATTCGAGGAGAAAATCATCGTCCTGGAGCATGTCCCCGACAGTCGTCAGAACTTCGTTGTTGAGAAGAATGGATCCGAGCAGGGACTTTTCGGCTTCGATGGTCTGGGGGAGATTTTTCCGCGATTCGCGTGAAGAGCGCGATTTCATCGGAGAACTCATGGGAGGTCGCCTGAGAGGACGAATCCGGCGATCTCCCCGATCGAACTGGCCGTCCGGAAAAACTTTTTCCGCCCTGTCAGAGTCCAGACCCCGTTGGCCGGATCATAAAGGACGACGCCCGCGATTTCGGCGTGATCGGCAAGAATCGATGAAGCGGCAAGCGGGAGCCCGCTGTCGGAGGAGGGATCGGGGGCTGTCATGACCGGCCGTCCCGAACGCCGGAGTGTCCGGGCAAAGTCCTGGACGGGCCCGGCTAGGCCTGGCGGGTGGCAGGCCAGGAGGAGGGCGGAGAACTCCTCAGGCCCTTCCTGTTTCCTGAGCGCTTCCTCGATATGGGTGATGTGGAAGGCAAAACCGACAGCGGGAAGATCGTGGCCAAAGGCTTGGCCCAAATGGTCGTAACGTCCGCCGGACGCAAGATGGGTTGGCGAATCCTCGGCAAACATCTGGAAGAACATGCCCGTATAGTAGGGGCCGGGCGGAGAAAGGGCAAAATCCACCCGGACCGAGGAGGCGTAAGGGGATCGTGCAAGGAGATCCAGAAGATCAAGAAAGCTTTTTGTCTCCCGGCAAACCTCCGTCCCCTCCTCTGCCGGAAGCTCTTTCAGAAGGGTCTGGCATTCGCGGATACCCAGGACCTTTCCGGCAAGGAGTGCCAGTATTCTTGAACAAGAGTTCCTGGTCCGAGAGGAAAGAAAGGAAAGAAACCGATCGGAATTCCGGGAATGAAAGGCCAAACGAAGGTCTTTCATTCGTTCCGGCCCCCCGGCCACCTGTTTCAGAAGGGCCTCCTGAAGTCCGGAATGGGAGAGCATGAGAAGAGGTTTCTTCAGGGGAAAGATCTCGGCTCCGGACAAACAGAGGTCGAGAATTTCCCCGTCGGAAACGACGGAAGGATCTCCGATGAGCTCAAGGCCGGTCTGTTGCAGCTCCCTCTGAAGGGAGGCCGGGTGATTTTCATCCCGGAAGACGGAGGTGCTGTAACAGAAGCGAAGCGGAAGCTGGCGGTCACGGAAGGACTGGGTCGTCAGGCGGGCGATCTGGGCCGTGGCATCCGGACGGAGGACGAGAACCTGACCGGATCCACGGTCCTGCATGAGATATAACTTCGTCAGCAGAGAAGGATCAAGGCCGGGAGAAATGGCATCGAGGTACTCGAAGGAGGGAAGAATGATCTCCCTGTAACCCCAGAGAAAAAAGTGACCGAGAAGCCGATGGGTGGTCTCCCTGCGGAATCGAGCGGTCCGGGAAAATACCGGTGAGACCCCCGTCGGCGTTGTTTTAGAAGGAGGCCGGACACTTTCCCCGGCCCCTTTTTTTCTTTTTTCCATTGATGTCAGAGATCCGCTATCTCGAAAGGGAGGGTAGTCTCAAAAGCTTGAGAGCAATGATTTTCGGATTTTTCCGTATCTCGTCGAGAACGGCCTGGGCGGGCTCGGTATCGAGACCGATCAGGGAAATGGCCTTTCCGCCAGGAAAATCCCTTCCGAACTGCATCCGGGCGATATTGACGCCATGGGATCCCAGGAGGCTTCCGACCAGACCGACGACTCCCGGTTGGTCCTGATTTGTGAGAAAGAGCATGATCGGATCCGGAACGACCTCCACCGGAAGGTTGTCGAGGGAGACGATCCGGAAATCTTTTTTCTGGAAAATGGACCCCGCAACCTGGTGGGTTCCATGGGCCGTCGTGGCGCGAAGCGTGAGAAGGCCGACGTAATCACCCTGTTGGGAAGAACGGGACTCGACAACCTCAAGCCCCCGTTCCTTGGCCAGGATGGGAGCGTTGACCTCGTTGACGCGTGCCGCAAGAATGGGGGCCAGGACTCCCTTGATCGCAGAAATCGTCACAATCGATGTCGGAAGTGTCGCGGCTTCTCCGCTAAATTCGACCGCAATTTTTGAAATGGGCTCGGTGGTGATCTGAGAGAGGATCCCCCCCATGACTTCGGCCAGTTGCTGATAAGGGGCCACCCGGGCCGCCTCTTCCGGAGGAATGGAGGGAAGATTTGCGGCATACCGGATCACACCCTTGGCCAGGTAGTCGACCATCTGGTCGGCCACGGCCAGGGCCACATTCTCCTGGGCCTCTTTCGTCGCCGCCCCGATATGGGGGGTGGAGATGAAGTTGTCGAGCTTCAGGAGCGGATGGTCCTGCGGGGGGGGCTCCTGGACGAAAACATCGAAGGCGGCACCCGCCACATGGCCATTGGCCAGGGCTTCGGCCAGATCATTTTCGTTGATCACCCCACCCCGAGCACAATTCACCAGATAAACGCCTTTCTTCATCCTGGCGATCGTGGCTTTGGAAATGAGATTTGTGGTTTCGGAGGTCAGAGGAGTGTGGACGGTGATGACATCGGACTTGGTGAACAGCTCTTCGAGCGTCACGGGGGTCACACCATGCTTTTCGGCGGCCTCAGGGGTGAGAAAGGGATCGTAGGCGATCACGTTCATCAGGAGTCCCTGCGCCACATGAGCCACATGGGAGCCGATTTTTCCCATACCGAGAATCCCGAGGGTCTTGTGGGAAAGCTCCATTCCCATGAACTTGGACTTCTCCCACTTCCCGGCGCGGTTGGAGGCATTGGCCTGAGGAATCTTCCGGACCATCGACATCATCATCGAGATGGTGTGTTCCGCCGTCGTGATCGTGTTACCGCCCGGAGTATTCATGACAACGATGCCCCGGTTTGTGGCAGCCGCCAGGTCCACGTTGTCGAGCCCTGCTCCGGCGCGTCCGATCACCTTCAGGCGAGTGGCTCCCTCGAGAACCTCCGCCGTCACCCTGGTCCCGCTTCGGATGACCAGGCCATCGTAGGCAGAGAGCTCCTTTTTCAGCTCTTCTGGAGGAAGTTTTGTTTTGACGGTGACTTCGAAGCCCGCGTTTCTGAATATATCCAGACCTTCCTCTGAAATCGGATCGCTCACAAGGATCCGGACCGGCCCTGTACTCAACACATCCTCCACATGAATAGTCATCGAACCTGGTTGGGGCTCCGGACAAGACGCCTCTTCCGGAGCCATGGGTCTTATCCCTGAATCAGAACTTCCTGGGCTTTGGCGACGCCCGCTCCGAGAGGAGCTCCCTTGTAACCCATGCGGGCAAGAACCATCTCGATTCCGCTGATGGCGGTGATGATGTCGAAGGTGTCGGAATACCCCATGTGGGAGACCCTGAAGACCTTTCCCTTCAGCTGGTCCTGCCCTCCGGCGCCCGTGATTCCATACTGATTCCGGAGATTCTTGTAGATCAGCTCTCCGTCAAAGCCTTCGGGGGCCACAATGGCAGTCAGGGCGTCCGAAGGAGTCTGCCTGGCAAAAACTGAAAGACCGAATCCCCGGACGCCTTCCCGGGTGGCCCGGGCCAGAAGACGGTGACGGGCGAAAAGCTTGTCGAGTCCTTCCGCCTGCATCATTTCGAGCGACTTTGCCAGGCCTATCCAGAGGGAGACAGCCGGGGTCCAGGCGTTGGAGTCCTTCAGAATGTTGTCCTTCTCTCGCTTCAGGTCGAGGTAGAATCGTGGGCATTTGGCAGACTGGTTGAGGGTCCAGGCCTTCTCCGACACTGCGATGCAGGCAAGTCCGGGAGGAAGCATGAGCGCCTTCTGAGACCCTGTGATCAAAACATCGATTCCCCACTGGTCCATCGGAATGTTCACCACTCCCAGGGCCGTAATGGCATCGACCACCAGGATCGTCTGTTCGCGGCCGGCTGTGAGACGGGCCAGACCCTGAATGTCATGCCAGACCCCGGTGGAGGTTTCGCTGGCCTGGACGTAGACAGCCTTGATGGAAGGGTCACCGGCAAGGATCTTCTCGACCTGGGAGAGATCGACAGAGTCTCCCCAGGGAACAGCCACCTCGATGGCCGCCACACCATAGGCTTTGGCAATCTTGAGCCAGCGCTCTCCGAACTTGCCTCCGTTTATGGCGATGACCTTGTCTCCGGGACTGAGAAAATTCGTCATCGAGGCCTCCATGCCGGCGGTCCCGCTTCCGGCGACGGTGATGACCTCCTGTGTCGTCTGGAAGAGCCATTTGAGGCCGGCACGCACCTTCTGGATCACCGGAATGAAGTCCGGAGAGCGATGGTGGATCATGGGGGCCGACATGGCCAGAAGGACCTCCGGTGGAACGGGGGTGGGACCGGGAGCCAAGAGGTATTGTTTCTTCATCGAGAAAGATCTCCTTGAATCAGGGTGATCCCAAAGGGACGGATTGGGAGGATGAAACTCACGGGATCCAGCCATCGAGCCGGTCTAGAGCACCTCGGTTCTCCTGGAAGTGGGACCGGGCCGGAAACGGGCCGTCTTTGGCCGATTTCACTCTGGCAGGACCATCAGGCATTCGCAAACGGTCCAGATACTTCCCGCCTTCGGACGGGAACGGTCAAGACACCATCCAAACTGCTCAACTTTACAACAAGAGAGGCAGCGGTGACAAGACGAACCGGGGGGAGATTTTCCGCAGGAAAAGCCGTCCCCGCCCCTCCGTTCCCGTCTGAAGCGCTCCCCCCATCTGGCCGCCTTTGACCCTGTCGAAGAAGGATCAGTGGACCGCCCGGTATCCCTTGAGGTTTTTCGCGATTTCCTCGATGGCCCTTCTCCGCCAGAGAGGTTCCTTCCCGTTTCCTCCGAAGCGTGAAGTGCGCGCTTCGATGTCCGCTTCTGTCGCTTCCTTGACGAAGGAGTGCCGGGTTTTCCAGGGAGCAGTCAGGAGTCCGGGAGGAAGGGCGTAGGGAAGGGATCCCGTTGCGAGAAGAGGCCCCTTCTCCAGACGGAGACGTTGCGACGGAGGAACGAGATTCAGGAAAAGAGGGAGCTTTCTGAGGAGATAGCGGCGCCGGATCCGGGTCCAATGCTTGAGAATTTCTACAATCTTCTCGTGTTTGTTGGCGATTGCCCATTCCAGGGGCGATCCTTCTCCGTCCCTGCGATTCGGATCGGCCCCGTGGGCAAGGAGGAGGCGAACGATCTCGGTGTATCCGTTCGATGCCGCCTGGTACAGGGGGGTCTTTCCGGAAATGTCGGGATGGTCCGGGCTTGCGCCATAGTGAAGGAGAAGCCGGACCATGCGGGTCTCCCCTCTTGAGGCCGCCATAAACAGAAGACTCTTCCCGTTTCGGTCGGTTTCGTCCGGATCGGCACCCTGATCAAGTTTTTCACGGACGACAGACACGGCATCGCCGTTGACGTCCGCATCGGAGACCCGGGGAGCGGACCAGGCCGGTGGTTGATCCGTTAAGAAAAAAAACGTCGTCCAGACCATCAGAAACAGAAAGCAAGGACGAATGAAAGCCCCCCTTCCCTGCCCGTTCTTCCTTGCGGGCGAAGGCGAGAGAGTCACGCGGTCCTCCTCCCCCGGGGCTGTCGTTTGTGGCATACTTCCCTCCTGTATGGCAGGATGTCTATGCCCATGTTTTCCCTGATCGGAGGTTTGCCGTGAATACCCCCCTTTTCGACGCACTGGTCTCCCGCGCACGAATCCTTCCGCCTCTCTCCGTCGCCATCGTGGACGCGGGAGAACGCACGGTCCTTGAAGGGGCGGCCCTTCTCGTCAGGGAAAAGATCGCAACCCCTGTCCTGATCGGAAATCCGGAAAGGATCAGGGCGATCGCCGGAGAGGTCGGGCTTTCTGACGCCATTTCCATCGTTCCCGCCCATTCGGTGGAGGAATCCGCCCGGGAAGGTGTCCGCATGGTCGCAGAAGGCCGGGTCCAGGCCCTCATGAAGGGGCATCTCCATAGCGACACCTTTCTCCATCCCGTCCTTGAAGGGCTCCGGGACAGGAAACGTCTTTCCCATGTCTTCCTGGCCGAGATTTCAAGCTACGACCGGCTTCTCTTCATCACCGACGCGGCCATGAACATCACCCCCGACCTCGAAGCGAAGGCCGAAATTCTCCAGAACGCCATCGACATGGCCCATGCCCTGGGAAACCCCGAACCGAAGGTGGCCATCCTTTCCGCCATCGAGACGGTCAACCCCCGCATCGTCTCGACGATCGATGCCGCATGCCTGGCCAAGATGGCCGACAGGCGACAGATCACGGGAGCCGTCGTCGACGGGCCCCTGGCCTTCGACAACGCCATTTCCCGGGAGGCCGCCCGGACCAAGGACCTCCGCAGTCCGGTCTCCGGATCGGCCGACATCCTGCTCGTTCCCGATCTCGTCTCGGGAAACATCCTGGCCAAGGATCTGGAATATCTGGCCGGAGCCACCCTGGCCGGACTCATCCTCGGGGCCCGGGTCCCGATCATTCTGACCTCCCGGAGCGATCCTCCCCGCTCCCGTTTCCTGTCCGCCTGCCTGGCCACGCTCCTCTATCACGCCGGAGCCACCTCCGTCCCCTGAGGCCTCAGACGCTCACGGGAGTCTCCGGTTCGTGACGAAGGGATCCCCGGCACCGTCCGCAGACAAGATACCCGGGATTTTTGGCGAGCCGTTCATGGCGAACGACTCCCAGCCTGTACTCCCGATTGCAGCCGGCACACCGGTATCCATAAAGCTTTCGGCGTCTTGCGGGGGTGACCGGATAGGAATGGCAACGATCCGGGGAATGGCCGAAGAGCCGCATCAGGGAACTCCAGATCTCACCGTGGGGACGGAAGTCGTCCCTTCGGAAGGCCTTTCTCCCGGCATTTTGGCCCAGGACGAACACCACGGCGTGAGCGTATTCGTGCGCAATGGTCGGAAGAAAATCCTCTTCTCCCACCCGGTCGATGATTCCTCCGTTGAATCGCAGGGACATCTGGGCCGCGTCCAAAGCCCCCGAAAGCCGGACCGAGAAGAGTCCGGCTCTAAGTCCTTTCAGATCGAAACGGAGGGTTCCGGCCCGTCCATCCGAAAATGTCAGATCAAGGCCCGTTTCTTCCCGAACAAGCCCTTCCGCTCTTTGAAGTTCCCGCCAAAGAAGGGGGTGGGACGGAGAACGGGAGAAAACAGAAATGGGGGAGAAGTCACTCATGCGTTTTTTTCCCTTTCAGGGCGGGGGCAATCCCTTGGCTGGCCAGGTATTCCCTGAGCGAGACGACCCCGTCGAGATTCTGCTCGCTCATTCCTTCGATCCGGAGAATCCGTGGAAAGACGCTGGCCTTCGCCTGTTCCGGAGGACAATATCTGAGATGAAGGTAGAGCCGGCCAGGCTTCCGGGAATTCCGGAACAGAAGGTCGGCGGGGCGAAGCCTTTCCTCGACCTGCTTCCGGTATCCATCGGAGGGAAGGATCAGGGTTACGAAGGCATCCTCCAGAACGGAAGGGTCCAGAAGCGCCGGGAGCTCTCCGAGCAGGGCCAGGTCGAAACACTCGGCCTCCGGAACCCAGAAATCAAGGATCGAAAGCCGGCCTGGATAGAGAAGATGGCGGTAAAGGGAGTGGAGGGCGAGAGCCCTGGCCCTCCGGAGTTTTACCAGGAAGTCCGGAATATCGAAGTTCCGGACGATTCCTGACGGGAAGAGGACAGTGCCCAGCGAAAACAGCCCCCAGAGATTCACGGGAACCTCCAGGCTGGCTCCCCGCTCCCCGGCCCCCGCCCGGATCTGAAGAGGCCGGGGATCCTTTTTCCGGGTCTCCGTCCGGAGGGTGCGGGTCCAGCCTTCGCCGGGACTTTTCCAGTAGTCTCCCTCGAGGACCATCTCCTTCTCTCCCTCCCCGCCGGGTGTGACAGGCAGAGGAACGGTCCTTCTCCATTCGGGGGAGGCTGATCCGCGAAGGGGGGTGAACCGGGGAGGGATATTGGCGAGAATCCGGCTCCAGAAGACTTCGAGGGTCGCATCCAGCATCCACCGGTCGAGAAGCGCCCGGAGCAGGCCCTCGATCTCTCCGGCCCTTTCCCGGAAGGAGGCAAGATCCTGTTCGGAATGTCCTTCCGGGTAGGTTCTAAGAACGACCACCCGTCCCCAATCGAACCGGCCAGTCCAGACAAAGAGACTGGCCGCCCGGGCGATCCGGTCCGGCAGGAGAGGCCAGACGCCGAAAAAAAATGGCGCCTCTCCCCCGCAACCGGCTCTGAATTCGGAGCGCCCGACCAGGACGATCGCTTCCTCCACGTACTCGGCCAGATACTCCCAGGACACCTCCGGGAGAACCTTGGGAAAGATCGTCCGGGAGTCGGCGTTCTGGAGAAGGAGCCCCAGTTCCCGGTGAAAAACATAAAGGCCCACCCCCCCGCTTCCCGAAGGAGCGGACGATTTTTCCGGAGCGAAGATCTTCTCCAGAGCTTGGCGCACGAACGGGGAGAGCATGGATTCAAAGAAGGCATCGTCGAGTCTGGTCTCAATCCATTCCAAAGGGTTCTCCCCCCTTCAGGATTCGAATCGCCGGCTTCCGTTTTCCGGCCGGGACCTTCGGAAGAGACAACGAGAAAAGTTTTTCTCCCGGATTCTATCAGGATTTCTCCCAAAGCTTCCACCGGACGTTCCGATGGCCCTCGAGACGCTGGATCTCTTACAGGGCCAGGGGACTGGGGCAGGAAGGGGGGAAGGGTCAAGGAGAAGCCCCCTTTTTTCCGGCTCCTCCCGGGCTCGTCCCCAGACCTACTTTCCTGACTCCGGAGGAATCGGCGATTCAGACAGGAGGGCCTGGACCCGGTCATGGACGCGTCCGACCAGTCTCAGACTTTCGGCTTTTTTCGAGGCGGGATCGGACGGGACGGGAACCGGCCATTCGGGAGGACCGAAGGTGACGGTCATCCTCGCAGGTCGCGGAAGGGAGGTTCCCGGAGGAAGGCTCACGTCCGTTCCTGCGATCGCGGCCGGCACGATGGGAACTCCCGCTCCCATGGCCAGAAGGGCCACTCCCCGGTGAAACGTGCGGAGGGAGCCGTCGCGGGACCGGGTCCCTTCGGGAAAGAGTCCCAAAACCCCCCCATCACGAAGAACCTGCTCGGAAAAGGAAAGGGCCTTGCGGTCCCCTTCCCCCCGGGCGATGGGGAATCCCCCGAGAGAGAGGAGAAATCGGGCCAGGAGAACGTTCGCGAAAAGCTCGGGCTTGGCGGGAAAGCGGGATTCCCGGGGGATGGCATACCCCAGGAGGGGAACATCGAGGAGGGAGAGATGGTTGGCGGCCACGATCACCCCTCCTGTGGACGGGAGATGCTCTCTTCCACGGACGGTGACGGGAAACCAGGTGTGGAAGATCCCTCCGGCCATGATCCGGACGACACGATAGAAGGGACGGGTCCAGATTGCGCCCGGAGGGGGAATCAGCGGTAGCGGTCGACGATCCATGTCACCGCTTCATCGATGGAGAGACGGGTCGTGTCGAGAAGCAAGGCGTCCGGAGCCTGGATCAGCGGGGAGACCGGACGCTCCCTGTCCCGGCGGTCCCGTTCGAGGATATCGGCCAGGACGGTCTCCAGAGGCCGGCTGTCTCCCTGTGACTCCAGGTCCTTCTGGCGCCTGCGGGCCCGGGTCTCCGGGTCTGCCACCAGGAAGATCTTGAGGCGCGCCTCCGGCAGAATCACCGTTCCGATATCCCGGCCGTCCATCACAATCCGCCCCGCCAGAGCAAGTCTCCTCTGGAGCTCGAAGAGAGCCATGCGAACCTTGGGCCATGCCGATATCCGGGAAGCCAGGGCCCCCACCTCCTCGGTCCGGAGTTGGTCCGTCACATCGAGTCCCCCCAGGGAAATCCGGGCTCCAGTCGGTCCGGGAGTCACGGCAATGTCGAGGGAGGAGAGGATCCGGGCGACCGAGGGATCTTCCTCGACAAAACGGGAGACCCCGGCGGAAAGAAAGGCCAGAGCCACAGCCCGATAAAGGGAACCGGTATCCAGAAAGACAAAGCCGAGCCGCCGGGCAACCTCCCGGGCCAGTGTGGACTTTCCGGAACTCGCGGGACCGTCGATTGCGATGGCGTCGATCCTGGCTCCGCTCACGGACGGGCCACCGAATTGAAAAGGGACGGGAATCCCGGGAAAGAGGTCTCCACGAAGTCCGTCCCCGTGATGACGAGGGAGTCTCCCGGCGGAAGACGGGTGGCGAGGACGGCCATGGCCATCGCGATCCTGTGATCGTGACGGCTGTCGATACGGCCACCACGGAGTCTCCTGTCGGGTCCTTCCCCAAAGACCGCCAGTCCGTCGGGGTATTCCTCGACTCCGACACCCACCGTCCGGAGGGCGGCGACCATTGCGGCGATCCGGTCGGACTCCTTGACCCGGAGTTCTCCCGCCCCGCGTATTTCGGTCGTTCCCTCCGCAAAGGCCGCAAGAACGGCCAGGATGGGAATCTCGTCGATGGCGGAGGGAATCATCGCCAGGGGAACGGAGACCCCCTTGAGGGTCCCGAAGGACACGTCGAGGGTTCCGAAGGGTTCGCTCCCTGTCCCGGCGGGATCGGGCGAAAGTCCGATCCTGGCTCCCATGAGCGAGAGGATTTCAAGGAATGCGGTCCGGGTCGGGTTGAGTCCCACATTGGATAGAAGAAGTCGGGATCCGGGAACGAGAAGGGCCATCGCAATGAAGAAGGCTGCAGAGGAGATGTCTCCCGGAACGGAGATTTCTGTGCCGAAAAGCTCGGAGGGCCAGACCGTAACCCGGTTCTGCCCGATCTCGACCCTTCCCCCGAAACGGGGCAGAAGGCGCTCGGTATGGTCGCGGGTCTGGAGCGGCTCCAGGACGGTGGTCGGCCCATTTGCGGAGAGCCCCGCAAGAAGAATGGCCGACTTGACCTGGGCCGAGCGGTGATGATTGTCGTATTCGATGGGACAAAGCGGCCCCCCCCGGACAGCCAGGGGAAGGAGGCTTCCCGCGTTCCGGCCATCGATGGTCGCCCCCATGCGGGAGAGCGGTTCGGTGACACGGCGCATCGGACGGGTGCGGAGGCTCGCATCTCCCGTCAGCACCCGAAATCCCAAGACCCCGGAAAGAAGACCGGTCATGAGCCGGACGGCTGTTCCGGAATTGCCGAAGTCAAGGATATCCGGAGGTTCGGTAAGATTTCGGAGTCCGGGACTTTCGAGAATCAGGTGATGGGGAGAGAGCCGTTCGGCCCGGACTCCCATGGAAAGAAAGGCCCGGAGAGTTCCTTCGCAATCGGCCGAGTCCAGAAAGCCCGTGATTTCCGTCTTCCCTGAGGCGATGCTTCCGAAAATCACGGCCCTGTGGGAGACCGACTTGTCCCCCGGTGGTCTGATCTCTCCGGAGACAGAGGTCGCGCGTTCCACCCGATAGGTCCCGTGAAGGGCTCCGCCCCGGCTTTCCGACAGGATCATGGGGGATTGCCCCCCGAAAGAGGGGCGGTCCATTCGGACAGGAGTCGCACCAGGGTTCCGGGTTCCCCCCGGCGCAAGGTCTCCCGGAGAACCCCCATTTCACGGTCAAAGCTTTCGATGGCATCGAGGATGGCGGTACGATTCTGGAAGAAGATGTCGGCCCACAGCTCCGGAGAGCTTTTGGCTATCCGGAGGATATCGGAGAAACTCCCCCCTTTCTGGGTCTTCCAGTCGAACCCCGGATACCGGTTCTCCTGGCGGACTTTTTCGGCAAGGTTCAGGAGACAGTAGGAAAGGGCATGGGGGAGATGGCTGATATGGGCCACGATTCCGTCGTGATCGGCGGGCGATACCGGAACGGTATTCGCCCCCAGTGCCTGCCACAGGCGGACCAGTGGCAGAAGAGTGTTCTTCTCGGAGCCAAAGGGTGTCAAAAAAACTGTCCGGCCGGAAAACAGGTCCGACCTGGCGGAGGCGATCCCGGTCCGTTCGCTCCCGGCCATCGGATGAGAACTTGTGTAAAGAGGAAGAAGGGCGGAGAAGCTCGTTCTGTAGAGTTCATACAGGCTTCCCTTCACCGAGGAAAGGTCGGTCACGATCGCCGAAGGAGGGAGGGGGCCTACGATCTCGCCCCAGACCCGCGGAACAGCCTGAGGAGGAACGGCAATCACCGCCAGATCGACTCCCGCCACCGCCGATTCGTTGCTGTCGGCAAAGCGGTCGACCCACCCCCGTTCCAGGGCCAGGACCCTGTCGTCGGAACTGACGGTAGTCCCGATCACTTCCGGTGGGACCGGCAGGGCCTTGAGGGCTCCCGCTAGGGAGCCGCCCATCAATCCCGTTCCAAGAATGGCGACCTTCCTGAAGGGAAAGTCCCCCGAAAGCATCAGGAGACGGACCGTCCGACCGCCGCGGCCACCCTGCGGACCTCGGCCATCAGCTGGTCGAACTTGTCGGGGATGAGCGATTCCTCTCCGTCGGAAAAAGCCTGTTCCGGATTGTTGTGGACTTCGACCATGAGAGCGTCGCATCCGGCGGCAACACCGGCCCGGGCCATGGGGATGACGAGGTCCCATCGCCCGGTCCCATGGCTCGGGTCGACCAGGACCGGAAGATGGGTCAGGCTTTTGAGAACGGGGACGGCGTTCAAATCCAGGGTGTTGCGCGTCATGGTCTCGAAGGTCCGGATTCCGCGTTCGCAGAGAATGATTTCCTGGTTTCCCCGGGACGCGATGTACTCCGCCGCCATCAGAAACTCCTTGATCGTGGCCGAAAGGCCGCGTTTCAGGAGAACCGGCTTGCTGACCTCCCCCACCTCGAAAAGGAGGCGAAAGTTCTGCATGTTGCGGGCGCCGATCTGGATGATGTCGGCATATTTCATCATCGAGGGAAGATCCCGGGGATCCATGAGTTCGGTGATGACCAAAAGTCCCGTCTTCTCCCGGGCCTTGGCCAGGTGCTCGAGACCTTCTTCTCCCAGACCCTGGAAAGTATAGGGGCTGGTCCGGGGCTTGAAGGCCCCTCCACGGAGGATCTTGGCGCCGGCCTTTTTCACCCGTTCGGCCACGTAGAGAAGCTGTTCTTCCGATTCGACCGCGCATGGGCCCGCCATGACCTGAATCTCCGGCCCTCCGATCGTCACCCCATTCGGGAAGGTGATGAGGGTGTCCTGCTTGCGGAACTCCCGGCTGACCAGCTTGAAGGGCTGGAGAATCTTGTGGACCGACTCGACCCCCGGGAAAGCGCCGAGAGGAACCTCCGCCAGTACGCGCTCGTCTCCGATGGCCCCCAGAACGGTTCTCTCCTTCCCGCGTGAAACATTGACTCCCAGTCCCTTGGCCTTGATGGCGTCAGAGACGCGTTCGAGATCCTGGGGAGTGGCCTCGGGTTTCATTACGATGATCATGACTTCTCCTTCAGCGATGGCCTTTGAGGACTTCAGCACCGGTCACCGGAAATGCCGGCGGTCCGTCCATATCCCGACTTTCTCTTTTCTTCCGAGACCGGGTATGATCCAAGAATCTTAACATAAGGGCAGAGGTCTTGTAATTTCCCGAGAAGGGCCTGAATGTGGGGATCTTTCTGATGCCCTTCGAGATCCATGAAAAAAATGTAGTCCCAGGCCTTTTTTCTGGAGGGCCGGCTTTCGAGTCGCGTAAGGTTCACATTATGGGCCGCGATGAGCTCGAGGATGGAGGAGAGAGCCCCGACGCGATCGATAACCGAGACCATGAGGGAGGTCTGGTCGTGGGCTGTCGGGTCTGGCGTCCCCTCCCCGATGACAAGAAATCGGGTCTGGTTGTCCTGCTGGTCCTCGATATGCCGGCGCAGGATTGGAACATTGTAGACATCGGCCGCCATTTCTCCGGCGATCGCCGCGGACTGGAGTTCGTCCTGAAGAGAGATCTCGACGGCCCGCGTATTGCTTGTCGTCTCCACCGTGGGAACATTGGGCAAATAGTGGGACAGAAATCCACGACACTGGGCCAGCGCCTGCGGATGGGCGAAGACGGTCCGGATCTGGTCGATTCCGGAAGCCCGGGACAGAAGACAGTGGTGGATGGGAAGAATGACCTCGCCATTTATCTTGAGGTCGGTCTCGACCAGGGTGTCTAGCGTGTAATTTACCATGCCCTCGGTAGAATTCTCGATAGGCACCACACCGTAGGTGGCCTCCTTGCGCTCGACGCACCGAAAGACTTCTCGGACGGTGGACATGGAGAGATGCCTCGATGAGGAGCCGAAGTATTTGAGGGAGGCCTGGTGAGTGTAGGAGGCGGGGGGACCGAGATAGGCCACGACCAGTGGTTCTTCAAGCGAGAGGCAGGCCGAGAGGATCTCCCGGAAGATATGTTTCAGGACAGGCCGGGGAAAGGGGGCAATCTCCACCCGTTCCAGCCGGTCGAAAATTTCCTGCTCTCGGGAGATGACGTGGAAGGGGAGTCCCCGATCCTTCTTGTAGACGCCCACCTGATTCGCAATCTTTGCCCGCTCCCGGAGAAGAGAGACGATCTGATGATCGATGGCGTCGATACCCTGGCGCAATTCATTGATGTCGTTGGGATTTTCAGGGAAGGACATGGAGAGCTCAGGCCCCTTGGGAGAGGGATTCGAGCACCTCGCCGGGAATATCGAAGTTGGCGTAAACATGCTGGACGTCGTCATGGTCTTCGAGGGCCTCCATGAGACGGACCATTGTTTGGGCATCCTTCCCTTCGAGAGGAACGGTGACCTGGGGAATCATTGTCACCTCGGCAAAGGGGGTTGCGAGACCGGCCGCGTGCATGGCATCGAGCACCTTCTGAAAATCCTGCGGTTGCGTCACGACCTCGAAGGAGTCTTCCTCCTGGCGAACGTCCTCGGCCCCCGCGTTGAGGACAATCTCCATCAGGCGCTCCTCGGAGACACCGGTGGCGGGCGTTGTGATCAGCCCCCTCTGGTCGAACATCCAGGCGACACACCCGTTTTCCCCGAGAGCCCCTCCGTTTTTCGAAAAAATGGAGCGAATTTCCGGAATGGTTCGGTTCTTGTTGTCGGTCGTGACCTTCAAAAGGATGGCGACGCCCTTTGGACCATGGCCTTCATACTGGAGTTCCTCGTACACCGCCCCCGGAATTTCCCCCGTTCCCTTCTGGATGGCTTTCTTGATATTGTCCATAGGCATGTTTTCTTCCCGGGCCTTGGAAATGGCAGTCCGCAACCTGGGATTTCCGTCCGGATCTCCTCCGCCCAGGCGGGCGGCGATCGAAATCTCCTTGGAGAGCCGGGTGAAGACCTTCCCTCTCTTGGAGTCGATCAGGGCTTTCTTATGCTTTGTGGTCGCCCACTTCGAATGTCCCGACAAAATGCGTCCTTTCCAGGAATGGCCTTGAGGGTCTTTTGATTATCCTAAGAAAAAATCCCTTTTTTTTCAATCCGTGCGATCGCCCAGGCTCCGACATGGAAATGTCTTTGCACCCCTCGGCGGATTTTCGAAGTGATTTTTCTATGCGACGTGACGTAAGGCACGCGCTCGCGAAGCGGGCAACGAGGGCAGGAACTGTCCGAGGTCAAAGCCTCCGTGCGATCCCTGCCATCCCGACAAGACCCAAAGGTCCAAAGGACGTTGCGCATCCTCGGCGAAAATATAGAGTGATCATTCATTTTAGGGCGCCTGAGCCGGAATCAGGGATGGGGCGTCCGGTCGATGATGGTGGCCGTCTGTCCCGCCACCAGAGTGATCCGGGCGGGAAGAGTTTCCAGTCGGATTCGAACAGGGATCCTCTGGGCCAGCCGGACCCAGCTGAAGGTCGGATTGACGCGAGGGACGGTCCCCGGACGATCGCTCCGCTCAAAATCCGAGATCCCTCGGGAAATCGTTTCCACCCGTCCGAACAGAGGGGGCGAGACCCCCATCAGCCGGATTTCCATGCGGTCCCCCACCCGGATGGCCGGAAGCTTTGTCTCCTCGAAGTACCCGTCGACGTAGAAGGAATCGCTGTCCACAAGCGCAACGACCCCCTTCCCCCGGGTCACGAAGTCACCGGGTCTGAGATGCATGTTGGTGACGTAGCCGTTGACCCGGGCCCTGACAGGGGAACGGGAGAGGTCGAGCTGGGCTTTCATCATCCTGGACAAGGCCTTGCGATAAAGGGCCGAGGCCTCGATGGCCCGTGTCCGCATGTTTTCAGCCTTTTCCTCCGTGGCGTTTCCAGTCCTTAAAAGCCGATCGTACCTCCGGGCGTCATGGAGAGCATTCCCCATGGCTGCGTAGCGTTCCATCCAGTCAGCCCTGGCGGCCGCCAGGGCGATGGAAAAGCGCCGGGGATCGATCCGGAAGAGCACATCCCCTCTGGAGACCTTCTGGTTGTCACGAACATCGACCTCTGTCACGAGCCCGGAAACATCCGGAGCCACCGAGACCCAGTCAGCCCGGACGCGTCCATCCCGGGTCCAGGGAGTGATACGGTCGTAGTGCCAGAGAGCATACCCCGAGACGATGGCAAGAAGGGAGAGAAAAAGAGTGACTCCCGGTCGGAGAAGACGGAGGAGGAAGGGATTTTTCACTCAGACAGACTCCAGGCGATTGAGACGAGAATTGCGAAGATGAGGAGATAAAGGGAAAGATCGAAAAGGGGCCTGTGCCAGACATGGGCATAGAATCCTGATCGGTCGAGCAGGGCACGGACCAGAAGAAGGGTAAAAAAGGCCAAGGTTCCCCAGAGAAGAAAGGGAGAGAGAAAGACCCCGAAGAGGTCCACCTCCTTCACGTCGCTCCTCCGGTGCGGACATGGAAGGGATCCAGGATTACCGAACCGGGAGGAGCCAGGATTTCAAGCTCCGACAGAAGCGGCAGGATCTCCGATTCACCTGTCGCCCTCCGGGGAGTCTGCTCAAGCAGTTGCGATTCTGGCGACCAGTGGACCGGGGATATACGCTCCCCCCGGGAGCGCAGGAAGAAAAATCGAGAAAAGCTCGCACGGAGGCGGGCCACATCCCGGCCGATCGGGCCGGAAAGAATTTTTTCCTCCCGAGCCATGTGGAATAGGGTTCGGGCCAGTCCGGCATGGAGAAATGTTTCTCCGTAGATCGCCCGTTGTCCGGGTGGAAGGGTCTGGAGACGGAGGGCCAGCTGGGCTGTCCGGTCATTGATCCGGGCCAGGGCCCCGGAGAGGGAAGCGGTAGGTTCCATGGCAGCGATTCCTGCCAGATCCCGAAGGTCGGCACGATAGAGCCGCCGGACACTGACATTGGCCCCGACCGAACGGACAAGGCGGGTCAGGATGGCGGCCATGAAGACGCCAAGACTCTGTGCGATCGCCGCGTTGAGAGAGGCCATGAAATTGGCATGATAGGTCGAGGAGAGGGCGATCAGACCGCCGAAGCCGATGGAAAAGGCCAGGACGGTTATTGTCGTTTCGGGACGTCCGATAAAGATCCCCGCCGGGATCAGAACGAGTGCCAGAAGAAGAGCCAAGGTCAGGAAGTCCTGCGCCATCGGAAGAAGGGCGTAAAGGAAGAAGATACCGGTAACCGATCCAAGGGTCAGAAAAATCATGAAACGAAGAATAGCCGGGGCCGGATCGTCCTGGGAGGCGAAAAAGGAGGTGGCTACTGCTGCCATCATGGTTGCCGTAGCCCCATCGGGCCACTCGCTCAGGATCCAGAAGGAAGAGACCGAAACGATAGTCAGCAAAATGGCAAAGGCCGACAGTGCGGCCAGAAGGTGGTCCCGGTGGGGGGGCTCTTCCGGAATCTCTTCCCGCGTCTCGGGAATGCGCTGGTCCGTCTGGAGACGGATACAGTCAGACAGGATGAGACAAAACTCCCGAAGTCGGGATGAGAGATTCAGGACGGCCAAATCTCCCGGCATGAGTCTTCCCCCACGGGCTCCTTCATCGGGGAAGACCGGCATGGGGAGCGACCCCGACCTTTTTAGGCAATCCCGGGACTGATCCAGAAGGCGTTGTGATGCTTCCTGGTGTTCGGGATACTCCTCGATGATCCGTTCGAGGTGGCGAACGATCTCCGAGAGGACGGGGAGAAGATGCGCCATCTTGTAGCGGAGAAGTTCGATGGCCTTGAGACGGGTCTGATTTCCGGTGTCGTAGGAGGCAAAGAGAGACAGAGGGGAGAGGGCCACCAGTTCAACGGAAAGCCGTCCGCGGGTTGATTCGAGGAGCTTCGTTCCGGGGAGGCTTGAGAAAATTCCCTCTGCCAATTGCCTGATCCGTTCCAGAAGGAGGGACGCCCGCCCAAAATAAAGGCTCACCGCCGATCTTGGAAAAAAAAGTTCGTTGATGACAAATGTCGAAAGGATGCCGAGGGAGACCTCCTCCACGCGTGAAAGAGCCGTACCAAAGATCCCGCCAGGGTGAAGCACGCTCGGAAACCCGATGAGAGCCACGGTGTAACCCGCGAGAATATAGGCATAGCTTCTTGGAGTCCCGTCGATCAGGGAGAGATAGAGACAAAGGGCGATCCAGAGACCGAGCGCCATCACAAGAAGCAACGGAAGATTGACGAGATTCGGAACGAGGAGGATGGCCATTCCAGCCCCGACTAGCGTTCCTACGAACCGGTAGAGCGCCTTGGAGCGGACCATCCCGGTATAGGGCTGCGCGACGATGAGAACGGTCAGCATAGCCCAGTAAGGCTGGGGAAGATTCCAGAGAAAGGCGATCCAGAGAGCGACCAGGGCCGCAGCAAAAGTCTTCAGGGAAAAAAGAAGCTCGCCTGCCGTGACAGGAAAAATTTTCAACCATTATCCTTCGGGATCTTTCCGACCGTTGCGACAGAGAGTCTGGGATCGTGTCCCCATTTTATCTATGCAAGCCGGAAAAGTGCGTTGACGATCGCCACCGCGACCGTCGACCCTCCCTTGGGTCCGCGGGTCACGATCCAGGGAACGGTGTTCTGGCGGGCGATTATGATCTTCGACTCCCGGGCCCCGACAAATCCTACGGGAACCCCGACCACCAGTGCCGGACGGACGCCCTCCGACCGGATCAGCCGATCGACCTCGAAGAGAGCGGTAGGGGCGTTGCCCACCGCAACAACCGCACCGTCCATGCGAGACCGGGCCTTGCGCATAGCGACGGTCGAGCGGGTCTCCCCAGTTCGCCGGGCCTCCTCTGCCACATCGGAGTCTCCCACATGGCAGAGAAGGTCATTATTGAATTTTTCCCGGAAAGGGCGGCTGATCCCCGATTCCACCATCTGGACATCGACGATGAGTGGAGCTCCTTTCCGGAGGGCGGCGATTCCCCGGTCGATCGCATCCGGATGGCGGTCCATCAGATCGATCATATCGAAGTCGGCCACGGCGTGGACGGCTCGCCGGACCACCTGGTGCCATCCCTGGTCGAAGGCCATGCCGGACAACCTCTCGTCGATGATCCGGAAACTCTCCGCCTCAATCTCCTCCGGAAGACGAGGAACCTGGCGCACCTCCTCGTCCGGAGGAAGAAAGAGGTCATGGATCCGGTCGGCCAGGACACGGATGAAGGAGGGATGGGTCTGATAGCCGAACATAAAGCGCAGGTTGGGCGAATCGACCCCCGCCTTCGAGCGGAGATTCTCGAATTCTTCCATGAGGCTGGCCGGCTCAGGATCTGCCACAACGACCGCAATCTCTCCATGGATGAAAGTCTCGTCACTCCAGAGATCCCTCAGGCCCTCCACACCGCGGTTCAAGCTGAAGAGGCACACCCGGCGGAAGCCTCCCCGGGTGAGCAGGAAGGAACGGATTCCTTCGAGGGCTCTGTCGGGTGTTTTCGAAACCATCAGAACATTGATTCCCATCGTGGTTGATCCTTTCGGGCAAAAAGGCCGATTATGAAAGTTCAGTCATTCCTTCCTTTTTCGAGGGCCCGTGCCAGGGCCTCCCCCCACAGGGGATTGGAAGGAAAAAAGAGATGGAGATAGGAGGCGACCACCCCATTCATGGCAAATCCCTCCGATGTGCCATCAGAGGTATGGAGGAAGGCCCCCTGGAGGTCGGTTCCCCCCCCCGACAGACGGCTATAGTGAAAGAGATGGCCGCGGACCGATCCGGGTGCCTCGGAGAAAAAACCTTTTCCGGCTGTGACTTCCGCATACCCAAGCCTCTTCAGCCGGTCTCCCATAGAGTATCGGAGCGGAAAAATTCCGGCAAGGCGGGACTCTTCTCCTGCCTCCTCCTGGAGAGGGCCCTCCGTCAGGTAGAGCAACCCCCCGCATTCGGCATAGACCGGCCGACCCGAGGCGCAAAATTGCCGGACTTCCCCGATCATTTTCCGGTTTAAGGCCAGTTCACGGAAAAATCGCTCCGGGTATCCTCCGCCCAGATAGAGTCCGTCGCAGTTCGGAGGAAGCCTCCGGTCCTTGAGAAGAGAGAAAAAGACAATGTCAATGCCGCATTTTTCAAAAAGCTCCCAATTCTCAGGGTAATAGAACCAAAAGGCCTCGTCCAGTACGACTCCCAGACGGAGAAAACGGCGAACCCTGGAGGAGGAATGGAAAGGAGTCGTGTTTCTTGTTCGCCAGGCTCTCGTAAAATCCGTACACTCCTCCCCGGACTCACGGAACTCCGGTGCCGGGACGGAAGGGGGAGAGAAGGCCGAAAGAATCCTTGACCAGTCCAGGGCATCGGCGGCGCAGGAGAGCGCCTGACGCAAACGGACAGCCTCCTCCGTCCCCTGCTCTCCGGGAGCGCAAAGCCCCAGATGGCGCTCGGGAAGAGACAGGGCTTCGTCCCGGGGCAGGACGCCCAGAAGAGGCGGAAGACCCTCTGCGGCCAAGGCGTCCGCAATCAGTTTCCGGTGTCGGTCTGAGCCTGTCCGGGTGGCGATCACGCCCAGAAAGTGCGGACCTTCCCTGTGGAGGACAATCCCCCGGACGAGGGCCGCCAAAGTTTCGGCCATCCCCTGGGCGGAAAGGACCAGGATGACCGGGAGTTCGAGCGCCCGGGCGATGTCCCACGTCGAAGATCCCCGGGCCAATCCATCAAAAAGGCCCATGACCCCTTCCACGACGCCACCGGAGGATCCGGCCACCTGGCGGTCAAAGCGTTCCCTCAACCCTGACGGCTCCGAAAAGTGGAGATCGAGATTTCCTGAAGGGATCCGGGCAATCCATTCGTGGTGACGGGGGTCTATGAAATCGGGGCCGCACTTGAAGGGGTGGACGGAAAATCCCCTTTGGGCGAGACCCCAAAGAAGCGCCATGGTCACCAGGGTCTTTCCCGATCCCGATCCGGCGCCTGCCACTACAACCCCGCGCGCGGTCACAGGAGATCTTCCGGGGGATGGTTCAGGAGGAGGACCGTCGGTTCCCCCCCCTCGGTATAATCGATGACATTCAAAGCCCCGTAGGTTTGGGTGAGACGGAAATAGCGGGACAGGTCGGCGCCCAGGGCCTCAAGGAGGAGGATCCTGTTCACGCCGGAATGGGCGACAAGGATCGCGTTGTGCCCGTATCCTTCCTCCAGAATCAGCTCCTCCATGGCACGATTGATCCGGTCCCGGAAATTCAGAAGGCTCTCGCCGCCAGAAGGGGCGAAGGAACGATCGAGGTTCTGCCAGCGGGCATAGCCCGCGGGATCTTCCAGGGCAATCTCCGGCCGCGTCTTCCCTTCCCAGGAGCCGAAGGAGCGCTCCCGGAATCTATCGAGAGCTCTCGGAACCAGGGATGGCCGGGAGCGGGCCAGGGGTTCCAGACTCTGTCGGGTTCTTAAGAGGGAGCTCGACAGGAGAAGGGTCGCCGGGACACCGGCAAGATCCTTGGCCCGCTGCTCCATCTGGAATCGCCCCCGGGGCGAGAGGGACACATCGGCCTGTCCGTTGATCGCCCCATGATCGGAATTTTCTAGATGCCCGTGGCGCAGGAGAAAGAGACGGAATCTCCCGGGAACGGGCGCATCGGGAAACATGCAGGCTCACTCCCTCTGGGTTCGGGCGGAAAAAAGCTTCCCGCCTGTTTGTCCGGAATTGCCACCTGTGTTAGCATAATGCCATTCAAACCTTCGTTCAAACATTTCACTCCTTTCAACGCGGAAAGGCAGGGTGGACTCGAAGATGGAAGAGCGATATCTGGGGCGAAGCGGCCTCAAGGTCTCCGCCATGGGTCTGGGTTGCATGGGGATGTCCGAATTTTACGGGACGGCCGACCCGAATGATTCGATCGCCACGATTCAACGCGCGATCGAACTGGGGATTACCTTTTTTGATACCGCCGACATGTACGGCCATGGGGCAAATGAAGAACTGCTCGGAAAGGCCATCGCCGGAAAACGGGCCCAGGTTGTCCTGGCGACGAAATTCGGAATCGTTCGTGATCCTTCCGATCCTTCGAAACGGGGAGTCAACGGCCACCCCGACTATGTCCGGAAATCCTGCGAAGCCTCCCTCCGGCGTCTGGGGGTCGAGACCATCGACCTCTATTACCAGCACCGGGTCGATCCCTCTGTCCCGATCGAGGATACGGTCGGGGCAATGGCGGAACTCGTCAGGGAAGGAAAGGTTCGCTACATCGGCCTTTCCGAGCCGGGAGCGGAAACCTTGCGCCGGGCCCACAGGATCCACCCGGTAGCGGCGGTCCAGAGCGAATACTCTCTCTGGTCTCGGGATCCGGAAACGGAAATTCTCCCGGCCTGCCGCCAGCTGGGAGTCGGATTCGTTCCCTACAGTCCTCTTGGCCGGGGTTTTCTGACCTCCCGCATCCGATCGGTCGAGGACCTTCCCCCGGGAGATTACCGCGCCCGGACTCCCCGCTTTCAAAAGGACAATCTGGAGAAAAACAGCAAGTTGCTCGAGACCCTCGAAGAGATCGCCAGAAAGCATCAGATGACACCCGCCCAGGTCGCCCTGGCCTGGATCTACGCCCAGGGTCCGGAGATCGTCCCCATTCCAGGAGCCAAGACCATCGCGCATCTCGAGGAAAATGCCGCCACGTTCAAACACCCCGTTTCATTCATCGATGTCGTCCGCCTGGCCCAGGCCTTCCCTCCGGGATCGGCGGCCGGAGACCGCTATCCCGAGGAGATGATGTCGCTGGTGGGCCGCTGACTCTCTTCTCCTGGTCCGGTCCACAGCCCTTTCCAGATCCTCCCTTCCCCTGCCCGCTCAGGAAATTTTCATGGCCTCCCGGACCTGTTCCATCGTGAGGTCCGCTTCCCCCGCGGCCTTGACACGGCCGTTCTCGAGAACTTCGAGCAAGAACCCCGGACGGCTCTCGATCTCCCTTCGGCGTTCCCGGGCAGGAGCCAGCAGGACTTCGATGCCGGTCGCCAGGATCTTCTTGCAATCGATGCATCCGATGGCCGCTGTCCGGCAGTCCCGGTCGATCTCCCTCTGGATTGGCAGGGGCGTAAAGACCTGGTGGAGGGAGAAGACCGGACAGTCCTCGGGGTTGCCGGGGTCGTTTCGCCGCTTCCGGCGCTCGTCGGTCTTCATTGTCCGGAGTTTTTCCCATATCGTCTCGGCCGGATCGGAGACAAAGAGGCAGTTGTCGTAGCTCTTGCTCATCTTCCGTCCGTCGAGTCCCGGAAGTTTCGGGGTCTCGGTCAAGAGAGGAAGGGGTTCGGGAAATACCTCTCCGTAAAGCGCATGGAAACGCCGGACGATCTCCCGGGCCAGCTCGAGGTGGGGAACCTGGTCCTGACCTACGGGAACGTGGGTGGCGCGGTACAGCACGATGTCTGCGGTCATGAGGACCGGGTATCCCAGAAATCCGTACATGGCAAGATCCCTGTTCTCGATCTGGACCATCTGGTCTTTGTAGGTGGGATTCCTGAGAAGCCAGGCCACGGGGGTCATCATCCCGAGCAGAAGATAGAGCTCGGCATGTTCAGTCACATGAGATTGCTGAAAAAGGGTGCAACGACCCGGATCGAGGCCCAGGGAGAGCCAGTCCAGAAGCATCTCCATCACATGGCTCCGCAGGCGGTCCGTCCGTTCGTAGTTTGTCGAAAGGGCATGCCAGTCGGCGATGAAAAAGAAGCAGTCATGGCGTTCCTGGAGTTCGATCCAGTTCCGGACGGCTCCCATGTAGTTTCCGAGATGAAGCCTGCCGGAGGGCTGGATGCCGCTGACAATGCGGCCGATGATCGACGGGGCGGGACGTTCCAAGAAGTCTCCTTGTGTAAGGTCTCAGGATGTGGCCAATGACAGGATCCAGGATGAGAGAGCTCCCATGACGGGCCAGACAAACCGGGACATGAATCCGAGATAGGGATCGAGGATGATGAGGCCCATGATGATCAGGACCCCGTACGGCTCGATCCGGGAAAGGCTCCGGGCGGCCGCGGCCGGGAGAAGGCCCGACAGGACTCGTCCGCCGTCGAGAGGTGGAAGCGGGATCAGATTGAAGACGAGAAGAACGACATTGAGCTCGATTCCCATCCGGAAAATCTGGTCCAGAAGGGAAGGGAACCCTCCGCCCCCCGAAACAGGAATGCCCTGGGAGAGAAGGATATGGAGCATGGACATATAGAGAAAAGCCTGAAGAAGGTTCGAAATTGGACCTGCGGCAGCGACAAGCATCATGTCCCGCCGGGGGTTCGGGAGATTTTTCTCGACGATGGGAACCGGCTTGGCATAGCCGAAGAGGAATCCCGTATGGAGGAGGATCAGCGCAAGAGGCAGGAGAATGGTGCCAAAGGGATCGATGTGGGCCAGAGGATTGAGGGTGAGGCGCCCCATGAAACGGGCCGTTGGATCCCCCAGTCTGTCTGCGACAAGTCCATGGGCAATTTCGTGAAGAGTGACGGCAAAAAGGAGCGGAAGTCCAATGATCAGGATTTCAGCTCCGACCTGGCGAAGCCAGTCCATTCCCGAATGAAAATGAAAATGTTCCAAACTTCTGGCGCTCCGATCACGATATTAGTGGCGGACTCCCCCGATGGAGACCATCTGCGTCGACACCATCTTCCAGTCCCCGCCGGAGAAGCGATAAAGGGTATAGACACGGGACATCGCACCATCCGGCCCCCAGGAAACCGGCCCCGAAAGACCATTGTAGGACTTTTTGGCCAGCGCCGTCACCCCGAGGTGGTAGCGGGTCCGAAAGCCCTCCCTGAAGAGGGTGGAGAGAAAGGCTGCGCAATCATAGGACTCTATTTCCAGCAAGTCCGGACTTCGGCCGGTCACCTGAATCAGTCGGTGATAGGCTTCCCGGAGGACGCTGTCCCGGGAATTCCCCTTCGCCGCATGAAAAAGATTGACGGGTGCCACGCTGTAAAGGGGGTTGTGGATATCGGAGACCATGTCCCATTGGCGGCGGACCATCATCAGGGACTCGTTCCCCAGGACATCCACATTCTGGATATCTTTGTAGACAAGCTCGTCCAGAACCTTGAACGGGTGCCGGGAGTCGTTCGGAAAGGCGATGATATCGAAATCCGGTTTGAAAAAGAAGGGGACAGGGCGACTCCCGGGCGTCTTGTCAGGAGGGTAGACGAGATAATAGGACTTTCCGGCGTAGGTGACAAAGTCCCCGGATCGCCCGGTGATCCCGTCATCGTATGGCCCTTTCGGGGGAACTGTCACATCCTGTCCGAACCTCCGGAGGCGCAGGACGGCTGCCTGACGTTTCCCCCGGATGGGTGGAAGCGGTATGGCGGCGGTCACCTTGCCTCCGGAGGAACGAAGGGCTTTCACAAAAGAATCCCGGACCCGCTTCCCGTAATAATCGGTCGGGTACAGGATTGCCACGCGGGGTTTGGGAAAAAGAGTGAGGGAAAAGGCGGAGAGTGCCCGGGCGACCATTTCGGGGGAGCTGGCCATGCTGATCATGAAACGGACACCCGGATCGGCAGGAAGGGTGGGAGTCACCGCGAGAATCTGATCGGGGACCAGCCTGGAACGGACGGATGCCAGGTCCTTGGCTAGAAAGGGGCCCAGAATGGCCCCGACCCTCTCCCTCTCCACCAGATTCCCGTACCAGCGGCCATAGGTGTCCCGTCCGGTCACAAAGCGGACAATCAGTCCCGGGGTCCCGGGTGTTCCGTCCGGAAGCCCCAGGACGGCCCCTGCCAGGATGGACCGCATGTAGGGTCCAAGCGCTCCCCGGGAAAGGTCGGGAAGAATGAGACCGACGGAGGGGGCCTTCCCTCCCATCGAGAGGCTGTTGAGAAGATGTTCGGCTTCTGAGACATAAAGGGATTCCGGATAGTAAAGGAGCATCCGAAGGAGCATCCGTTCGGACTTCCGGGGGTGACCGGACCGTGCCTCGAGCAGAGCGAGCCGATAGGCCGCATAGTCCCCCGGAAAGTCCCTGGGAAAGACGGAAAGGATTTTCATGAGTCCTCCCTCGTCCCTGACCGAGTTGAAGATCAGGTCGATCGTCCGGGTCATGACGACCTTCTGGTCGGGAGGGGCGAGACGGTTCAGGGCTTGTCCCATGAGAATTCCGCCGGAGACCGGGTCGGAACTTTTCCAGTGGTCGAGGAGGACTCCGGTTGCATGCCGGATTCTGGAGGAGCGGGTCAGGTCCGGGAACACGGGAAGGAGCTGGTGGACGGCTCCCCTGAGATTGTCCTTGTCCCGGTCGGCCATCGCCAGTTCGTAGCGGACTCGACGAAGGAGAACGGAATTGAGAGGTCCGGCGGATCCCTTCCCTCCCAGAAGAGGGAGAAGAAGGGCGATGGCTCTCCCCGGATGGCCGATCCGGCGATTGGAGGAGGCCAGTTCCAGGATCGCTTCAGGTGGAAGCCGGGACGGCCCCGAATCAAGAAGGGCCTCCTCGATGAGATCGTGAGTCCTCCTGTAGTCACCAGACCGGAAGGCTTCCCTCCCTTCGGTGATGAGATCCTCCTGGGAGAGAGCGGAAGGAGTGGCGGGAGCAGACGAGGAGGTCGATGGCGGAAGGACGGGAGGGGAGATGGTCGGTGGCGGGGAGCTCGCAGGGGGAGGGATTCCCGGAGTCGTACCCGGAAGAGCCTGTGTCGTGGATAGAAAAAAAAGGAATATCGCAAGCAGAAAATCAAGAGAAACTTTTCGCAAGGGGGTTTCTTCCTTTTCCGATTTCGGAGACCTCCGGCTCCCTGGCCGCTCCTCTGCCATCGACCCCTCCGCCCGCTCCGGTCCGCACTGACTCCTTCCAGAAGGATCAAGGATCGGGGTCATCACGATGCCCACAAGGTGACATTACACAAAAAAGGCAGAAGATGCGAGCCTCACCCATTCTCAAAAAAATAGTTGATCTTTCATGGAAAGTTCGTAGAATAAAAACAACGGATGTCTTCTCTCCACAAAATCATTTATAAAATGAGAGTCCCGGGATGCCGACGCACAAGGACATATCTGAGAATCGTTTTAGACAGGCCCTGCCAGCTTTGGGAATTCTCCTGTTATCTGTCCTCTTTATCCTTGTTTCCGGTCATCTTGCCGAGGCCGACAACCTCTCCTTTATCGAGAAGGTTCGGGTCGGCCTTCACCCGGATACTGTGAGGATTGTCCTCACTGTCGACCGCACTCCGGTCCTGCCGGACCTGACCCGGACAACGACCGCCCTTCATTCGGTCAGTCTTGTCGGGGTCATGCCCGGAGCGGGAGTTCACCGCTCCCTCGTCGTCCGGACCCCCTCGTTCCGGAAGTATCTCTCCAGGATCCGGATCACCTATGACCCTTCTGCACGAACGACCCGGCTTTCCGTACGCTTCGTCCACCCGGTTCCTCCGCCGAAGCTCTTTCTTCTCTCCCATCCCCACCGCATCGTCATGGATTTTCGGATTGCCGGCGAAAAAAGTCCCCCTCCTGTCGCCGGGTCCTCTTCCGGCAAGCACCGGCGCCGCATCGTGATCCCCGGCAAAGCTCTTCCCGAGACTCCGGCCCCGGCGTCCGCCTCTCCCTCTCCCCATTCGGCCCCGTCGGGATCCGGCCCATCGCTCAACATCTCTCGCCCCCCTGTCCTGACGGCGGTTTTTTCCTCTCCGGTCCGGCCGTTCCGAGTCGTTCTCGATGCCGGACACGGCGGAAAGGATTGCGGAACAACGTCTTTGAGCGGCGTCTGTGAAAAAACGCTGGTCCTCGATATCGTGAAGCGGCTCCGGCGGATCCTGATCCGAGATTCCCGCTTCCGGGTCATTTTGACCCGGAGTGACGACCATTTCGTCTCCCTCTCCGATCGAACCCGCATTGCCAACGAAAGCCACGGAGATCTGTTCCTTTCCGTCCACGCCAATGCCGATCCGGACCGGAATATTCGCGGTCTCGAGACCTTTCTTCTGAACCTTCATTCCAGCGATGCCAAGGCCCAGAGAATCGCCCAGAGGGAAAACAGCGCCCTGGGAGTCTCCCGGGGAGACCTGTCGGCGATTCTTTTGACCCTCAAGATCAACCACAAAAAGAAGCGCTCCTGGGAGCTCGCCCAGGAGATCGACGACAATCTGGCACACACCCTGGGGGCCAACTATCCCGTCCGGAACCTGGGGATCCGCCAGGCCCCCTTCTACGTCATCATGGGAACGACGATGCCCGCCGTCCTGACTGAGGTCAACTTCCTCTCCAATCGGACCGACGCACGCCTGATGGATTCCTCACGCTTTCGCGAAGAGACCGCCCTTGCCCTTTACCGGGGAATCGTGGCCTATTACGCGAATGTCCACCCGGAATCGAGGATTCCGGATGCATCGGCCAGCCTCGCGCATCAGGAGATCTCCTCCCGTGAGCCCTGAAGATTTTTTATTGACCCGAGAATCCCTGCTGGTACGCGAAAAAAAGGAGATGCGACGGGGGCTCGTGGCACGCCGCGACGCGCTTCCGAAAGAGGAACGGAAACGCCACTCCCTGACGGCGGGAAACCATGCCCTCTCCCTGATCCGGAAAGTCCGCCTGGAAAGGGAAGGATCATTCGCCCTCGTCATTTTTCTCTCCTTCGGGAGCGAAATCGATACCCGTCCCGTCATCTCGGGGCTGTTTGCGGAAAATTCTCCGGACCTTCTCCTCCTTCTGCCCTCCCTCCGCCGGTCGAAGGAGATCGTCCTCCGTCCCTGGAGAAAAGATGATCCCCTGACTCCGGGTCCTTTCGGAATTCTGGAGCCTGAGACCCGGGAATCCGTTTCCCCTGGGGAGGTGGATCTTTTTATTCTTCCTGGAGTGGGCTTCGACCGGGCCGGGCACCGGCTCGGGTACGGAAGGGGATATTACGACAGGCTGCTCTCCCGGAGCGGAGTCGGAGGACTCCGGGCAGGCCTCGCCTTTTCGGAACAGGTGGTTCCGGAGATCCCGTCCGGACCCGGCGATATTCCCGTCCAGTATCTTGTGACCGAGAAGGGATGGGTCGCCTGTGGTTGATCAGGACAAGATCGAGGCCGGGTTCCGGATGGTCCTCGAAGGGCTCGGGGAAGACCTGGAGCGCCCGGGACTCAGGGAGACTCCCAGAAGGATCGCCGTCCTTTTTGCCGATCTTTTTTCAGGTTTGTCTCAGACTCCTTCGGAGAGCCTCTCTCTGATCGAGGGTGAGAGCTTCGACGAGATGATCGTTCTGAAAAAACTTCCTTTCTACTCGATGTGCGAACACCATTTCCTTCCTTTTTTCGGCCATGCGAGCATCGGATATATTCCCGACAACGGACGGATGACCGGACTCTCTGATCTTGGACGCGTGGTGGAGATCTTTGCGCGCCGGGCTCAGATCCAGGAGCGGATGACAAGCCAGATCGCCGACTGCCTTATGGAGACCCTGACGCCCCAGGGAGCCATGGTCATCCTCGAGGCGGAGCACCTCTGCCTTTCGATGCGCGGGCTCAAGAAACCCGGAGTTCCAGTCGTCACCAGCGCGGTCCGGGGCATTTTCCTGAAAAACGCCAAGACGAGACAGGAACTTCTCTCCCTTATTCGCTCTTCCTGAGCTGGCCTTTTTCCCCTCCGATGGAAGGCTTTTTCTCCGCAAAAGAATTTTGTCAGCGTCCCAAGTATTATAAGTATTGCGGTGTCTGGTTCAATATGGGTGCACTAGAGGAGGATTGGATTCTCGAAAGCGACAGGCCAAACCCTTTGACAGAAATAGAGAAGAGGGACAACGATGGATGAATCGAGCAAAAACAAGAGTCCTTTTTATCCGGGGCAACCTGTCCCTGCAGAACTTTTTACTGGTCGCCAAGAAGTGATTGAACGAATTTTGACGCGAGGAGCTGGCCAAGTCGTTCAAGGGAAACCTATGTCATTTTTTATTCAGGGAGAATATGGCATTGGAAAGAGTTCTCTTGCTAGCTACCTTCAAAACATAGTGGAGAAAGAATATTCATTACACAGCATATATGTTTCACTAAGTGGGGTGCATGATCTCCAGGGTGTTTCCGAAGCCATCTTACAAGCAACAGTCCGATCAGGCGCACTCGACCCCCGTATATCCGAGAAGATTAATAGTTGGTTGTCGAAGTATATTGGAAAACAGCAGTTATTCGGCTTGACCCTTAATCTGGAAGCTTTGAAAAAAGATAACCCTTCGGTAACCTCATATTTAGGAATCCTTGATTTTTTGAGGGAAACTCTCTCGAAAATGAGGGACTTAGGCACCAAGGGACTTTTTCTTGTATTTGATGAAATCAACGGAATAGCCTCTCAGCCTGAGTTCGCGAGTTTCCTCAAGGGATTGGTGGACCAGAACGCTCTTTCAAAAAAACCCTTGCCCATTCTACTCATGCTTTGCAGTACCGAAGATCGCCGAGTCGAACTCATAAAAAGCTCCGAACCTTTGGGAAGAATTTTCGATGTCATTACGATTAAACCCATGACGGAAAAAGAAATGGAGGATTTTTTCAACAAAGCCTTCAATTCTGTGCATATGACAGTCGAAAAGGATGCTCTTTCCATCCTCACATATTATTCAGCGGGGTTTCCAAAGATTATGCATTTAGTGGGAGATATGGCCTATTGGATTGACAAAGACCAAATTGTTGATATGAAAGATACACATGACGCTGTCATTGCTGCCGCTGAAGACTTTGGGAAAAAATATGTCAATGCTCAGATATATGATGCACTCAAAAGCGAAGATTATAGAAGTATATTGGCAAAGATTGGAAAGGAAGGTCCCGACAGTATGAGTTTCAAAAAATCGGACATCGGAAATCTTTTGACAGAACAGGAGAAGAAGAAGTTCCACAATTTCTTACAAAAGATGAAGCGATTGAATGTTCTACATTCAGGAAACGAACGTGGAGAATACATATTTAATTTACGAATGGTGAGATTGTATATCTGGCTTCAAACAACAATCGAGTCAAAGGGTCGATAGAAAACGGGTGCGTGTTAGATTTTTGAGATCGCGCAGAAGACCGCCCATGACCGATCTTCACGCACATCTCCTTGCTGTACGCTGCTCGAAGAAGGCTTCGAGTCTTCCGCTAAGTTTTGCATATCGAAGCGCGATGATGGCATTGGCCCCCCTGAGGGTCCAGTGCATGCCGGACTGTTTGAGCCGGGCTCAGATCCAGGAGCGGATGACAAGCCAGATCGCCGACTGCCTTATGGAGACCCTGACGCCCCAGGGAGCCATGGTCATCCTCGAGGCGGAGCACCTCTGCCTTTCGATGCGCGGGCTCAAGAAACCCGGAGTTCCAGTCGTCACCAGCGCGGTCCGGGGCATTTTCCTGAAAAACGCCAAGACGAGACAGGAACTTCTCTCCCTTATTCGCTCTTCCTGAGCTGGCCTTTTTCCCCTCCGAAGGCGACCATTCCCACTCCCAGAATGATCAGAAACGCCCCGGCCCCTTCACGGACATCCATTCTCTCTCCCAGGAAGATCGCCGCCATGACGAGCGTGACCACCGGCCCGAAAAACGACAGCAGTGCGGCGCGGCTTGCCCCGATGAGAGAGATTCCCGCGGTCATGAAAAAGGTGGGAAGAGCCGTCGAAAAGATTCCCATGATCCCGATCAGGAACAGAGCTCGCCCGTTCGCCTGGCCGGGATGGAAGGTTCCGGAAAAAATGGCCTGAAAGACAATGGCAGAAGTGGCGACCACCATCACAAGGGAGGTCAGATAGAGGGGATCCACCCTCCGGACAACTCTCTCCACCCCCACAAGATAGACGGCATAGAAGATGCCGCTTCCGAGGACAAGAAGAACCCCCGCCCGCTCTCCCGCGTCGGATGCGACATGACCGCCCGTGATGACGAGGAGACCTCCATAGGCCAGAAGGGATGAAAGAATTTCCCGAAGACCGATCCCCCTCCGCTTCATGAGGGCCGACAAAAAGATGACGAAGGTGGGATAGAGGAAGAGAACGAGGCGTTCGAGTCCCGCCCCGATCCGCAGGAGTCCGTCGAAGTCGAGAACGGCCGACAGGTCAAATCCCAGAAGCCCGAGAAGGACAACCTTCCAGAAGTCGGGATGCCGGAGGTCGGGACGCAGTCCTGGTCCTCTCCGCCCGAACCACACGAGGCCTGAAAGGTAGACGGGAAGGACCGACAGCATGCGCATGGAGAGGACGGTGGAGGGATTGAGCCCTTCCCCGTAGGCCATCTTGGCCAGGATTCCCTTGGCCGCAAAACCCGTTGCCGAGAGGAGGACAAGGATGATTCCCAGGGAAATGCGGGAGGGGAAGAGCCTTGTGGTTTGCCTGGGATTTCCGGACTCTTGAGAGAAGGACATGGCTCCATTCTAACATTCTCCTTTGCACCGGAGAAGTCGTCCCGCTTTTCATTCGCTTCCTGCATGGGACCAACCTTGAACAAAAGGGGCCGGATGGGCTATTCTGAGCGGGGAAATCAGGAATGGCAAAAGGACCAGGAGAAAGGACAGACGACGATGGCAGACATTCTTGACGGGAAGGCCCTTGCGGCGACAATACACGGCGAGCAGGCGGAAAAGGTCGCCTTCCTGTCAAAAAAGGTCGGAAGGCCGCCGGGGCTTGCCGTCATTCTCGTGGGTGACGATCCGGCCAGCCACACCTATGTCGCCAACAAACGGAAGGCCTGCCACCGGGTCGGGATCTATGCCCCGGACATCAACCTTCCCGCCTCGGCCACGACGGATGCGATCCTCGAGGCGATCGACACCTTCAACCGGGATCCGGCCATCGACGGCATCCTCGTCCAGCTTCCCCTGCCCTCCCATGTGGCCAAAGACAAGGTTCTCCTCCGAATCTCTCCCGACAAGGACGTGGACGGCTTCCATCCCGCCAACCTCGGCCTTCTCGTGGCCGGAGAACCCGGTCTGGTGGCCTGCACCCCCCGGGGAGTCATAACCCTCCTCGACCGATTCAAAATCCCCATCGCCGGAAAGCATGCCGTCGTCATCGGCCGGAGCCTGATTGTGGGGAAACCCATGGCTCTTCTTCTGCTGAACCGGGACGCCACCGTGACCATATGTCACAGCAAGACCTCAGACCTTGCCGCCCAGGCGCGCCAGGCGGACATTCTTGTCGCCGCTCTCGGCCGCCCGGAGATGATCGGCCGGGACTATATCAAGCCGGGGGCGACGGTGATCGATGTCGGCATCTCGCGCGGGACCGACGGCAAGCTCAAGGGAGACGTCCTCTTCGAGGAGGTCCGGCAGATCGCGGGGGCGATTACCCCGGTTCCGGGAGGAATCGGCCCCATGACCATCGCCACCCTGCTCGACAACACCATTGATGCCTACCGGTTCCATGCCGGGCTCACCGCTTAACCCGAGGAGACTCCCTTGACCTTTCGCCAGGCACTGGCAGAACGTCGCTTCCTGATCACCGCCGAGTGCTCCCCCCCCAAGGGAACGGAGACAGGCGATCTTCTGCGCAAGCTCCTTCCCCTCAAGGGCCGGATCCACGCCATGAATGTCACCGACAACCAAACGGCCGTGATGCGGATGTGCCCTTTCGCCATGGGACTCCACCTCAAGACCATCGGAATCGATCCCATCGTCCAGCTTACCCTACGGGACAGGAACCGCCTGGCCCTCCAGTCGGACATCATCGGGATGTCCTCCCTCGGGATCCGCCAGGTCCTCTGTCTTTCGGGAGACCCGGCCGCCATCGGGGACCACCCGGAAACCAAGCCGGTCTTCGACCTCACCTCGCCGGAGCTCATCCGGGCCATCACACTTTTGAACGGAGGAAGCGATCTCGCCGGCAAGGATCTGTCCGGAGCGACAGATCTCCTTCCCGGAGCGGCCACCTCCCCCGAAGGGGATCTGTCGACAGAGAAGAAAAGGTTCGAGGAGAAGTTCGACGCCGGCGCCCGCTTCTTCCAGACCCAGGTCGTCTTCGACACGGACAGGCTTGACCGGTTCATGGAGTTTGCCCGACCCTTCGGCGTTCCGGTCATCTGCGGGATCATCCTTCTCAAATCTCCCGCCATGGCGCGCTATCTGAACGAAAAAGTTCCCGGCATCCGGGTTCCGGATTCCCTGATCGCTCGACTCGAGACCTGTTCCCGAGAGGAACGGATCGAGGAGGGAATCCGGATTGCCGCCGAAACGATCAAGTCCGTCTCTTCCCTGGTCAACGGAGTCCACATCATGACAGTGGGAGCGGAGGAACAGATCCCCGCCATTCTCGATCTGGCCGGGATCTGACGGCCCCGGTGGACTCTCCTTCTCCTCCCACGATCCCGGGACTTCTCCGGAGAAAGAAAACCGGTCCCCCTATTTCCATGGTGACCGCCTATGACGCCTTCCACGGACGTCTTCTCCGGGAGGCCGGAATCGACATTGCCCTGGTCGGGGACTCGCTGGGAATGGTGGTCCAGGGGCATGACTCCACCCTTCCCGTAACCGTCTCCGAGATGGTCTATCATACCCGGATGGTGGCCCGTGGCCTAAAGGGGGCCTCCCTCCTGGTCAGCGACATGCCGTTCCTCTCCTATCAGCCCTCAATCGAAACCGCCATCCGGGAAGCCGGACGCCTGATCAAGGAAGGAGGAGCCCAAGCCGTCAAGCTCGAGGGAGGCAAGGACTTCGTCCCAACCGTGCGGGCCCTCGTTTCGGCCATGATCCCGGTCATGGGCCATGTCGGGCTTCTGCCCCAGAAGATCCACGCCATGGGGGGGTTCAGGCTGCAGGGACGGGAATCCGCGGAAGGGGAGGCCATACTGGCCGATGCCCGGGCCCTTTCGCAGGCGGGTGTGTTCGCCCTGGTGGTGGAAGGGATCCCCGGAGAACTGGCCAAGAGGATCGCCTCGGAGGTTCCCGTTCCGGTGATCGGAATCGGGGCAGGTCCCCACACGGACGGTCAGGTCCTTGTCATCCATGACCTCATGGGCTGGACCCCCGCGGAGCGTCTGCCCAAATTCGTCCGCCCCTTTTCCCGGGGAGGCGAGGAGGCTGTCCGGGCTCTTTCGGAGTTTCGCCGTATGGTTGAAGCAGGACAATTCCACAAGACAGAAGGACACGATACGAAAGAGGGCCCCGATGCCCCTGTCCGCTCACAATAACCATATCGACATGGCCTGACAGGGCCGACTGGAGGAACAATGGCGTGGATTTTCACTTATGATCAATTGATGTGGGACTTCCCCTACACATTCCAGTCAAGGCAAAAGGCCCTCCTGGAGGAGCATCACCGGGCCTTCAACTATTTTCTCACAGACCGGTATGGTTCTCCCGAAGCGCCTTCACCGGGGCTCGGTCTCGAAACGGCCGGCGACTGCACCGGAATCGCCTATCTGGTCCCCGAAGAGGAGGAAGACGAGATTCTGGACTCGCTTACCCGGCGCCACGAAGCGCATTTCCTTCTCCGGGAAAGCACCATCATCGTCAATGGCCAGTCGGCCGAAGAGGCCTATTTTTTCATCTCCGACCGGAACCATCCCGACTATATCGGAAAGATCGTTCCTCAGGAAGTCGTGAAGATCGCGCAAAACGGCAAGGGCCCCCTGGGCTCCGGCGTCGAGTTCATTCTCCTCCTGTCCGAGAAAATGACAGAACTTGGCATCATGGATCTGGCCGTCGATGCGGCCACCAGCCTTCTCAAGTGGCACGGGTTCGGCAACCAGCAGACCCACCGGACCCATTTCTAGACCGGAGGGACCGGCGTGAAGGTCGCCACATGGAACGTGAACTCCCTTCCGGTCCGCCTTCCCCAGGTCATGGACTGGATCAGGGAGCGGAATCCGGACATTCTCTGCCTCCAGGAAACCAAGGTCGTCGACGGCCGCTTTCCCGAGGAGGAGTTCCGAAAGGCCGGATACCGGGCTCTCTTCCGGGGACAACCCACCTACAATGGGGTGGCCATTCTGTCACGGGTCCCTGCCTCCGACCCGCTTCGGGGATTTGATGGATGGGAGGATCCCGAGTGTCGCCTTCTCGGGGCCACGGTGGGAGATCTTCGCGTCATCAATGTTTATGTTCCCAACGGTCAGGAACTGGGCACAGACAAATACCGCTACAAGCTCCTCTGGCTCTCCCATCTCGCCCGCGTTGTCGAGGAGGAGCGGACGCGCCATTCCCGGATCGCCATTCTGGGAGACTTCAATATCGCGCCAGAGGACCGGGACGCCTGGGATCCGGCCCTGGCCGGCCAGATCTTTCTCTCGCCCGACGAACGCGCCGCACTCTCCGCCCTCATGAACGACCATTTCGACGATGCCTTTCGGCTTTTGCATCCGGAAGGAGGACATTTCAGCTGGTGGGACTACCGGCAAGGAATGTTTCGCCGGAACATGGGGCTCCGGATAGATCTCGTCCTGATCTCCCGCTCCCTTGGCCCCTTTCTCAGAGAGGCCGGGATCGACCGTCACATCCGCAAGAATGAACGCCCCTCCGATCACGCCCCGGTCTGGATCGACCTCCAGATCCCTTCCTGACGGAGTCCTGCCCCCTTCATCCCTCCAAAACTGTTGCTCGCCCTTGTCCTCTTTCGCTCAAAAGAGAAAGAGAGACATCCTGGAGGTCTCCCTCTCTCCGTCAGAAGACGGCTAATCCCGAGGTTCAGGCGAAAGCTGAATGACCGTCAAAGGGAAGAGAAGGGTTCTGAGGGTCCCGGGATTGACCTCTGAGGCCTTATCCCTCACCGCCGGCCGGGTGCAGAGCACCAGAAGTCGAGGAGAAAGCCCCTCCTCCCCGAGAATCCGGACTGCGGCCAGTGTCGTGGAAAGGGTCCCCAAATGAGGATGAGAGACAAGAAGGACCGAGAGAGGACGGTCAAGGCGACTTGCGATGGAAAGAATACCGGAGCCGTCGGAAAAAAAGGGGCTCAGGATGCCTCCCGACCCTTCGACGATCACCCGGTATCCTTCGTCGTGAAAAGCCCGAATCCGTTTGAGCAGATAGTCCGGATCGACGGAGCGGCCTTCGAAGCGGGCGGCGGTCATCGGATCAAGGGGTCGGGCAAAGGAATACCCTTCCCAGACCTCGTCATGGGAGGCTCCCGCCCGGAGATATCGATCAAGGTCCCGCTCTTCTCCAGGCTCTCCCACCCCGGTCTGTGCCGCTTTGACTATTCGGAGCCTCGCCCGGGCGGGGGCGCTCCGGATCAGCGACTCCACGAGTTTGGTCTTTCCGACTCCGGTATCCGTTCCCATCACGAACAGGACCCCTTCGGAGGGAATAAGACTATCGTCCCACAAAGGCGCGAACCGCGTCGATGACCCTTTCCTGCTCATTGTCGAAAAGCTCCGGAAAGACCGGGAGGGAAATCACCTCACGGGAGAGTCGCTCGGAAATCGGAAGAGGAGGCGTCCCCGGCAGGAGGGCGGCAAAGGCTTCCTGACGATGCAGGGGGATCGGATAATAGACTTCAGTGCCGATCCCCCGTTCGGAAAGGAGGTTCCGTAACGCGTCCCGGCGACCTTCCCCTTCGATCCGGAGGGTGTATTGATGGTAGACATGGAAGCATTCAGGGAGGGACACGGGCGGGATAACTCCCGGGAGGTCCCGGAAGGCCTCGTTGTAGCGCCTTGCCAGCTCCCGTCGTCTCTCCGTCCACTCCCCCAGACGGGGAAGCTTGACCGAAAGAACCCGTGCCTGAAGGGCATCGAGCCGGGCATTGTATCCCATCTCTTCGTGTTCGTAGCGCTTGCGGCTACCGTGAACGCGCAGACGGAGAAGATGCTCCGCGAAGGCGGGATTTTCCGTCGTCACCATTCCTCCGTCACCGGCCCCGCCAAGATTCTTGGTGGGGAAAAAAGAATAGGCGGCCGCGTTGCTGAAAAGTCCCGGAGGGCGGTCGGCATGGCGAGCCCCGACCGACTGGCAGGCATCCTCGACGATCCAGAGCCCATGGGAGCGGGCCACCCGGTACAATCCCTCCATATCCACCATCTGGCCATAAAGGTGAACCGCCATGACGCCCGCAAGCGGATGGTTTCCATGGCGGGTCAGAGGGCGGTCACCCGGACCGGGACGGGTCTCCTCACGCAAAAATCGATCGAGAATCTCCGGTGTCAGGAGGAAAGAGGACGGCTCCACGTCGAGGAAGACGGGAACCCCCCCCGCCAGGGAGATGGCGCTGGCGGAAGCAAAAAAAGTGAAAGAGGGAACCAGGACCCCCTGCCCCGGCAAGAGTCCAGAGGCGATCAGGGAGAGAACGAGGGCATCGGTTCCGGAGGAGACACCCACCGCCCGGGAGAGGCCGAATGTGCTGGCAAACTGACTTTCGAACTCGGAGACGGCCGGTCCGAGAATGAATTGCTGGCTTTTGAAAAGAGGAAGAGCGGCATCGAGAACCTCTTTTTCCATCGTGGCATACTGGCGGGTAAGATCGAAAAAGGGAACAGGAATCATGGTCAGGCGGCATCCGTGTCATAAGGGTGGATATTCCGGGTGAGGCCGGGAAAGAGAATCTCCCCCGACGGAAGCGTCGAAGCTCCGCGGGGGGATTTCCGGACAGTTCTCTGGGACGGGGAGAAGTGAGGAATCGTCAGGATCGCCCCCCACGGAAGGTCATTCGGGTTTTTTACGATCGCACGGTTGGCCTTCTCGAGGAGGCGCCAGTATCGTGGAGACCCGTAGACCGACGCCTTGGCTGCAATGGACTGGAGCGTGTCCCCCGACTCCACCCGATAAAGCCTGAGGGGACCCGAAGGAGGGTGAAGAGTGACCCAGAGGCGGACCGCCTTCCTGAGATCGGCGATGAAGGCCGGATCCTCCCTAAGATACCAGGCCAGGTAGCGAAGAACCCTCTTGTGGCGAAGAGGATGGATCATGATGGATTCCCGCATATGGGCCTTCGAGCGGGAAAGGAGATAATCCGGAAGAGATCCGGAAGGAGGAGATGCGCCCTTGGGGAGAAGGAAGGAAAGCAGGAGAGTCTTTCTGTCGGAAGAAAGAGAATGATTTTCGATATCCATGGCCAGATGATGTTCGATACGCCCTTCGTGGTCGAGGACGGTGGGGTCGTGCGGCATGGAGGTGAGGGCCCGGGTTTCTTCCCGGATCGCCTTCAGGAAATGGCCCTGACGGTCATACAGCCAGCCCAGGCTGTCCCGGTAGGCCCCGTTTTTCGGGTCGAGGGTCAGGGCATGGAGAATCATGTATCGGGCCTTGACCAGGTCGCCGTGCTCGATGACCTCGGTGTAGCCAAGATAATTCAGTGCATCGGCAAATCCTTTATCGATGGCAAGGGTCTTTTTCAGAAGGGCGACGACACGAGGCAGATAACGCTTGTGATCCCACTGGTCGTAGAGGATGGCCTTGTTGAATATCAGGATCGGGTTCCTGGCCGAAAGCCGTTCGGCCCTCTCTAGGGCCTTCAGGGCTTCGGGAAACTTTTTCTGGTCCATATAGGCCAGGGCGATGGAAAAGGAAATTTCCCAGCGTTCCGGAGAGAGGCTCTTCGCATCCTTGAGATATAAAAGGGCTTTGGGGCTGTTGTCCAGTCTCCTGTAGAGGTCACCGAGATCATAGGCCCCCTCGTAGAGATTGGGAAACCTGCGGATCATCAGGCGGTAGGTGGCGATCGCCCGGGTGAAATGAAGCGACTTCTCATAGACCGAACCCAGGAAAGAGAGAAGACGCGGATCTTCCGGATGGCTTCGAAGAATCTCCTCGATCTGCCGGATCGCCTCGTCATACCGGCTTTCCTGAACAAGAAGGGAGGAGAGAATCAGGGGAAGACGGCTGTTCTGGGGGTGTTCCCCGATGGCTCTTTTCAGAAGGAGAACGGCCTCCGGGTATTTTTCGAGGGAAAAATACGTCTTGAGAAGCTTGACCTCGAGATCGATGCGTCCGACTTCCTGCAGGGAAAGAAGCCTTTCGTAGTTTTCCCGGGCATTCTCCCATTCCCCCTTTCGGGAGTAGATGTCTCCGAGTGACTCGAGGGCGGGAGCGAAGCGGGGGTTCCGAGAGAGGGAGAGCTTGTAGAGGGAAATCGCCTTGGAGTCGTCCCCAGCCCGTTCATAACGAAAGCCGAGATAAAAGGGAAGATAGGCGGACCGGGAGCTTTTCTTCACGCCCTCCTCCAGGACCGCCATCGACTTCTGATTGTCTCCCAGCTTCGAATAGATGTCTGAGAGAGCGATATAGGCCTCGTCCTTCAGCGGATCCAGTTCGAGAACATGATCCCTGTAAACCGGAACGATTTTTTTGAGAAACGACTTCTGAATCGAGGGGTCTGTCTCCTTCAGGGCCTCTAGCTGGAGCAGTGTTCCCAGGAGAAGCCATGGCTTGAGGCGGTTCGGATGGGCGTGAGCGAGATCCTCCGCAGCCTTTGTGGCCGCGGAAAGATTTCCCGTCTTGGCGAGGACCCTGGCCTCGAGAAGACCAAGATAGACTGACCTTGGCTTGTAGGCCAGGGCCTTTCGAACTTCGTCCAGGGCCAGGAAAGGGTTGCCGAGAGTCAGGGCAATATCGGCCTGGACTTCATGGTAATAGGCCTGCCAGGGGTAAGGAGGGTCGAGATGGCCGACCTTTCCCATCCCGATTCTGGTTTCCTGTCGGACCCCGGCCTTTGTCCCGGTTGCGGCGGATTCGTCCGGTCGGGGGTGTCCGGCCGTCTGGCAGGAGGCCAAAAGAAGGCATGCCGCCATGGCGAGATATCCTCGAAAAAAAAGGGACCGGATCATTGAAACCTCATTAGGTTGAGGCCGGCAAAAACCGGCAGACGTCAGGACTGACAGACATTCCGGTCTAGCGTACGGGAGAGGCTGGTCGCGTCTGGACCTCTCGCATGTCACCTCCCAGGACCGCCCCCGGAACATAGTCGTAAACCTTTTCGGTGACGACGGGACGGACTGTCACTGTCGCCGAAGCGTAGGCAAACCCCACAACTTTCTGAGAGGCATTCAGAAGGCCTGCCAGGGATCCGGGCCAAGTCGCCTGGACCGAAACAACGGAAAAGAAATTGCCAAGGTCGTTTCTTGCCGTGACCATTCCTCCCCGGCAGTCGAGAAAGGGGATCGACTTTCTGACAGGAAGCCTGAACCCCGTGGAAATCGTGAGAAACACCCCCTCCTGAACGCTCTGTTCGAAGAGGTAGACATTGCGATGTCCCTCCCTGACGAGACGATACCTCAGAGGAAGGGACGGCTCCGATGAAGTTGTCCAGAACCCCCTCGCCCCGTTCCATTCCCCGTATCCAGGAAGAAGGGTCATCAGGGCTTTCTTGCTGTCCTGTAGCAGAATATGGATTCCTCCCAGGGACCTGGAAGAACTTCCTGGAACCGCAAGAATCCTTCCGGATCTGAATCCCAGACGCTGACGACATCCCTCGATCGGAAGAAGATAGAGCAGGAGAAAGGCATTCTGGTTCACGGTCCCGCCATTCTTAAAGGCTCTTCGTGACATTTGCCGCAACAGCTCCGAGAAATCATTCTATCACAATGGTCCCCATCGAGAGAATCTTTCTCTGCCTCCCCGGCAGGGGATCAATGGAGACGGGGCCCAGGGAAGGCATGATGTCCGATTCTCTCCGTCAGGAAGTTTCTGTCATTTGTTCCGGGCGATCTGCCCCCTGTACCGGGAGAGAAAAAGATTCATCTTTATCCTGTCCAGGATAGAAAGCGGAAGAATCCGGCGCCAGGCCAGAAGAACGATCGGATCCTTGAAGCGGGATTTCACCAGGATCACGGCATATCCGATCTTTTGCTGCTGAAGAAATCCCTCGGAAGAAGCGTCATTGCTGGCAATACCGTGCAGTGTCCCGATTGTCGGGGAAGATGTCCGCGATGGATCATAAAATATAATAATATTTCCCCGATGAATCACGTTCACGATCGTGCAGGGGGAAAGAGAAGCGTACTCGAGATCGTTCCTTGGAATATAGGTCTCCGTCATCAGTCCCGAGGTGGGAGGGTTCGAGTTGTAACGGAAGCCTCGACATTGCTCAGGGTCGATAGTCACCTGATGTCCCTGTTCGGGATATCGGAGGATTCCGGAGCGGATTGGCTTGAATGGCTGATTGCTTCCTCCCCCGAAGGCCCCCATCATCGGCATGAAAGGGGTTCCTCCCGGATTCGCCCCGTTTGAGCTGTCCGCCCACAGAGGATGCGGGGCCTTGAAAAAAAAGAAAAGAAGCGATAGGAATAAAGGGATGAACAGACCTGATCGTTTCTCCCTCCGTTTTTGACCGGCCTTGGCAGGCAAAAAACGGAAGAAAAAACCCATCTTGAAGGAGCCTCTCATCAAGAGATCGTTCATTCTCCGAAGTCTTCTTGCCATCGTTCTTCTTGCCTCCCTTCTTCTCCCAAATGGTCCCGGGAATTCGACAGGATTTGCCGATGCCCTTCCCGATATCTTTGGTGAGTATATACCGGGGGCGGTCCCGGGTTCCAATGCCCCCTATTCTTTCGGCCAGGGGTGGGGAGGCGGGGTCGATTGGAACGCTTTCGTAACCGGCTCTCTTTTTGTTCGCGGTGGCGTCCAGGTTGTCAATTTCGTCGCACCCGGGATCTTTCTCCTTCCCATTTCTGCAGGAGCCGGATACCGCTTCACGGAAGGGTCGCCAGGAGACTTTTATGGCGTGGCAGATATCGGGGTTGCCCCGGCTTTCTACCCTGGGGGCTCCTCGACCCAATCCTACTACGACATAGGCGTCGGATATTCCTTTACTCGCGTCTTCGCAGAATTCAAGTTGGCCATCCTTCCCGGAACGAACTATGGAAACGGAACCTTTCTTTACTTTCCCCTGACCCTCGGGATCCACCTGTAATCCACCCCTCCCCGATATCCTGGCCTCCCGTAAATCCACACCCTATAAAACATAAAAAATATTAATATATTAAAAAGGAAGGCATGGGAAGGGGTGGCTAAAGAACAACGGAAAATCACTTCACGCGCGTGATGCGCGTGAACCAGAAGGACGTTCTCTCCCCTCCCCTGATTTCCGGGGCCCTTCGAAGAAGATGCCCGTGGATCCTAAAAATCCAGGACATTTTCTGATGACCGGGACCAGGACATCCCTCCTTCCACCTCCAAGCGTCCTGCAGTTTTGGTCAGAGGCCGCTCACAAAAATGCAGGCGCATTTGACAGACTCAATTCTTCCCCGATAAAATATACTCTGCACCAAAGAAAGCGAGGCGTTTATGCAAAATGCAAAAACGTTCCTTGTCGAGTGCGAGATTTGTGACCGGGTTTCAACTGTAACGTCCAGTCGGGAAGCGGGCCTTTATATATGCTCGTCCTGCTGGAATGACTTCAAAAATCTGGCGCACCACACCCCCAAGGAACACAATCCCCAATCCGGCCACCCCGAACGTTCCTAGTTCCCGGTGGACCCGGATCCTTCCGGGATCTGATTTCCCCCTCCCTGATTCTGGTTCAGAGTTGATTGCGGAATCTGAACCTCTTCAAAAAAATTCTCTTTTTTTCCTTTTTCGTCCATGACAACGATGTCAAATCTCGCCAGAAGCGGAAGGGCATGGCTTTGAACGGAATTCCAGCGGTCTGTCCAGAGCATCCCGTCAAAATACCGGATTCTGAGAGACCAGACGTGGCCAAGAAGCTTTTCGGGGATGACTGCCTGCGTTCCATAGGAAAGAAGATTGGTGTTCTGTTCATGCACAAGAGTAAATAAAGAAGATCCGGCCCGTTTGAACAGCAGATATTGGACCCCTTCAAGATGGGAGACTGGCGAGGACTGGCTGAGCCTCGTTTGGGCAAGCGTCGTGAAAAGGAGTGAGTCCGTATCCCTGTTGTGCATATGATTGGGAAATCCGATAAAGTTCGTCAGTGGATCATTCGGATTCAGATAGGCGCCCAGGAGTTCTTCTCGCAGGAGATACCTGATAATTTCCATTTTTTTTTCAAAGCGGCTTCCTGATTCGACCGAGGTGATCGTCTGTTCGGTCTGTCGGATTGCCACGAAAAGAAGACCCAGGATCACCGAAAGGATTCCGAAGGCGACCAATACCTCCATCAGCGTAAATCCAGCGTCGGAATGGGAGGGCGAGGCAGAATCCCCAGGGGAAGTCTCAGGGGATATTCGAAACATAGGTCACCAGCGAAAAGGAACGGGCTTCGGAGTTTTTTCCGTGCCGGACTGTAAGTCGGACCTGCCGGACGATGGGGATGGGAGACGGAGAGACCTCCTCGATCCACCGGTAGTTATGGTAGGGAGCCTTGAATCGTCCCGACAGGGTTCCTGGTGGAGCAAATCCGCGGGCTACGATTTCTGCCAGCTTCATGTTTGCAAGATCGACCATACGGAGCCTGAGTCGAACCTCCTCGTTCATACGGACCGTCTGGGAACGGGCGGCGAGCAAAGTCAGCGCAGCTACGGAAAAGATAAACAAGGCAACCATAACCTCAATCAACGTAAATCCCGCCTCCCTCCTCCTCTTTCCCATCCGCTCCCTACTGATCAAGGGCATCCTCCAGAGACGGGATTTCCCCGGAGGGAGGCCCATAAAATGGGGGCATCTTTTCCGCACGGTATTCCCCGGGATAGACATGGATCCGACCCGTAAGGGGCCGGATCACGATCGTCATGCGGTCACCACGAGGTCCGCTCAAAAAAATCGTGGTGGACTCCACCGCTCCGCTGGGAAAAAATTGAGTAAAAGTTTTTCCATCGTGAACCTTCCCTTCGTGCAAAACCATGACCTCCGAAAGTGTGATTCCTTTCGGGAGGTCATGGGCTTTCAAACCCGCACCAACGAGAGAAATCAGATTTCCCGATGGAGCCACCTCGCTTGCAGAAATACGTCCCCGGTCCAGATCATAGTCAAGGCGAACCATGCGCTGAGTTGAAATGGCTCTCCACTGAAGCTCCCGAACTTCGCCCACGATCTCTCTTGTCGTTTTGGCAAGATCCCCGGGCTTGTGAAAGGAAAGCTTCGGACCAATGATGAGGGCCACGAGAGTAACAAGAAAGAGGACCACCATGATTTCGAGAAGAGTGAATCCTGAAGAAGGAGAAGGCCTTTCAATCATGGACTCTCCCCTATGGGATGAGGGACGAAAAAAAAGGAGAACTCCTTTCGGAGCTCTCCTCTGATGAAGGTATCATAAGAGTATGTATAATGACTTTTGATCCTAGCCGTTCTTTTCAACCTTAAGGTACTGTCATTACCTCGATGATAAAAGACGCCGCAGGAACATCAGTCTTACACTCCCCTAAGCAGCCTAATCCTTGGTGACGTTGGCTGCCTGCGGTCCTTTGGGGCCCTGGGTGATTTCAAACTCCACAGCCTGCCCCTCGTCGAGGGTCTTGAAACCCTGCGTCTGGATGGCGGAATAGTGGACAAAAATGTCTTCACCGTTTTCCTGAGAGATGAAACCGTAGCCCTTGTTGGCGTTGAACCACTTGACTTTACCTTTTGCCATGCGAATACCTCCGGTTGAAACAATGATTGTTACAAAACATGGGGATACGTCCTTTCTGCGATAGGCCTGAAGAAGGTTCCTTGAAGAAACTTCTTAAAGACATCACCCCGGACATCCATTATGGGACCCCATGATCGGAATTCTATCCCTTCTTCTCATCCTTGTCAATAGAATCGCGACAGGTCCAAAGCTTAGAAAAAAACGCCTCGAAAAGGACACCCTGAGATGAAAGCCTATCGTGAAGGGATCATGATATGATCGCCAACCCGGAGTATCCGGGAAGAGCGAAGATGGTTCTTCGCCAGAATCTCTTTCACGGAGGTCCGGTAATGATGGGCCAAGAGATAGAGTGAATCTCCCCTTCGAACACGATGGACAATCCATCCGGCCGGACGATGGTAAGAAATCATCCGGGTTGCCACCAGGTTCGAACGGGTATTTCCGGAAACCGGAATAACCAGCTTTTGGCGAAGCCGAAGATGGCGAGAGGAGAGACGATTGACAGCGATGAGCTTGCCAAGCGGAACATGGAATCTGTGGGCGATTGACCAAAGGGAGTCTCCGGACTCGACGCGATACACCGGAACGTCCGGGTTGATGGCGGTCGAAGGAAGAGTCGCAAGGCGATTTGAAAAACCCTTCTCCGAATCAACGGGAACGTTGACAGTGACGGACGAGAGACGGGGAGGTGTCGCCCACCGGATGAACTGGGGATTGTACACGAGAAATTCAGAAACAGACATGTTCATGGCTTTGGCCAGCTGGCGAATCTCGACTGAACGATGTATTTCTTTTTGGCGCACAACGACCGCAGGGTGGTAGGCAAGATCAGTGAACCCATATTTGGCAGGATCTTTTGCAATCAACATGGCGGCGATCAGCTTGGGAACATAATTCCGTGTCTCCGAGGAAAATGCCCTGGTCTGGCGGAGCTTCCAGTAGTCCTTGGTTCCGATCCGAGACACGGCATTGGCCACCCTTCCCTCGCCGGCATTATAGGCGGCGAGAGCAAGCTCCCAGGAGTCGAATTCATCATGAAGGTCTTTCAGATATTGGGCCGCAGAGCGGGTCGCCAGGATCGGATCCCTCCGCTGATCGATCCACCAGTTGACTTTGAGTCCGTATTTGACTCCTGTTCCTCTCATGAACTGCCACAGTCCGGCCGCCCCCGTTCGTGAATAGGCACGCGCACTGAACCCGCTTTCAATAAGGGAGACATAGGCCAAGTCCTCCGGAAGTCCCATCTCCCGAAAGGTCTGCTGGATATAGGGAAGGTATTCGTGGGAACGTTCAAGCCATTCCTTGAAACGGCGGTGATCGGCATACTGGAAATAGTCGACATAGAGCTGAATGCTCGGATCGTCGGGTATGTTCGGAAAAAGGACCGGAGAAGACGGGTGGACAGGAAGAGGTCGCACGGTCGCGTGTGCTGGCAGTGTGGATGCTGGCACAGGCTGCGACTGTGACTTGGCTTCCGTGTTATGCGAAAAGGAAAAGGTCCGGGCAAGAGACGGCTGAGAAGTATTTTTTGCCTTTGTCACGGGAGAGCTTGTTGATGGGGGAGCCCCTTGCGTTGCACAGGCCGAAAGGATCACCAGCCCAAGAACGGCTCCTCCACAAACAAACCTTCTCTTCATTGATTGCATCGCGCCTCCTCGACGGAAACCGGAAAACCGGCAAAAGACTTCGGACAGACTCCTGCAAGCCTTGGACTCAGGAATGTCCAGGGGCATCCTGTCGAAACCCCGACTTTGACCTCCGCCTTCCGGAGACCCGAAGGGCCCGGAAAGATCTGTTTGAAAAATCCAGTGAGCGGGAAACAACTTTGCCCTCCTGGGAGTTCGACGGGTTGCATCCATCATTTTCCCAGGACATTTCCGATGCGAAGTGTACACGATCAATGAACACATTTCAATTGTCATTTCGGGTTTTTTGTAACAATTCTCAAGTCTCGACCCGCCAGTGGAACATCGAGGATCGGATCCCGTGAGTTGGCAGGCCCTTTCTGTTTGGAGAAATTCCCACTATACTCTGTAGAGAGGTCTCCGGCAGAATTTCGTCAGCCGGCTTGTCCCATGGTCGCTGTATCAGGAAAGGTTGAGTCCGTCCATGTCAGAACCCGCCAAAACAATGTCGACCCCCTCCTTCCCCGGGAGCCATTTCCATTGACCAATCGCGACCATCAAGATGTATATCCGCTCCGGGAGACCCTGGAAGGCATCCCTCTCTTTCATGGACTTCCCGTTCCCCTTCTTGAGCAGATATCCTCCTTTTCACGAATCCGGAACTATCGCTCCTCCCATCGTATCATCCAGGCCAATGACCTGGGGTCTGAACTTTTCCTTGTCCTTTCCGGATCCGTCAAGGTCTCGATCGAAGACAGGGAGGGGCGGGAGATCATTCTTGCGGTCGTTTACCCTCCAGACTTTTTCGGGGAGGTTTCCCTGTGGGATAATGGGACAAGGACCGCCAATGTATCGGCCCTCGAGGCCACACGCGTCGTTGCCATTGAAAAGGAGCCCTTTCTCCGCCTGATCCGGGAGTATCCCGAGATTACCCTCCGTCTTCTTTCCGCTCTGTCTGCCAGACTTCGGGAAACGGACGGAAAGCTCATGCACATGGCCTACGGAGATGCCTACGAGAAAGTATCCCGGACCCTTTTTGGGCTTTTTGAAAAGGAGGGGGAAACAGATGGCGGGGTTCCCTTTATCAATGACCGGTTTACCCGCCAGGAGCTTGCCTCCCTTTCCGGGGTCAGCCGCGAAACGGTCTCCCGTTCTCTTGGGGCTTTTGTTCAGGCCGGCATCCTCAGAATCGGCAACGGCAGGATCTATATCCTGAATATCGACAGATTGAAAAAAGAGGGCCGTATTCCCTAGCGGCCCTCATACAAAAGGCAAGGAGCCAATCATGGGTGCATCGTCGACAGGATCCTGGAATGCGATGGATTATATTGTGATCGGGGGAGTTTTGCTGGCCTTCGTGATCGGGGGAGCCGCCATGATCCGGGCCATCCGGGCGGCAAACCGGATCAATCCGAAATAAAAATACGTGGGGCAGGGCCCCTCGGGAGGCTTGTCAAGCGAAAGGATTATGACAGGGAGGGGCGTCCAGGATATTCCGGTATAGACGGGAGTATTCCCTGGCACGGTTGCTCCAGCTCGAATCCACCGCCATCGCTCGTTGTTTCATCTCTCCGATCTCCTTTCCGGCGAGATAAAGGCCCCGGGCCGTTCGAAGTGACCTTCTGAGCCCACTCTCAGACAAGTCGTCGAGCCAAATGCCCGTTTTTCCGTCCTCTACAGTATCCCGGAGGCCTCCTGTAGGATTGACGACAGGTAGTGTTCCATACCGCATCGCATACATCTGGGTCAATCCGCATGGTTCGTAGACCGAGGGAACGACGAGAAAGTCGGCGGCCCCGATTATGCGATGGGCCAGAGCCTCGTCAAATCCGATCCGGAGATGGATCTGATCCGGATAAATGGCATGGAGGGCCCGCCAGCGCTCTTCGAGAGCGGAATCCCCCGCTCCCAGGACGGCCCAGTCTCCTTCCAGATTTCCCTCGCGTCCCATCGCAAAAAGAGTTTCGACCAGGAGGTCCAATCCTTTCTGGTGAGCCATCCGGGAAACGACACCGAACAGGGGACGGGGTTCGGCAGAAAAAAGTCTCCATTCCTTTCGCATCCTCTGTTTCAGGAATTCCTTAGGGGCTGGATCAACTCTGGAAAAATGAATCGGAAGGAAGGGATCGGAAGAGGGATCCCATTCCCGATCGTCGATGCCGTTCAAAAGACCGACAAATCTGTCCTGACGGTGACGCAAGGCCCCCGACAGGCCGAATCCCCCTGGCTCGGTGAGGACCTCTTCCCGGTAGCCTGGGCTGACCGTAGTGACGACGTCCGAAAACTGGATCCCTCCCTTCAGCAGAGAAAGGCGGCCATGGTATTCAAGTCCGTCGAACCTGTTATAGGAGGGGGGAAGACCTGTCCAGTGCCACTGATCGAGCGGGTAGACACCCTGAAAGGCCATGTTATGGATCGAAATCACCGTTCTCTGAGGCTTGGTCCGCGTCCGCGGACGGATCACATGGGGAAGAAGGGGGACCGAAAGAGCCGTCTGCCAGTCGTTCGCATGAATGATATCCGGGGAAAACCCCATGACGGCCGGAAGATGAAGGAGGGCGTGGTTTAAAACAGAAAAGCGCTCAAGATTGTCCGGGTACTCCGAACCATATTCTCCATAGAGCCCCGGACGGTCGAAAATTCCTTCGGGGTCGACGGCATAGACAGGGACATCCCCCTTGCCCAGTCGCCCTTCGAAGATCCTGATGGTCAGCGGTCCTGCCGGAGTCCGGGCCACAAATGTCTTCGCAAGAGAATAGCCGGGAAGCTTTTCGACTCCCCGGAACGCCAGCGTTCCGATCCGGATATCGATTGTTTCGTCCGGCAACTCCGAAAGAGCTGCGGGAAGGGCCGCTGAAACATCGGCCAGCCCGCCGGTCTTGACGACGGGCAGGACCTCCGACGTCAAGAAGAAAACCGAAACAGACCGATTCATGACGGGATCCGAGCCTCTCCATTCCCGGAAGGGATCCGTCTGGGAAATTGGCCGTAATCGTTAAGGTCCAGGGAACCATAGGAGGATATCCCGGGACGTGAGCCCGGCAAAAGGAACGCCGGAGAAATCCTTCCCATCAGGAACACTCCGGCTTGTCGAGAATGGAACGGAATAGGGCATCTTTCTGCAGTGTGCCATAGAGGGCAAGAAGGGTGTCTTTCGAGAGAAGCAACCGGCGTGAATCATAGCGCATTCCCTCGATGTTTCTCTCGTGAATGAAGCGAAGCATCTCCCGAGCGATTTCCTGCGACTCCCGATGAAGAGAGTCCAGCTCCTGGAAAGCGGGGATTGATCCATAGTGGGCCCGGCCCTCCTTCAGGTACCATTCTTGGGCAGGGGGAGAGGAAAAGACTTTTTCCTCGGTCGAAGACAAGGCGGTCGAGGAGGCCTTCTGGACCAGGGACAGAACATGCTGAATCCAGGCGAAATGCTCAACCTGGGTCGAGAGAATCGAAAGTTCGTTCACCGGAGGAAGGGGAAGAAGTTTCTCCGAGCCATCGTTCGCAAGCCATTCCCGGCGCCATTCCATGAAACCCTCCGCCGGCATCGGGCGCCCGATGGCATAGCCTTGGGCATGGTCGCATCCGAGTTTGATAAGAAGCGGGGCGTACTCCATCTCTTCCATTCCTTCGGCCACCACTCCCCGACCGAAAATGCGGGACAGACTCACAATACTTTCGATGATAGCCAAGTTCTCACGGTTGTTGCGCATTCCGATCACGAATCCCTGATCGATCTTGAGCGTATCGACCGGCAGATGTTTTAAATAGGCCAGAGAAGAATAGCCCGTTCCGAAGTCGTCGATGGCCAGACGGACTCCTCTGTCATGAATATCCGAAAGAATCTCTGGAAGATTGGGAAAGTCTTCGGCAGTAGAGGTTTCCAAGATTTCGAGTTCCAGAAGGCGGGGAGGTATGGACGGATATCGTTCCAGGAGTTTTGTAAGCCGGGAAACGAAATCCGGCTTCCGTAGCTGGAGAAGATCGACATTGACGCTCATCGAAAGAGTGATTCCCTTGTTTGTCCAGCGGAACAACTGTGAAAGCGCCTCACGAAGGACCCAGTCCCCCATTGAAACAATCAGTTCTGTGCCCATGATCTGCGGGAGAAAAGCTCCGGGGAAGAGCAATCCGCGTTCGGGATGGTTCCATCGCACCAGAGCTTCCACCCCCCAGAGACTATGGGTCCGGAGATTGACGATAGGCTGGTAATGCAGCACCAGTTCGTGGTTTTTAAGGGCCCGGGAAAACTCCGATCGCAACTCCTTCCTGATCTTGAGAGTCTCCTCCATGGAGAGATCGTAATACTGAAGGGGAAGCCCGCCGGTCTCCCGAGACAGCTGAAGGGCCCGACCTGCCTTCCGGACCAAGTCCCCGGCTGTCGGGCCGTCCGAAGGGAAAAGGCTGATACCCACAGCGAGATCGAGGTCGATCTCGTTGCCTTCTATGGTATGCACCCGGCAGAGGTTTTCCCTTATTTTTTTCGCCAACTCCGAAACATGGACCTCATCGTGGACAGGTTCAAGGATCAGTCCGAACTCGTCTCCTCCCATTCGGGCGACCGTATCGGATTTGCGGACACCCTGTTGAAGGCGTCGGGCGACCTCCGCCAGGAGCTGGTCTCCCACAGCCTGGCCGAAGGTATCGTTGACTCCCCGAAAATTGGCGAGATCAATCAGGAGAACGGCCAACTTTCGGGTGTGTTTCGACGAAATCGCGATCGATCTGTTGAGCTGCTCGTGGAAAAATTTCCTGTTGTAAAGTCCCGTCAGGGAGTCATGATTCGCCATGAAGAGAAGACGCGAATCGAGCTCCTTTCTCTTGATCGCATAAAACAGGGCCCGTGTCAGAAGATGGCCATTGATCGTCCCCTTGACGAGGAAGTCCTGGGCTCCTATCTGAAGGGCGGAGACGGCCATCTCCTCATCCTCGAGGGAGGAAAGAACGACGATGGGGAGATCCGGATAGATCCGGCGGATCTTTTCAAGCGTGTCGAGTCCATTGACATCGGGAAGGCCCAGGTCGAGAAGCAGGGCATCGATCCCCGTTCCCTCGAGGATTTCCCTGGCCGTGGAGATCCGGTTGGTATAGCCGAGCTCGATCCGGTGTTCCCCGGCAGAATGCAGCATTTCTTTCACAAGCAGGACATCGCCAGGATTGTCTTCGACCAGAAGAACCTTGAGGGTACGGTCAACCACAGAATCAGTCCTCCGATTCGTCAGGCAGGGGAAGCTGGACGATCGTGAGCCAGAAACTTTCGATGGACTGCACCACCTTGATGAACTGGTCGAGATCGACAGGCTTGGTCACATAGCAGTTCACATGGAGGTCATAGGTTCGGAGAATATCCTGCTCGGCTTCGGAGGAAGTGATGACAACCACCGGGATGCGCCTGAGGCTGGGATCCGCCTTTATTTTTGAAAGAACCTCGCGGCCATCCATCTTCGGGAGATTCAAGTCGAGAAGGATGATATCCGGCCTGGGTGCCCCCTCATAAGGGGTCTCCCGCCGGAGGTAGGCCAGGGCGCTTACTCCGTCGCCAAGGACATTCAGGTTGTTCCTGACCTTGCTGTCCTTGAGTGCCTCCCGGGTGAGACGCACGTCCCCCGGATTATCCTCGACAAGGAGAAATTCGACCGGGCGGCCGACCTGATCGATACGCGTCATGTCGCGGATCCTTTCTGAAATGGAGAATTTCGGGGAAGGGAGCTTTCCCCTTCCGGAACAGCTTTCAGGGTGAAGAAGAAGGTGGCTCCCCTTCCCGGAGAGGAGCGGACACCGATCGATCCGCCATGGCGCTCGACGATGCGTTTGCACAGGGCCAGTCCGATCCCTGTCCCGGGATACTCTTCCTTGGTATGGAGCCTCTGAAATATGGTGAAGATCCGCTCGAAGTACTGAGGGTCGATCCCGATCCCGTTGTCTGTGATGGACAGGGAACAGACTGCACCTTCCCTTTCAGCCCGTATGGTGACGTGGGCAGGACGGTCGCTGGTGCGAAACTTAATGGCATTTCCCACCAGATTCTGGAAGAGTTGCATGATCTGTACAGGATCTCCCATAACACGAGGAAGCGGACACCGATCGATGACCGCGCCGCTCTCCCGGATAGCGAGACTCAGATTTTCAATCGCGTGATCCAGCGCAACCTCTGTCTCCATTTCCACCAAGGGCTTGCCCCGGGTGTCGATTCGGGAGTAGGTGAGAAGGGCATTGATCAGCGCCTGCATGCGAATCGCCCCGTCCACCGCAAAGCGGATAAATTCGTCGGCCTCTTCCGAGAGTTGCCCCTGATAGCGTCGCGCCAGAAGCTGTGTGTAGCTGGTCACCATCCGAAGAGGTTCCTGGAGATCGTGGGAGGCGACATAGGCAAACTGTTCAAGATCCCGATTCGAGCGGAGAAGATCATTCGTCTTCAGGAGAAGCTGGCGTTCAACCTGCTTTTCTGCCGTGCGGTCCCGAAATTCGAGAATCGTCCCCGACTCTTTTGCCTCTTCCAGGAGGTTGAGGGTCGCCCAGACCGAAAACTCCGAGCCATTCCTGTGTGTCAGCAGAAGCTCCCCCTCCCAATGTCCTTCCCGAGCCGCGTGTTCCAGAAGAGTCCTCTTCTCCGGATTGGAGAAGGAGGATCCTTTCGCCATAAAGTCCTCAAAGGATTTGCCGACAAGATCGGATGGCTTCCATCCGATAATTTTTTCGGAGGTCTTGTTGGCATGTCGAAGGATCCAGTTTTCGTCGAAGATCCAGACAACTTCGGCATTGGTCTCAAAGGCGCGGGACAGCACCTCCATTCGTTCTCTTTCCGCCATGAAGTAGGAGTCCATGACCAGGCCAGAATCGAAGAAGGTGATTTTGGCAAGATTGTCGGCCAGACGGGGATCACTGGAAAGGGGAGATTCCGGATCTTCCCTGAGAATCCGACCGGCCCATTCAAGAAAGAGACCAAAGGAGGCCTGGACCCATTCCGGTTCAAGACCGATTTCCTGGTGCGCAATTCCTACGGCAAGGCGGTTGTAAACATAGTCCATGTCGTAGGGGCCAGAGACAAGCTCGAGGAAGTATTCGGCATGACGGGAGCGCAACCAGCTCTGGGAATGGGCTTTTTCCAGAATGCGGACGGTTTCGGGGAAGGCTCCGATCCTTTGGTGGAGCAGGGTCGCGAAGGAAGGTGTCCTCTTCTTAAAGAGAGGACGAAGCCGCCGGAGAGAGGTTTCCTCCTCTCCGGAGAGCCCGAGAAAGCTCTTTCTCTTACGTATTTCTTCCGCGGAGAGATTGAGCCTTTCCGCCATCCGGCGGGCTCTCTCGGCCTGGGATGCCATGAGTGTCACAAGAGATCCGATGGAATCATTGCAAGCTTGTCCCTCCAATTTTTCTCATGATAGAGCCTCATCGGATAAATTACAATAGTCATCAAACTTTCTTGATGGAGCATAGATATTTCCTGTTACGCCTTTTTTATTTTCTTTGAACCTCAAGGATGAGCAGGATTTGTTTCCCCGGGATTTCAGGCAAGACGGATCCGGGGGCCTGCAATCCTCTCTGTCATCCTGCGCTCGATGGACGATCTCCATTCCCCATCCATCCTCCCCGTCCAGGACTTCCAGAAATCTGGAAACTGGAAGAACGCTCACAATGGGAACAAGGGTGAAGGGTTTCCGGGAGAACTTCCTCCGGAGCAGCAACGAGTCGGGATCAGGAAAAGAAGCCAGGGGGTCATATTCCTGGGGCTTCCGGAAGAATTCGGCGAAGCCATCTCCGTCTTCGCCTTCCATAGGAATCTTTCTGACACTGTCGCTCATGGGTTTATGAATTTTCCTCCTCAATATCATGGCCGAAAAACCAGACCGATATTGTATTGTTCTGTAAAAAAACTTCAAGGGATCAAGATATGAAAATAAAAAACTTATAGATATGATGGGGAATAATGGAAAAGATTTCTGGATTCGATCTTTTTTGGAGAGGTTGATCCGGTGCACGACGAACTTCGGCCTTCAGTCGGAGATAGGAATAGCGCGGACAGGAGTGATTCCAATATTTAATGTAGTCATTGGCGGTCATATGGAGTATGGTAAGAAATTATTTGAAGGAAGATTCCGTCTCCCTCCCAACCCTTCAAGGAGGTCCCCATGGCCAAGGAGCCTGATGACAAGGAAATCATTGCACTCAATGACTACTGGAACGCGGCCAACTATCTGGCCCTCGGGATGCTCTATCTCCGTGACAACCCCCTTCTGAGGAAGCCTCTCGAAGCAAGCCATATCAAACCACGCCTGCTGGGCCACTGGGGATCGGATCCCGGACAAAACTTCGTCTGGGTCCATGCTAACCGGCTCATCCGTCGCTACGGTCTCGATGCACTATACATCAGCGGCCCGGGTCACGGGGCGCCGGCTTCCCTGGCCAATGCCTATCTTGAGGAAACCTATTCGGAGGTCTATCCGGACCGGAGTCAGGACGAGGAAGGGATGAAAATCTTTTTCCGTCTCTTCTCTCACCCGGGAGGCGTCGGGAGCCATTGCACCCCCGAAACCCCGGGCTCGATCAACGAGGGCGGGGAGCTGGGATACTCCCTCTCCCACGCCTACGGAGCCGCCTTCGACAATCCCGGCCTTCTCGTCGTAGCGGTGGTGGGAGACGGGGAGGCCGAGACAGGCCCTCTGGCCACCTCCTGGCATTCGAACAAGTTTTTGAACCCGATCCGGGACGGGGCCGTCCTTCCGGTCCTTCACCTGAACGGTTACAAGATCGCCAATCCCACGGTTCTCTCCCGCATCTCCGAGGAAGAACTCCGGAAGCTCTTCGAGGGGTACGGTTATACCCCCCATGTCGTCTCCGGCGACGATCCATTGTCCATGCACAGACTCATGGCGCGGACAATGGATCGTTGCCTCGCCTTGATACGCTCCATCCAGAATCGGTCGAGGAAGTCGGGAATGGCCGAAAGGGGACGCTGGCCAATGATCATCCTGCGGACCCCCAAGGGGTGGACGGCCCCGAAGGAGGTCGACGGCCACCACATCGAGGGATTCTGGCGGGCCCACCAGGTCCCGGTCACGGATGTCACCACCAATCCCTCTCACCTGAAGATCCTCGAAACATGGCTCAAGAGCTACCGGCCCGAGACCCTTTTCGACACGACGGGGAGACTCCGGGAAGACCTCAGAACACTTGCGCCCAGGGGCACGCGTCGCATGAGCGCCAACCCCCGTGCCAACGGTGGCCTTCTTCGCGTGCCGCTCAGGCTTCCGGACTTCAGACACTACGCCGCCTCCGTTCCCGCCCCGGGCATTCGCGAAGACCAGAACACCTTCATCCTGGGACAGTTTCTCCGGGACGTCATGAAAGAAAATCCAGGCAACTTTCGGGTCTTCGGTCCCGACGAGACCGCCTCCAACCGCCTTCAGGCCCTCTACGAAGTCTCCGGAAAGGCCTGGATGGCTGACCGGCTTCCCGTCGACCAGGACGGAGGCTTCCTTTCCCCGGAGGGACATGTCATGGAGATGTTGAGCGAGCACACTCTGGAGGGGTGGCTGGAGGGCTATCTTCTGACCGGGCGCCACGGCCTCATCAACACCTACGAGGCCTTCGCCCATATCATCGATTCCATGGTGAACCAACACGCCAAGTGGCTCGAGAAGGCCCGAACCGAGGTCTCCTGGAGGGCCCCGGTCGCCTCTCTCAACATCCTCCTGAGTTCGACTGTCTGGCGGCAGGACCACAACGGCTTCACCCACCAGGATCCGGGTTTTCTTGATATCATCACCAACAAGAGCCCCAATGTCACCCGGATCTACCTTCCCCCGGACGCCAACTGTCTTTTGAGCGTGGCGGACCATTGTCTCCGGAGCACCGACTACGTCAATGTCATTGTGGCCGACAAACAGCCTCACCTGCAGTTTTTGTCCATGGAAGAGGCCATCCGACACTGCACCCAGGGGATCGGCTTGTGGGACTGGGCTTCGAATGACCAGGGGGAAGAGCCCGATGTGGTGATGGCGGCAGCCGGAGACATCGTGACCCTCGAAGCCCTGGCGGCAACCGCTATTCTGAGGGAACGCTTTCCCGACCTCAGAATCCGTTTCGTCAACGTGGTGGACCTCTTCCGGCTTGTCCCCCAGACGGAGCACCCCCACGGGCTCTCGGACCGTGACTTCGACTCTCTCTTCACCAAGGATCGGCCGATCATCTTCAACTTCCACGGCTATCCCTGGCTCATCCACAAGCTGGCCTACCGCCGGACCAACCATGCGAATCTCCATGTCCGGGGTTATAAGGAACAAGGCTCCATCAACACGCCTCTCCAGCTCGCGATCAATAACCAGATCGACCGCTTCTCCCTGGCCATCGACGTGATCGACCGGGTTCCCCGGCTAGAGATGCGGGGCAGCCACGTGAAGGAAGACCTCAAGCGGGAGATCACCCGCCATCTCGACTACGCCCGGACCGAAGGGACCGACCTCCCCGACGCGGAGGGGTTCCGCTGGCCCTTCGGCACCCCCGGGAAGAGGCCCTGACGAGGCCCGTAGCCATGGCGGACAGACCGGGAGGGCGTTCGGCCCCCCACTCCCGACGGAGGTCCACCCCAGACCCCGTCTCTCCCCTTCCGGAGGGGGAATTCTTCCTTCCTCCTCCCCTTCCCCGCTCCTTCTATGACCGCGAGACTGTCGCCGTGGCCCGGGATCTCCTGGGAAAACAGCTTGTCAGAATCCATGAAGGGGTTGTCCGGAGAGGCCGGATTGTGGAGGTCGAAGGCTATCTTGGTCCGGAAGACAAGGCCTGCCATTCTGCCCGGGGAATGACACCCCGGACGAAAGTCATGTTCGGCCCGCCGGGCCACGCCTACGTCTACATGATCTACGGGATGTATTTCTGCATGAACGTGGTGACGGAGGCGGAGGGTCGGGCCTGTGCGGTCCTGATTCGGGCCCTCGAACCCCTTTCGGGTCTTTCCGACAAGACCCGAGGCCCCGGCCTTCTTTGCAGGGCGATGGGAATCGACCGCTCCCTGAACGGCCACGACCTGACCTGCGAACCCTTTTATGTGGCCGACGATCCCTCCTTCCCGGTCGGAGAGATCGTGGCCCGGCCACGGATCGGGGTTGGCTATGCCGAAGAATGGACCGACCGCCCTCTCCGATTTTACCTCTCCGTGAACTCCTTCATCTCGAAACGCTGAACAAAGATCCGACCAGACCTATCCTTGACATTCGACGGCCGCGGGGATAATCGAATCCGGCCCGGACCCGCTTACCCCCGAATTCTCCGAGCCGGCCTTCACTCCGGAAGGTCGAGAGAGCCGATCTCGCCGATCGCGACGACGTGCTCTTCCTCCCCCTTTCCTCCTTTGTCCCTGTCCACAACCTCTGGAGCCGGACGCACGGCCAGCAACGCCAGGAAGGTGATCACGGCGGTGGCACAAAGATAATAGCCCACTTTGGAAATTCCGTGGGTCATCGCCAGTCGGGTGGCGATGTAGGGCGCCGGGGAGGCGCCGACGATTCCTGCCAGATTGAAGGCCAGGGAGGCGCCGGTGTAGCGGACCGGGGTGGAGAAGAGCTCGGCGAGGACGGTCCCGGCCGGACCGTAGGTGAGACCGATGACGGCGAAGCCGGCCAGGAAAAAGAGAAGAATGCGTCCGGTCTGGTGCGGGACCATCAGGGAACCGAAGACCAGTCCGAAGAGAAAGATGAGGACGGTCGCGACGAGCATCGCCTCCCGGGCGCTTCGCCGGTCGGCATAGCGGGCCGACACGGGGATCAGGAGAGCGAAGAAGAGAACCCCGGCCATCTGGAGCAGGAGGAAGCTCTCCCGGGAATAGCCGAGACGGGTCGTCCCCCATCCCAGGGCGAAGACGGTCATCAGGTAGAAAAGGACAAAGGTGGACAAGAGGGAGAAGACCCCGGCAAGAAGAGGGCCCGCATGATGGCGGAGGACGGAGAGGACGGGAAGGCGGACCCGCTCTCCCCGTTCCAGGAATCTCCTGAAATCAGGTGTTTCGAGGATCCGCAGACGGATCCAGAGCCCCACCATCACCAGAAGGGCGCTCAGCAGAAAGGGAATGCGCCATCCCCAGTCCGAAAAAGAATCCCGGGTGGTGAAATGGGAGAGAAGCAGAAAGACCCCGGTGGAGAGGATGAAGCCGGCCGGAGCCCCGAGTTGGGGAAACATGCCGTACCAGGCCCGCTTGCCGGGAGGGGCATTTTCGGTGGCGAGAAGGACCGCCCCCCCCCACTCTCCCCCCAGACCGATCCCCTGTCCCAGGCGGCAGAGAGCCAGAAGGAGGGGGGCCATCAGGCCGACAGATCCGTAGGTGGGCAGGAGCCCGATCGTCACCGTCGAAATCCCCATCGTCAGGAGCGAGGCCACGAGAGTGGCCTTTCGCCCCACGCGGTCTCCGAAGTGGCCGAAAAGGACCGCTCCGACCGGACGGGTCAGAAAGGCTAAAGCGAAGGTGGCCAGGGATTGGAGCGTCGCGGCGGCGGGATTTCCGGGAGGGAAGAAAAGGGATGGAAAGACCAGGACCGAAGCGGTGGCGAAGATATAGAAGTCGAAAAATTCAATGGTGGTTCCGACGAGGCTGGCCAGAAGGATCTGGCCCCTGGAGGCAGATGGGTTTTTCATCCTTTGCGCACATTGGAGACTTCGGCGTTTACTCCGGGGAGAAATGCGCCCTCCTTATCTGTTGATCGTTGCCATGAATATCCGTACCCGTCGGCTCTCTGAAGGAGCCGACAGAGTTTGTGGGAGATCCCCTGGACGACTCCGGATCCGGTCTGGATATTGAAGCTTCCGGATCTCCGGACGGCCATGCGACCGAGCCAGGTTCCGGCCTTCTTGCCCTTCGCCACAACGGCCCGGACCAGATCCCCGGTGGCAAATCCGAGTCGAGTAGCCAAGGACCGTTGCCGATCCCCAGCCCTCTAAGAATCGCCCGTGCGACTTTCACCGCAGGCGGCTCAAGCCTTTCGTGAGGCCCCTTTCTTCCGAAGGAACCCGGCGGCCTTTTGAAACAGAGAGTGTGCGGCATCCTGAACCTGTTCCAAAAGAGAAATTCTTCCCTTGGTCTCTTTCTTGAGTTGCTCGCGCTTCTCGAAGTACTCGGTCCAGGTGGGGTCGAAAGTTTCCCTCTTATCACCCCTTTTGGTCAATGGAATCCCCTTTCCTTCAAGACGGGGTAGTTGACTGTCAAAAAAATTTAGAGGGTGGAGTCAAAAGGACCCTAACGCCGGAGAGTCCGGGCCAGACTCACAATACGGGAAAAAAAAGCCAGGGGCAAGATGGAAGGCATGACGAAAAAGGGGCTTCCCCCAGAGAGGAGCTGACCCGAGACTCTGGACAGGCCAGGAAATTCGAGTTTTTTGATTGCAACACGGCATCGGATGAAGCTACGGATCCCCTTCCTGACGGGAACAGGGCCTCCGAGCGGACCATTTACTCGATCTGAATGGTCTTCCAATCTTGACAGAGGGCCGAAAAGGTGTCATTAGATAATAAATAAAATTAACAGAGAAAGGGGGGCTTGTGGCAAAAGAGCTTTCCACGGAACGGCTTCTTCCCTTTGGCATCGGGGCCGCCACCCTGGCGCTTCTGGTCGTCGGAATTCTCGCCTTCCGCATGACCTCCTCCTATCGGAACGCCTCCCGGGGGATCGACCACACCCAGACTGTTCTCCGGAGTCTGGACCGCGCCTGGGCCCTCATCAATGAATCCGAAACCGCCCAGAGGGGCTATTTCCTGACTCAAAGCCCTCTTTACCTGCATCAACGCCAGGAGGCCATCCGCGGCTTCAGGGATGTCCTCAAGAATCTCCCGGAAGAAGTCGCCGACAACACGCTCGAAGAACAGCGGGCGATCGCCCTGCAGCGCCACGCCGAGATCCGTCTGCAACAGCTTGACGAGGTCTTGCTGGACTTTTCCAGGAAGGGCCTTCCGGCCACCCGCTCCCTTCTTCGGAGAGGTCAGGGGGTTCCCGAAATGGAGGCAATCCATGACCTCATTCGGGGAATGCGCTCGACTGAAACTCTTCTTCTGCGCGCCCGGCGGGCGGCGGCCGAGAAGGCCTGGGGAAGAGCCCTCGAGATCATCGGATCGACAGCGATCCTTCTCATCGCCCTTCTGGCCGGAGCTTTCTGGAAAATTCGCTTCGAGATGCGGGAGCGCCGGGAAACCAATGAGTCCTTGGAAGAATCCCTTCGAATAGAAAGCAGCCAAGGGGAGATTCTTGCTCTTTTCAGCGGTTCCGAAGGGGAAATTTCGGAGATCCTGACCAAAACCCTCGAAATCCTGGCGCGCTATCATCCCTTTCCAGTTTCCGCCTTCTATTCCTATGACGAATGGAAAGGAGAGTTCAGTCTTTTATCCCGCCGGGGAACCGGTGGGGAGATCCGAACCCGCTTCCTGAGAAACGAGGGGCTTTTGGGAGAAGCGGCCAACGGAGAAGGACTTCTCCGTCTTCCGGGTCCCCCTGAGGAGCCGGGATTTTGGGTGGAGACCGGAATCGCCCGAATCCAACCCTCGGAGCTCTCCCTTGTTCCTGTCCGCTACCAGGGGAAGCTCTTCGGAGTTCTCGTGTTGGCCTCTCTTAGCCCCTTGAGAATTGCGAGAGCGCGATTTCTCGAAAAACTGGGACTTGAGCTTGGGGCCGCCTTGAACAACTTCGAGCAGAAGGAACTGCTCCGGACCATGGCTTCAGAGCTTCGCCGACAGAGCGAGGAACTTCTGGAGAAAAATCGGCTCCTCCAAAAGGCCGATAACGCCAAATCGGACTTTCTGGCCAACATGTCCCATGAGCTCAGAACCCCCTTGAATGCCATCATCGGCTTCTCCGAACTCCTGAAGGACGGAATTCTGGGGGATCTCGGACCCGGACAGAAGGATGCGGCCAAAGACATCCACGACAGCGGCCAGCATCTTCTCTCCCTGATCAACGACATCCTGGACCTCTCCAAGGTCGAAGCCGGCATGATGCCTCTGGAACTTGAGGAGGTCTGGATCCCGGAGATTCTCCACGGGGCCCTGGGGATTGTCCGTGAAAAGGCCACCGCCCGCCGTCTCCGACTGGAAGAGCACGTGGACCCGGATCTTCCTCCTCTCTATCTCGATCCCCGGAAAATTCGTCAAATTTTGTACAACCTCCTCTCGAACGCAGTCAAGTTCACCAACGAAGGGGGTAAAGTCCGAATGGAAGGCCACCGCCACTGTTCCCCGACAGGTGCGGAGTTCGGGGCCTTTCCTTGCTGGCTCGAAATCCGTGTCTCCGATACTGGCATCGGTATCGCTCCCTCAGATCTTGACCGTCTCTTCCAGCCCTTCGTCCAGGCAGAAAGCGGGCTCGACCGAAACTACGAGGGGACCGGACTCGGTCTCTCCCTGGTGAAACGGCTTGCAGAACTCCACGGAGGCCGGGTCACAGTCGAGAGCATCCTCGGTCAGGGATCGACCTTCCATGTCTGGCTCCCCTGGCGAGAGCGTCCCTCCGGCCCCGGGAACGAGAAGAGGACTCCTGATCGGAATGAACGGATGGCCCTTCTGGCAGAAAGCGAGGATGCGCCTGCCCAGCTTCTCGAAGAATTTCTGAAGGGGGAAGGTTTCTCGGTTCTCAGGGCCCGGGATTGGGACGAACTTCAAGAGAAAGCCAGGGCCCTCTGTCCCGACCTCATGGTGATGGGGATCGACCTTTCGGGAACGGGGTCCTGGGACTTCCTCGAGATCCTGAGGCAGGATCCCTCCCTTTCCGGGATTCCGCTGGTGATCACCTGCTTCGACCCGGAACGGCGGTCCGGGTTTTCCCTGGGGAGCGTGCAGATCCTTCAGAAGCCCGTCGAATTCCGCGAGCTCAGGCAGGCGCTGGAAACGCTCGGATTTGCCTCTTCCCAAATTCCTCCTCCACGGATCCTCGTCGCCGATGACGACCCGCGGGCCGTGGAGATCCTCCGGCGGCAGCTTCAGGGGGCCGGCTACGAGGTCCTGTCGGCCTATGGAGGCCAGGACGCGATCCTGATGGCCCGGAATTTTCCTCCCAAGCTCATGCTCCTGGACCTGATGATGCCGGAGGTCAGCGGATTCGACGTCGTGGAGGCTCTCCAGAAGGATCCGGAGACCCAGAACCTTCCCGTGCTGATCATGACGGCCAAGGTGGTCACGCAGGAAGACCGGCGCCGTCTGAACGGCCATATCCTCAAGATCATGGACAAAGCCGGTTTCGACCCGGGACGCTTCCTGGGGGAAGTCCGCCGAGCCCTTGTCCTGACCCGGGAGGGATGATGGACGATCCAGGCCTCCCCCGGATCCTGATCGTCGAGGACAACCCCGCCAACCGCAAGTTGGCCGAAATCATCCTGATGAACGCCGGCTATCGGACGCTGACCGCCCAGGACGGCTTGCAAGGCCTTGCCGAGGCCCGACGTCTCCGCCCCGAGCTCATCCTTCTCGACATTCAGCTTCCGGGTCTGGATGGCCTGACAATCGCCCGCCTTCTCAAGAGTGATCCGGAGACCCGGGCCATCCCCATCATCGCCATGACCTCTCTGGCCATGAAGGGTGACGAGGAACGCATCCTTACCTCCGGATGCGACGCCTATCTCAGCAAGCCCGTCGGAAGGGCCCTTCTTCTCGAATCCCTCTCCCGGCTTATCCCCAAGGGAACCGCCGATGGCTGATCCGAAATTCCGTATTCTTGTCGTGGACGACGAAAGGAGCAGCCGTCGTCTCCTCGAGGCCCTGCTCCAGGCGGAATCCTATGCCGTCGAGACTGCGGAAAGCGCCCGGGATGCCCTGGACATCCTGGAGCAGAGTCCGGTCCCCGATGCCATCCTGACGGACGGGATGATGCCGGGGATGACAGGATTCGATTTCGCGGCTCGCCTCAAGGCGGACAAACGGACCCGCTCCATTCCGGTCATCATCGTCACGGCGATCGACGACCGGGAGGTCCGGCTTCGGGCCCTGGAATCCGGCGTCGAGGATTTTTTGCTGAAACCGGTCGACCGGGCTGAACTCAAGGTTCGACTCCGGAACATCCTCCGTCTCAAGGAACAAGGGGAGCGGATCCGCAGAAACAACGAAATTCTCGAAGACACCGTCCGTCATCGCACAGCCCAGCTTCACGAAAGTTACCTCGAAACCATCCGGACGTTGATCCGGGCCGCCGAAAAAAAGGACGAAGAGACCGGCGCGCATATTCAGCGCATCTCCCACTACTGTAAGGAAATGGCAGAAAAACTGGGGATGCCGGACGACTTTGTGCGAACCATCTTTGTCTCAAGTCCGATGCACGACGTAGGCAAGATCGGAATTTCCGACCGGATTCTTCTCAAGAATGGGCCACTCTCGGCCGACGAGTGGAACATCATGCGCACGCACACCACCCTGGGAGCCAACATCATCGGCAAGGACAATCCATCTCCCGAACTTCGGATGGGGCGGGACATCGCCCTGGGCCACCACGAACGCTGGGACGGGAGCGGCTATCCCCGGGGGCTTCAAGGTGAAGACATTCCCCTGTGTGCCCGGATCATGGCCCTGGCCGACGTCTATGACGCTCTCAGGAGCCGTCGTCCTTACAAGGAGCCCTTCGACCACCAGACGGCCATCGAGATCATCCAGAAAGGTGACGCCCGGGTCCGGCCGGAACACTTCGACCCGGCTCTCCTTTCGCTCTTCCCCCGAGCGGCCCCGGCATTTGCGGAGTATTTCGATTCCCTGAGTACCGGATCCGGCGCCTAGGCCAAAGGTCGATCCGAAGTCCCGGAGGTCCCCGGAGGTCATCAGGACGTGCCGGCCCGTTCCCGATCAACCCCAAGGCCGCCTTCTCCCTCGGGTACGATCAGATGACAATTTGGCCTCCGAGCCAGAACGGCACGCAGATCCCCCTCACCCGGATCCTCCAGATGGGATCGGTCCTCTTCGGAACCTCCTACAGCGTGAACCCCCATTTTTTCTACCTGGTGACGGTAGCGGCCGGGGTGACCCCCGACGCCCCCAATGTCCAGGTAATGCTCAGGATCCCGCTTTTTTACTGAAACGTTCCCGAGAAGGGACTCCCCGCCCCCTCCAGAAGAGGATTCCGCCAAACAAGGGTCAAACCCGGGAGGAGGAGCCGGAGGAAGAACAAGAATTGGGAACGGGGGAGGAAATGCGAGAGCGGGTCTGATAGGACGAAGAATCTGCCGGGAGGATTATCCCTGGAAAACGCGGAATCGAGATGTCACGACCCGAGAGAAATCCGGGGGGGGTCGACGCCGGGACAGGTCCCATCAGGATGAAAACGCTGGGATCCGGCAGAGTTCAAGGGTCCTTCCCACGGGTCGAAAACCCGGGCCCCGCATCCCATAAGGACGTGCGTATTTCGCGTCACCACGATCAGGTTGCGGGAAACGGCCGTCGCCGCGACCAGGCTGCCGACGACGGGCAACTTTCTCCCCCGGCTTTCGGCGTCCCGGTTATCCGTCCCCATGTGCTTGACACTTCGGCATCCACAGGGAGAATGCGACCTTCAAATCGGTCGAGAAGATTCCGGTCGCTCCATGCCTGGATCTGCTCTTTGCGTTCGCCATCCGGCAGTTTCGACACCCCTTTCTGCAGTTCGCCCAATGTCAGCACGCTGAGATGCGTCATCGGATCGCGTTCGTCCATCCAGCGGACCACTTTCGGTTCCGGATTCTTTCGAAGCCGTTCGGAAAGCACACAAGTATCCACGAGATATCTCACAGGACGATCTCCCGGCCAAGATCTCCCCGATCCCGCTCGATTTCGAGATCCACTCCATACAGGGGACTGGACCGGAAAAACGTAGACAGGGATTCCCTGGGCTCGGTCAGTGCGCGAAATTCCCGAACCGACAGGACGACCACGGCAGGTTCTCCCCGCAACGTGATCACTTGCGGACATGTCGCAAAGCCTGTTCGACAACGTCACTCAAACGATTTTTCGCTTCTTGCAACTGCCACTGTGTCGACAAGTGTGAATCTCCTCTGTCTAGATCGTCTAGATTATTAGAACAGACCTTTTTTAGCCTCGTCCGCAGAATCTGTGGGTAAACAATAAGGCATTGCCCTTCTCTTTTGGTATGATTGTTTTTGCGATAACGATCAACCATTTGGAGAACGAGCAATGCTTATCAAAACTGTACTGAATCGTCTCGCTCGTTTCAAGGGCTTTGTCTTCGGGAACGTCTTTTTCAGGAAGGTCGAAGGAGAAGAATCCGTGGTCGTCGAGATCTTTCCTCGAAAGAGATCCAGGCCGGTCTGCC
>JAMCWM010000011.1 GCA_023481175.1 Nitrospirota bacterium
GCGGGTGTTCTTTCTTCTTTTCCCCGATTTTTTAGAAAATCCCTCCTCGATCTGCCTTGTCCAAAGGGGGAGGGTTTTGTGAATCGGACCAGTTTTTGGTCAGCTTATGATCCATGTCGTTGTAGAGCTAAATTGTGATTGACATCACAGAAATACCTGTCGGAATATTTTACACTTTCCCGAAAAGAGGAAATTTCCTGTTCCAAGAAAGCGCAAGTCGAATTCATCAAGGAGGTTCCCGTGCGTGTCAGAAGTCGGCCCGTCCTTCTTCCGGAGGAAGTCGAAGCTCTTCTGCAGGAAATCCCCCTCTCCGGGCATGGTTCAACCCGCTCCGGCCGATCCGGAAAGACGGACGGTCCTCCCTTCTCTTGCCTCCCCGACAGCGAAACCCCGACCCGCCTGGCCCCTGTTTCTTCTCCCCCGTCTTCCCGAAGCCGCCTCCAAAGGGTTCGGGACGTCCCCGACGGGTTTACCCTCTTCGATCTCTCAACCCTCCGCATTCTGGACGCCAACAGTTTTTTCTGCGACCGTGTGGTGGCTTGTTCCCGGGAAGCCCTGATCGGGAAGAAAATCACCGACTTTCTCCCCGACACGCGGGAGCAGATTCTGCGGATGGCGAGAGAAATCAGGAAATCGGGCCCGGTTGAAAAAGACGGGGTGATCAGGCGGCTCGACAGATCTCTTGTCCCCCTCTCCATGGAAGCAACGATTGTCCCCTACGAGGAGCGGGAGGCTGTCCTCGTGCAGTTCAGAAACAACGCTCCACGAAGCCGAACCAAGGACATCGGGGAGATCTTTCGTTTTGTCGACCGGAGAATTCTGGGAGGGGAGCCCGTCGACGAGATTTATCCCGCACTGACAGCCGATCTTTTGAAATTGTTTTCCCTGGCCGTCGCCGTCGTCCTGAAAAGGGACCGGGAGGGATGGAGCAGGATTCTCGCCCTCTCAAGCGCCCTTCCGGAAAAATCGGAAAATCTTCAAGAGGCTCTCGGGCATTTCTTCGCGGGGGGAACATTCGCCCTGGCGGACAAGGAGTTTTTGTCTCGCGGGTCCCGTTATATCGTGGAAACGACGGAATGCGGGAAGCTTCCCCCTGTTTTCAGCCGTTACGGCATCGAGGCGGGTGCGTTCTTTCCGGTGAACCTGCCGGAGGAATTCCCTGTCCGTACCATCATCGGCATTTTCCCCTCCCTCAACTCGACCCTCGACACCCATGTTCTCGGCGTTCTGGAGGATCTGACGACCAAGATGGCCATCGCCTCCCTCCATGAGGAGGAGCGGGCGCAGATCCGACTGCAAAAAAGGGCGATGGAGGCCGTCGACACGCCGATCTGCGTGGCCGACCCCCAGGGAAGGCCGGAATGGGCCAATCCGGCTTTCCTCGACAGCAAAGGATGTTCTTTTGAGGAACTTCCCGATTTTCCCGGCTATTTTTTCTCGAGGTACAAAAAACTCTCCCGGCTCCCGAAGACGTTCCGGAAGCAGATTGCAGCCGGAAAGACTTACAAGTCGGAATATGTCTCCCCGAAAAAAGACGGAACCTCCTTTCCCGTGGAAATCAGGATTTTTCCCGTTCTGGGGGAGGACAACGCCCTGACGCATATGGTCTGTGTCGAAACAGACCTGACCCGAAAGAGACGGGAAGAAGAAGACCTTCACCGAAAAGCCTGTTTCGACCCGTTGACGCAGCTCCCCGACAGAAGGCGTCTGAAAGATGACCTTTCCCGCTCCATGGCTGTCGCCAGGCGGACCAGCCGGTCCCTGGCCCTTCTCTTTCTCGACCTTGACGGGTTCAAGGCGGTGAATGACACCCATGGGCATGACTTTGGGGACAAGCTGCTTGTCGGAGTGGCGGGAAGGCTTCGCTCCCTCCTGCGCCGGGGAGATCACGTCTTCCGGGTGGGAGGCGATGAATTCGTCGTGATCCTGAATCACGTGAAGTCGACGGCAGAGGTCCAGGGAGCCCCCTCCCGCATCCTGAGCGCCCTCCGCACCCCCTATCTCATCGACAACCGGTCGGTCGGGGTGGGCGTGAGCATCGGAATCGCCCTGTATCCCGATGACGACACGGATGAAAGCGGCCTTCTGAGAGACGCCGATCTTGCCATGTACCGGGCCAAGAACCACGGAAAGAACAAGTTTGTGATTTACACCCCCGGAGAAAGAAAAACCCAGTCCGCGATGACCGGCAAAAAGGCGGAAAATGCCTCCATGTCCGGCTTCCCCGCGATGGAACCCGAAAAAAGGGAGGGGCTTTGAATCGAAACGATATCGTTGACTATGCCCTGAAATCCGGCGGAGGAGACTCTCTTCCCCGGAAGACGGTCCGGGCGGCCCTCGACTTCCTGGTGCAGGAAATCACGGAGACGCTTCTTTCCGGGGAGTCCGTCAAATTGTCGGGCTTCGGGACCTTCGAGGTCCGGAGGAGGGCGGACCGCATGGGGCGCAACCCCAAAACCGGAGACCCCCTGCTCATCCCGGGCCACCGGGTCGTGGTCTTTCGCCCGACGCGCCGATTCCTGGACGCGGGGGAGAAGCGCCCTTCGCGCGAGGCGGCCGGCGATTCCTGGGAACAGGATCTTTTCGGCCGGAGTCCTTCCCGCCCGGAGGACGAAAGTTTGCCGACAAACATCCCTTGATCTCTCCGGAAATTTTTTCCGACGGAGAAAAGGACGGAGCCAAAAAATGAACGAGAAATCTTCCGATCTCCGGTTTTCGAACCGGATCCTCCTGAAGGTCCTGTGTGCGCTGCGGTGGGTTGGAGGGACAAAATCCTGGAAGGAGGTTCTCCGGGATTTGCACGCAGAAAGAGACATGGCGCATGAAATGTGGCGTAAAATCGATGAGAATTCAGCCATCCGATGAAATGACCCGAACGGAAGGGCCCGAACGGAAGGGAGGATCCGGACCTCCGGCTCTCCCTCCATTCCGCTGTTCCCTCCTGCCCGCCGCGGCCTTCAGCGGGACAAAGGCTTCCGCCATCTGTCTGCGGAGCGACTGGACGCATGTCCTCCCGAGGCTTACGCGTCCGGAAAACCAGTGTTCTTCCATCAGCCGGCAGTGAACCCTCCGTGCTGTAGGCCGCTGCTTTCTCGGGGCCGACGAGACCTCCTTCAACCATTGTCCGATGAGACCCCGGAATGGTTCGATGACCGGAGGGAGCCTTCTCTCAACGCAACCGGTACCGGGGCATCTTCTTCGAAACGGGGATGCCCCTTGCGGGCCGTGATCCGGCTCCTCCCCGGAACTTTGGCAATTCGCCGTATCGACCGCCCTTCCTGATGAGGCTTTTTCTTGATAAACTCGATTGCGACCATTCCGATCATCCTTATCATTATTTCCTTCTGATAAAGTGTTCGCAATCCGACAACGACTTTGCAGGATCGGAAGCTCGGGGTGATCGACTTTGTGATCGACATTCGCACCGCCAGGAGGTAGGCCGAACAGCTCGGGGACGGGGTATGTGGAGAGGAAGATGAATCCGGACAGGAAGACGGCATGAACGCCCGCAGAGGACTTGGAGAGGTCCTTTCTTTCGAGACTCTTTTCCGCGGGGTCCCAGCCTTCGCAGGATCCCTGTCCTTCCTTTTGCTCTTTCCGTCCGTTTCCCCCGCCTCGGATCCGCCCCCGCCTCCCATCGGGGCGGGACAGATCCTCCAGGAAGTCCAGCCCGTCCAGCCCCGATCGCCGTCGCCTCCTTCGTCGGTCTTTCCTCCGGTCCGGATCCGGGTGCGACGCATCCGGATCACGGGAAGCCGCATCGTTCCGGCTCCGGTCCTCGAGAAGGCGGCATCGCCCTGGGAGGGGAAAACCCTGGGCGAAGGCGATCTCCGGGCGATGCTCGGGACGCTGACGGAGACGCTGCACCGACGGGGAGACCTTTCGGGCCGGGCGATCCTTCCCCGCCGGGCCCTCCGGTCGGGAACGCTCACGGTCCGGATCGTGGAGGCCCCTCCGGGTTCGGGCAAATGAGAACTCCCTGCCGGCCCCCCTCTGCGTACGGCTGTTCCGGGGTCGGAAGCGGAAAAGACGGGAAGAAACCCGGGACGAAAATGGAATCCAGGACAGGAAAGAGCGTGATCGCGTGAAGTCGGCAGGGACGTCGAAGGGGCTCCTTGCGGCGCTCGGGACGGGGCTGTTTTCGCTCCTCGCATATCAATCGGCTTTTGCCGCTCCTCCCCCGACTCCGTTCGGCGGGGGGCAGATCCTGCAGCAGGTTCAGCCCCCGCTTCCCCCCTCACCCCAGACGCCCCTTCCCCCGCTCCGGAAAAAGGGGCCCCCCTCCCGGAAAGTTTCCGGCCCCGCCATTCATGTGAACCGTTTCCGGATCGTCGGAAACACCCTTTTCAAGACGGAGATTCTCCATGCTCTGGTCGAGAATGGGGAGGGGTTTTCCCTGAGATTGAGTGAGATCCGCGCCTATGCGGACAAGATCACCGCCTACTACCGGGCGCACGGCTATCCCCTGTCGTTTGCGGTCGTTCCGAAGCAGACGGTGAGAAACGGGGTGGTGACGATCCGGGTGATCGAGACGCGCTACGGAAAGACCCGGCTTCACAACGCGAGCCGGGTGTCGACCCCGCTTCTCTCCTCGACCCTCTCGGGGACGCAGACGGGCCGGCCCGTCGCCTCCGGCCCCCTGACATCGGATCTTCTGCTTCTGTCGGATATCCCGGGAACGAAGGTGTCGACGCTGCTCTCTCCGGGAACGGAGCCCGGGACGAGCGACCTGGAGGTGAACGTGGGGGCGGCCCCGATGGCGACCGGAACCGTCTCCTTCGACGACTACGGGAACCCCTACACCGGCGAGCTCGAACTGAACGCCACCGGGTCGGCGAACAACCTCCTGCACCGCGGGGACGTGCTGGCGGTCAGCCTGACCTCCTCCCTGGGAATGAACTACGGGCAGATCCGCTACGACATTCTTCTGAACGGCGATGGAACCCGGCTTGGCCTCGAATACTCGGCGATGGACTACCGGGTGGGGAACGGGATCGATCCGATCAGGTACGGCGGAAATCAGATCGCCGCCCAGGCCCTGGGGGCCTCGGGATACGCCCAGACGGCGGGAGCCTGGGTCCTCCAGCCGCTCGTCCGGACGCCCACCCGAAACCTGACCCTGAACGTGGGGTATACCCGGTACATCCTCTCCGACACCTTCAGCCAGGCCTCGGGAGCGGTGGACGACCGGACGCTGGACGTCTTCACGGCCTCGCTCACGGGAAACGCGACGGACGAAGTCTTCGGAGGCGGCCGGACCGACGCGACGCTCTCCTATTCCCCCTACTATCTGGCCCTGACGGGAGGGAACCCCGCGCTGAACCCCTACGGGAGCACCACGCCGGGGTTCCGGAGCGTGTGGCGGGGGCTCTTGTCCCGGACCCAGACCCTTCCCGGAACGGGGAACAGCCTCTTCGTCTCGGCCTCGGGACAGATGGCGACGGGGGCCCTGGATCCCGCGGAGCAGTACGTGGTGGGGGGCCCGATGTCGGTCGCGGCCTTCGCGACGGCGATCCTCTTCGGGGACCAGGGGTATCTGACCACGGCGGAGCTCCGCCACGACAGCGCCTTCGGGGCCGTTCCGGGAACCTTCCGGAGTTCGCTCTTCTTCGACGCGTCGGAGGTGACCTACGCGGGAGAGCTTCTCTCCTTCGCGGGGCCGGGAGCGGGAGAGAGGTGGCAGGGTCCGTCGGGATGGAACGCCTCGATCGAGATCTCCACCCCGACGGGAGCGGTGCCGACCGTGGCGGGGTCGGTCTCGTCGGTCCAGGCCTGGTTCCAGGTGGCGAAGAGCTACTGAGAGGTCTGGGGAGCGGGGGTATATTAAAAAGAGAGGGTTTTTCGGAACTCCGACGGCTGCGGAACGGTCTCAGACAGCAAGGAGAGAAAGATGGCGAAGCAGAGGGAAAGCGGAAGTCCGCTCCTTCCTGACGGACAGAGCGGACTCCGGAAAGGACTGGCATTTCTCCTGGCCTTTCTTCTCTCGATCGCCCCCGGGGGCCCGGCCGGCGCGGCCTTTGCCCTTCCGCACGGAGGAAAGGTCACGAACGGCCAGGGGACGGTCCACCGGATCGGCAACACCCTGCAGATCCGGCAGATCTCCCAGTCCCTCTCCCT
>JAMCWM010000049.1 GCA_023481175.1 Nitrospirota bacterium
TATTGTGTCCCTTGCCAAGGCGAGGGTTTCGGGTTCGAATCGTTTTCTGTTTTCATTGCTTTCAAAGATTTTGGTGACATTTCAATCGTCAAAATTAGGGAATAGAAAGGACGGGAGGATTTGGAAGGGGGATCGAACGACCTATTTCCCTTGCCGCTTCGATCCAGAGTTCAATGGCGGTTTCGACCTCCCGGAGAGCTGTTTCCCGGGTTTCTCCCCACGCGGAGCATCCTTCAAGTTCATGAACGAAGGCGATAAAACCCTTGTCCTCCTCGCTCCAGAAGACTTCGAACGTATAATGGTCTTTCATGATAAGCTCCCGAATTTTTCAATCATCTTGATCAGTTGTTTCGCCTGATACGCAGGGATTTTCCCATTCCGATTCTGAAAATTCAAGATTCCTTTGGTGTTTATTCGGGCAAAAACAACATGCGATCCCTTTCCGCTTTTGCGATCTCTTCCTGTCGCATGGCCATTTCTATGGCAAACCGGGCAAGATCGGGTAAAACAGGAGATTCGGATACGGAGAGGATCCGGTCAAGCTCATCCGGCTTAAGCCGCCGATCCCGACCGGGGGGCATCTTCGGGGCTCGAATTTGTTTGACGGGATTGCCGAGACCTCCCATACCCCATTCTTTGACCGCAATCGTAAAGACATGGGAGAGAATCGCAAGCTCATGACGGACAGTGTTAGGAGGCATTTCCTAGAGTCTGGCGTCGCGATAGGCCGCACTATCCTTTCCCTGGATTGAGGCGAGGGAACGGTGTCAGTGGGAAGTGTAAAATCCCCCCCAGTGGGAAGTGAAAATTCCCCCCTGGAGGAGGGACTAGAAAAAAAGGGAGAGGTCGAAAAGACCTCTCCCTTTGACATTCAGGCAAAAAACGGAATATGAATCGTCGATCAGGACTTGCTGCGAGATTGATTGTCGCCTTTTCCGAACATGTAAACCAGGAAGCCTACGCCTACCAAATATGTGAAAAGAACAAGAAAGATACTGATCGGGCTTGCTGAGGGTCCAAGTCCCATGTCGACCTCCCTTTCACGGATGGTTTCGCTTGTCCTCCGGTCCAATGCCGAGGGTTGTTTCATCATACATGACGGAATCCCTCTTGTCTTCATGTTTTTTTGAAAATCGTTTCTTTTTTGAAATATTTTTATTATTGTGAAACGAATTGGACTTATGAGCCAAATCCTATGGAAGAGAGCTCTGGGGGCTGTTTTTATCGTTGGGCTGGAGACCGGGTAGTGGATGGCGCAGGCCGGGTCAGGGCTTCCAAAGCTCCGGATAGAGACGTTTCAAGGCGGCGAGCTTCGGAAGATCGTGATAGACGATGTAGGGGTAGGTTGGATGCTCTTCCAGGAAATTCTGGTGATAGTCTTCTGCAGGGTAAAAGATATCGAGGGGAAGGATCACGGTGGCGATGGGTCGCTTGAACAGGCCTGAACGGTCGAGCTGGTCGATATAGGCCTTCGCGACCCTCTGCTGTTCCTGGGTGACCGTAAAGATCGCGGACCGATACTGCGACCCGATGTCGGGTCCCTGGCGATTCACCTCCGTCGGATCATGCGCGACGGAGAAGAAAATCCGGAGAAGGGTTCCGAACGAGACGAGACCGGCATCGTAGGTGACTTCGACCGCCTCGGCATGGCCGGTGCGTCCTGTGCACACGATGTCGTAATGCGCCGTTTCGGCAGCTCCGCCCGCATAGCCGGAGCGGACTTTCGTCACCCCCCGGACATGTTTGAATACGGCGTCGACTCCCCAGAAGCAGCCTCCGGCCAGAACGGCTTTCTGAAGCCCTTTGGAGGAGTCGTCCTCTTCGGGGACGGGGAAGGGACTGTCCGTCGCAGGGGGGGCACTGGAGCATCCGATGCCGGCCATAAGGAAAAGGGTGGTGGAGAGGACGGTGTGGGAGAGGCTCATGGGCGCGACCTTAACCCGGGGACACGGGAACGAAGTTGAGCGAGGCCATATTGATGCAGTACCGGAGACCCGTCGGCGGGGGGCCGTCGTTGAAGACATGGCCAAGGTGGGCGTCACAGAGGGCGCAGAGGACCTCTGTGCGCCGCATGCCGTAGCTTGAGTCCTCTTTCAGCTGGATGTTCTCGGGCGCCAGGGGATCCCAGAAACTGGGCCACCCCGTTCCGGAGTCGAATTTTGCTTCGGAGGAAAAAAGGGCGGTGCCACAGCAAATGCACCGGTAAAGCCCCGATTCCTTCCGGTCATATCCGGGAGCGGAAAAAGGCCGCTCGGTGGCATGCTTTCGCGTCACATCATAGGAGAGGGGGGAGAGAACCTTCTGCCATTGCAGATCATCGTGCACCTTTTGTTTCCTGACAGGGCCGATCCGTGTGCCGTTGTCGGAGAACGCGATGACCGTGACCAGACCGGACGGGGAGGAGGCGTCTGGGACCATGAAAAGAGACCTCATTTGCGTGGGTTGTCAGGTCATGAAAGGGGACTACCCATCGTGACCAGGGAATCGTGTCTTGTTTCACGATAACCGGGCGCACTCTCCGAGGTCAAGGGAATCGGTCCCAGAAGCATGAAGCGGGGGACGGCCCTTGAAAAAGGAACAGACCGTCGAAAAATCGTCCCGATTCAAAAAAGAGCGAAGACAGTTTTATGTTTTCCGGGGGGCTCTTGAAGGCTTAATGACACGATGGGGCCGGCGATCGAAGAGGCTGGCTCGGAAAGATCAGAATGGCCTGCGGAAAAGTACGGATCCCGCCAAAAGGGCCAAAAGAAGGGAGGATGGGCCCGAGCTCATCCCGGGAGTCCTTCATTGGGTGCCTCCGGCTCTCCCTGCATGCGCTTGTCGAGAAAGAGCGCTTTCCTGAGAAAACTCTCCCCGTCGATCTTTTCGTTGTTCAAGGCCATGGCAATCAGCTCTCCGCCGATCATCTCGGGGGAGAGGATCATATCTGGCGAAACCGAGCGGATTCTCGAGAAACTGGCCCGGCTTCTTACGGAGACAATGGTCCGGGCCTTTGAGCCGATGTCTCGGGCGGCCAGGACCACAAAGGCGTTCTCCGCATCCTCTTCGAGAAGGGCCAGGATGGCCTGGGCCTCCTGGGCTCCGGCCTTCTTCAGGATTTCTCCGTCGGTGGGGTCTCCCACCACCTGATCCGCCTCTGCGAAGGGCGCCTCCTCCAGAAGATGGGGGACGATGAGTGTGACGGGAAGGTGCCGGGAGGAGAGCTCCTGAAAAACATGGCGGGCCAGGCTCCCTGTCCCGACCAGGATGTAGTGGTTCTTGCGTGTCATTTTCCGCTTCTCCGGGATGAGAACCTTTTTGAGCCGTTCATTGATGAGGGGAATGAGGACGGACGATATGGAGGCGCTGAAGACGGTGATCCCGAAAATGACCAGGCTCACCACGAAAAGCCGGGCGTCGTCCGTCGTTGGGACGATATCTCCGTATCCCACCGTCGCCATGGTGATGACGGCAAAATAAAAGGCGGTGATCAGAGAGGTGATCGGAGGGGTGAAGCCCTTGCCCAGGATGAAGGATCCGAAGATCCCGTACCCCATGAGAAGAAGGATGCTGAGGAGGGAAAAAAAGGAACCGGTGGAGACGGTGGACTGATCGAAGGACTTTCGGGCGAGGAGGAGGCCTGCCAACAAGAGAAGAATGAATCCCAGATGGACAAAGGAAAGGGGGGTCTGCCTCAGGACGACCACGAGGGAGAGGGTGGAAAAAAGGACGGTGACCACCCAGGCGAATCGTGAGCGGAGAAGGAGTCCGATGGACATGAGAAGCTGGACCAGGCCGATGATCGTCTGGGGGACCCCACCCGGAATATGAAAGACAACCGGGAGATGGGCAAAGTCCTGGGCGGGGCCGAAGGTTTTGAGGTGAGTCTGGATAATGCGGATCTGGTCGAGAAGGGGGAGAACGTTCTTGAAGCCGTACAGACCCACGATGAAGGCCAGCAAGCCGTGGGGGAAGAACCATGACCCTCCGGGGGTTCTTCGGATGCGCCGCTCGAACCACTCCCGGATCCGAACGATTCTCCTTCTAATCACTGTTTCTCCCCTGTGGACCAATATTTGGTATCATAAGGCGACTGACCATCGGAAAAACGATAGACGATCCGGCATCTTGTGGCAAGGATTTCGACCGGATCTAGCGGAAAGGGTGAAATGTCATGCTCATGATTCTTCTCAGGCTCCTTGTGAACGCCCTGATCATCTTTGCCGTATCACGAATGGTCCGCGGGGTCGAGATCCGGGGCTTCCCGACCGCCATCGCGGTCGCCGTCGTGCTCGGCTTCATCAACATCCTGGTCCGGCCCCTCCTGGTCATCTTGACCCTTCCGATCACGCTCCTGACGCTGGGGCTCTTCATCTTCGTCCTGAACGCCCTGCTTCTCTGGGCCGTTTCGGCTGTCGTCCCCGGCTTCGAGATCCGGACCTTCTCCGCGGCCCTTCTGTCGGCCTTTCTCATCAGTCTGGGCAGTCTCCTCGCCTCCCTTCTGTTTCCAAAGGTCTGGGAATGAGCCCCTCCCCCATGCCGGTGTTTCGGGACTGGATGGCCACCACAAAGCCCGACCGGGAGGTCGAGCTGAGACGCAAGGGGGAAAGCCTGTTCCTGCAAGGCGATCCATCAGATTACTTCTATGTCGTGACGGAAGGCCGCATCCTCTTCGTCAAGGAGAGTCCTTTCGGGACGCCCCTCGTTCTGGAGAGGCTCCTTCCTGGAGACTTTGTGGCCGGATTCGCCGTTATCTTCGACTTTCCCTATCCGGCCGGAGCGATCACCGATTGTCCGTCGAAGGCCGTCGGATATGCGAAAAAAAATCTCCATGCCGCGCTGGAACGTAACAGGGAACTTCGAAGAGAGGTCAACACCGAACTTGGGGAACGGTTCCGAATGTACCAGTCCCGCCTTCTTTATGCCCACATGCCGATCGAGGTCCGACTTGCACAAGCCCTGGTCGCGCTCTCCGGGAGAAGCGCCGACTCTCCCCCCTCCGCCCAACCGTCTTCGACCTACCGGGACTCGATCGCCATCACCCGGACAGTCTTGGCGCAGATGTGCCTGACCACCGTGGAGACGGCCATTCGGGTCACCCGGATGTGGGAGAAATCCGGAAAGCTCGACCTGTCCATAAAAGGGATCGTCCGGATTGTCGATCCAGCCTTCTTCGAAGGGATCGTCCGGGGACATTCCCTGAGACTTTAATCCCCCTAGCCCTCCTCAGGTCCGTACTCTCCGCCGTTGCAGGCCACGCATATAAAATCCCCGTCGAGCCAGCGCATCGGTTTTCCGCAAACAGGACAGGCTTTTTTCTTCATCGTTTCAAGGACCATGTCGTCCTGGACATCGATATCTTGTTTTTTGGGTTTTCCTGTGGTCATCGCCAAGCCCTCCAATGGATGATGGAAAAAGACTCAAGACCCAATCGCCCTCATTGTACATCTTCCGGCTGCATTTTGCCTTCCCTGGGGGCCTGGAGAAGGCGGCCCAGATTTTCCCTTTCCCGTCCCGGCCAGTATTGGGGAGACCCGGTGGTCCCTGTCGATAGAGCGGATGCATACGGGCTTTCTCCCGGAGGGGCGGGGAGAGCGATCGAGAAAATGAGAAGAAGGAGCAGCGGGGGAGCAAAATGCCGGAGCGCGGGTGAGGGGGAAAGTATCAGAAGAAAGACGGCCAAATAGAACAGGAGGACCGGCAGGGGATTCGCACCGGGTACCGTCCACGTGCTTCCGGGGAGATCGGCAAAGCCGGCGGCCAGTCCGAGAACGGAATGGGAGAGGGCTCCCGTCAGGAGCGTCAGGATCACGGGAGTGTGGGAAAGGAAGATCCTCAGGAAGAGGTCGAAAAATCCCAGGGGCAGAAGCATGTCTCCCGCCAGCGGGACGAGGATCGGGTTGGAGAGGATCCCGGCAGGATTCGCGCTCCTGAAGACGAGGGCAAGAAGTGGCGTCGTAAACAGCGTGATCAGGATCCCCGAGCGCAGGGTTTGGCGAAGAGAGAGGCCTTCTTTTCCTTTTTTTGCATTTTTTGCCGGGATGGCTTGCCCCAGGACCAGGGCCCACAGGGCCAGGAGGGAGAGAAGAAAGGACAGTGAACGAGCCAGGGAGGGGGCAAAGAGCAGCATGATCAGGGTCGAAAGGCCGAGGATCTCCGGAAAGGTGAGATCCACAAAGAAAACTTTCAACAATGAGACGAGGGAAAAGCCCAGGAATGCCCGGTCTGCGGCAGGCGGAAGGCCGATCATCAGCGTGTAGAGTCCCAGGAGAGGAAGAATCGGAAGAATGAGGAGCCGGGAAAGAGGCATCCGGACGGAGAGGGACCGCAGGAGAGGAAACGGGAGGATCCGGAGGATGAGCAAAAAGACGCCCCCCAGGAAAAAGGCCAGAAGTGTCATGTGTTCCCCGGAGACGGACAGGAGGTGGGAGATCCCGGCCTGCCGGAAGTCCGACAAGGAATCCGGAGGCAGAAACCGGGTGTCCGAAAGGACCAGAGCTGCGAGAAGGCCTGCTGTGTCGGGAGGATAGTCAACCCTGAGAGAGCGGGACAGATTTTCGGCGAGGGCGGTGATCCTGCGAAAGAAATGGCTGATGGGAGAGGTGTCCGGATAAAAAGTGAGGGGGCTGCTGTCAGAAATCCGGTAGGCGTTGCGTCCGTGGTCTATGGGGAAGCCCTCCGGCGAAAGGGGGAAGGGGGTCATCTCCCCTTCCATACAGTCTCCCCGTACGAGAGGGTCGAGCGGGAGACGTCCGGCCGGGATGAAAATGCGAAGGCGACCGGATGCTGAGGAAGGTGAAGAGGCTTCTTGGCCCGAGACCCATATCCCGGTTTTGGTCGGTTCGGGGATGGCGTCAAGACAAACTTGCACAAGACGCGGATTCCTGCCGCTTTGCAAAGGCCCGGTCGGAGAAAGGGCGAGGAGCCCCACCAGAAAGCTTCCGGCCAGAAAGAAGCCCAGAAGACGGGGGGAGGGCGAGAGTTTCGGGAGTGTCAGTGCGAATATCAGGGCCCCGAGAAGGAGGAGGGTCGACACAGGAAAATACGGGAAGAAGGCCGAGAGGAAGAGCCCTGCCGTGCTCACGACTGAAGCGGGAAAGCAGTCTCGGATCGTCAATGCGCGGGGAAGACGATCTCTAGCGGTGATGCGAGATCGCTGAGAAATCCCGGGTTGCCGCCTCTTCCAGCGCGTCCATCATGCGCTCGAGCTTTTGGGTGTCCGGCCCCTCAAGCATGATGCGTATGGCCATCTCCGTTCCGGAATACCGGAGCAGAAGGCGTCCATGGCCCAGACCCAGCTCCTTGTCCACTTCAGCCTTCGTTTTGGACAGTTCGGGAAGGGTGTCGATCGGTGGCTTTGCCGGGACGGGGATTGTCTTGAGCATCTGGGGATAGGGCTCCATGACGCGGGAGGCGTCGTCCAGCGAGACCCCGTCGATGGAGAGAATGGACAGAAGCTGGAGTGTGGTGAGGAGTCCGTCTCCGGTGGAGTGGAAATCCCTGAAAATGATATGGCCGGATTGCTCCCCGCCGAAGGAGAGGGCCAGGCGGTCCAGCTCTTCCAGGATATATCGGTCTCCGACCTGTGTCTTTCTCAGGCTGATTCCGTGACTTTTCATGGATTCTTCGAGAGCCAGGTTGCTCATGACGGTCGTGACCAGGGTGTCTCCGGAGAGACGTCCTTCCCGCTTCAAAAAGGGCGCGACGATCGCCATGATCCGGTCGCCGTCGAGGATCTTTCCGGTGCCCGTCACGAAGAGGGCCCGGTCGGCGTCCCCGTCCAGGGCCACGCCCAGGTCGGCACCCGTCTCGACCACCCTTTTGGCCAGATTCTCCGGATAAAGGGCCCCGCAGTTGTCGTTGATATTGACTCCATCCGGGGTGTCGGCCATCGTGATGACCTCGGCCCCCAGCTCTCTCAAGGCCATCGGGGCCACCTTGTAAGCTCCTCCGTTCGCCATGTCGGCCACGATCCGGATGCCGTCGAATTTCTGTTTTCGGGGAAGGGTGTTCTTCACGAATTCGACATAACGGCCTTCCGCCCCGGAAAGACGGGAGACCTTGCCGATCAGAGCCCCGGTCGGCCGGATGTGGTCGATCTCCGGGTCTGTCACGAGGCGCTCGATACGGTCTTCGAGGTCGTCGGGAAGCTTCAGGCCTTCAGAGGAAAAAAACTTGATTCCATTGTCGTCGTAGGGGTTGTGGGAGGCCGAAATCATGATCCCGGCATCCGCGCGAAGGCTTCTGGTCAAAAAGGCGATGCCCGGGGTGGTAAATGGGCCAACAAGGATGACATTGACACCCATCGAGGTGATTCCGGATGTGAGGGCCATCTCCAGCATGTAACCCGAGATCCGGGTATCTTTTCCGATGACGATATGGTGTTCCTCGCCGGCCCGGACAAAGAGGTGGGCCGCAGCCCGTCCCAGACGATAGGCCATCTCGCCCGTGATGGGATGGACATTGGCGCGTCCCCGGATTCCGTCAGTTCCGAACAGCCTGTGGCGTGTCTTGCTCATGCTCCCCCCCCCTTTCTTATGGCTCCATTTTCGCCATCATAACAGAAATGGTCACTGGGCCAAAAGCTATCGTCTTTTTATCGGAGCCAGCGACCCGGTGTGTGTGATCTCGACGGAGACGGTCAAGGGAGAAAGAAGGCGTATCCGGGCATTGTCCGGAATCGCAACGGCCACGTTGAAGGTCTGGGGATGGTTGCCGGAAAGGAGGGAAAGCTCGATCGGGCGAGTCTTCAGAAAATGAATGGAAGCCAGTTCGTTCCTGTCCCCCTCGATCAGGGCCTGGTCCGGAATCATGCGAACGCGAAGTGGGGCGATCCTGTGGCGGGTTTCTCCGATAAAGAGCGGCAAAATCCGGACCATCTTCCGGGTGAGAGGCATGAGATCGATCGACACCTTTTCGGGGGCGAAGCGGACCACGGAAACCCCTGTCGGGAGGGAGAGGGTCGAGTTGTCGAGACGAAGAGTCCTGAGCCCGGGCCCCAAGGAATGGCCATCGAGAATGATCGAAAGGCTTTCCGCATGAATCTGTCTTCCGAAGCCCGGGGGGCCTTCCAGGGTCAGGGTGACGCGGTCGGGGAGGGATTTGAGAAGTTCGAGGTGCGGTGGGAGCTTGACGACAGTCACGGGGACGGTGAGTGAAAAATATTCCCGTCCCGTCCGGCTTATATGGAACCAGAGGGTCAGCGCCAGAATGAGTGCCAGAATCTTGAGGGGCAGGTTCCTCTCCAGGGATCGTCGGAATGAATCCCATCGGATCATGGACGATTCCTTGTGGAAGGTCCGCTCGATCTCAGGAGGGCAGAAAGTCCGGGAATGAGGGAGATTGAGGCGTAGAAGCGTTTGCGCAAAGATTGCATTCTCCGGTTCTTGGGGAGGCGGGCTTCTTTCCGGAAGAGGCGCGTGAGCGTCTGTCTCAGGAGGATCATGTCCGTCTGGGGGGTGACCCGTCCGGCGACGACGAGGGAAATCTGGGAGGTCTCCTCTGAAACGACGAGAGCCACGGCATCGGTCTCTTCCGTGATGCCGATGGCCGCCCGGTGGCGGGTCCCGTATTGCCGGGAGAGGTCAGAAGACAGGGAGATCGGCAAAAAGCACCCGGCCGTCGCGATCCTGTTCTTTCGGATGATGGCCGCGCCGTCGTGGATGGGAGAGTAGGGAAGAAAGAGACTGACCAGCAGCTCGTTGGTGATGACGGCATCGAGGGGAACCCCGACCTCGACGATCTCGGAAAGATCCGTGTTTCGTTCGAGGACGATGATTCCTCCTATCCCTCGGCGGCTCAGGGTCTGAAGGGCCTTCACGAGCTCCTCGATATCGAGGGTGGAGTCCCCCAGGGGAATACCCAGCAGAAGAGGGCTTTTTCCGACACGGGCCAAGGCCTTTCGAATCTCGGGCTGAAAAAGGATCAGCAGGGCCAGGACGATCTGGGACCAGAAGCTCGTGATCAGCCAGTTGAGGGTATAGAGCTTGAGCCATCCCGACACGAAAAAGACGAGAAGGAAGACCAGGACCCCGATGACCATCTGGAAGGCCCGAGTGCCGCGGATGAGGAGAAGGATCTGGTAAAAGATGAACCAGACCGCAAGAATGTCGAGGACATTCCGCCAGAGCCCCCAGGAGGCGAGACTATGCACCGCTGCCTCCCTCTATGGACCGGAGAACACGTCGGATCTGGAAGGCAATGTCGGGGCGGTGTGTCCGGAAGATCGCGACGTCATGGAGGGTGCACCAGGCCATGACGGCCGCCGTCGGGATGTCTCTCTCCCCAGGAGGAACGGGCCGGGCCGGATCGTCCAGAAAGCGTTTTCTGGAGGGGGCTATCAGAAGTGGGCCATTCACGAGAAAGGTGTCCATATGGCGCAGAAGGGAGAAGTTGTGATCGACCGTTTTTCCAAATCCCAGACCGGGGTCGAAAATCAGCCGGTCGCTCCCGACCCCCGACTGTCCAAGGGAGGATGCCCGTTCTGTAAAAAAATTCTGGACCTCAGCCATGACATCCTTGTAGAAGGGGGCGTGTTGCATCGTTTCGGTTGTTCCCTTCATGTGCATGACGACGGCCATGACCTCTGGGTGTTCCTGAAGAATGGCGATGAATCCGGGGTCTTTGAGGCCTCCCACATCGTTGATCAATGAGGCCCCGAATGGAATGGCTTCACGGAAAATTTCGGGGCGACGTGTATCGATTGAAAGAGGGACCGGTATCTGCGCCAGGACTTCAAGGACGGGAAAGAGTCGGGATCGCTCCTCTTCCAGGGAGATGGGGCGAGATCCCGGCCGGGTGGATTCGGCTCCTATGTCGAGAATCTGGGCTCCAGAATCGATCAGCCGGAGCGCATGATCCAGCAGAGAGCCATTCCCGGACAAAAGACCGTCTCCGGAAAAAGAATCGGGGGTCATGTTGATGACCCCCATGATGAGCGGGAGACCTCTCTCCCTTCTCGCGATTCTAAGAAGGTCCCGGAGGTCAGCCCGGGGCATTGGCCGCCTGGATGAGGGCGTCGATCTGCGGGGAATCGAGCGTTTCCTTTTCCAGGAGAGCTTCTGCGATGTTGTTCAGAGCCTTCATATGGCCAGCTATCAGGCTCTTGGCCTTGGCGTAGGCATCGAAAATGATGCCGCTCACCTCGCGGTCGATATCGATCGCGGTGGACTCGCTATAGTCCCTTCGCTGGAACATTTCCCGACCCAGAAATATCTCGTCGTTTTTCTGGGCAAAGGTGATGGGGCCGAGTTTGTCGCTCATTCCCCATTCGCAAACCATTTTTCTTGCCAGGTCGGTGGCGCGTTCAATATCGTTTCCGGCACCGGTCGTGATGGACTTCGTCACGAGCTCTTCCGCGACCCGTCCACCCATCAGAATGGCGATATTGTTCAGCAGAAAATCCTTGCCATAAGTGTACCGGTCGTCTGTCGGAAGCTGTTGGGTGACGCCGAGCGCCCGACCCCTGGGGATGATGGAGACCTTGTGGACCGGGTCTGTTCCCGGGATGAGCTTGGCGACGAGGGTATGGCCGGCTTCATGGAAGGCGGTCACGCGCTTCTCGTCCTCAGTAATGAGGATGGATTTGCGTTCGACCCCCATGAGGACCTTGTCTTTGGCGTCTTCGAACTCGCTCATCTCCACGACTTTCTTGTCCCGACGCGCTGCGAGAAGGGCCGCTTCGTTGACCAGGTTCGCGAGATCGGCTCCGGAGAAGCCGGGGGTTCCGCGGGCAACCGTCTCAAGATTGACAGAGGAGTCGAGGGGAATCTTTTTCGTGTGGACCTCGAGGATCTTGATCCGACCCTTGAGATCGGGTTTCCCGACGATGATCTGCCGGTCGAAGCGACCGGGACGGAGAAGGGCCGGGTCCAGAACGTCCGGCCGGTTTGTCGCAGCGATCAGAATGACCCCTTCATTGCTTTCGAAGCCGTCCATTTCGACGAGGAGCTGGTTCAGTGTCTGCTCCCGTTCGTCGTGGCCTCCTCCGAGACCGGCTCCCCGGTGACGGCCGACGGCATCGATTTCGTCGATAAAGATGATGCAGGGGGCGTTTTTCTTGCCCTGCTCGAAGAGGTCCCGGACACGGGAAGCGCCGACGCCGACGAACATTTCAACGAAGTCGGAGCCGCTGATATGAAAGAAAGGAACATCGGCTTCACCGGCAATTGCCTTGGCGAGGAGGGTCTTTCCGGTTCCCGGGGGGCCGACGACGAGAACCCCTTTGGGAATATGGCCTCCCAGCCTCTGGAACTTGGACGGATCCTTGAGGAATTCGACGATCTCGAAGACTTCTTCCTTGGCCTCGTCCACTCCGGCGACATCGGCAAAGGTGATCTTCTTCTTGTCTTCGGTCATCATCTTGGCCCTGGACTTGCCGAAGGACATGGCCTTGTTCCCGCCTGTCTGCATCTGGCGCATGAAAAAGACCCAGAGAAGAACGAGGACAATGATGGGGCCCCAGGAGATGAGGAGGCTCATGTACCAGGGACTTTCGCCTGGGGGAATGGCAATGATCCTGACATTCCGCTTCTGAAGTTCCTCGACGAGGTGGGGATCGTTGGCGGCATAGGTCTGGAAATGGGACCCATCCTTCATGACGCCATTGATATGGTTCCGCTTGATCGTCACTTCGCTGATCTGGTTCATTTCAAGCTTTGAAATGAAATCCGAATAGATCAGGTTCTGGGAGGTGGGTTGGCGGAACTGAAACATGTCAAAGACGAGAAAAACGACGATTCCGATGATCAACCAGAGGGCAAGGTTCTTGTAGAACGGCTTCATCAACAGATTCCTCCTTCAAGGGGTACGATTTCTGATTCTAGCATGGAGCCTACCCCTCTTCAATCGTATTTTATGAAAAACCGGCAAGGAGAAAGGGTTCCCCGACCCACTGAATCAGGATGTCTGCTCGAGGACGGCGATGAAGGGGAGTGTCCGGTATTTGTTTTTGTAGTCAAGGCCATATCCGATGACAAAGCGGTTCGGGATCGAAAAGCCGGTATAGTCCGGGGAAAAGGAGACCTCCCGTCCGCCTGTTTTGTCGAGGAGGGCGCAAAAACGGACGCTTTCCGGGTGGTGCCGGGAAAGGACGTCCAGGATGAGCGTGGCGGTTTTTCCGGAATCGATGATGTCCTCGATCACCAGCACATCCGTTCCCCTGAGGTTCAGTGATGGCTCGGAGAGATGCCTGGTGGTTCCGGTTCCGTCCGGGGCTGGAGACGAGGAGGTCATCATGAAGTCGATCTGTGCGGGAAGCCCGATCGATCGGGCGAGGTCGGCAGTAAAGGCGAAGGCTCCCTTCAGGATTCCGATCAGAACCAGGTTTTTTCCCTCATAGTCACGGGTAATCCGCAGACCGAGTTCTCGAATCCGGTGGACTATTTCTTCTTGGGTGATCAGGGGTTTTCCAAAAATTTTTTCCACTCGGACCGCTCCCGCGACTGATAGGTTAAGGTGACCTTGGATCCTGTGCCGGTTTGCGGCAACAGGTCTGTTCTGTCGAGGATTCCCGGGATCCAGAGAGCGAGAGGACCCCGGCAAAGAACCGGAAGCAGGGCCTTTACGGAAGAGGTCATCGGACGATCCTTCCAGAAGGAAGAAACGGTGGGTGGAGAAAGGACCTCTTCACCTGAAAAGACCCGGAGCCCCGACTCCCAGTACCGGAGAAAGAGGGGAGGGGAGACCTGGTCCGTGCTGGAGGGAACGCAAAAGGACGTCCTCTGCCCAGGAATGGACCGGCGCTGCCCTGTCTCTTCCCCGATCGGCTCCCGGTCCAAAAAAAGGACCCCTCCGCGAGGCAGCGGGATCCTCAGGGGTGCCGAACTCTCCCGAAGGATGGAAAGGCTCAAATCGTATCGCCATGTTTCCGTTTCAGGGTATTGGTATACCAGATCCGCTCTTCCGAACACAAGACTCAGAGCCCATTCCTTTCCGAGGGGGAAGCTCCGGAGGGGCTTCTCCGGGTCGGCCTGTTCGAGCGACCGGAGCAGATTCCGCTCGGTGGGGATCGGCAATCCGTGAAGACGCTGGCGATTGAGGAGGGTCCTGATAAAAAGGCCTTGCGTGGAAGGGCGCATGGACCTGTACATAAAAAAGGAAAAACGGATTCTTCCGGGAGTTTCATTCTCGCAGAGAAGGGATGGAAAAAGGTCGGGAGGGGAGGTTTCCCGTTCCATGAGGGTGCCAAGATGAGCCAGGTGGCGCGTGCCGTTCGGGGGAAAGAATCGGTCGATCTCTCCCCTGAGGATCAGGCGAATCCGGTTCCTCAGGTGCGCAGGATCGGTGTTTGCCGGATCCTCTCTGTAGGACAGGCCAGAGAGGTCCAGTGCCTTGCGGATTTCCTGGCGACCGAAGGCCAGGAGGGGACGGAAAATCCTTCCACTGCTGGAAGGAGCGATTCCGATCAGGGAGCGGGGACCGCCCCCCCTGAAGAGGTTGGCCAGAATCGTTTCGATCCGGTCGTCGAGTTGGTGTCCCAGAAAGAGAGCCGAACGGGGATGCGTGCGGAGAAAGTCTTCGAAAAAAACGTGCCGTTCCTGCCTCAGGATCGTTTCGGAGATGCCGGGGCGGGAGAGTTCGGGTGAGGGGGATTCTCCAGAATGAAAACAGGCTCCAATCCTTTCGGACAACTCCCTCACGAAGGAGAGGTCCTCCCCGTTCTTTTTCTTGTCCGTGTGGTGGTTGAAGTGGAGGAAGAAGAGGGCGACTGACGGGGGAGCGAGCCGTTTCAGAAGGTGGCAAAGGAAGACCGAGTCCCCTCCCCCGGAAACGGCCACGGCCCATTCCCTGAAGAGCGGGGGGGAGGCGTCCTGCGTCAGAAGATCGTGACGGAGGAGAAAATCCCGGATCCCTGGCTCAAAGGGGGCGAGGGGATCCGGTGAAGGGTTGGTCATGGAGAACCTTCCTCGCTTCCGCGACATCCGCGGCGATCTGGAGCTTGAGAGCCTCGACGCTGGGAAAGGATCGCTCTCCCCGGATCTGGTTGTAGAAGAGCACGGTATGCCATTCGCCGTAACAGGTTTTGTCGAAATCGAAAAGATGGGTTTCGACGACGGGACGGTGGGTCCCGAAGGTGGGCTTTGTCCCGATATAGGTTGCTCCGTCGTGATATCGACCGCAAATCTGGGTCCGTGTGGCGTAAACGCCGGGAGGAGGGAGAAGACGGTGATCGGGAGGAATCAGGTTCAGTGTGGGAAATCCAAGTTGCCGGCCTCTTTTTTCTCCTTCCGCCACGGGACCCGAAACCTCGAGAGGGCGGGTCAGAAGTCGGTTGGCCTCTGCGATCTCTCCGTGGTCGACGGCCTTTCGGATCCGGGAGCTCGAAACTCTCCCGCCTTGATCCGCATAGGGAGGAACGGACGAGACGGAGACTCCGAGAGGAGAGAGAATCCGCGAAAGGTCGTCGGTCGACCCTGTACGGCCATGGCCGAACCGGAATCCCTCTCCGACGATGAGCGAGACGGGATGAAAAAGGTCCCACAGAACGGAAAGGGCAAACTCTTCGGGGGAGAGTCTCTGGATCGTCTTGTCGAAGGTCAGGACGGCAAGAATGTCAAGTCCGAGCTCCGAAAGGATCTTTTCTTTCTGCTCCGGAGACATGATCATGCGAAAGGGAGATTCCGGAGAAAGAAAAAAGAGGGGATGGGGATCGAAGGTCAACAACAGGGAGGGGACCTTTCTTTCCCGAGCCATTTTCATCAGGCGATTCAGTAAAAACTGGTGGCCTGCATGGATTCCGTCGAAGTTTCCGATGGTCATGGCATGGGGGCCCGGAGGGATCTGTTCCCGGAGGGAGTCCAGGGTTCCCCTGAAGGTTCTCATGGCCTGGATGTGAGAAGTCTCGCAGCCGAGACTGCAAAATAGGTCACGATCATCTGGGCCCCTGCCCTGCGGATGGCGGTGAGCGATTCGATCATCACCCGGTCCTGGTCGATCCAGCCATTCTGGCCTGCCGCGCAAATCATGGCATATTCCCCGCTCACCTGGTAGGCGGCGACCGGCAGGTCCGAAGAGTCTGCCACCCGGGCAATGATGTCAAGGTAGGCCAGGGCGGGTTTGACCATCAGGATGTCGGCCCCTTCTTCCGCATCGAGACGGGCCTCCCTGAGGGCATCCTTGGTCCCCCGGTAGTCCATCTGGTAGGAGGCCCGGTCGCCGAACTGGGGCCCCGACATCATGGCGTCCCGGAAGGGGCCGTAAAGGCCGGAGGCGTATTTCACGGCGTAGGACAGGATGAGGGTGTCCGTAAAGGCATGGTGGTCGAGCTTTTTTCGAATGGCGAGAACTCGCCCGTCCATCATGTCGGAGGGGGCGACGACATCGGCTCCGGCCTGGGCATGGAGGAGAGCCATATCCGACAGAATGTCGAGCGTCGGGTCGTTCTCGATCTTTTCCCCGCAGACAAGACCGCAGTGGCCATGGGTCGTGTATTCGTCGATACAGATATCCGTCATGACGACAAAGCCAGGAAACGTTGCCCGAATGAGCCCTATCGCCTGAGGGACCGGGCCATCCGGATTCAAGGCCTCGGTTCCGGTCTCGTCTTTCCTGTCGGGAATTCCGAACAGAAGGACGGAGCGGATTCCAACGTCCCAGGCTTCCTTAAGAACTTCGGGAAGTCTGTCCAGGGAAAGGCGATAGACTCCCGGCATCGAAGAAATCGGTTCCTTGCGGTTATGTCCGGCGGTCACGAAGAGGGGGAAAATCAGGTGGTCCGGGGAGAGATCCACTTCGCGGACCAGATTTCTGATGGTAGCCGAGTTCCTCAGACGGCGGGGACGTTCAAAGGGATGACTCACGTGTGTGCGCCCTCCTCGGAATTTAAGGGGTTTTTTCCGGGGGAGGGTGGCTCTCCCGCGGGTGTTCCATGCCGTCCAGAATTATTCCCTAAAGGGAGGAGGAAATCCAGGGTGGATTCGAGGATCCCTTTTGATGTCGGGGTGCCGGACTGGATGATCCGGTGGACGTGGCCATCTTCCAGTGCGCTGGCTGTTGTGGGGCCGATGGCAAGTGCAGGGATGGCCAGAATCTGCGAATGATGGTTTTGAAACAGATCCTGTAGTCCAGAAAATGCCGAAGGACTGTAATAGATGGCGAGATCGATCGCACCCTGTTCCAGAAGGGATTCCAAGCGTTCCCGTTTGTATTCGGGAAGGGACGGGAGGTGATTTTCGTAAACTCCGATTGTCTCCACGGTGTACCCCAGTTTCTTGAGCCCTTCCGGGATCAGCCCTGATCCCCTGTCTCCCCTGACGAGAAGCACTCTTTCGGTATGAGGGCCGGGAAGGGAGGCGAAAGCCTCGATAACCCCCGGACCATGGGACTGGACCGGGACGGCGTCCGGAAAGAGCCCGAAGTATCCAAGGGCCTCTGTGGTCGCGGGTCCCATGGAAAGGATCCGCATCCCCGAGAGGCGTCGAATGTCCAATTTTTTTTCGTAGAGCTTTCGAAAAAAATGACGCACACCGTTTGGGCTCAGGAAAACGAGCCATGAAAAATGGGGGAGATCCGAAAAGGCCGCGTCAGAGTTTCCCGTTGTCTCCGGGACCACCGAGATGGTCGGACAGGAGATGACCGTTGCCCCCAGCGATTCCAGCATGGTGGTCAGTTCGGTTGCGGTTTCCCGTTCCCGGGTCAGGAGGATCCGCTTTCCGAAAAGGGGAAGGCGGTGGACCCAGTCTATCTCGGAGCGAAGAGAGACCACCCCGCCGATCAGAAGGGTGACCGGCGGGGTCAGCGGGTTTCTGTCGAGAAAACTGGAGAGGTCTCCAAGGCTTGTTTCAAACGACTCCTGATCAGGAGTCGTTCCCCATCGGGCCAAAAGGACAGGAGTCCCTGGTGGGAGACCTGCCTGAAGAAGTCTTTTCGAAAGCTCCTTCATGTACATGACGCCCATCAGGACCACGATCGTCTGGTTGGGTCTTGTCAGGGCGAGGAGATCCTGGTCGTTCCATGCCGAAGGGTTGTCATGGGCGGTCAGGATGACAAGCCTCGAGTTGTGATCTCTGTGAGTGACCGGCACTCCGGAGTAGGCCGGAACGGCTATGGTGGAGGAAACTCCGGGAACCACGGAAAAGGGGATCCCGGCTTTCCTGAGCGCCTGAGCCTCCTCGCCACCCCGTCCGAAGACAAAGGGATCCCCTCCCTTGAGACGGACCACCGTTTGCCCCTTGCGGGCGTGATCGATCATGGTGGCTTCGATTTCCCCCTGGGACATGCGGGGGTGATTTCTGACCTTTCCAACGTCGATCCTCAATGCATGCGGGGGGGCGAGATCAAGAAGGTCGAGGGAGACGAGATGGTCATAGAGGACCACATCTGCCGTTGCGAGAAGATGGGCCCCTTTCCTCGAAATCAGACCTGGATCTCCCGGTCCCGCTCCGACCAGATGGACGCGTGGGAGCCTCTTGGCAAATTGTTCGTTCAGTGATTCGCGGGGCACGGTGTTGAACTCCTCGCAGATCCAGGGTGTGGAGCCTGGAAAGTCTTTTGGGTTTAGTGATTTTTCCATTATGAGGGAGGACTTTCAGGTCTTCAAGAGAGAGCGGGTTTCAACGGGGACCTCAGTGGGGCATCACGGCATCCAGCAAGGCCTTGCCTCCCCGGTCAAGAAGCCTTTTTCCCGCTTCCCTCCCCAGGTCTTCCGCGCGAAGGGCCTCGCCGGTGATGGATTCCTCGAGAAGGGTCGTGCCGGCAGGGTCGAGAACCCTGGCGACGATTTCCAGCCGACCGTCCGGAAAAAGGCGGCCATGTGCCGCGAGTGGAAGCTGGCAGCCTCCATTCAAGGCCGAAAGCACTCCTCTTTCCGCCTGAACGCAGAGCGTCGTCTCCCGATCCGAAATGCGGGAGAGGAGAGCTCCGATCCTTCGGTCCTTCTCCCGGTATTCGAGCCCCAGCGCCCCCTGGCCCACGGCCGGAAGGGAGAGTCCGGTCGGCAGGTACTGGCGGATCTTGTCAGAGTACCCCAGTCTGATCAATCCCGCCGCGGCGAGAATGATGGCATCCACCTGTCCTTCATCAAGCTTTCTCAGTCTGGTTCCGACATTTCCCCGGAGGGAAACGAACTCCAGGTCGGAGCGGAAATGGCGAAGCTGGGCGATGCGGCGCAGCGACGATGTCCCGACGCGGGCTCCTGAAGGGAGGGATTCCAGTGAGGGATGATGGACGGACACGAAGGCGTCACGGGGATCTTCCCTTGAAAGGATGGCACCGAGAACCAGTCCTTCGGGAAGAAAGGCGGGAACATCCTTCATGCTGTGAACGGCCAGATCGATGGAGCCTTCTAGAAGAGCGTCTTCAATTTCTTTCACGAACAGACCCTTGCCCCCGACCTGGGAGAGGGGGACCGAAAGAATCATGTCTCCTGTGGTCTTTATGATCTTTAGCTCTGTCGCAAGTCCGGAGATTTTTTCGATCTGTTCGGCCACATGACGGGCCTGCCAGAGGGCCAGCTCGGAACCCCGGGTGCCGATTCGGACAGGAGATTGTGGTGATTCGGGTTCTTTTAGCAAGACTGTTCGCCAGGGATGGGGAAGTTGGATTGGGGAGACTCAAGAACGGAAGATTGTTTTTCCAGTGGAGAGGAGTCTTCTCTTTGGAGGGGGGACTCCTGGGTCGGAAGTTCCGGGGAAAGTCCGTAGCAGCGGGAGATCCACTCCCATGCTTCTTCCAGATTCGATGAGTTCCGAAGCGTCTGATAAGTGGGATGAAGCATTTTGTTGACGAGGGACTGGGCCAGAATGACGACCTGTTTTCTCGCCTCCTCAGGCAGGCTGTCGAGGGTTCTCGAAAATCGGTCCAGCTCGGACTGCTGGAGCTTCTCTGTGTGGCGTCTGAGAGCCTGGATGAGGGGAACGGCCGAGCGTTCCGAGCGCCACTTCTGGAACTGGGCGAGTTCCTGCCGGACGATTTCCCGAGCGGCGTAGGACTCCATCTCCCGTTCCTTCTGATTGGCCTCCACCACCGACTTCAGATCGTCGATATTATAGAGAAAGGTGTTTGCGAGTCTGGAAATGTCGGGATCGATATTGCGAGGAACGGCGATGTCGATCAGGAAGAGCGGCCGGTAGCCTCGGCGTTCCATGGCTTTTTCCATGATAGGAACTGTGAGGAGATAGGTTTCCGCCCCTGTCGAGCAGACGACCATGTCCGCATCGGCCATGGTCCCTTCGAGGGTGTCCATGGACGCATAGGCCGCTTCGTATTCCGCGGCCAGGAGTTTGCCTTTTTCGGGATCCCGCGTCATTACGGTCAAGGAACGGACTCCCATTTTCTTCATGTGGCGGGCTGTCAGCTGGGCCATTTCTCCGCCACCGAGAAGAAGAACGGATTTGTTCGACATGTCCTGAAAGATTTTTCGGGCCAGCTGGCAGGCGGCATAGCTGATCGAAACGGGAAGATGGCTGATCGCCGTCTCGGAGCGAACCCGTTTTGCCGTGCTGACCGATCTTTGGAAAATCTGGCTCAGGTAAGGGCCGATAGTGTTTTCCTGCCGGCAGATTTCAAAAGCTTCCTTGACCTGTCCGGTGATCTGAGGTTCTCCGACAATCATGGAGTCGAGGCTTGCCGTCACTTCAAACAGATGCTCGACGGCTTCGCTATCCGTTTTGTAGTAAAGATGGGGTCTGAGCGGGATCGATGCGAGGGCCGGATGGGTTCTCGCCAGAAAGCGGGTAAAGAATTCCGGGTCCGGATGGAGGTTTGAGGTGATCGTCAGGATCTCGACCCGATTGCAGGTCGAAAGAAGGAGACATTCGAGAACATTTTCTTCGCGGGAAAGGAGACGAACCGCCGGAGACAAATGGTCCTTCGGATAGGCGATCTTTTCTCTGACGTCGACCGGAGCCGTCTTGTGGTTGACCCCTGCGAGGGTAATCTTGATCACTGTTTCGCCTCTGCAGTCACCCGGTGCTCCTCCCGAGACGGACAGAAACCGCCTACAGTAAGAAGTGCGAACCCTTAGAAAAAACGGCCAGCGCGACCATTGTCGCCGCGAATATCAGAAAGCCCGAAATGGAGAGGTATGCGGCCTGCTTTCCCCGGAAACGTCGGCTCCACCGGAGAAGCACCGTTGCCGCATAGGCGATCCAGACCAGAAAGGCTCCCAGAAAAGCGATTCTTCCCTGCGAAGCGTGTGGAATGGTCGTCCCGAATTTTTTCCATGACCAGATCATGGCAAAAATCAGCCCGGTGGTCAAGAAAACAAAACCGAGACCGCTGAAGTTCGTGTTGAGTTGGTCGAGCGTCTCCAGGGAGGGAATCCGGCTGAAAAAACGATTGAAGATCTTTCGTCGCAAAAAAAAGTCCAGAAGGAGGTAAAGGAGCGCGACGATGAAGGAGAGTGCGGCGGATGCGAGCCCCAGATCGATCAGGATTGTGTGGAGGGAGAGGAAAAAGCCGATGGGAGCCGATGTTGTGAAAAGAGGAGAATGAAAGGAGATCCCGATGACCATGAGCGTGGAGAGGAAGGCGATGGCAAAAATGAAGAGGCCGAGGATCCGGGCCTTTTTCTGATGCTCGAGATAGAGGAAGGCGAGGACGAGCGACCAGGAAAAGAAAGAAAGGGCCTCGCGCAGGGAGAGAAGGGCGACATGGCCCTGGAAGCCGAATCGGATGAAAATAGCCAGCGATTGGAAGAGAACTCCTCCGACTCCCGCAGTGACCGGGGCCCAGGGAACACGCGTGGGACGGGGGAGAAGAATTTCCGAAAGGTAGAGGAGAAACGCCCCCAGGTAAAAACCGCTGGCCAATTCGAGGAGCAAAAGTTCGAGCGGTGAAATCTTCATCTGGACTCCCTCCGGACAGGAGGGACCGGTGTCCCTCTTCCAGTCTCTGGTCTTCCGGTTCCGGAGGTCGTATTTTGGGGTTGGAGGAGCATGGAGGCCAATCGTTCTGATATGATAACCATAAGGTTCTGCGTCCCGCTAATGATGCTGTTGTTCATTCTATCACAGAGGCTGGGTCAGGGCCAAAAGCCAAGCGGGGTCGACCCCTTTTCGCTTTCGGGCATTTTCCCCCCCACTCGCTGGAGGATGTCTTGTCTAGGAATTTTCTCTACACGCTGAAGGCTCAAGGGCTTTTTGAAAGACCCTTCAGAGTCTCCACCGCCCCCGTGTACCTGCCAGGGGTCGATGCGGATTTCCTGGACCGCCTCGGCATCGCGCTGTACTCCTTTTACCGGGCTTTGGATCTGATCTACAGGGAGCCCTCACACGCGCGTGATTTCGTAAGGTACACCCTGGATAGGGGAAAGCCTGCCGACCTTCTCGCATTTGGCCTTGCCAAAAAGTTCCGACAGGATCTTCCACGCGTTCTCAGGCCGGATCTTCTGCTTACGCCGGATGGACCGGTTCTGACGGAAATGGATTCGGTCCCAGGGGGGCCCGGCCTTCTGCTGGCCCTTTCGCGGATCTATCGGGACAGAGGACAGGGAGGCATGATCGGGGGACCGGAGGGGATTCTCGAAGGTTTTGCCGCCATGATCCGGGCTCAGGAGAGGGACCCCAGTCTGGGGATCGTCGTTTCGGACGAGTCCGAAGAATACAGGGGGGAAATGCGGCTCCTGGCCAGCAGTCTTTCAAGGGCCCATTTCCCGGCAGTCTGCATTCATCCGCGGGATTTGCATTTCGACGAGGACGGCCTTTTTATTCATTCAAAAAATGGACCGGTGAGGCTGAACATTCTTTACCGGTTTTTTGAACTTTTCGATCTTCCCAACATACCCAAGGCCGAAATGATGCTTTATTTCGCCAAAGGGGGAAAAGTGAAGATCACTCCTCCCATCAAACCATGGCTCGAGGAAAAAGCGGGGATGGCCCTTTGGCATCACCCCGAACTCCGTTCGTTCTGGGTTCGAGAAATGCCTCCGGATTCCGTCGAGCTTCTGGATCGACTCATTCCGCAAACATGGATTCTTGATCCATCCCCGATCCCTTTTTCCGCCGCGCTGACCCCACCGATTCCGGTGGGAGACCGTTCCCTGAGAGATTTTTCAGGACTTTCCGAGTTGACTCAGAAAGAGCGCCGATTCATTATTAAGCCATCCGGTTTCTCTCCTCTTGCATGGGGAAGCCGGGGGGTCGTTGTTGGACACGACCTTCCGGAGGAGTCCTGGCGTCAGGCGTTGCAGAATGCCTTCGGGTCCTTCAACACGGGGCCTTACGTGCTGCAGCCCTTTCGTACGACCCGCGTGCTTTCCCTTTCGGGGTTTGACGTTCTGTTAAATGAGGAGCGTGAGGAGGGTTACCGCGTGCGCGTCTGTCCCTACTTTTTCGTTACAGGGAGCAAGGTCATTACGGGCGGTGTTCTGTCAACAGCCTGTCCAAAAGATAAAAAGCTGATTCACGGGATGGTCGATTCGATCCTGTCGCCTGTCTGGGCCGGAAAGGAGCAGGAAGACTCCGGCATTTGAGAGGTTTGTCTGGACATATATGAGTTGATGAAGACGATTGACGCGGTTTCTGCATAGGCCCGGTCACCAGGATCCGGGGAGCGAGGATGAGATGGAGGAATGGCAGGAGCTGCTTGTCGGGGGAATTCGAAGGAGTGAGGATATTCCTCCGGATTGGGCTTTCGTACGGGACGGGATCGGTCCTGAAAATGTGGAAACCCTTTACCCTCTCAGGATCAATTCCTATTATCAGTCATTGATTGAAAGCCCCGATGATCCGATCGGGCTTCAGGTACTTCCGGACCCGGTCGAATGGATGGACGGAGAAAGCCCTCTCGACCCTCTCGGGGAAGACGAGGACAGCCCTGTTCCTTCCATCGTCCACCGGTACCCGGACCGGGTCCTTTTTCTCGTCACCAACCAGTGTCCGATCTATTGCCGATACTGTACCCGCAAGAGACTTGTCGGTAAACCGGAAGGGGTGGTGACCCGCGAGGAGATCCGACAGGGAATCGCCTACATCAGAGAGCATGCGGAGGTTCGCGACGTCGTGCTTTCCGGAGGGGATCCCCTCATGCTGAAGGACGACCTGCTGGAGGAGGTCCTTTCGGGGTTGCGATCCATCCCCCACCTGGAAATTATCCGCATCGGAACGCGTGTGCCCTCCGCTCTCCCCCAGAGGGTGACCCCCGCCCTCTGCCAGATGCTGAAGCGCTATCACCCTCTCTATATGAACCTGCATTTCAACCATCCCAGAGAAATCACCCCTGAATCCTCCCGGGCCTGCAACATGCTCGCCGATGCGGGCATTCCCCTCGGATGCCAGACCGTTCTCATGAAAGGGGTCAACGATGACGCCGGAACCCTTGCGACCCTCTTCAAACAGCTCCTCCGGATCCGCGTCAAACCCTATTATCTTTACCAGGCGGATCTGACGAGAGGGGCCAACCATTTCCGGACTCCGCTCTCCAAGGGGCTTTCGATCATGCGTGAGCTTCAGGGCCACATCTCCGGAATGGCGATTCCGCATTTTGTCATCGATGCCCCGGGAGGCGGAGGTAAAATCCCTGTCCTCCCTGACGATTACCTTGTCGGAAGAGAGGGTGAAAACATCATTCTCAAGAACTATGAAAACCAGCTATTCTCCTATCCCGATGTCGACGCCCAATCCGCGCCGGACGCGGACCGCGGTCTTCAGGGGGCTGATTCGATCGAAAACAGGAAAAGCGGTGCAGAAGGAAGTACCATGGAAAAAAACGCGGGCCCCTCCCTGCTTCCAAACGGTCATTCCCCCAAAAACGATCGGAATGGACGAGTGCCGGGACTTGCCACGCCTTCCTTCACGAAGCCTGCTGACCGGAGCCCTCTATGACAGACCCGACCATGGGGGATGCCCACCCGGACCTTTCCCTGCCCGATGCGGAGAGGAGAGGGGTTTATCATGCGATCTACACGCGGAGGGATATCCGCCGGGAATTTTTGCCCGATCCCGTCCCGAATGACATTCTGATCCGTCTCCTGAAGGCGGCCCACCATGCTCCGTCGGTCGGTTTCATGCAGCCGTGGAATTTCATACTGATCGAGAATCCTGTTGTCAGGCAGGAGCTTAAACGGGTCGTAGACAAGGAAAGAAGGGCTGCGGCCATCGTATTCGAGTCTCCGCGGTCTGAAAAATTTCTGTCTCTCAAGGTGGAGGCGATTCTCGACGCCCCGGTTCTCATCGGGGTGACCATCGATCCCGCCCGGGAGGGGCCATTCGTCCTGGGACGGCTTTCCGATCCGGATACCGATGTCTACAGCGCGTCCTGCGCCATCATGAATCTATGGCTGGCCGCGCGCGCCGAAGGGATCGGAATGGGATGGGTGACGATCTTCCGCCGCGAGGATGTTCAGGGAATCCTGAATCTTCCCTACCATGTCAAACCGATCGGTCTCCTTTGCCTTGGCTATGTCCGGGAATTTCCCCGGAAGCCGATGCTGGAAACAGAGGAATGGGCCTACCGCCAACCCCTTTCCAAACATGTTTTCGTGGATGGGTGGGGCAAGCAGGAAGGCTCCTTTTGGCAATCGATCAGCGAAGACCTTGACCGGAAAGATGTGTGGCCTTGGGAACTCTAAGCGATTGCCAGATCCGCGGCCTGATTGCCGAGGGCGTGGTTGCCTCCGAAAGGGATTGGGGTGTGAGGCAGGTTCAGCCGGCTTCACTCGATCTCCGACTCGGAGAGGTCGCCTACCGGCTCCGTTCGAGCTTCCTTCCCCTCGAATCCTCCGTTTCTGAGCTTTTGCCCGATCTGGCCCTTTACTCATTCGACATCCGTTCCTCCCCCTTTCTCGAAAAGGGAGCCGTCTATCTGGTGCCTTTGTCCGAGTCCCTCTCCCTTCCCCCCTTTCTCTCGGCAAAGGCCAATCCGAAATCCTCCACGGGAAGGCTCGATGTCTTTACCCGGGTCCTGACGGAAAGAGGAGACCGATTCGACGATATCCCGTCGGGGTACGACGGAAAGTTGTATCTTGAAATCTTCTCCAGGTCCTTCACTCTAAAGATTAGTCCGGGACTAGCTCTTTGCCAGATGCGCTTTTTTTCGGACAGGACATTCCTCTCCGATTCGGAAATCCTCGAGCGACAGAGAAAGTCCTCCCTCTACCATGTCTCGGAGAACACCTCCCCCGAGACCTTTCGCGACAGGATCGTCGATGGGGGGCTCTACCTGGGGGTCCGCCTTCGCGGAGAGTCGATCGTCGGTTTCAGGGCCCGACCCGATGCCGGAATTCTGAGTCTTGTCCCAGGCGATACCCAGCGGGCGACCGAATTCTGGGAGCCAATCCATGGGGTGCCCCGGGGGGAAATGATTCTGGAGCCGGAAAAGTTTTATCTTTTTGCCTCGAGGGCCAAGATCCGGGTTCCGCTGGACCTTGCCGCCGAAATGCTCCCGTTCGACGCGGCGGCGGGAGAGCTCAGAACGCACTATGCCGGCTTTTTTGACCCGGGGTTCGGGCTCTCCGGGGAAGGGGCGCGGGGAGTTCTGGAGGTGAGGCCCCACGACGTTCCCTTTCGGATTGTCGATGGGCAACCGGTCTTCAAGTTGCGCTACGAGCGAATGGAGCGGGAACCGGACATTCCCTATGGCCAGGGACTGGGCTCAAACTACACCAACCAGGGACTCAATCTGAGCCGGTATTTCATCAACGACTTTTCCGTGACCGGATCCTCCTTCAAGGAGGATTGATTTTAGAGAAAGAAAAAAATAAGATATTGCAGATGTGCCGTCGTTGATCTGACTCCTCCTTGTTCCCCGGTAGCTCAGTTGGCAGAGCGGGTGACTGTTAATCACCATGTCGCAGGTTCGA
>JAMCWM010000001.1 GCA_023481175.1 Nitrospirota bacterium
TCGATGATATCCTCACCCCGGCGGCGGGCGGCGAGCTTCATATCGTTGACTGCGCTGAAGACATAGGGAGGAAGCTGATTGATTCGCTTGAATTCCATCATTTTGAGAACTCGGCCTTCCGACATGAGATGCCTTGCTGTGACAGAAAAGCGTTCGGGGAACATCCGGTTGGCTGGAAAACGCAGACCGGCCCCCTTCCCAGATTATCGCAAATTCACTTCCGTCCTGCAAACAAGACCGCCTCTCCGGCAGCAATTCTAAATTTTGGAAGTCGACGATAAAAAAAAGGCGGATAAGAACCCAGACGGAGGCGTATCGACGGAGGGAAGAGCGCTAAACCATGGGAGAAGAGCTCTCGATCGGAGCTCTTGGAGGGATCACGAGGGGTCTTTTTTCGGGAATGAGGATCAAAGGAGGAAAAAACCCGATGGCCCCCGACCACAGGACGGAGATGTCGGGTCGGTTGCGGTGGAGATTGTCAGCGGAAGGCGGAAGGGGGCAGCATTTCAGCTTGTATCGACCCGGAGTCTGGCGAACATGACGGCGATGACATGGTCCCCAGTCGTCGAAGCGGTCGACTGCGTCAGATTCTTCTGGATGGCCAGAAACGAAGCACATGGGGTGAAGAAGACGGAAAAGGTCGAGCAGGCGGCGTCGAACCGGGAATGCCTGCGATTGTTGCCGGGCTTCCGGCCGTCCGGAAGAGCCCGGAAGGCCGCCGCAATCCGCTCGACAAGGACCTGGGCCTTGATGGAAATGGCATTCGGGATGGAGTTTGGAATCCGGAAGGTCTCCATGCCCCAAGAATTCTGAAAACACGCGGCGTGTCCAGTGTTTTTCATGTGTAACCGTAAGTTTTTGCTGAAAAATCAGATCCAGATTTTGAATTGCTGCCGGAGGATCAAACCTTCGGAAAGGCCGATGTCCCTGGGATTCACTCAGGTTCTTATATTTTCCATAAAGTAATGCCATAAAAAAAGTGATCCATGTCAATAAATTGCATGCCTTAGATCAAGAAAACGCTTGCCTGTCGTCACATCCATCGCGATCGCTTTGCGTTATCCTGAGTGCGTGCCGAAGATGCTCCATGGCAATCAGGGCTGCGAGGCCTTCTCCCATACTGGATGGAAAAGGTCGCCTCGTCATTCGGCACTTCCCTCATCCACCTTATATCGCAAGGAGAGAACAATGAAAACAAAGAGAATGAATCCCATTCTTACGGTTACAGTCGCCGGAACGGTTACGGCTCTCTGCGGCTTCATGGGAGCCGGAGCGGCGACGGCGGCACTCCCCCCTTCCGTTTCCTCTTCGGGAAGCGGTTCCACCTCAAGCGCAACGACACCTTCCCCCTCATCTTCCGTCTCGCCGACTTCATCCTCGACGCACGTCGCATCCGACAAAAAAGCCATCAGCAGCCTCCTTGCGAAACTAAAAAAGGAAAAGACACTCGTCGCGTCGATCAAGTCCCAGATCGCGAAGGAGGTCGCAGACCGGAAGAGCCTGGCGTCCGACATTTCGAAAAACGCTTCGGACATCAGGACGGATCTCGCCTCTCTCAACCCCTCTTCAACCGCCGCGAAGATCGGTCGCGGCACTGGAGGAAGCGCCTCCACGGGATCAGCCTCGTCGGGAACTTCCTCCGGCAAGGGGAGCAGTTCCGCCACCGCCTCTTCGGGCGGGAGATCCGGAAAGACCACCTCCCCCTCCGGTTCTGCTTCCACCACGGTGAGTTCGCGCTCCTCCGACACGCCCTCGACAACCTCCACCAAGTCGGGCGGCGTAGCATCTTCCTCCACATCCGCCCCCTCCTCGACAGGGACGGCCGCCAACGTCGCCGCGACCAAAAAGGATCTCGCGTCCGACAGGAAAGATCTGGCGAGGAACCGGAATCTGGAGTCCCGTATCCGGACTACGCTTCTCAGGGAGGAGCTGGCCCTCCAGAAAGCCAGGAATCTCGAGGACAGGTACCGCGACATGCTCCGGGCCTACCGGATCGACCTGAAGTCCGATTCGACCACGGCGCCCTCGAAGGACAGGAATGGGCCCGGCGATCTCGCTTCGGACAAGAAGGCCGTCAAAATGCTCGTCGCCGAAGTGGCCAAGGACCGCCGCTTGCTGTCGACGGACATCAAGGGGCTCTCGGACAGCGACGACGCATCCGCATCGACGCTCAAGTCAGAAAGGAGCGCCATCAAGACCCTGAGATCGAAGCTCTCGAGTGCGGTCAAGTCTCTCAGAATCGCCCGGGCGGACCTTCGCCGGGATGAAACGGGCAGACATGCGACCCCCAAGTCTTCCTCCCATGGAGGCTCGGGCACCCACCCCGTCGTCCATCACGCCGACAGGAAATAACCCTCGCAACTCGGAGGGGGGAGCCCGGCTCCCCCCTTCCCATCGGCTCGGATCGCCGCCGATCCACTCGATGACTGAGAGGGACCGGACCTTCCGACCCTGATTGGCCCATGTCCCATATTTTTCCGGCACAGGGCCCCGAAAGAGACCATCCCATGAAAGGAATACCCCATGAAAATCCCATACGTCCCACTTTCTCTACCGCGATTCTTTGGACTGTTCTCGCGCTGTTTTCTCTCTGCCCGGACCTCCCTTCCGCCTTTGCAACCGGTTCCTCTCCGGATCCGCAGGCCGGACTTCCAGAATCCGGAACGAACCTCCCGCGAATAACGTCCCGGGACCGGGAGGTGAACGACATCATAAGGCTGATCCGCGAGGGCCGCCTTCCGAAGTCCTACCGCCTCGCGAAGAGCTATGCCGATCGTCACCCCCGGGACCTGACGGCCATCTATCTCGAGGCCTACGTCGAGAAGAAAATCGGATTTTTCCAACGGAGCCTGAGAACCCTGCAAAGCGGGCTGACGATCGATCCCGGCAACATGGACCTCAACATACTGAAGGCCGAAATCTTGATCCGTGAGGGAGAGGTGGAGAAGGCCCGAAGAATCCTGAAAGACCTCCAAAAGAACCACCCCGAAAACGCTCTCGTGAGGAAGGATCTTCTGAGCACCTATTCCTTTACCGGAAATCGCCTTCCGAATCCGGTCCCCATGGACCAGCACCTCTTTTCATTGGGGGAGATCCAGGCGCCTTTTTCCCCCGAACCGCTCCTGCCGGAGATTCTGCCCAGCTGGGAGTCCGGACTGTCGGTCCTGGGGATCGGCTACCAGGGAGGCGCGGTCTTCGCCGGCGACGCCCAGGTCGAAACCCCCATGGCCGACAATCTCCGGTTTCTGGCCGGCTCCACCGAATATGAAGGACTTTCCTCCGGAAGGGCCGCAGGATCCGCCAACTGGAGCTATGGAGGCTTCGAGTTGCAATGGGGGGGCCGTCTGGCCCTCCTCTTCGAAGGGGGAGACAGCTCCCTGAACCGGGGAGGATTCTACGGGCACGTCCTCTACGAGTCCCAGGACCTCACCGTCGATCTTCAGGGAATGGACGACATGATCTGGGGGGATTTCGGCCAGTCCGTCCAGCTGGGAGGACTGGAGAGCGGCGGCTCCCTGTCGGCCGTGCTCCAGATCGCGGACCGGGTTTCCGCGGGACTCAGCGCCTGGCTCTACGATCTAACCCTCGAGAACGGGGCCATTCCGTATGGATTTCTCCACAACACATTCGGATACATGGACGTCCAGCTGGCCCGAGACCCGTCCCTCGACCTGATGGCGGGATACGACGACTGGACGATCGAAGCCCGAACGCCTGCCGTCGCAGCCCTCGTCCCCGAAATCATGCGCCAGCAATATCTCATGGTCGCCCTGAACGTCGCCAGAAACTACGGCAACGGTCTTTCCCTGAACGGACAGCTCGGAGGGTTCAGCGACTTCTACAACCACGTGACATCCTACGAAGGGGTCCTGGGGCTCCGCTATCCCGTCTCTCCCCACGGGTCCCTTTTTGCCAACAGCGTCTATTTCGGAGAATCGACCCTCTATTCCGGCCCGTCGGAAGAACTCATGCTGGGCCTCAACCTCTTTTTCTGAGAAAGGAATGCGGATGGACCGCCCGTCTTCGAAATTCGGAATTTTCCTGCTCCTGAACGCCCTCCTTTTCACACTCCTCCTCCTGACCGGGGGATGCGGAGGAAGCCTTCCGCCTCCCGCGGACCCCCTTCTGGGCAAGAGCGTTCTCGTGCTTCCCTTCGAGAATCTCAGCCAAACCCCGGAAGCGGGGCGGACCCTCTCATCACTTTTCGTCTCCTCCCTCGACCTGCATCGGGCCATGTATCTGGTCTCCGCGACTCCCGGAATCATAAAAGACATTTCCGCCGTCTCCCGGAGCGGAGCCCTGCCACCGGCGCTTCTCACGGAGCTGTCCCGGGAGCGGATCGATGCCGTCCTTTTCGGGGTCGTCACGGAGTACGAATACCGCCGGGGACTTTCGACAGAACCGGTCGTTGGCTTCACCTGGAAGATGGTGTCGACCCTCACCGGACGAACCCTCTGGACCGGGGCAGTCAGTCGGGTGGATTCCTGTTTCTGGGTTTGCAGGGACACGCTCTCCTCCTTCGGAAGAGCCCTGGTGGACCGGGCGGTCGAACGGATGCTGCGGGAAGGCGGATAGGGGAGGGCCCAGCCCTTTCCAGCGATTCAGGTTTGGGGCTATGAGTCCCCCAACCTCCCGTGAGAGGGAGCAGAAACAATTCCTTTCGGAGTTCCGGAAGAGGAAAGGGAGGCCATCAAGGTTCTCGGAATGCGGTTCAGACAGGATCAGGGAAGAGGGTTCTCCTCCTGTTTTCCAAAACAGGCACGAAAAATCCTGGAGAGATGAGGGCAATCGGGACAGCGGGAGCATCGTCCCGATAAGGAGTGCAGCGGAGGGAGAAAAATCAGGGGTCGGGAAGGACGCTCAGCTGGTATCGACCCGGAGACTGGCGAACTTGACGGCAATGACATGCTCCCAGTCGTCGAAGAGGACCCATTCGAGGAGACTCGCAAACCGCTGGAAGAAGGCGACCCGGGAGCCAGCGGAAGCGGAGGGTGCGGTAGCGGTCGTCGAAGAACTCGAAGACCGTGTGCACGAGGAAGGCCAGAATGTTCATCGAGGGGAGGGATTGGAGAGATGGCGCTGGCCGTGGCCGAAGTTGTGCTCGAGGCGGTAGCCCCCGGGCTTCAGAATCTGGATGTGCGCGTTTTCGATCTTCCATCGGGCCGGGCCGGCCTTGGCGAGCCCGACGAGAGAGTCTTCGGTGAGCGGAGGGTCGGTGATCCAGGCCTTGTGATAGAGGACCTTTCCGGTCTCGCAGTCGGTGACGGTGAGTTCGAACCAGTTCGAAAGAAGGGTGCCGTCCGATCCGCGAAGGGGAGGATCGGCCATGAAGCGGAAGGACCAGAGCTCCCGGACGACCTTGGGGATCCGATTGCCCTTGAGCTTTCCCTGGCTTTTCTCGAGGACGACGCTGTGGGTTCCGGTCCTTCCTGCACGGGCGAAGTCGTCGACCCTCTCGGCGGTCGCGGAGTGTGAGGAGGGCTTGCAATGGAAGAGACAGTGGAATCCGCCCTTCGGCGGTGTGTCCAGTGTTTTTCAGGTGTAACCGTAAGTTTTTGCTGAAAAATCAGATCCAGATTTTGAATTGCTGACCGGTCACTTCCGTTTCGTACCGGTCCGAATCCGTGTAAAATGGGTGAACACGCGCCGAAATCGCAACCCGAGATCCTCGTGCCAGCCACCAACCGACCCTCTTCTCCCGGAAAGAACCGGTGGATTTTACAATTTTGGATCAAGAGGACAAACAAAGAACGTATCTTTTTTTCCGGAATCGGTCCGGGAACAAGGTCCCCGTCCATCCGGTCAAAACGCCGGGATCACCCAAAAGCGCCACAAAAAACCACAAAAGGAGTTCCATGAGCCGCTACCGCTATCATCTTTTCCTCTGCACCAACGAACGTCCGGCCGACCATCCCCGGGGATCCTGCCTCCAGAGGGGGGCGCTTCCCCTGCTGGAGGTCGTCAAGGAGGAGGCCTCGCGGGCGGGGGTTCCCGGCCCCTTCCGGTCCAACCGGTCGGGCTGTCTCGACGCCTGCGAGGAGGGGCCGGTCCTGGCGGTCTATCCCGACG
>JAMCWM010000043.1 GCA_023481175.1 Nitrospirota bacterium
TTGGCTCGTGTTCACCCGCTCCTCCTGTCGATGGGTCATTCCAAATCAACAGGAAGAATCGTACAGGGAAAAATGGGGATTGTCTACCCCTTTTTATGCTTTTAACATAAGGGTCGTTGTGGAGTTAGGAAAAAATTGGTCTTCTGCAGAGCCGTAAGGCCTTTTGAGTGTGATTGAACTCATAAAATGGCCGTTCGGCCACGTCAGGCTTCCCAATTCTCCCGGCCATGATGGCTTCCGGTCTAAGTCGAAAACGATAAAATCCATCGATGACATTCAATTCGAGTGTTTGATTTTATGCCTTGATCTGGTATATTGAGATTGTTGCAGCTAACACAATAATAGTTATACTTACACCATGCCGGGAGGTGAACGGTGCTCAAAATTCAAACGAAGGCTGCCGAGATCAATCGTGGAGCCATCGCCAAAATGCTGATGCAACTGTTTGATCACTGGGCTGTGAGCACCAGCGATCAACTGGGTATGCTGGGACTTTCGACGGACAACCGGGCAGCGCTTTCCCGCTACAGAAACGGAGAACCGATCGCGTCAAATCGGGATTCGATCGAGCGAGCCGGTCATCTCCTGGCCATCCACAAGAATCTACGGCTTCTGTTCCCCCACAACCGGGACTTGGCCTACCAGTGGATGAGTGCGCGCAACAAGGCATTTGAAGAAAAAACACCTGTTGAGGTCATCTGCGAATTTGGCTTTGCGGGGCTTCTGATGGTCCGGAGTTATCTCGACAGGATGCGCGGGCAGTGAGTGTTGACGACCTTTTTGCCGAACTTTGTCTCACGAATACCCACGGGGATCTTCACAGAAACATCGTGTCGCTAAGAAGGTCAGAAAATCTTTTCGACGACTTGTCCTCGAATCCCGCTGATTGGGATACGGCCACCGCGACAGAAATGCTTGCAAAGCAAACAGGGTATGCCTCCCAGGATCCGATCATTCACCGGCCCTTTGAAGAGGCGGCGTGGTTCGATGCGATTGGTTTTCCATTTAGGGAGTGGACGGAGAGCCGATACTCCAACGGAACGTACGGAGTTTGGTATGGGGCCACGGATCTTGAAACGACAATTCATGAATCCATTTATCACTGGACCCGATTCCTTTCCGATCCCGGTTTTTTGCGTCCGGGGGTCAGTCAGGACCGGCGAGTCCATATGATCCGGTGTGATGCGTTGCTTGTCGATCTGCGTCCACGGGTTTCGACGTTCCCGAAGCTTGTCTCTAAAAACGACTATTCCTTCACCCAGCAAGTCGGACTTCGTTTGCACAAGGAAGGACATCCGGGACTTGTCACCGAATCCGCCCGATGTGTGGGCGATGTCCACGCGATCTTTAATCCAATGGTCCTTTCAGATCCACGACAACTCTGCTATCTCACTTACAGAGTCGCGGCTCCGGGTAAGATCGACGTCGAACGAACTCCCCACGAAGTGTTTTTATCTATTTCCATTTAAGAATCTATCAATCCGATCACAAAATTTACAACGATTTCAATTGTGATTGAACCATAAAATGGCCATTCGGCCACGTTAGGCTCCCCGAATTGTCATCCTGGCCACTTGAAGGCTCCCACGTTTTTGGTCGTCCTTCGGAAAACGGAGGGAGTTTGAGGGGATTTCGGCCAAGATGTGATGACCAAGTGCGGCCAGGACATGGTTCCACCGACATTGATCGGGTTGGTTTCGTTTTATCCCTGCCGTGACAGAGCGGAAGCCGGGGTTGGAACAGGAATTGTCCGAATCGAAAAAAAGTCCTAGGATAATGGTCCGTCTTCACTGTCGCCAGACCAGAAAGAGCTTCGGAAAAAGGGGGAAAAAGATTTGGGTGCGGAAAGCTTCATGCCCCATCTGTTCCGGAAAAAATTTCTCCAGAAATCGGACATCTTTTCCGAATATCTGCTGAAGCTCATGGCCTTTGAGCGCACTCCGCTCGTCTTTCTCTTCGACACCCATGTCAGGCTCGTCTATTCCTCGATGGTTCTCGATGCCGACCGCCGGGACAACCTCACTCTTCTCGACGGTCTTCAACCCGATCTGGGAAACGACCATCTGGTCCCCGGCAGTTCCGTCACCTTTGCCGGGAAGGCGAATGGAGTGGAGACCGGATTTCGGGCCCGGATCCGGGAAGGGTCCTCGTCGTCGGGAGGGCAGCGGGTCGTCCGGCTATACTTTCCCCATGAAACCTACCATGCCCAGAAGCGGGGGGCGTTGCGGGTTTCCCTTCCGCCCTCCACGCCTCCCGTCCGCCTCACGAAGACGAACGGCGGTCAGGAACTTGTCAGACCGGTGAATGTGGGACGCGGAGGAATGCGGGTGCTTCTCCCGGAAAAAAATGAGAAGGGGGAGCTCCGCGACCTGTTCAGGGAAGGGGATACCGTTCTTCTCGAAAGCGCCGACCTCGATGGCTTCCGTCTTCCCCCTCTCTCCGGCCGTGTGGTCTATCTCGAGCATTCGGGTCGGGAGACGGGAACCGATCTCATGGCCATGGGAATCCTCTTCCTCGATTTTCCCGAGGAGTACGAAGAGCCCTTGCAGGCCTTCGTCGCCCGCAAGGACCGGGAGCACCTGAAAAACCTCCGGATCGATCCCCGGGGATGACCGGGGACGAAAGGAGTCGCAACCGGGGAGTGGGTCGACTATAATGGATAAAGATGTCCGGCCTTTCCCATCACCTTTCCTCTGCAAGGACTCATGCCATGGCCTCCAAAAAAGGTGTCGCTCTCGTCAAGACCAAGACTGTCAACGCAGGAAAGAACGGGCCTTCTCTTTTTCTGACGCTGACATTCCGCGGAGAACGCAAGGATGATCCTCCCGTCGACCTTCCCGCCCGTCTCTGGGAGAACGCGGGGGCGGTCGATCCGGGGATCAAGGTGGGAGGTCTGGTCATGGCCGAAGGGCAGCTCATCGTCTACAACAACGAGCAGCAGATCCGCCTGACCCGGATCGAACCCCTCAAGGCCTCGGAGGAGGAGATCGCGGCCTTCATCCCGAAAAGCCGGGTCGACGGCTCCTCCGGAATGACCCGCCTGCGGGAGTACATGGACTCCCTGGCCGATCCCAATCTTCGGGCCTTCGGCCAGGAGATCCTCAAGGATCCGGAAGTGGCCGACCTGTTTCCCCGGGCCCCGGCGGCAAAACGGAACCACCATGCCATGGTGGGCGGTCTTCTCGAACATACCCTGGAGATCATGGCGATGGGGGATGCGGTGGCCCCGATCCTCTCCCTGAACCGGGACCTTCTCCTTCTGGGTCTCTTTCTTCACGACATCGGAAAGTGCTGGGAGATCTCCCCCTCCGCCGGCTTTTCCTATACCGACGAGGGGCGTCTGGTCGGCCACATGGCCCTGGGGATCGAAAAGTGCACCCAGGTGGCCCGGCGCCTCCCCGATTTTCCCGAGCGCTATCTTCGCCTGCTTCACCATTTCATTCTGGCCCACCACGGCGAACTCGAATACGGCTCCCCCCTTCTTCCCGCCACTCCGGAGGCCATGGCCGTCCACATGCTCGACAACCTCTCCGGGCAGGTCTTCGCCATGCGGCAGGTTTCGGCGGGCGCTGACGGATGGGGATACGAGAAGAACCGGGGAGCCTTCATCTACAAGGAAGGCTCCGATCTTTCCCGCCTCGATCCGACCCCTCTGGGGAAGGGGAGCCGCAAGGTCTTCGGTCCGTGAATTCCTCTTCTGTTTCTCACGCTCTTCTCTCCGATCTCCGGGCTCTTCTGGGGGCCGATCGCGTCCTTGCGGAGGAGACCCACAGGAAGGCCTATTCCTACGACGCCGGCATTCACAGGGTTTTTCCTGCCGCGGTGGTCCTCCCCCAAACGCCCGAGGAGCTCTCGAAGGTCATGGGGTTTGCCCGGCGAACCGGCGTTCCCCTGACGCCGCGTTCGGCGGGAACCAACCTGACGGGCGCGGCGATCGGCCCCGGGATCGTGGTGGGGACGACCCGGATGAACCGGATCGACCTTTCCGCCCTTGAAGGGGGAACCGTCCGGGTCGGCCCGGGCGTGATCCTCAGGGAGCTTTCCGACGTTCTGGCCCGCCGCGGGTATTTTTTCCCCCCCGATCCCTCCTCGGCCCAGGCGTGCCAGATCGGGGGAATGATCGGAACGAATGCCGCCGGGGCCCACGCCCTCAAGTACGGGGCCATGAAGGACAACGTCCGGGCCCTCTCATTCCTTGACGTCGGGGGGGAGCTCTTCGATCTCGCCCCCGTGTCCTATCGATCCTGGGAGGAGCTTTCGGAGCGGATCCCGGTCCGGGGATTCCGGGAGATCGTGCGCCGTCTTCCCGCGTGGAGCCCCCTTCTTCTCTCCCGGATGCCGAAGGTCACGAAAAATTCCTCCGGATACAACCTCTTCGATCTGGCGGTCGCCTTCGAAAAAGGGAAGAGTTCCCCGGAGGGAGGAGTCTTCGACCCCGTCCGGCTCGTCGTGGGCTCCGAGGGGACGCTGGGCTTCGTGACGGAGGCGACGCTCGGGATCCGGCCCCTTCCGAAACGGCGCGTGACCCTTCTGGCCTATTTCCTGAGCCTCGCCGATCTGGGGGCGGCTGTGGGGGAACTCCTGGCCCTCTCCCCCTCGGCCCTCGAAATGATGGACCGGGCGACCCTGGACCTGGTCGGCCGGTCCCGGTTCGGAATTCCGCCCGAAGCCGACTCCCTTCTGCTGATCGAGTTCGATTCGGAGCCCCAGGAAGAGCTGATCGAGGCCTCCCGGACCCTCCTGGCCCGCTATCCCGCCCCGGCTCCCCTCCAGGTGGCCGTGGACCCGGAAGACCAGAAGCTCCTCTGGAAGGCCCGCCACTCCCTCTTTCCCACCCTCTACCGCTATGACGGGATCCATCGTCCCATCAATTTCGCCGACGACGTGGCCGTTCCCGTTCCGCGCCTTCCCGAGCTTCTGGCCTTTCTCCGGGACTTTTTCCGGGAAGAAGGGATTCCCGTGGCCGTGTACGGCCATATCGGCAATGGCAATGCCCATATCAATCCCCTCATGAATGTCCGGGAAGAGAAAACCCCCGAGCGTCTTCTCCATCTCAGCCAGACGATCCACCGCGAGGCGATCGCCCGTTTTGGCGGCGTCCCCTGCGGCGAGCACGGGGAGGGGAGGGTCCGGGCGGAGTTCCTTCCGATGGTCTACGGGGAGGAGATCTACGGGATGTTCCGGGAGGTCAAGTCGGCCTTCGATCCGACGGGGATCCTGAACCCCGGAGTCAAGATCTCGTCGGTCTCTTTCCTCGAGAACCTGGATCTCGAACGGGTGGCCCGGCCCTGCGCCACCTGCGGAAAATGCAACACCGTCTGTCCTCCCTTCGATGTCCTCCGGGAAGAGACCTCCGGCGCCCGGGGCTGGTACCAGATTCTGTCCGATCCCGGTCTGGGGCCTCCTCCCGACAGCCTCCTCGACGCCTGCTTAAACTGCAAGTCCTGCCGGTCGACCTGCCCGGCCGGGGTGGATGTCTCCCGGGTCGTCCTCGATGCCCGGGCGAAGCGGGGAGGGGATCCCTTCTCGCGCCGCCTCTTCCGGGCCCTTCTCGACGGGAGGATCGACCGCATGGTGCCTCTTCTTGGACGGACCCAGAGGCTCTGGGACCGCCCCTTCTCGCGGACCCTGCTCGAAGTCCTCTCCCGGAGGATGCTTCGACGCGTGGCCCCGACCGCAGCGCTCCCGAGGACCCTCCGCCTTCCGCGCCTCCGGAAGGAAACTCTCCGGGAGCGCTTCCGGTCCCTCACGACCGAGGGCGGACGGACCGGAGACCTGGCCTACTTCCACGGCTGCGCCGCCCGCTACTTCGACGACGGGATCGGGGAGGCCGTCGTGACCCTGCTCCGGAGATCACCAAGAACTCTGGTCCTTCCGCCCCAGACCTGTTCGGGAACGCCCGTCGAAACCTATGGCCATGCCGATCTGGTCCGGGAGGCGGCCCGGAGAAATCTCGCCTCCCTTTCCGGCTATCCGGTCGTCGTGACCGGGTGTGCCTCCTGCACCCTGGCGCTTCGGGACATGCCGGAGCACTTCGCGCCGGGGTCGCCCGAACGGGAGGAGGCAGAGCGCCTCTCTTCCCGGGTCCGTCATATCGCCGAATACATGCTCACCGAAGAGATGGCCCCGGTCCTCCGGGAGATCGAAGGAAACGTCCGGACGCGTCCCCTGGCCGGAGGACTCACCTACCACGAGTCCTGCCATCTCCGCGCGGCGGGGGTAACAGAGGCCCCCCACCGTCTGATCGAGAGGATTTTCGGAGACGATTTCCGCACCATGGCCGACGAGGACCGATGCGCGGGGGGGGCAGGATCCTATCTTGTCAAGAATCCGGAGCTTTCCGGACGCATCTTTGAAAGGAAGCGGGCGGCTGTCGAGGCCTGCGGGGCAAAGACGGTGACCACCGGTTGTCCCGCCTGCCAGATGAAGCTCAGAGACGGGCTCGGGACGGATGTCGAGGTGGCCCACCTGGCCATCCTGATGGCCCGGGCTCTCGAACACTGACATTTTTTGAAAGGATGGTCATGGCAAAGAGGTTGCGCTTCGAATGGCAGTATCCGGCGGATTTCCAGCACCACCCCGTCTCGGGGATCTATGGGGGAGTCCTTCCTTCAGGGGACCTGGTCATGGAGTTCTTTCTCGAAAGGATGCCGCCCCCGGAGTACGAGGTCCGGGAAATTTCCCCCGAACTCCCGACCGGAAAACCGGTGGAGTTTGCCGAACAAAAGGTCGTCCGTCTGGTCCAGTGCGGCATGGTGGCCAATCTCCAGACGGCCCGCTCCCTCCACGAATGGCTGGGGCACACACTCCGTCAGATCGACGAGGCCCGGGCCGGCGGAGCGGGCCGAGACGACAAGAAGGGAGGGCCGGGCGGATACCTCTGATCTCTCGTCTTCGTGACGAGGGAGAGGCCGCGCGCCATGGGAAAGAAGGGAAGGCGACACTCGCCCCGGGAGAGGCGGGAACATCGAAAAATGGTTTCGGAGGTCCGGGAAAGGGAGATTACGGCCGTCCGGCGCATTCTTCCTCTCCTGGCCAAAGACCTCTGGCCCGGCGCCCGCCGGATACAGAAAAAATGGACTGCCTGGCTGGGGCCGACCAATTCGGGAAAGACCCATGAGGCCCTGGGGCGCCTGAGAAAAAGCGGGGGGAGCTATCTGGCCCCCCTGCGGCTCCTGGCCCAGGAAGTTCATGAACGGTTCGAGTCGGAGGGGATTCCGACCACGCTCCATACCGGAGAGGAGCGGATCCACCGGGAGGAGGCCATTCATGTCTCGGCCACGGTCGAGATGGGGTCGACCACCCGCGAAGACGATTGCGTGGTGATCGACGAGATCCAGATGCTTTCCGACCGGGAGAGGGGCCATGCCTGGGTCAGGGCCCTCCTGGGGTCTCCGGTGGAGGAGGTGCTCCTGTGCGGCGCCCCCCAGTCCGAAGGGGCGCTCCGGCGTCTGGCCGACTACGCCGGAGTGTCGCTGGAAATCCACCGCACCGATCGAAAGACTCCCCTGACCCTTTCTCCCGACCCCATTCCCCCGGGGCAGGTTCCCGACGGGAGCATCGTGGTCGCCTTCAGCCGGATGGATGTCCTGGATCTGGCCCGTCTCTTCCGGGACCGAGGCCGTCCCGTGGCGACGATCTACGGGGCCATGCCTCCTGAGCTAAGGCGGGCGGAATCGCGACGCTTCCGGTCGGGGGAGGCCACGGTCATGCTGGCCACCGATGCCGTAGGGATGGGACTCAACATCCCGGCGGAGTATGTGATCTTTTCCACCGCGACCAAATTCGACGGGAAGGAGGACCGTCTCCTGACTCCGGACGAGGTGCTCCAGATCGGGGGGCGGGCGGGGCGCTTCGGTCTTCACCGCCAGGGGATCGTGGCCGGAATGGACCGGCAAACACACGCCCTTGTCCGTCGCCAGTTTTCGGGGGAGCCGCCTCCGATCTCCGGTCCCTTTCCCTTCATGCCGGACTTTCCCATCGTCCAGTCCGCGGCGGCGGTCCTCGCCTCCGAAAACCTCGAGACACTCCTGTCCCGCCTTCATGCCTCGATCCTGACGGACGCCCATCTCCGGTCGGGGATCGGGCCGGAGGTCCGCCAGCGCGCGTCCCGCATCGAGCAGAGCTGTCCGGGGCTTCCCTTGGACGAACGATGGCTCCTGCTCTTTGCCCCTGTCAACCGGACCACGGAGTTCGATTTCTGGAGGTGGGTGGCGACCGTCGGGCGGGGGGGAGGTCCGGCAGGGACCCCGGTCGTGCGATGTCCTCCGGCTCGGGAGATCCATGGCCGCAAGGAGGGAGAGGAGACGCTGGCCCGTCTCTCCCTCTACCGCTGGCTGTCGCTTCGCTTTCCCCACCGATTTCCCGAGTATGATGTGGCCCTGGGAGGCTATCTCCGTGTTCTTGAAGAAACCCGGGTCATTCTCGAGAGGGAAGGGAGGGCTCGTCGCCGGCGAAAGCAGGGAGTGGCAGAGTAGGAATCCCTGATCGTCTCACGCGCCTGAATCAGGATTTTCGGAGAGAAGAGTCCCCTGGTTCCGCTTTTTGTACCGGCCCACATGGAATGGGAGGATCCCATGGACTTCCTTCCAGGACTCCTCCTCCCTGAAAAGGATCCGGACCAGATGATCGGTGGGACGGTCCAGATGGCATCCGGCGGCCAGACGCTTCCAGAGGGGGGTCGCCAGTTTCTGGATGGCGGCCCGAGAAGGGGAGTCGGAGAGGACATGCTCCATGAGAAAGAGGGAGCCTTCCTTTCTGAGCGTCCGGTGGATCTCGCCAAGGCTTGCGGACAGGTCGTCGACAGAGCAGAGGACCAGTGTGACGACGATGCTGTCGAAGCATTCGTCGGGGAAGGGGAGGGCGGTCGCCGATCCGATCACGGGATAGCCCTGCTTCCCCAATCCCTTTCCGAGGGCTTTGGAAAGCATGGAGGCGGAGCGGTCGAGAAAGACCGCCCGAGTGTCGGGGAGATCCAGAAACGGGAGGTTGCTCCCGGTGCCGGCCCCGATGTCGAGGACCGTCCCCCGGGCTCCGGCGAGAAGGCGCGACCGGAGAGGCGAGAGAGTCTCCCTTTCCGCCCTGGCCATAAGCGGGTCGTAGACGGCCGCAAAGAGGCGGTCGTACAAGCCCGGCGAGGAATGTTTCATAGCCCCTCCCTGGTTGGCATCGATGATCGCTGATCAAGGCGGGACGTCCGGTCTTTGTTGTCCCTGCCATTTCCGATATTCTAGACGGGAACGGTCCCGATTGTCCCGATGGACCATCCTGAATCCCACCCCGGAGGACGTCGACATGTCTTATGCAAAACGCGTTGCCCTTTCTTTTCTCTCTGCCCTGATGATGGCCGGGGGCCTTATACTCCTCTCTCCCGGAAAATCCCCGGCGGCGGTCCTTCCGCTCAGCCTCTCCGTCCAGGGCATCGGAATAGGCGTCCTGTCCGGCCAGTCATCCCTTACGAACAGCGTGGGGGGCTATACCGGAGGAGGATTCGGAGCCGGATTTCTTGCGACACTCCATCTCCTTGACAATGTGGCGCTCCGGGGGCAGGCCAACTATCTCCACTTTACCGGCACGCCCCTCATGACCGCCTTTCCCGTGACCCTCGGTCTCGAATACGATTTTCTTCATTTCACGGATCTTTTCTATTTTTACGGGGCCCTGGATGCCGGCTACAACAATACGCAGGCCGAGGGAACAGGAGGGAACAACTTTACATGGGACGCCGCCCTCGGACTCAACCTCGGGCCGGTCTATGCCGAGATCCGCTATGCCCAGATTTCCGGTCCCCTGGTGACGACGAGCCAGGGTTCCCTGGGAAGCCTTTCCTACGTTCCGGTTGTGGTCGGATTCACCTTTTTCTGAGACGTCCAATCCCGAAGCTTCGGAAGGAAAAGGGAGCGCTTCCTGAAAGGCCCTGGCGACTTTTGTGTGAGGGCAGGGAGAGGTCCCTTTTTTCTTCTCGGGAAAAAGAAATCCGGTCCCGAAGGGAGGATTTGGGAGAACAGAGCGAATGTAAGGAGAGGGATTTTTCGCTCAGGAAAGAGCGGTCGGGAGCGGGGGGTTGTGGTGCCGAGGGGCGGAATCGAACCGCCGACACGAGGCTTTTCAGGCCTCTGCTCTACCGACTGAGCTACCTCGGCACAGCGCATGACTATAATCGTTTCCCGGGGGGCATGTCAACAAAAAAATCCCTTCGGAGGCCTCCGGCATGCACCCAAGATAGATTCTGATCCGGCTCTCTGAAGAACCTCTTTTCGGACTCTTTTTCGATGGGAGTTGACTATATGCTCTTAAGGATATGGACAAATTTTTCCAGAGTTTTCATGCGGCGATCCGAACGATATCAGGCAAGAATTAAGGTTGTAGAAAATAATATTTTAGGTTATCATTTTTGATAACCTAAAATGGAGAACCGATGTCAAACAAAAAAGCCCTCGACAACGAAACAAGACAGAACGTCGCACAAACGGTTCAAATCCTGATCCTCGACGCCATGACCCGAAATACCTCGTGGACCGTCAACGATATCGTCTTTCAAGGTGGAACGAGTCTGAGCCTTGCCTACCGGTCGCCACGGTTTTCCGAAGATCTCGATTTCATCGTTTCAAAGGATCTTGATTTTTCTAAGAAAATGGCCCGGATCGCCCTCGATGTCGGAGACGGACTACAGACATCCTTCCCCGGGTCAGTCCTTCGTTTCAGCGAAAAAAAACCGGAAGGAAACCCTCTTCATCTTTTCATGTTCGTGGTCGATCTTCCAGACAAACATGGGTCCGTCCATGTCAAAACCGAGTTCTACAAAGCCCGGTCCGAACTTGTCCGGGATTACGATGGGGAATATCGGACTCTCTTCGGGAAAATGAATATTTCCCCTCTTTTTTCAGTGGCGACGACTGACCAGATTTTTGTGGACAAGATGTTCGCCATCGGAAATCGAAGATTTTTGAAATGGCGGGACCTCTTCGACGTCTGGTGGCTGGAGTCCCAATTCGGGTTATTTGTGGATCGTATCGCCTCTTTTCGGGAAATATTTGAAAGATGCGCGGCCCTGTACCACAAGACTCCTGCCCATGCCGCTTCGGGATTCAAACGGTTTCTCGCCACTCCAACCGAGGATCTGGTGATTCTTGCTGAAAAGGGCCTGAAACCATGGCTTCCGGAAAATCTTTGGGAACGATTCTATCCGGATGTTGTCCGGAAGATGGTGGCGGTGTCGAAGAAAAATTGCGAAATCGTTCTGAACATGATCGACGATGGAGAAGTCGAAAAACCTGTTATGGCCCAAAAAGATCAACCGGAAGAGGATTCGTCCCCCCTCTCCGGACCGGTTTTTTGACCATGAGGTCTCTGGACTATCTCCGTAAATTGCCGGCCGTCTTTTCCAACAAGGATGCCCTTCGTCTTTTCGATAAAAATGGCGCATGGGTTAAATTGGCGGTCCATCGCTGGAAAGAGCAGGGATTGATCCGGCCCGGAGGACCTCGGCTCGGCATCTATTACAATCTTCTCTCCGATCCGGACTGGCGATCTCACCTTCCTTTGCTTGTCCGGAGAGTTTTTCCATCCGCCGTCGTCATCGGGGCAAGCGTCCTTCACGCCCATGGATGGATCACCCAGATTCCCAAATACCTTCATGTGGCCGTTCCGGATCGCCCCACCCGGCCGCAAATCGAGGGTGTTCTGTCTTTTCCGAGACCCATCGAATGGTATCGCAAAATGTCTCCGTGGGACCCCTTATCCGTGGAAGGGCTTTGCTCCCTCTCTCCCCAAAAAGCTCTCGAGGATTGCCGGACCCACGGAACCGAGATGTGGTGTCCCGACGAGGACGATCTTTATATCGAAGAAGACCAGAAAACATGTATGGACCCGCTCTGACAAAAACCGGTTTTCCGCGAGTTTTTCGTGATGATGGGGCACTTTCATCCGGGCAACCGGTCTTTGCAGGCCCAGTCAGAGCAAAACAAGCCTTGCGGAGACAAGGCTCATGCCGATCGAACCGGAGGTCGCCTCATTTCCAGAAGAAGCCAGTCCGGCGGGCGGTTCGGGATCGGAAAGCTGGAACCACGAGGGCCGGAGTCCTGTCTCAAAGCCTCCTGAGGTTCCGATAAGACAAAGGCCATGTTGCCTTCACGCATCCCCTCGGCGAAAGGAGAACATCCGGTCGCCCGGCCGGACACCCCTTCGGAAACCGAAAGCACTTAGGGAAGTTGGGCAGGAAGAGTTCATTCGGGGACAATCTTTCTTGGAAAAGGATCCCGATCATGCTATAGTCTCGAAGGTTTGGCCGGTTTGGACAAGATCAGGGGATTTTTGCCAGTGCGGAAACAGTCCCTTTATCCAGAGAATCCTTCCCTTGAGCCTTTGCAGGATAATCCGTTGAATGCCTTTCGCGCCCTGACAGTGTTCCTCTTTTCGAGACAATCCTTCGAGCCCCTGTCTCATCTTCATGAAACGGACCGGTTCATTGACTGAATCCTCTTCCGGACAGGCACTTATCCGGAATGGGGCGGTTGTCTCCCTTTCCTTTCCGGCCTTTTCTTCCTTTTTTGTGACGATCTTCCTGTGCTTTTTCCTGTTTCTTCCCGATTCGGGCCGGGCGGACGACACCCCTTCCCAAAATCTCGCTCCCGTCCTGATAACGCGCATCGATATCGAGGGAAACCGGAAGATCGACACCGGGACTATCCGCCAGAAGATTCATAACAAGGTGGGCGATCCCTTTTCACAGTCGGCCATCTCCTCCGATCTGAAATCCCTTTACCAGACCGGATATTTCGACCAGATCCAGGTCTATGCCCGGGGCTTCGAGGGCGGCGTCGCCCTGACCTTCGTGGTGACGGAGCGTCCGACGGTCGAGAAAATCAGCTTTGTGGGAAACAACAACCAATCCGACTCGGACCTGCGGAAAAAACTGACGATCCTTCCGGCCTCCTTTTACGACGGATACGAGGTGCACCAGAATGTGCGCCGGATCGAGGAGCTCTACCGGAAGTCCGGGTACTACAACGCTTCCGTCGTTCCGGTCACCCGGAGGATTTCCAACCGGAAGGTCGAACTGATATTTCTGATCTCCGAAGGGACGGTCACCCACATCACCAAGGTGAGCTTTTCGGGAAACAAGGCCTATTCTGCGTCAACTCTCCAGAAAAAGATCAAGACCAAGCCCTACAACTGGCTCACCTCCTGGTGGACCGATTCGGGCATCTACAAGAAGAGCCAGACCGAAGAGGATATCCAGCGTCTCCGGGACTTCTACCTGAATCACGGATACATCAACATCGCCGTCGGGGAACCCCGGCGGATCTTCCACAACCACCGCAAAACGATGGAAATCCGGTTTCCCCTGACCGAGGGAGACCAGTTCCGGATCGCCCATGTCGGGGTCTCCGGAAACACCCTCTTCGGCAAGAAGGAAATCCTGAAGGCGATCAAGACGAAGCCTTCCCAGATCTTCTCCAGGAAAAGGCTCCAGAAGGACATCAACAACCTGACAAGAAAATATGGCCATAAGGGCTATGCCTTCGCCATCGTGACGCCCCAGATCGTTCCGAACATCCGGAAGAAAACCGTCAACCTGACCTTCCTGATCACCGAAGGGGGGCTCGTCCACATCCGGAAGATCAATATCGCCGGAAACGAGCTGACGAGGGACAAGGTCATCCGTCGGGTCCTGGGCGTCCAGGAGTCGGGAATCATGGACACCCAGGCCCTCCAGGACTCCTACCGGAACCTCAACAACCTGAATTTCTTCAAGAATGTCCAGATCGTTCCCCAGCAGGTGGGCGACAATCTGGTCGACCTCAATGTCAAGGTCAAGGAAAAGCCGACCGGAACCTTCTCCATCGGCGGCGGCTACAGCACGCTCTTCGGTGTCATGGGAATGGCCACGATCGCCCAGAACAACATTTTCGGAACAGGCGATTCCGTAAGCCTTTCCGGTGAACTGGGCGGGTTCATCACCATGTACTCCCTCACCATCACCGATCCCTATTTCATGGATACCCCGACGGCGGCCTCCCTTTCCTTCTTCGACACCTTCATGGACTACTTCACCTACTGGAACAGCGCCCTGGGCGGTTCATTGAGTCTGACCCGCCGCTTCGGGTATTATTTTTCCACCTCCCTCTCCTGGCTTGTGGAGACGGAGCAGATTTTCCTTGTGGCCGTCACGCCCCAGCAGGCCCAGGAGGCCCCGGTCCTGGCCCCCTTCCTCCAGCAGGTTGGATACTGGACCCAGAGCGGACCCTCCATCGGATTTTCCTATGACCGGCGGGACAACTACATGCTTCCCCACCGGGGCTACCACATTTGGGGCAACATCGGAGTCTACGGGGGAACCTTCGGGGGAGACACGTCTTTCTACCAGGCGACAGGGAATGCCACGGTCTTTTTCCCGATCACCGAAAAGTCGACCCTCTCCTTCCACTTTGCGGTGGGCTACGAGAATCCCCTGGGGCCGGACGGATTCATCCCGGTCTGGGATCGCTTCTATGTCGGCGGCATCTACTCGAACCGTGGCTACAACTTCGGATTTGCCGGTCCCATGCCCTTCGGCTACCTGGTCGGCGGGGACAAGGAGCTGATCTTCAATGCCGATTATGTCTGGCCCATCTTTGCCAAATACGGGTTTTACGGAGACATCTTCTTCGACAATTCGGGGGAATATCTGCCAGGGCAGCCGCTGTCCCTGTCCGGTTTCGATTGGCCGGGGACGGGCATCGGAATCATGTGGAACTCCCCGATGGGTCCTCTGACCCTCGATCTCGGGTGGCCATTGGCCAACAACGCCTATATCAAGGGATTCCCGGGCAACTATCCGGGACCTGTTGTCAATTTCGAAATGGGATCCCTCTATGGCGGGTGACAGCGATCCCCGACAATCCGGGGAGCGGGGAACCGGATCCGCTTCCCGTCCTCACCTAGCAAAGGAGATTTGATGACACGCATCCGACAGTCCGCCGCCGGGATTCTTGCGGCCGGGATCCTTCTTTTCACGGTGTCGCCGGCCTTGGCCGCCAGCAAAGTGGGTATGGTCGATATCCAGCAGGTCTTCCAGAAGACCAAGCTCGGGAAGGCCATCCAGGCCCACCTCAAGAACTTTGCCGACAGGCGAATCACAAAAATGCGGACGGAGCAGAAAGCACTCCAGGACGAGCAGGGACAAATCCGGCAACAGGTGGGGGTGATCAGCAAGGACGCCCTCCGGGCCAAGGAGATGGAATTCCAGAAGAAGGTGCAGGATTTCCAGAAGCGGCAGCAGAAGGTCCAGACCGAAATCGCCTCCGAGAGCTTTGTCGAGTTCCGGAAGTTTCTCGATGCGGTGAATGCGGCGACCGGAAGTCTGGGGAAGAAGTACGGATTCACGGTGATCCTGTCCCAGCATCCCCTGCGCGTTCCCCTGGGACCCTATCCGCCTCCCTTCCAGTCCCCGCGGTTTCTCTTCATCAATCCTGATGCCGACATCACGCAGTCGGTGATCAAGTATGTCAACGAGCATTCGAACCAGTAAGGATTCAGCCACGCCGTCGTGAGGTCGGAGTCCGGCAGAACGGAAGGAGCTCCCGTGATCACACTATCCAAGATCGCCGATCAGGTTGGCGGAGTTCTGGTGGGCTCCGACGGCAAGGGGGAGATCCGCTCCATCCGCCCCATGAACGAGGCCGGTCCGAACGACCTGACATTTCTTGCCAATCCCAAGTACAGGAAAGCGGTTCCGGCCCTCAGGGCCGGAGCCATCCTGGTTCCGGAAATCCTTCCGGAAGCCTCCATTCCCCAGATTATCGTTCCCTCTCCCTACCTGGCGATGGCCCTTCTCCTTCAGCACTTCTTTCCTCTTCCTACACCCAAGAACGGGATCTCCCCCCAGGCGGTCATCGATCCTTCCGCTCGCGTCGCTGAAAATGTGGAGATAAGGCCAGGGTGTGTCGTCGAAGAGGGAGCCGAGATCGCGACTGGGACGATCCTCTTCGCCGGATGCGTGATCGGAGCCGGAGTGCGGATCGGGGAACACTGTATCCTCCATCCCCGTGTCTCGATCCTCGACCGGGTCCGGATCGGGAACCGGGTCATCATCCAGAGCGGCGCCGTCATCGGCTCCGACGGGTTCGGCTATGCCGAAGGGCCGGAGGGACAACGCCTCCGGATCCCGCAGACGGGGACAGTGGTTCTCGAAGACGATGTGGAGATCGGAGCCAATGTGACCATCGACCGCGCGACCTTTGGCGAGACGGTCATCGGACGCGGCACCAAGATCGACAACCTCGTCCAGATCGCCCACAATGTCCGGACCGGCCGTGACTGCGTCATCGTGGCCCAGGCCGGGGTTTCCGGTTCGACACGGCTTGGCGACCGGGTCATCCTGGCCGGACAGGTGGGAGTCGTGGGCCACATCGAGATCGGAAGCGGATCGATGGTCGGGGCCCAGTCGGGCGTGGCGCAGACTCTTCCGGCCGGCTCGCGGGTCTCCGGGAGTCCGGCCCTGTCCCACTCGCTCTGGCTCAGGATCCAGGGGACCCTCAAGAATCTTCCGTCTCTCCTCCGACGTCTTTCCGCCCTCGAAAAAGCCGTCTTTGGCCAGGCCGCCTCGCGCGACACAACCACCCACTCCGAAGGGGAGGATCATGGGACCCATTGAGATAGGAGAAATTCTGGCCATCCTTCCGCACCGTTACCCGTTCCTCCTCGTGGACCGGGTTCTCACGGTCGAGCCGGGCCACAAAATTGTCGCACTCAAGAATGTCACCATGAACGAACCCTTTTTCCAGGGACATTTTCCGGGAACGCCCATGATGCCGGGGGTCCTGCTGATCGAGGCGATGGCCCAGGCCGGCGGCATCCTGGCCATCTGTTCGGGACAGGAAAAAGAGGACCGGATCCCCTTTTTTTTGGGGATCGACGATGCCCGGTTCCGGCGCCCTGTCGTCCCTGGCGACACCCTCACCCTCACCATGACCACGCTCAAGGTTCGCGGAAGCTCCTGGAGAATGGCGGGAACCGTCCATGTGGGGGACCAACGGGTGTGCGAGGCAACCCTTCTGGCGATGATCCGGAAAAAGGGGGAAGGAGGCGCAAATGGCGGGTAGGAAAACATCGAAAGACTCCTCGGGGGACTTCCGTGAAGGGGCGATCATCGTTCACCCGTCGGCGATCGTCCACCCGAAAGCGATCCTTGAGCCCGGAGTTGTGGTCGGACCGTTCTGTACGGTGGGAGAGCATGTCCGGATCGGAGTCGGAACCCGGCTCATTTCCCATGTCGTCATCGATGGTCACACGACCCTGGGGTCCGGCAATACGGTCTATCCCTTCACGACCATCGGCATGGCTCCCCAGGACCTCAAGTACCAGGGCGAGCCGGCACGTACAGTCATCGGCTCCGGCAACACCATCCGGGAGTCGGTCACCATCCACCGCGGGACCCAGGGGGGCGGCATGGAGACGGTGCTGGGGGACAACAACCTCCTCATGGCCTACTGCCACGTGGCCCACGATTGCCGGATCGGCTCCCGGGTCATCATGGCGAATTCGGCCAACCTGGCCGGCCACATTACGATCGAGGACGGCGCGATCATCGGCGGGCTTTCGGGAATCCACCAGTTCGTCCGGATCGGACGGCTGGCCATGGTGGGGGGCATGAGCGGAGTCCCCAAGGATGTCCCGCCCTTCGTCTGGGCCTCGGGAAACCGTGCCTTCCTCTACGGTCTGAACCACGAGGGACTCCGGAGAAACCATGTCGGTCCCGAGGCGGTCTCCCTTCTCAAGAAGGCCTACCAGATCCTTTTCCGGTCGGGGCTGCCCATGGGCGAAGCCGTCGGGCGCGTCCGTTCAACCCTTTCGCTGACCCCGGAGATCGAGCATCTTCTTTCCTTCGTGGAGAGCTCGGAGCGGGGGGTCCTGACAGCTCCGCGAGAGAGTCTGGCGGGACAGGCGCCCGAGGGGGACTCTTGACTCGGGAGAGTCTCTCTCCCGGCACTCCGGTCGGGATGATCGCTGGAAACGGAACCTTTCCCTTCATTTTCCTGGAGGCGGCCAAGGCCGCCGGGATCCCCGTCGTGGTCGTGGCCCACGAGGGGGAGACCGATCCGGTGGTTGCGACCCATGGCTTTCCTGTCCGATGGATCCGGCTGGGGCAGGTGGGGGCGATTTTCGAGACCTTCCACAAAAGCGGCGTCCGTCAGGCAGCCTTTGTCGGGGGGATCAAAAAGCCGAAGCTCTTCGATCTGCGTCCCGACTGGAAAGGGATGATGATCCTGGGCCGGCTGGCCCGCTACCATGACGACGAGGCTCTTCGGGCCCTGGCCTCCGAATTCGAGAAGGAGGGGATCACGATCGTCCCCTCGACCTTTCTTCTTCCCTCTCTCGCGGTCACGGAAGGGGTCCTGACAAAGCGTTCTCCGACCGAGTCCGAGCGGGAGGACATCCGGGTGGGGGTGGAGGTGGCCAAAATCATCGGGCCGGCCGATATCGGCCAGTGCGTGGTTGTCCGCGAAAAGGTTGTCGTCGCCGTCGAGGCGGTCGAGGGCACCGACGAGACCATTCGCCGGGCCGGGCGCGTGGCCGGAAAAGGGACGGTGGTCGTGAAGAGGGCCAAGCCGGGACAGGATCTCCGCTTCGACCTTCCCTCGGTGGGACCGGAGACGATCCGGGTGATGCAGGAGGCAGGTGCGACAGTTCTGGCCGTCGAGGCCGGAAAAACCCTTCTTTTCGACCGGGACCAGACCGTCTCCCTGGCCGATGCGGCAGAGATCGCCGTGGTGGGGATTCCCTGATGGGCCTCCGGGAGACCCTGTCGGTCGGGGTGATCGGCGTCGGCTATCTGGGTCAGCATCACGCCAGGGTCTTTTCCGAACTCCCCCATGTTCGCCTGGCGGGCCTCTTCGACACGGATCTCCGAAGGGCGCAGGAGATCGGGACTCGCCTCAAGGTCCCCGTCTTTGATGGTCTGGAAGAGCTGGTGGACCGGGTCGACGCCCTGTCCATCGTGACGCCGACAGTGACGCATGCCGATCTGGTCCTCCGGGTCCTTGCCCGAAAGCGGATTCCCCTTTTTCTCGAAAAACCGATCGCCGATTCCGTCGTGTCGGCCACCCGTATCCTGTCGGCCGTCCGCGAGGCCAAAACCCTGCTTCAGGTGGGCCACATCGAACGCTTCAATCCGGGAGTCGTCGCCATGCTCGAGTCCGGAGTCCGTCCCGCCTACATCGAAGCCCAGAGACTCTCCCCCTTCGGTCTTAGGGCCAACGATGTCCCGGTCGTCGTGGATCTCATGATCCACGACATCGACATCATCCTGGCCCTGGTCCGATCGAAGATCCAGACGATGCGGGTCGTGGGAACCCCCGCGATCACTCCCCATATCGATCTTGCCAACGCCTGGATCGAGTTCGAAAACGGCTGTCTTGCTCAGGTGACCGCTTCCCGCGTCTCCCTCGAGAAGCTCCGGAAGATCCGGGTCTTCGACAGACGGGGGCTCTACTTTTCCCTCAACTACGACACCCGGGAGTTGTCCCAGGCCTCGGTGCGGCTGGATCCCGGCGCCCTGCCCGAGATCAGCCGCACGAAACGGACCTTCGAGGCCGAAGAACCTCTGAAGCGCGAGCTGGGGACCTTCGTGACTTCCGTCCGGGAAGGTCTTCCGCCCCATGTGAGCGGGGAGGAGGCCTTCCAGGCCCTTGAAGTGGCCCTTGAGGTGAATCGCCTGGCCGAGGAAAGCCTCCTGCGATTCCGGGATCTCAAAGAGAGCGACCCCCTCCCGTGATGCCCAGGGTTCTCGTCGTGGCGGGCGAGGCGTCGGGAGACCAGCACGCCGGCCGTCTTCTGGCAGAAATGAACAAAATCTGTCCCGACCTTCGATGTTTCGCGGTCGGAGGGCCGGCCCTCGAAAGAGCCGGGGCGACACTCGTCGTTCCCATGGAGCGGCTGAGCGTTATCGGCCTCTTCGAGGTGGCCTCCCGTCTTCCTGTGATCTATGGCGCCTACCGGACGATCCTTTCTGCCGTGCGGGAACAGGGGATCAGGACGGCCATCCTGGTCGACTTTCCCGACTTCAACCTGATCCTGGCCCGGGCCCTGAAAAAGCGCGGAGTCCGGATCTTCTACTATGTGAGCCCCCAGATCTGGGCCTGGCGCAAGGGCCGGGTCCGGACCATCCGGCGCCTGGTCGACCACATGTTCGTGATCTTTCCCTTTGAGGCGGACTTCTATCGTTCCCACGGTGTCCCGGTCACCTATGCCGGCCATCCCCTGATGGATGTCGACTTTCCCGGGCAGGCGGACAAGGACGTTCTGAAAAAAGAGATGGCGGGAGACGGAGATTTTCCGGTCATCGTCCTGGCTCCTGGCAGCCGTCAAGGCGAGGTGGGGCGACTTTATCCGCGGATGCTCCTGGCCTATTCCCTTCTTCGAAAGAAGATCCCGGCCCTTCGTGCCCTGGTCCCTGAGGCGCCGTCTGTGCCGGAGAGGCTTTATCGGGAGGCCGAGGTCGAGGCCGGGTTTTCCGGTGAGGGAGCTCTCGGGCCAATCCGTGTCCGGGGACGCTTCCGGGAGGTGATGGGGGCCTCGGACTGTGCCCTGGTCGCCTCAGGCACCGCCACCCTCGAGACCGGCCTGGTGGGGACACCGATGGTTGTGGTCTATGCCTTGAATCGCGGGACCTACCGGATCGCCCGCCGTCTCGTGAAGGTTCCGGCGATCGGGATGGTGAACCTCGTCTCGGGAAGGACGGTGGTTCCCGAGCTGATCCAGGATGAAGCCAGTCCCGAAAGGATGGCCGAAGAGGCCGGAAGGATCCTGACCGAACCGGACCGGAATGCGGAAATCCGAAAGGATCTGGCCTCCCTCCGGGAGATCCTCGGGGCCCCCGGGGCCTCCGAAAGGATTGCCCGGGAGATCGTCTTCCTTTCGGACTGGGACTGCCAGTCGTCCTTCGGGGCCCCGGAATCCCGCCACTGATGAAGATCCTGAATCTCCTCCTCTGGCCCTTTATTCTTCCGCTCCTTCTTCTTGTCTACCTCCTCTGGCCAAAGGCGCGTCCGCATTTTTCCGAGCGCCTGGGGCTGGGGCGATTGCGCCTGCCGGAGAAGGGCTATCTCCTCTTCCACGTCGCCTCGCTGGGAGAGGCCCGGGCGGCAAGACCTCTGATCGAGGCGCTGTCCGGCCGCATTCCCCTTCTTCTCACCACCATGACGCTGACGGGTCGCGAGGCCCTTTCGAAGGCCCATCCGGACCTTCCTGTCACACTCTCGCCGCTCGACCTTCCCGGACTCTGGATCCCCTTTCTGAAGAGCCGACGCGTCCGGGGCATCCTTCTCTTTGAAACGGAGGTCTGGCCGTCGATGCTTGCCTCGGCCCGGGAGCGGGGGATTCCGGTGGGGCTCGTGAACGGCCGGTTGTCCTCCCGGAGCTTCGGCCGATACCGGACCATCGGCGCCTTCGTCCGTCCTTTCCTGGAGAGGATTTCGCCGGTGGCTGTCCAGAGCGGGCGGGACCGGGAGAGGTTCCGTGCGCTGGGTGTGCGGGAAGAGGCCCTTCATGTGACCGGAAACCTCAAGTGGGACGTAGATCCTGCCGCACTCTCTCCCGACCGGGCCCCCGGCGCCCGGGAGTGGCTCGGGGCAGGGGAGAGCGACAGGAATGCTTCCCCCGCTTTCAGGGTCCTCGGAAGTTCGGTTCACCCGGACGAGGGTCTGGCCCTTTTCCGGGCCTGCCGGAGACTTTCGGAGGACGGCCGGCCGGTCTCCCTGATCCTTGCCCCCCGACACCTCGAGACTTTGCCCGACCTCTTGTCCCGGCTTCCGCCCTCTGCCAGAATCTCCCTGAGATCGGCCAACCTGGCCGGCCCGGAGAAAGAGGGCTCCCCCGAGCTGGCTGGCCCCGACAAAACCCTCTATATCCTGAACACCTACGGAGAACTGGGAGCGATGATGGCCTATGCCGATGTCGTCTTCGTGGGGGGGACCCTCGATCCGGTGGGGGGACATTCTCCCGTCGAGGCCGCCTTCCACGGGAAACCTCTTTTGTGGGGCCCCCATCGGGATCATATCGCCGATCTGGCGGAGAATCTTTCAAGGGAGGGGGCGGCTCTCGAGGTGACGGGAGAGGCCGATCTTTCGGAGGCCCTGATCCTTCTGTGGAGCGACCCGGAAAGAAGAGCCCGAATGGGGGAATCTGCCCGGAGGGTTTACGAATGCGGTCGGGGTCCCCTCGAACGGACCCTCGGGGTCCTCTCCCCCTTTCTGTCGGAATTGTTCCCGGAGAGACGATGAGGCCCCTGGGTCCGGCGGGACTTCCGCTCTCCCTTCTCTATGGACTGGGAACGGAACTCTTTCGCCTGGGTTACGAATCGGGCGTCCTTGAGCGGAAATCCTTCGGTCTTCCCGTCCTTTCCGTGGGGAATATCGAAACGGGAGGAACGGGAAAGACCCCCCTGGTCCTCTCTCTCTGCCGCTTTCTCCTGGCCCGGGGGAGACGTCCGGGGATCGTCTCCCGGGGATACGGGCGACGCCATTCCGGGCGGGATCTCTTCGTCTGCCGGGGCCAGGGGCCGCTCGTCTCTCCGGAGGAGTCGGGGGACGAGCCGGCCCTTTATGCCTGGCGATATCCGGAGGTCCCGGTGGTGGTGGCGAAGGATCGTCGCCGGGGTGTGGGGATGCTGGAGGGGCTCTGCGAGATCGTCCTTCTCGACGACGGCTTCCAGTCTCTCGAGATCCGGCCGTCGGCCTCTCTCGTCTTCCTTCCCGCCTTCCTTTCGGATCGGCCTCCGCGCTGGTCCGACCTCCTTCCCTCGGGCTTGCTCCGCGAGCCGGCCGGGAGTCTCTCCCGGGCGACCCACTGGGTGATGGTCTCCACCGGGGATCCGGACCAGGACCGGATGAGAGGGGCGCGAGTCATGGACAATCTCTCTGGAGTCCTTCCTCCGGACGGGCTTCGGCCCCTCCTCTTCCAGCGCTTCCTGCTATCGGAGGTGTGCGACATGGAGGGCCGGCGCCTCTTGCTTCCGGGAGAGCTCTCCGGACGGCGGGTGGCGGTCGTGGCGGGGATCGCGAATCCCGGACGAGTGGAAGAGGGACTCCGGAGCCTGGGCGCCGAGGTCGTCGGATCGCTCTTTCTTCCCGACCATGTCTCCTACACGCTCCCGATCCTGGACCGGATCGAAGATTTTGCCCGAAAGATGAAGGTCCGGGGAGCCACCCTTCTCCTGACGACGGAAAAGGACCGGGTCAAATGGAACGCCTCTCCGACAGAGACCCTTCCGATAGGGATTCTCGGGGGAGAGGCGGAGCTCCAGGACGGGGAGAGATGGGAGGCGCTCCTTGCAGCGCTTCTCCAGGAGTAGACATGGACTCCGCCTCCGATTCCCGTCCGGCGATCTCCGGAACCCTCCTCCGCCGTCTTGAGCGGGCCGGGATGTCCCTTCTGAGGGAGATCTTCTGTCTTCTTCCGGCTCCCCTCTCCCTGGCCCTGGGCGAGCGGTTCGGGGATCTTCTCCGCCGACTTCTTCCCAAAAAACGCCTCATTCTCCGGGACAATCTGGGAAGTTGCGATCTGGGGCTACGGCAGGAGGAAATCGTCTCCTTCGAACGGGCGGTCTTCCGGCATTTCGGCCGGATGGGGGCGGAGGTCATGCGCCTTCGCGTCCTCTCGGACGACGAGATTGCCCGTCTGGTTCCGGTGGAAGGGCTTGATCACTTCCGGGCGGAATACGAAAAGGGGAAGGGGGTGATCCTCCTGACCGGACATATCGGCAACTGGGAGTATTCGCTCCGGCGGATCGCCCTCGAGGCCCCCGGAAAGGTCCATCCGGTGATCCGGCGAATCAAGGACCCCGTGGTCCATGACTTCGTCGACGACCATCGGCGGCGTTACTCGAAGGGGGAGTCGATCCTGGCAGACAGGGGGGTGAAGCCCCTGGTCCGGGCCCTTGCGAAGGGCGAGGTCCTGATCGTTCTCCTCGACCAGAACGCCGGACCGGGGGAGGGGGTCTTTGTCCCCTTCTTCGGCCGGCTGGCCTGCACTTACACGAGTCTCGCCCGGCTCTCCCTCATGGTGGATCTGCCGGTCATCCCGGCGGCCTCCATCCGAAAGCCGGACGGGAGCTTCCGTGGGATGGTCCGGCCGCCGGTCTTTCCGATGAAGGATCTTCCGGCAGAGGAAGCGCTCTTCCGTCAGACGGCTCTCTATACAAAAGCCCTGGAGGAGATGGTCCGTCCCACGCCCGAGCAGTGGATCTGGATGCATCGGCGATGGAAAACCCGTCCTCCGGAGGAAAAAAGGCCCGTCTCTCTTGAGGGGCAGGATCCCTCCTGATGTGCTAGACTCCGTTTCTGGTCCTTGTCGGAACACGCCGGCGGGCACCTCTGTGTCGACGGGCGTCCTGTCACAATCTTCAACCCGATCAGTCTCCGGAAGGTCTTTCATGAGTCATATGTGCAGGTCCGGGCCTCTGGGTCCGGCCATCCTTCTTCTTGTCCTTTCCCTCTCCTCTTTTGTCTCCGAAGCCATGGGCGCGGAAAGCTCCCTCCCGGTTCCGCCGGCGGACTCCCAGACGGGACCCGGACCGAGCGGCTCCTCCCAGGGAAGTCCCTCCTCTCCGGCCTCATCCGCCCTGCCTCTCGTCGATCACCCCGGGGCCCTGCCGCCTTCCTCCCCCTCGACGACCACCGGGATGCTTCAAGGCGGGATCGCCCATGCGGGAAACCGGATCTTCCTCGAGCCTCTGATCGTGAAAGACGGGGACATCGACAACCAGCTCACCCTCATGCCGTCCTACGGGGGCATGCCCGGGAGATCGAGCGCCTTCACCACCCCCATCATGCTGGAGAAGCGCCTGACCCACCATTTCAGCCTCCGGGTCGACACGCACTACATCGATCTCTGGACCCCCGGGAAGGGATATTCGGGCTTCCAGTACGCGGGCCTGCAGGGGAAGCTCCTTCTCTACGAGAACGATCCCCACGAGATCTTCACGACCTTCATCATGCGGGGGATCACTCCGGTCGGGGGTTCGCCGGTGGGGCAGGGGAATCCCTTCACGCTCTATTCCTACCTCGTCTTCAACAAGGGGCTGGGGGATCTCTCCTCTTTCTGGCTCCGTCCGATCGCTTTCCAGACCGACATCGCCGGGATCGTGCCTTTCGGGAACGGCCCCCTGCCGCTCTCGGACTTCATGGGAGTCTACGACTACGGAGACTCCTTCCGGTTCGACGGGGCGATCGAATACAGCCTGATGTATCTGCACGACATCGAGGGAGTGAAGATGCCCTCCTTCTTTGCCCATCTCACCCCCGCAGTCGAGTCGCGGACGCTTTTGAACCTTTCGAACAACGGGTTCTATGGAGCGACGGAAGGGTATCTCTCCTACGAACTGAACTACCAGGCGGACTGGTACCAGGTAAGCGTGGCCTACCAGCAGCCCTACGGGGCGGATTCCTCGTTTGTGGGGCAACGCTATGTGTTGTATACGACCTTCTTCTACGGGTGGCTTCTGAAGAAGATGGGATACCATTCGACGCCTTTCTGAAAAAGGACGGTCTGAGAGATAAGGTCCTGGAACGAGAAGGGTCTTTGGGAAATTTTTGGTGGCCAACCGGCCAATTGAAAACGACGGAATCGCCTTGATATTGTCAATGATCAGAGGTGTTCCAGAATCCCGGGAGGATCATGCATTGCTGGCAGTTCGGATCATCGGATTAATGCTGTTGGGAGGTCTTTGCGAAATCGGAGGAGGGTATCTTGTCTGGCGATGGATGAGAGAAGGAAGTTCTTTCCTCGTGGGAGGGGCGGGTCTTGCCATTCTGGGACTTTATGGAGTCGTCGTCACCTGGCAACCCCTCCCTTTCGGCCGGGCTTATGCGGCCTATGGGGGAGTCTTCGTTATTCTCTCCATCCTTTGGGCCCTGGCCCTCGACGGATTTCGTCCGGACCGCTGGGACTGGGTCGGAGCGATGGTGATCGTCGCCGGAGTTTTCCTCATGGTCTTCGGGCCCAGAGGATAGGCAAATCAGATTCCTCCGGCCTTTGACCGGGACGCGTCCTTTTTTCTCCTGTTCCAAAAGCTCCCTGCCATCGAAGCTCTCCGCTCCTTTTGGAAAATCTCCTCAAGCTCCTGAAGGCGGTCGTCGGAGAGGTCCTTGAAGGGTGCACGACAATTTGGTAAACCTTTCTCGTGCTCCTTCAATTAAACCGTCAACCACCCCGCCGTGAACGGCGGAGCTTGAAAGGAGGTTCTTTTCAGCTCGGGTTGACCAGGGAGAGTCGTAACCAACCGGCTACGTTGCATACAGGTACAAGACCCACTGGCGGATGCTTCCTCAGTCCGCCGCTCTGGAAGTCCCGGATGCAGACAACCGCGAGGGCCAGGACGAAACGGTCCGGGACAATACGCCGGTACGCAACATTCCCGAGGGGAGACAGTCGAAAGACTGCGTCACAAGGCCCGTAAGGG
>JAMCWM010000048.1 GCA_023481175.1 Nitrospirota bacterium
GGCAGACCGGCCTGGATCTCTTTCGAGGAAAGATCTCGACGACCACGGATTCTTCTCCTTCGACCTTCCTGAAAAAGACGTTCCCGAAGACAAAGCCCTTGAAACGAGCGAGACGATTCAGTACAGTTTTGATAAGCATTGCTCGTTCTCCAAATGGTTGATCGTTATCGCAAAAACAATCATACCAAAAGAGAAGGGCAATGCCTTATTGTTTACCCACAGATTCTGCGGACGAGGCTAAAAAGAGCGGACAACTTCCTGGAGATCTGTGTGATCCGATGACCCATGATGTCGACCTTGTGATTCTTGGTGCCGGTTCCGCCGGATATGTCGGAGCCATCCGGGCGGCCCAGCTTGGAATGCGGGTGACGATCCTGGACCCCTCTCCCGTGGGGGGGACCTGTCTCCATGACGGATGCATCCCCACCAAGGCGCTCCTCGAAGTCTCCGGATTTTTGCGATCCCTTGCCGAATCGGCTCGCTTCGGAGTGTCCGTCTCTTCATCCCTTCCGGATCCGGACAAACTCTCCACCTTCCGTTCAGGGATCATTGACCGGCTCACCCGGGGCATCGAATTCCTTTTCAAAAAACACGGGATCACTCACATCAGGGCTAAGGGGACTCTGGTGGCGCCCGGAATCGTCCGGATCTTGGACGGGACTCCTCGGGAGATTCGCGGGCGGTTTGTCCTTCTGTCAACCGGGTCCCGCCCCCGTCCGCTTCCCGGACTGGCCTTTGACGGCCGTCAGATCCTCAGCAGCACGGATCTTCTCCGAAGGTCCCGCTTCGACGGCCGTGTCGCCATCGTGGGGGGCGGGGCCATCGGATGCGAGTTCGCCGACATCCTTTCGGCCTTCGGATCCCGGGTGTTCCTGCTCGAAAAAGAACCGAGGATACTTCCGCTTGAAGACACCGAACTCGGAGAGGCCCTGGCTCGGGAACTTTCGGGAATGGGAGTCGAAGTGAGGACAGGGGTCTCCTCCCTGACCGTTGTCCCGGGAGCTTCGGATGTTTCGATCCGTTTTGGGGACGGAGGAGGCCGTGAGGAAGATGTTCGTGTAGATGCCGTCCTTGTCGCGATCGGCCGTGAGCCGGTCACGGAGGGACTCGGACTGGAAAATCTCGGCCTCGCGACGGGAAAGGGGGGCTTCCTGCCGCTCGATCCCTTCGGAGAGACATCCGTTCGGGGCCTCTATGCGGCAGGAGACCTTGCCGGAGGCTATCTCCTCGCTCACAAGGCGAGCCATGAGGCCATCGTGGCGGTCGAGGCAATGGCAGGAAGAAATCCCCGCTCCCTTGATCCGGCTCTGGTTCCCCGGGTGGTCTATACTCATCCCGAGGTTGTCTCGATCGGTCTGACGAAGGCCCAGGCGGAGCGGGAGGGGGTCTCTGTGGTCGAAGGGCGATTCCCCCTCATGGCCAACGGCCGTTCCCTGATCGAGGGAAACCGGAGAGGCTTTTTCAAGGTGCTTTCGGACCGTGAGACGGGGCGTCTCGTAGGTTTTCACGGAATCGGCCCCCATGTTTCGGAGATGGTTGCTACGGTGGCTGTGGCGATGGCCGGCAAAGAGGGTGCGAGTCAGATCATGGACGGGATCTTTCCCCACCCCACCGTGAGTGAAGCGCTTCACGAAGCATTTCTTGATCTTGCCGGTCTGGCGATCCATCGATGACTGTAACCATTTGTAAAGGCTGATCGTGGGTTTTGTCTCCCTTGTTTCCCCGATGCGGGACCTGACTCCTTGGAAAAAGATCCTCGATTACGGGATCAATTCCAATATGGTGACCGCCTTCGCTGCCGATGCCGCCGGGAGAATCGTCCTTTTCGAGGATGGCCTCATCCATATGACGAAGCTTCCCGCACGGACCTTGTCCCGAATGCCCGTGCTTGATCTGCGGGAACATCTGGGCCGAAAGCTCCCCCCGCCCCCCCAGAGTTCTGAAGGCACCGAAGACCTCTTTTCCCGGACCGACTTCCGGGGCCATGGCGATCAGGGAACGCTGGTTTGGTGGGGCTTCAGGCTGGGCGCGATGCCTCCCCCCGCCGGGATCTACTTTCTGGCCTTCTATGACCGGCTGCCTACAGACAAGCAGATGGAGACGATCGAATATCCGTCGATTCTCCAGATGAAGGACAAGATCCAGATGGCCGTCGCCCACCATCTCCTTGAAGAGTCCGATCAGAGGGTCCTTCACGAGGAGATTGCCCGCCTGATGGAGTGGGAGGCCGAAGGATTCAAGACAAACCGGGTTTTTCTGACCGACGGGGTGACGCTCGATGACGGTCCCCGGCCGATCTATCTCCAGTTTGACGGTCCCGAAGACAATGTCCGGATGGTCCAGGAAAATGTTTCTGTCGGGGACATCCAGTTCTTCCGGAAGATATCCGAGGCGGGAGCCCGCCCGGCCCTGATCGAACATACGGAAAAAGCTTACCGGTACGAGATCATGCTTCCCCTGACCTGGTACATCCATGTGATGGGATGGATCGGCATTCCCTTTCCGTCCCTCGACATGTGGATGAAGCCCGTGAGGCTCAACTTCGAAGAGATCGTCCGGAACATGGGGGATGCGCTGGGGGAGGAACGCATGGCTCTGGGCCTTCTGCCGAAGTATGATGTGCACCGGGGTCTTTTCGAGGAGGAGAGTTTTCTGGCTCTCATGGACGGCATGATCGTCCGACATCCCCCCCGGCCCTTTGTCCTCTTGCTCGTCCAGTTCCCCCCGCCCTTCCGAAATTCTCTTCAGGGAATTCTGGATCGCTCCAAAAGGCCGTCTGACATTCTGGCCCAGGTCGGGGAGGACCTTGTCCTTCTCTTTCCGGACCAGGACGTGTCTCGCGCCCGAGGCATCGAGGACCGGTACCGGGAAGTTCTTGAAAAACTGGTGGAGTCTACCCCCGATCTCAAGATCACTCTCTCTGTATTCTGGTTTCCCTCCACGGCATGGACGAGTCGGGATCTTCTTTCTTCCCTGTCGGCCCGGCCTAAAATTCCAATCATGCCAAAATCCGGGACAACGGCCCCCCAGAAAAACTTCGACGAGTGGTTCAAGCGGTTTCTCGTGCTCAAGGACTGGGAATGAGGGGGAAATCTTGAGGCTCTCGATAAAAGGACTGTTCTTTCTCCTGGTCTGGGTCTCGCTTCCTCTTTTTCCAAAGCCGTCTCTGGCGGCGCCTCCCTCCCGAATGGCCGACCATGTTTTTATCCTCATCATGGAAAACAAGGGGGAGGGCGAGATTGTTCATGGGGCCGATGCGCCCTACTTCAACGGTCTCTCAGGCGGCCGGCTGACAAACTACTGGAGTCTGGCCCATCCGAGCCTTCCGAACTATGTCGGCATGATGGGCGCCTGGCCTCCGCTTCCGGAATCCGACGATCCCCGAATCCGGATCTCCGGTGACAGCCTTCCGGAGGAGATGGTGAGCCATGGCCATTCCGTCGGTTCCTACATGCAGGGACTTCCCCGTCCCGGCTTTGGAGGAAGTCGCGCGCCCCGGCTATTCGGGCGGTATGTCCTGAAACACGACCCGTTCCTCCTTTTTTCCCGGCTTCGGAGAGGTCCCGTCAGAAAAACGGTCCGTCCGCTCCAAAAGCTTCGGGATGATCTCGTCCAAGGCCGTGTTCCGGAGCTCTCCCTGATCGTTCCCGATCTGTGCCACGACATGCACGGAGCCTTCGCCTGCCACTTTCACAACCGGCACGAGCTTGTGAAGGCCGGAGACCGCTTCCTGGCCAAATGGATCCCCGTTCTTGAAGGGTCACGTCTTTTTCGGGAAGGCCATGTCTGGATTATTGTCCTGTGGGATGAATCGGGATTCGTGGGGCATGAAAAGAGAAATCCTGATCCTCTACCCCAGGAAAAAAGGATCCATGCCGGCGGCCATGTCCCCTTCCTGTGGATCGACTCGAAGGATTCAGGGTCCTGGGAATCCCCATGCTTCGCCAACCACTATTCGCTTCTGGAAAGCCTGACCCGCAATTTTTCCCTGCCCGACCTTGCCCCTCCCGGGGAGCGGATTCCCCTCCCGGGACGGGGAACACGCTGCCCCGGAGAGTGATTCTATCGGGTAATGAAAATGTTCGCCTTGATCCCCTCCGGGGGGTGATCTAAGATGAAACCAGGGATGTTCCCAGACACTCTCTCAAGGAAAGGACGGATCCATGGAACGGATTTCCTTTGTACTTGCCTCCGATTCCCTCGAAAAACTGCATGCCGTCGGTCTCATGGCCTCGGTTGCGGCGGTGAGCCAGATGGAGGTGAATGTTTTTGTGACGATGAACGCCATCACAGCCTTCCGGAAGTCGACGGTCGAAAAGAAAGGCTTCAGGGTCGAAGGGGAAGTCGGACGCCATCTTCTCGAGAAGAATAGTCAGATGTTCTATGATCTTCTCGAGCAGGGGAAGATGATGGGATCCCTCAAGGTTTATGCCTGTGCCATGGCTCTCGAACTGGTTGGGGAAGGACTTGACAAGTATCTCCCCGTCTTTGACGAAGTGCTGGGGGTGGCCGGTTTTCTGGGGAAGGCTGGAGGAGGTCAGGTTCTTTTTGTGTGACAACCGATGAACGGACAGGAGACGATGAATGGCTGAAGACGCAGGCGTAAAGATCGATGAGGTGGTCGATGGACGGGGACTTTTCTGTCCTGGCCCTCTGATGGAACTGATCAAGACCATCCAGCTCAAACCCGTGGGGACGGTCCTTTCGGTCCTTTCGACCGACGAGGGGTCGGCCAAGGATATTCCGGCCTGGATTCAGAAGGTGGGTCAGGAATACCTGAAGACGGAGAAAAAGGACGGATACTGGGAGGTCATCGTCAAGAAGGTGAAGTAGATGTCCGGACTCTGTCCGGTTTCCGGTATGCATAAAGGCGGGCCCGCAAAAAGGCCCGCCTTTTTCTCGTGCCGGTTTCAGTGGTTTGTCGCATCCACACCGGCCATCTCGAGATAGCGGGCGATGTCGGAGGGAGAGATATTCAGTTCCCTTGGGTGGTAGGTCTGCTTGACACGCGAACGGTCGATGGCCGTCAGGGTCAGCGGGACCGGATCAGGAAGGGGAACGCCCGGCTTCGCAAATATGGCGAGGAGGTTCACCGGACCGCTATGGGTCTCCGGATCCTTGTAGGAGGTGACCATGGCGACGCGTCCGTCTGCGAGAAGGACGAAAGATCCCACGGGGTAGATCCCTACCATCTGGACGAGATGGGCGATCGCCCTTGGGTCGAGCTTGTGGAGTTCCCGTTCGAGGAGGTAGGAAAGGGTCTTGGCGGGAGAGAGTGGCGGGCGATAGATGCGTCCGGCGGTGAGGGCTTCGTAGATGTCCAGCACCATGAGCGACCGGCTGACCGGATCGATGTCGGGAAGATCCAGGCCAAACGGGTATCCTCCCCCCCCTTTCCGTTCGTGGTGCTCCATGGCAACGCTGGTGCAAAGACCCCGGACAACATCGTCCTTTGACTTTGACAGAATGGAATGGCCGAGTTTGGGATGGCGCTTCATTGTCTCCCATTCATTGGGCTCAAGCTTTCCCGGCTTTTTCAGGATTTCGAGGGGGATAAGGGCCTTTCCGATATCGTGAAGGAGGCCGGCCAGCCCCCATTTCGGAAGCTCTTCCTTCGGCACACCGCTCTGGTCGGCCAATCCCATGGCAAGAATCATGGTGTTGGTCGAATGGACATAGGACTCGTCATCGACTTCGGACAAGGTGACGAGAAAGGAATTTTTCCGAGGATCCCGCAACAGCATGTCGAGGGTCTCCACCACCTGCCGTCTGAGAGGTTCCACTTCCAGGGCATTTCCCATTCGAACATCTTCGAAGCTCTTCGACACGACGGCGACTGTCTTGTCGTGAAGGGCATTCCACTCCTTGAGTGAGGGGAGGGGAAGGGTCTCCATCTCCCGGAATGTCGGTCCCTCGGAGGAAGCGGTGAATTCTTCCGATCTCGGGACCGGTGGAGATGTGGGCGTGGGATCGGGAAGCCGGACCGTGACCATCCGGATCCCGTTGTCGCGGAGTTTCTGGATTTCTTCCCTGGACTGGACCCGAAAGCGATGAAAAAGAATATTTGTTTCGAGCCAGCTTTTGTCGAGGGCCACGACCTCCATGCCAACTTCGAGTTTCTCGATGGGGACGATCTTGTTCATGAGTGGCTCCGTGGAAGGGAAAAGGTCTCTTTTAGTTCCTGGAAGGTCTCGGGTAAAAGGCTTGCCTCCGCCTCCGGGAAGGACGAAAACCGTCCGGAGGCGAAAAGAAAGAGGGCCGTCTGGCGTTTCAGGTGGAGGCTCATGGGATGTGACGGGTCCGAGACGATTTCCCGGAGGAAAGGGAGCGAGCCGGAGTTCTCTTCAGGAGGCGGCAGGGCCCCCGGATTGTCCGGGGGCGGAGGGATGGTGACGGGATGAAGCTCCGGGCCCCGGAGCGGATCCAGAAGATAACAGAGTGTGGATCGGTGCGTGTGAAGATCGACCCCTCCTTCCGATCCGCAGACAAAAAGGATCCGGCGGGGACGTCCATCGTCTTTGGTCTCCATCGCAAGGCGAAGCTTCTCGATGACTGGCTCATGGAATATTCCGATGATCTGGGCGGAGGCCTTCAGAGGATTCACGCACTTTTCGACGGTGTTCCAGAGGGTCCGGAGGCCGAGTTCCTGGCGAAGGGGAAGCAGCCTGGCAAGAGCCGGAAGGAAGGATTCCTGGGAGAGGCAGCGGACAGACTCCTTGCCGTCAGGATTCTTCCCGTCCTCCGGTGTGGAAAGGGGCCGTCCCAGGCTCCTCCAGACGTCGACAACACCGGGCCCCTGTTTGACCGGAACCTTGGAAAGTCCGTGAAGGACGATCGAGAGCCCCGATCGCGCGGCAGCGAGGGAGGCGGGAACGACGAGGCTCATCGAACGACGCTTTCCATCGTAAGGGTCGCCGATGTCCAGGTCGATCCGGCTGGGGAGGGGAGGGGGCGGCAGGAGGGCTCTTAAAGTATCGAGAAACCCCCCCATCTCCTCTCCCGTCTCTCCCTTCAGGCGAAGGCCGAGAAGAAGGGCGCCTGTCTGGGCAGGGGTCGCCGTGCCGGACAGGAGAAGCCGTGCCGCCTCGGCAGCTTCCGTCCTTTCGAGATCCCGGACGCCATGAGGGCCTGTCCCGACCTTTTTGATGTATTCCTTGATCATCCTCTGTGCGCAATGGAAAGCCCGGCATTGATGCCGGGAAGGAATGCGCTCTCCTTTCTGTTGGGCGTTGCCAATGAATACCCGTACCCGTCGGCTCTCTGAAGAAGCCGGCAAACCTTGTGAGAAATCCCCTGAACCAGTCCCGATCCGGCTTGGAGGTTGAAACTCCCCGAAGCCCGGACAGCCAACCGTCCGACATAGGTGCCGATCTTCTTGCCCGTCGTCACAACGGCCCGGACCAGATCCCCGGTCGCAAATCCAAAGTGGGCTTTTTTTCGGGTGAGGATCCCTCTCGGGAACCCGAAGGAATCGAGTCGGGTTCGCTGGTAGCTCCCCCGTCCCGTGGCCTTTATGCTCAGGACGGGACGGTTCCCGCCCTCAATGCGGTCCACCTTCCCGACACAGGCGGCATCGAGACAATGGCTCTTCGGGAGTCCGAACCGGGTCCGGTTCCACTTCGTCCGGCCCCCGGAGGCTTGCTCTACGGGAAGACCCGTTTGCGTCAATGACCGGAACAAGGCCCACCGGGTCGCGTTGACGGCGGAGGCGTCCCGGAGCGGGGCTTTGGCCCGGGAGAGAACCCGTGCCAGAACCTCGGGCCTCCTTGCCAGAAACGTCTCGACAGGGTTGGATCCTTTTCTTTCGTTGCAGGGACGGCAGGCCAGCGTCAGGTTCGAGATCCGGTCACTTCCGCCCCTGGAGCGGGGATGGATATGGTCAACTTCCAGCGGCGCATTCTCTGCTCCGCAGTAGGCGCAGCTCCGGCCCCACTTCTCCAACAGGTATTCCCGAACCTCGTACCCGGCCAAGGTGCCCTGCTGATACAGGGCTCCGGAAGTCTCCGGATTTTCCATCTTCTGCATATCGAACCTCACGAGTTCCTGGCTGAGGGCAGCAACCGGAACCAGTTTTCGGAAACGATTCACCCACGCCACGGTCGTATCGACACGGTGTTGCAGGGACGGAGCCAGCCACCCTTCCGGCTTCGTCCGGTTGTCGAAGCGGGGCGTCCTGTGGCGGAGATTCGATCGTCGCCGTCTCCGGAACGCTCTCCGGGCCGCGAGCCGGTCCCGGATCTTGCCTCCCCGGTGTTCGAGTTCAACCAGACCGAGGACATGGGCCGTCTTTTCTGTCTCCCCCGTTTCGGGAGAGACGAGGATCTCTTCCCGAACCAGGGCAAGACCGGTGGTTTTGCTCCCCGGATCGAGCTTGATCCGGACGGGCTGGACCTCCCCGCCGATCCTCTCCTTGAGCCGGATGGCGAAGGGGGCCATCTTGTGGACCACCGCCTTCCCATTCCCGAGAAGTTCCCGTGCCCGGGCCGGGTGGCAGGGCATGAGAGGCTTTTTGTGCTTGTCAAGTACGAAAACCTGCATGCGACCTCCTGAAAAACTTACGTTGCACTGGCCTTGCGGCCGTAACGCGCCTCTTGCGAGGCGTCTCCCCTCGGGAATGGCGACCACCGGCGTTAGGGGATTCCTCCCCCTCGTGCGGACCGTTTCGTCCTTGCCGGAGCGTAAGTCTGCATCCGCACGTTCCAGAGCCCGGGACTGAGGAAGTATCCCGGGGTGGGTCTTCTTGCCTATGGTCAACGTAGCGGGTTGGGTACCGCTGTCCCTGGTCAACCCGAGCTGAAAAGAACCTCCTTTCAAGCTCCGCCGTTCACGGCGGGGTGGTTGACCGTCTGTCTCCGGATGGGGCCGGCAAGGGTTCGTGGGGGTCAAAGGCCGCCGAGACGCTTGAGGACGATATCCCCCGAAACGGCCGCCGGCGAAAGATCCTTCAGGTAGAGGATTGTCCTCAGAATATCCTCCGGCTGGATCATTTCCGTTTCCGGAACCGGGGCTCCGGAAACGAGCGGGGTCGCGACATACCCCGGGCAGATCGCCACCGTCTTGACCCCGAAGGGCGCCCCTTCGGCCAGAAGGGAGCCGGTGAGGCCCCGCAAGGCAAATTTGGTCATGGAATAAAGGGACGATCCGGCCCAGGCCTCGAGGCCGGCGACTGAGGAGATATTGACAATCAGTCCCTCCCTCTGGCGTTTCATGATCGGCAGAATCGCCCGCGAGAGAAGATAGGGGGCCCTGAGATTCACGGCGATCAGTCGCTCGAAGTCCTCCGGCGTCGTCTCCTCGATCGACCCGAATGTGGCGATGCCGGCATTGTTCACGAGAATGTCGATTCTGCCGGAAAGAACCTCGGTGGCTGTGTCGATCAGTCGCTCGACCTCCTCCCTCCGCGAAAGGTCGCAGGCCAGGCCGGAAGCCTTCCATCCCCGGTCGTTAGCCTCCAGGAGAAGCCGGTCGAGGACGGGGCCGTTTCGTCCGGTCATGAAAACGGTATGGCCGAGGGAGAGGAGCCCCTTCGCCACAGCAAGTCCGATCCCCGAGGTGGCCCCGGTGACCAGGGCCCGGAAAGAGGCAGTCTCTGTTTTCATTTTTCGGGGTCCTTGAGGGGGGGCGAGGGTTTTTTTGCGCTCTCCCAGAGATTCTCCCATTGTTCGGCTGTGAGGGAGGAAAGAGGGAGACCCTTTTCAGACGCCGCCCTTTCCATAGACTGGAATCGGTCCTTGAATTTTCTGTTGGCCGAGGCCAGGGCCTCCTCGGGTCGGATCCCCGAGAGCCTGGCAAACTGGGCCAGAACAAACAGGAGGTCTCCGATTTCTTCCGATAGCCGTTCCGATCCTTCCTGGCGGGCCTCGAGGACCTCTTGCCATTCCTCAAGGACCTTGGGGATGACGCCTTCGGCCGAAGGCCAGTCGAAGCCTACCCGCCCCGCCTTCTGGCCCTGCTTGGCCGCAACCGTGAGTGCCGGCATGGTCAGGGGAATCCCGTCAAGGACCGACGTCCGGTCCCGATGCTCCGGCTCTTTCCGTTTTTTCTCTTCCCAGGTTTCCCAGATGGCTTCGAGGCTTTTTTCGGGCGTGTGGGTTTCGAAGACGTGGGGGTGGCGGGAGACCATCTTGTGTGCCGCCTTGTCGAGAATGCCTCCCAGAGACTGGCCGGATCTTTCCCAGAGAATCCTCCGGGCCATGAACAGGATGACGAAAAGATCCCCCATTTCCCTGGCGATGTTGTCATGGTCCTCCTTCTGGACCGATTCTTCGAGTTCGAAGATCTCGTCCTTGAGGTCCGAGACCAGGGCGGCCAGGGTCTGCTTCCTGTCGAACGGGCATCCGTTTTCACCGCGAAGATGGTCGACGATCCGGGAAAGTCGACGGAATCCGCGAAGGTCCTCCGGGGATTCCGTGAGCGGTCGGGCGCGGGTGTCGGGAGTGTCGGACAGAGTCTCAAGATAGCGGGTCGGATCAAAGGTCATCGTCTTCTCCGGTGTGGGAGGGATAGTTCGTCCATTATACGGGGAAGAGATCATGTGCGAAAGACCTCCTCTTGACCTCCCTGTCATCGCAACGGGCGGAAAATTCTCTTGCCCTTTCCGGTTGACAAGAAGGACTTCGGGATCTATCATTTGATTGATTATAATTAACAATTGTTAGGTTTGAATTCATTGTTTAACCGAAAATTGCAGAGAGGATGACCTCTGGTCCGGGGACCACGGAGCTGCAATTAAACTTGTGGAAACGGCCTTCGAGACACCTTCTCTCTCCGTCCTTCTTGGGACACCCTTGCGAGTCCTCTGTGCTCTTGCCTTTCCGAAAACCGGCTTTCTGGACAACTCCCCGACTTCCGTTGCAGGATGGATTGTGGTTTGCGAGTCTTGACATGAATCGGGAGAAGTCCTAGATTGTTCATTGTATTGATACAATGTCTCAATAACGGGAGAGTGCGCGCGATGGGATTTTGGAACAAGACAAGCCGAGAAATCAGGGGCAATCTTCTTCTGTGTTCCTTTGTGATTGCGGGACTTCTGGGGTCGTTCGGACCCGTTTTTGCGCAGTCGGACCCGGTGCCGAATTCCTCCCGTTACGGGGAGCCTTCCTCGGGGACGATCTCCGGAAAGAAGGAGGGGACCGGGGATCCTCCGCTTACGGTTGACCAGGCTGTCCGGATCGCCCTCGAGAAGAATCCCAACATCCTCTCCTACCAGAAAACCTGGGTCGGAACGAAGGATCTCGAAAAAACCGCCCTGGCGCCGGCCGATCCCCTGATCCAGTGGGAATACGGGGGGGGAGAACAGGGAAATGCCCAGAATGTGATCACCAACGGATTGGGGGCTCCGACCGGGGTCCAGAGCGTGGGACTCCCCTACCCCAATGGAAGCAACTGGGCGATCGTCCAGTCCTTTCTCTTCCCGGGAAAGGCCCTTTACGGCTACAAGGTCAATAAAGACAATACGAAAATTGCCTATGAAACTTACCGAGTCCAGCGCGTCCAACTCAGGAACCAGACCGAGCTTTCGTGCTACCAGTGGCTTCTGTCCCAGGAAACCCTCCGGCTGAACCGGGAGCTGCAGACCTGGCTTCTCCGGGTTCTGGAAATCACCAAGGCCAAGCTCTCGGTGGGGTCCGTCCAGATCCTCGATGTGGTCAATGCCCGTGTCGCCCTTTCCCAGGCCAGACTGGATCGCCTGACGGCCAAGTTCCAGCTCGAAGTGGCCCAAAAACAGCTCAACATGCTTTTAGGTTTTCCGGTGGAGCGGTCGACGAAGGTGGAAAGCCTCCCCGACCCGTCTCCCATTCCCTACACCATGGCCGATCTTGAGGGACGGGCCATCCAGAATCGCCCGGATCTTCTGTCCACCCGGGCCACCGTCGACTTAAACCGCCACCAGCTGACCCTGGCCAAGCTGGGCTTCATGCCCGACTATCAGCTGACCGGCTCCGAGGGAGGGGAGTCCTGTTACGGGTTTTCCGGCCTCAACTGCTGGTATGTGGGGGTCCAGATCAATGTGCCGGTCTTTGCCCCGATCAAGCAGAATCTCCAGTATGACTCCCAGAAGGAGATGCTTCGTGCGGCGGACTGGCAATACCAGTGGCAGGCGGCCCAGGTGAGGCTTGCGGTGGACAATCTCTATGCCCAGGTGGAGCTCGCCTACCGGCAGTACCGGATGAACTCCGACGAGATCCTTCCCCAGTCCCGCCTGGCCTTCGAGCTGGCGCTGACGGGATACGAGAACCAGAAAAACGACTTCCTCTATCTGATCAGTGCCGTCCAGGCTTATCGGCAGGCCCAGTATAACCGCTACCAGAGCCTGATTGCCTATTATCAGGCCTTGAGCAATCTCGAGGCGGCTGTCGGGTCTCCCCTGCCCATCGACAACCGACCGGGAAAGTCCTGAAACCTATCCGCCCCTAGACGGGGTTCAAACAGGCTCCCGAAGTGCGGGGGGCAAGGCAAGGAAGGATCGAATGCGGACGTGTCTTTTTGCGGGAATCGCGATCTCGCTTTTATTTCTGGGGGAGAATTCCGGGATTTCTCTTGCGGCTGCCGGGTCTTCCGGCGTTTCTGAAAAATTGATCCAGCTGACGGAGGCCCAGCAGAGATCCGGACTGGTCAGGGTCATGACCGTCGAAAAGAAGAGCATGGAGACCGAGCTCAGGCGAACCGGAACCCTCAACTTCGACGAGGAGAAGGTCTCGATCGTCTCGGCGCGCGTCGCCGGCCGGGAGGTGAGGGTCCTGGCCTTCGAAGGCCAGAAGGTGAAGAAGGATGATCCCCTGGCCTTGATCTACAGCCCTGACTACACGACCGCCGAAGTGGAGCTATTGAATGCCTTCAAGGTGGCCAGGACTCTCTCCGAGCAGGCCGAGAGCGGGGCCTACATTACGGCCGCCGAGAGAAAGCTTCGTCTGATGGGGGCCTCGAAGGGGGACATCGACGAGATCACCCGGACGAAAAACGTCTCCCGCTACCTGACCCTTCACGCCCCGCGGTCGGGCGTCATCCTGAACTCGGCCCTCCGGGCCGGCCTCTTCATGAATCCCGGAGACCAGCTCATGACCATCGCGGACCTCTCCCGTCTTCTGGTCTACATGGACATCTACGAAGGAGACTTCCCCCTGGTCCGGACGGGCCAGCGCGTCCTTCTCGAGAGCGTCGCCTATCCGGACAGGGTCTTCCCCGGCAAGATCGTCTATCTGGGTGGCATGGTCGATCCCATCACCCGGACCTTCCATGTCCGGGCCGAAATTCCGAACCCGGATCGTCTGCTGAAACCGGGCATGTTCGCCTCGGTCAGGATCCGTCTTTCGGTCCCGCGTCCTGTGGTGGCCCTCCCCGAAGTTGCCGTTCTCCGGGATGAGCATGGCTACCATGCCTTCGTCGAAAAAAAACCCGGGGTCTTCGAATATCGCAGAGTCGTGACCGGCCAGGAAGAACATGGGTGGATCCGCATCGAATCGGGACTGGTCCCGGGGGAACGGGTCGCGGTCAAGGGAGCCTTGCTTCTCGAGGGGATCCGGGAGACCAATCTGAGTGAGGCCACAGGGAGGTCTGACCCCTTGGGCCGGATCGGGAGACCCCGTCCATGAAACACTTGGTGGCCTTTGCCCTCCGGGAGCGAGTGATCGTCTTTCTGGTGGCGATCGCACTCTCCGTTGTCGGGGTTTTTTCCTACGAAAATCTCCAGATCGAGCCCTACCCGGATGTCTCCCCTCTCGAAGTCCGGGTCCTGACCCAGTGGGCCGGACGGGGTGCGGAGGAGGTCGAGCGCCAGATCACCCTTCCGGTCGAGATCGCCATTAACGGAACCCCCGGAATGAAGACTCAGCGGTCAATCTCGATGTACGGGCTCTCGGTCGTCATCGCCGTCTTCAAGGATGGCGTCAACGATTTCGAGGCCCGCCACCGGATCTACAACCGCATCTCCCAGGCCAACCTTCCCGGGGGGGTGACCCCCGTTCTCGATATCAACACCCCGGCCACGGGAGAGATCTACCGCTACACCCTGACCGGAGCCCCCCTCGATCAGCTCAAGACGCTGGATGACTGGGTCCTGGAACGCCGTTTCAAGGAGATCCCGGGGGTGGCGGACGAATCCGGAATGGGCGGATGGATCCGGCAATACCAGATCCTGGTCGACCTGGCCCGACTCCGGGACTTCAACATTCCTCTGTCCCAGGTCCTGGCGGCGGTTTCTGCCGCCAACAACAACGTCGGGGCCTATGTGATGAACTTCGGGGAGACGGCGGCCGTGGTTCGGGGGCTGGGCCTTCTCAAGAACCGGGAGGACATCGGCCACGTCATGGTCGGGGAGGTCAAGGGGACCCCGATCCTCCTGCGGGATATCGCGACCGTCAGGATCGGCCCCCAGCCCCGTCTCGGCCGGGTGGGCCGAAACTATGAGAACGATACCGTCGAGGGGGTGGTGCTCCTTTTGCGGGGGGCGAACACCCGCCATGTGATGGAGCGGATCCACAAAAAGGTGGCCGAGATCCGGGCCCATGATCTTCCTCCGGGGGTCAAGCTTCTGCCTTTCTATGACCGGACACAGCTTATGCACTGGACTCTCCACACCGTCCTCGAGAATCTCTCTTTGGGCATCGGGCTCGTTCTTCTGACCCTCTACCTCTTTCTGGGGAATCTGAGATCGGCCATCATCGTGGCAATCACGATCCCGGTGGCCCTTTTGACCGCCTTCTCGATCATGAAGGCGAACGGAGTGTCGGCCAATCTGCTCTCGCTCGGGGCGATCGATTTCGGCATTCTGGTCGATGCCTCGGTGATCGTGGTGGAAAACATCTACCGCCACCTCACCCAGGAGCGGCAGGGTTCGGACAGGCCTTCGATCTTCGTGGTCATCTATACGGCAGTGACGGAGGTCCAGTCGGCCACGGTTTTCTCCACTCTCATCGTCTTCTCGGCCTATGTTCCCCTTCTTTTCATGAGCGGGATCGAGGGAAAGATCTTCTTTCCCATGGCCTACACAATGGGCGGAGGGCTCCTGGCGGCCGTCCTCCTGTCGATGACCCTCTCGCCCGCCTTTTCCTCCCTCCTCCTGAAGAATGTGGGGGCCCATCCCGACACGCCCCTGATGCGGGTCGTGAAGAAGGTTTACGATGCCCTGCTCCTGTTCGTTCTCGCCCGCCCGAGGATCGTCCTTTCCGTGGCCCTTCTCTTTCTTGTTCTGACGGTGGGGGTCGCCCTTCCCCGGCTGGGTTCGGAGTTTTTGCCCAAGCTCGAGGAAAACAACCTCTATATCCGGGCCACCTACCCGGCGGCCATCAGCCTTGATTACGGGGCACACCTGACCGACAGGATCCGGCGTCTCGTTCTCGAGATCCCGGAGGTCAAGACCGTGGTGTCGGAAGAGGGGCGTCCGGACGACGCCTACGATGTCGGAGGATTCTGGAATGCCGAGTTCGCCATCTTCTTCAAGCCCCATGCGAAGTGGCGCAAGGGAGTGACGAAGACCCGGATCGAGGAGGAGGTGCTGGCCCGCCTCAAGACCATTCCTGGGGTGACCTTCAATGTCTCCCAGTATATCGAGGACAACGTGGAGGAGGCGGTCTCGGGGGTGAAGGGGCAGAACAGTGTGAAAATCTATGGACCGGATCCGGTAGAACTTGAAAAACTGGGACATCAGACCATGGGGATCCTCGGGAGCATCCCGGGATTCCACGACCTCGGTCTTTTCAGAATACGGGGGGGGATGGAGCTCGATATCCGGGTCGACCCTCTGGCCTGTGCCCGCTACGGAATCCATGTGGCGGATGTCGAAGGGGTCATCCAGGCAGCGGTGGGAGGCGTTGCGGTCACGCAGGTCCTGAAGAATGAAAAGCGGTTCGATGTGACGGTCCGATTGGCCCGCCCCTACCGGAAGGACATCGAAGCCATCCGTTCCATTCCGGTGGACAGCCCGGACGGGTCCCACATCCCGCTTTCCCAGCTGGCAAAAATTCATCTCAGGATCGGGAATTCCTATATTTTCCGGGAAGCCAATTCCCGCTATCTCCCGGTCAAATTCTCGATCCGGGGGCGTGATATCGGCTCGGCTGTGGATCAGGCGAAACGGGAGATCTCTTCCCGGCTTCCCCTTCCCCCCGGCTACCGGATCCGCTGGTACGGCGAGTACAAGGAGATGAAGGCCGCCCAGCGCAGACTTTCTCTCCTGCTCCCTATCGCGGTCGGTCTGATTTTCCTCCTGCTTTACTGGGCCTACCGGTCCATCAAATACGCCCTCGTACAGATTCTCTCCGTTCCCGTGGCCATTACCGGAGGGGTGTGGGCCCTTCTCCTGACAGGGCATCACCTGAGCATCTCCGCTTCGCTGGGGTTTCTCTCCCTTTTCGGGATCGCGATCCAGGACGGCATGATCCTCATAAATTTTGTCACGAATCTGAGACGGGAAGGCCTCTCCATGCGGGAGGCCCTTGTTCAGGGAGGAAATCTCCGGGTCCGGCCGGTCCTGATGACGGCCCTTCTCGCCGGATTCGGACTTTTGCCGGCCGCCCTTTCCACCGGGATCGGAAACCAGGCCCAGAAACCTCTGGCCATCGTGATCGTGGGGGGCGTGCTTACCACGATCGTCTTCACCCTTCTGGTTCTTCCCGTGGTCTATTCGATGACGGGAAGGCTCCCGCTTCTCGATTCGTCCGGGGATCCGTCCGGAGTCCGGGAGAAACACCCCTCTTCGGCCTAGGGGGATCCGACTCGTTGCGGGAATCCGGGCGGGGTGGCGCCGATCCAAAGCCCCCTGATCCGGCCAGGATCTTACCCCCCTTCGTGGAAGACGCGCGGGGAGGTCCCGTGGAAGGTGATTCCCGGGTACTTGTCCACCACATAGCGGAGCGCCCATTCATTTCTGAACAGAGCGACAGGCTGGGTTTCATGGTCGTAGACCAGGAGGGTGTCGAGCGTCCCCGAAAGCGCCTGGATCTGCTCCGGATTTCCCGCCAGCCAGCGGGCCCGGTCGTAACCGACCGGTTCGAGCCGGGCTCTTACGTTGTATTCGTGTTCGAGCCGGAACTTCAGGACTTCGAGCTGGAGGGCTCCGACGGCACCGACGATCAGATCCCGTTCTCCATGGGGATCCATCTGGAAGACCTGGATCGCCCCTTCCTCAGAGAGCTGGTCCAGCCCTTTCTTCAGGTGTTTTCTCTTCAGCGGATCCTCCAGGATCACCCGGGCGAAGAGTTCGGGCGAAAAGGAGGGAATCCCCTCGAAATGGAAGAGACTCTTTTCGCAGAGGGTATCTCCGATCCGAAAGACCCCCGGGTCGTGGAGCCCGATGATGTCTCCTGGCCAGGCCTCCTCCACCCTTTCGCGTTTCTGCCCCAAAAACTGGATGGTCTTGGACAGTCTGAGCGACTTCCCCGAAGTGGCGTTGGTCACGGTCATCTCCCGAAAAAATCGACCTGAACAGACCCTGATGAAGGCGAAACGGTCGCGGTGCTGCGGGTCCATGTTGGCCTGGATCTTGAAGACAAACCCGGAAAAGAAAGGGGAATCGGGGGGGACGGGGCCCTTGTCGGAGTGATAGGCCCGGGGGGGCGGCGCCATCTCCAGGAAGGCCCGTAAGAATAGTTCCACTCCGAAATTGTTGAGGGCGCTTCCGAAAAAGACGGGAGTCACTCTCCCTGCCAGAAATCCCTTGGTGTCGAAGGAGCTTTCTTCGTGGGAAAGGAGGGCGATTTCGTCCAGAAAGGCCTCCCTGTCCGGAAGGGTTCCAAGGACCTGTTCCAACTCGAGGTTTCCTGCCGCAAGGATCCGTTCGTCGGCCTTTGCTCCCCCATGGTCGACCGCCTCGTAAAGATGGGCCTCGTTTTTTCGGAGATCCCAGACTCCCCGGAATCCCGTTCCCGAGCCGATGGGCCAGTCAAAGGGGAGGGCGGCGATATCGAGGGTCCGCTCGATATCGGAGAGGAGATTGAAGGGATCGACTCCTTCCCGGTCCACCTTGTTGATAAAGGTCAGGATCGGAAGCTGGCGCATGCGTGCGACTTCAAAGAGCTTCAGAGTCTGGGGTTCGATGCCCTTGGCCCCGTCGAGAAGCATCACCACCGAATCCACCGCCTCGAGCGTCCGGAAGGTGTCTTCGCTGAAATCCTTGTGGCCCGGGGTATCGAGAATGTTGATGGTATGGTCTTCGAATTCGAAAGCGAGGGCGCTGCTGGTGACGCTGATTCCTCTTTGACGTTCGATTTCCATCCAGTCGCTTGTGGCGTATCGGGCCGCCTTTCGCGCCTTGATCGATCCCGCGAGATGGATGGCCCCTCCGTAAAGGAGAAGTTTTTCGGTGAGGGTGGTCTTTCCGGCATCCGGATGGCTGATGATGGCAAAGGTTCGTCGTCGGACAATCTCCCGAAGAAGGGGAGAGGCCTCCGGTGAAAGTGGGGTCGTCATGGGTCTCCTGGTTGCCGGGGGCTTTCGTCCCGGAAATGTCCTGGGTTTGTGTCAGAAGGGGTGGCGTCCCTCGACGGCTCGTATCAGCGTGACTTCGTCGACATACTCGATTTCGAGACCCACCGGAATGCCGAAGGCGATCCGGCTGACCCGGATTCCCATGGGCTTGATCAGGCGGGACAGGTAGAGCGCGGTGGCCTCACCGTCCGTCGTCGGAGAAGTGGCCAGGATGACCTCCTTGACCTCCGGATCGCCGAGACGTTCGAGAAGTTCCCTGATCCTGAGCTTGTCGGGATTGACTCCCTCGAGGGGGGAAAGCCGCCCTTCGAGGACATGGTAAAGACCTTTGAATTCGCCCGATTTTTCAAGAGAGTATAGGGTCTGGATATCCTCGACGACGATCAGGATGCCACGATCGCGGGCGGGATCGCAGCAGATGGTGCAGCGAAGGGGCGCCTCCGGGTTCTGGGTGTCCCTTTCGACGATGTTACGGCAATCCCGGCAAGGGATGAGGTTGCTTCTGAGGGTGTCAAGAGCCCCGGTGAGGAGGGAGCGCTCTTCCTCGGAGGAGAGAAGGAGATGGAATGCGAGCCGTGTCGCCGTTTTCGATCCTATACCCGGAAGACGACGGAAGGCCTCCACCACGCGGGCAAAAGGTTCGGGAAAGGCCGGTTTGGCCGGCCTCTGGCCTCGCTCCATCAGAGGCCGGGTATCCCGAGATTCCCCATCGGCATGTCTCCGGGAATCCCTGTCATCTCTTCCATGACCTTCGACGCGGCGAGACGGACCTTCTGAACCGCGTCATTGGTCGCCGCCACCACGAGGTCTTCAATCATGGAGACCTCCTCGTTTTTCAAGAGCTCGGGGGCGATACGGACAGACAGGACTTCGTTGTTGCCGTTCATCTCGACGGTGACGAGACGTCCGCCGGCCGATCCGGTGACGGTCATCCGGGCGATATCCTGCTGCATGCGTGCGATTTTTTCCTGCATTTCCTGGGCTTTTTTCAGAAAATCCTGTCCAAACATCAGATTTGTTCTCCTTGCTGGGTTTCCGGGGTGTTTTTTCGGGTCCGGATCCCGATGATTTCGGAGCCGAAGAGGGCGGTAGCCTCCGAGACGAGAGGGGGGGGCGGGGTCGTTGTTCCTGTCATCCCTCCCCCTCCGGGTCCGGAGGATGGGGTTTCGATCCTGAGCGGTTCGGGAGATTGGACGGCCTCGGAAAGGGCGCGCCCCAAGGCCTCTCGGTTGGAGGCGATCCGGTTGTTGAAGAAAGAGTTGCCCGTATCGAGGAGAAGGGTTCCCTGTTCAAAGCGTTCGATTCGGGCGGACTCAAGGAGGGAGCGCGTTTCGTGGGAAAGGCGGGAGAGGGCCTTCCCCCAGTCGGACGGGATCCTGAGGTCCAGGGGACCGGCTTCGGAAGGAGAGGGACGGGGCCGGACGGGAGGGGACTCCCTTGTTCCCGAAAGGGAGTCCGGAGGTAACGGCGGGGCGGAGGGTCGGGAGGGGCGGAGAGTCTGTTCCGCCGAAAGTCGCTGGGAGGGGAGGGCCGCTCCGGCTTTTCCCGAGTCGGCAAGAAGGCGGTCCAGAAGATCCGGAAGGGGAATGATCGCCTTCAGATGGCAGATCCGGGCGAGAAGGAGTTCGAAAGTGATGGCCGGTTGGGGAGATCTCCTCAGGTCGTCTTCGCCCCGGACCAGAACGGAAAGGACCTGCTCCAGAAAAAAAATGTTGGCCGGGGGAAGGGAGGCGATCCGGGCTGCAGATTCCCGCGTCCACCCGTAGCGAGGGCTGTCAAGAGGGACCTCCTCGAGAAGGCTGTGGAGTATGTCCCGGAAACGTCTTGCCAGGGTGCGAACCTGGGCCCGCGGGTCGATTCCGGCTTCGAGGACCGTCCGGGCCGTGCGAAGCGTTGAAGGGAGATCCCCGGAAATAAGAGAGGAAAGCAGGGATTCCTCCAGGGCCTGATCGGTGACACCGAGCAGTTCGGCCACGCCGGCGGCGGTCATCTCCGTACCCCCGACACGGAGGATCTGGTCGAGGAGAGAGAGTGCGTCCCGCAGGCTCCCCTCCGCGGACCGGGCCACCAGGGCGATTACGCCAGGGTCGAGTGGCAGGCCTTCCTTTTTGGAGATCTCTTCGATTCTTCCGGAGATTTCCGGGATGGTGAGAAGGCGGAAACGATAATGCTGGCAGCGGGACAACACGGTGTCCGGGATCTTGTGCGCCTCTGTGGTCGCGAGAACGAACACCACATGAGGAGGGGGTTCCTCCAGGGTCTTGAGCAGGGCGTTGAAGGCGGAGGTCGACAGCATGTGGACTTCGTCGATGATGATGATGCGCGCCCTTCCGGCCAGAGGACTGTAACGGAGCCCCTCCCTGATGGTCCGGACATCCTCCACACTGGTATGCGAAGCGCCGTCCATCTCCAGGACGTCCGGTGATCGTCCCTCGGCGATTTCGAGACAGGAGGAACAGGCGAGACAAGGGGTTGCGGTTGGTCCCTTGGCGCAATTGATCGCCTTGGCGAGGATCCGGGCGACAGTGGTTTTGCCGACCCCCCGCTCCCCGGAAAAAAGGTAGGCCTGGGTGAGGCTTCCCGAGGAGAATCCCTGGGAAAGGGTCCTGACGACGGCTTCCTGTCCGACCAGGTCGGAAAAGGTCTGTGGTCTGTAGATACGGGCCAAGGATTTGAATTGGGACATGGGAGCTCCATGCAGAAGACATTTGCGAAAAAGAGCGCGGGAGGCTTCCGGAAAGGAGACCGAAGGGACCCCAGGGGAATCCGGGGCACACGCGACACACCGCTACCGTTGCTTCCTTCCGGACCTGGCGGGGTTTGCGGGATCTCGTTGCCCGGAGCCTGGGGCCCCTTCGGTCCGCTCTCGCGAATTCGCCCTGTTAAATGGCGGAGAGAGGGGGATTCGAACCCCCGAGGCACTTCTTAGGCACCTACACGATTTCCAGTCGTGCTCCTTCGGCCGCTCGGACATCTCTCCACGCGATGGTGTTCAATAGCGGAACATCCGACTATCATACCGTTAGGATCGGCGGAAAACAAGGGGCCAGGAAAGCGGGTGGGGGCGAGAAGACGTTGCTCCGGCGAGGAATGGGTCAGGGGAGAACGAGGACGCGGTCATGGTCGTGTATCAGGCGGAGGAGGGTCTGGCCATCGATCGGGGTGATGCCGGGAAGAACCGGGAACCGCAAGGAATAGGTCCTGTCCGCCAGGATGGGGAGGGAGGGAGCGGATCCGGAAGCCGGGGACCGGTCGAGATAGACGAGTGTCGTCTCCGGAGAGTCCTTCGCGATCGAAGCGATGATGTCCCGCAGCCTGTCGTCGGGATAATTCCGGATAAGGATAAGCATGCGTTCCGTCCTAGAAGAAGATCGTATGGTCGAATCCGGGAATCATTCGTCCCAGATCCTTGGGCGAAAGGGGAGTTCCTCGGACCTCCCGGGGCGGTGGACTCTCGAATGGCTCGTAAAAGATTTCTTTGGCCATGTCGAAAAAGGTCGAGAGAAAACGCTGGAAAACTTCTCCGTCCTCGAGGTCGAGAAGGTCGTCCGGGGTGGACAGGAGAAGGGCGTGGGCTTCCCGGAAAAGGTAGACGCTGACAGGGATCTCGCCGGCGATCAGTCCGAGAGAGGAACGTATGGCCTCCGCAGGTCTGGGGTCATTGGCCGGATCGGCCTTGATCATAAGAAGAGTCCTGTGAGAGTCGGAAGCCACGAAACTCCTTTCAGGCAAAAGCCAGGAAACGGTCGCACCCCTCGATGATCTGGGTCAGGACCACAAGCCCGCAAAAGGTTGTCTTTCCAGGGTCAGGAATTTTCCGGTTCTGGGCAGCATAGGCGCAAGTATACACCGAGGCTCCCCGGTCGACGAGTTCGTGGACCCAGTCCTGGGTGACGAAACGGGCACCCTCGTCGAGAAGATAAAGATAAATCTCGTCACCGGAAGCGAGTGCCGTGTCGGCGATTAACCGGACGGTGTCACCGTCATGTTTTTCGGGATGCGTTGAAAGAAGGATTCCGATTTTCATGAGTTCCATTATCCTCCCGGATTGGCTCCGGCGCAAGGGGAGCGGCCTCCTTGCCAAGATTGCCGGAGAGAATGACGACATTGTGCGGATAGGGGAGGTCGATCCCCGTTGCGTGAAACTCGCTTGCGATCCGGAAATTGAGGTCGGAAAGGATGGTGTGGCGCAGGGTGACATCATGGATCCAGTAAATGAGTTCGAGGTTGAAGGAGGAGGCCCCGAATTCGGAAAACCAGACGGTGGGGGCGGGGTCAGGAAGAATGTCTGGATGGTTCCGGGCGATCGTCAGGAGGATATCGACCGCCTTGTCGAGCAGGGAGGGGTCCATGCCGATCCCGACCTTCAGGTGCATTCGCGTTTTGGGATCCCGGTGACTCCAGTTGATCACCTTGTTGGAGATCAGGTGGGCATTGGGAATGATGATGGCGATGTTGTCCCGGCTCATGATGGTGGTCGATCGGCCCTTGATCTCGACGACGGTTCCGAGAACTCCGTCTATTTCGATCAGGTCCCCGATCTGGATCGATTTTTCCAGAAGGATGACGACCAGTCCGATCAGGTTCGCGGCGAGATTCTGGAGGCCGATACCGATGCCGATGCCAAGGACTCCCAGCGTTCCTCCGAGAAACGACAGCCGGATTCCCAGGTTGTCGAGGCCGATGACGATGGTCAGGGCAAAGACAATGTTGGCGGCAAAGGTCGACAGAAGCCCCATCATGTGCCGGGTCTGGGGGGAGGACTGGGCCCTGACCCTGGCGGACAGTGTTTTCTTGAGGAAGTGACGAAGGATGAATCCCAGCAGGACAAACAGAAGAAAGTTGATCATTCCGGCAATGGTTACCGGGGTTTTTCCCAGATGAAAGAGAGTGATATCCCAGCTGGAACTGTGACCTGAGCCTGACTGTCTTCCGAAATGGGCAAGCACGCCAAGAGAAAAGATGGGAAACCTCCTGAAATTGCCGATGGATTCCAGCGGAGCGGACTGTCATGATTATGGTGATTTCCCGGGCTTGCGTCCACCACCGGACGGACTTTGAAAATGTTTTTGAGCGCTCTTGTTATGCTAGAATGCGTCCAAGGAGGACAACGACAGGGTCCTCTGGACCTTTGCGCGACGGGGGAGTGTTCATGCTGCGTTATTCTGAATCCAAGATGGCGAGCGCCGAGATCTTTCGCCTTGTCCTTACCCGTATGACTGAACTGGGATTATCCTTTACGCCGATTCATTATGCGGTGATCTATGAATATGTCTCGGGAATCAATCCGGCTCTCTCCCAAGCGCTCGATACCAGGATGAAATCAGAAAAACACCTCTCCGATACAGACGTTGAGACGATTTTCCTGAGGTTTGTAGCCCCGGAATATGTCCTTCCCCTGAATGAACAACGGGATTCCTTGGCGAAGGAAATCCAGGAAGTGCTGGAGCATATTTCCCGTTCGACGCAGTCCACCACGCATGAAGCCGAACGGGTCCAGAAAGGAATGGAGTTCTACGGGGCATCCCTTCAGAAAAATGATGTGGATGAGAAAACACTCAAGTCACTTATCGATTCCGTCCTCCGGGACACCCTCTCCATCAAGCGGAGTTCCGACAGCCTGAGCCAGGACCTGACAGAGAGCCAGAAAAAAATCGAGCTCCTTCAGCGGGAGTTGCGGAACGCGAGGGCGGAGGCGCTGATCGATCCCCTGACGGAGCTTCTGAACAGGAGAGGTCTCAATGCCAAAGTGGAGTCCCTGCTGGCGGAAGGCAAATATTCTGGCAAAGAGATGGCCGTTCTGATGCTCGACATCGACCATTTCAAAAAGATCAACGACACACATGGCCACATGGTCGGGGACAAGGCGATCGTAGCTGTCTCCCGGATCCTCAAGATGAGCCTCCGAAAGGGTGATCTCGCGGCTCGGATCGGCGGAGAAGAGTTTGCCCTGCTTCTTCCGGGAGGGACCTCCGCGGACGGGTTGGCCATGGGTGAAAAGATCAGGAAGTCCGTTGAGAAGATCGAGATCTTGAATGTTACAAAACGTCAGAAAATCGGGGTCATGACTCTCTCTGTCGGGGTGGATGCCGGTTGGCTCGGGCCTGATTGGATCCAGATGATGGAGCGAGCTGACAAGGCCCTTTATGCTTCAAAGGCGGAAGGAAGGAACCGGACGACAGTCTTCGGGAGTCATGCCATGGCCTGAGGGGTTGCCCTTCGGATCGCTCCCCTCGGAACCAGACCACGCGTCCCTTTTGCGGCCGCCTCTGTCACCCGTCAATCGCATCGTATGTTCTGCTCAGTTCCTTCTCTTCCACTTCCGGAAATCCGGATCATCACTCCTGTTTTTCTTCATTTCCCCGGGACAGAGCGTGGCATGTTAAGGGCCGGACAGGCCTGGATGCTCTGAGGAATGAACACCTCGACGGACCTTGGGGGTCGGCGCAGGACGCTACTCAATCGGCCTTGTCCATCGAGGAATTTTCTAATTTGCGGCTTCGGCTGCGAGCGATGCGGAAGAAAGAGGAAGATAGCATTTGGAAAGGATTTGACTTCCACGGCTCGAATATCCGGCGAAAAAAACATTATGTCAGGAATTTAAGCTTTGAGAGGTTCCACACTATTTGCGGCTTCTTCATCGAGGACTCTAAATCCATACGTTTTGGCCGCTTGTTTCAATCGACGATCGAAAGAACAGAATATGACAGAGTAATCGGATAATTGGGATCTGAACGCAATGGCCGCATGAAGATGGATCGAATCCATTGCTCTCAGAGGTAGTGTAGGAGAAAGGACGTATTGGGCAGCTTCCAGAGGATCGATACGAACCACAGCAAGCCTTCCAAACCAAAGCTGGTTGAGCTTCGGGAGGATCTGCGAAACGTGGTTCCAACCGATTTCTCCACTGCGGACCTTTTGGGAGAATGCCGAGACGACCTCCGTGTAAGCTATTTCGGATGTTGCGAGAATATTGGTGTCCTGGCCCACTGGCGCACATTTTGATAGTGGGGCTCATGGGCATAAAATTTGACTATGGCACTGGAATCAAGATATAGAGCTGTCGCCACGGTCTTCGCTTATGATTTCGGAGAGACTTTTTCCAGGAATTTCCAGTTCGAGGAATTCAAGTTTTGACGAAGGGTTTTCGGGCCATCGAATGGGGGAGTGAATGATCCTTCCCCACTCCTTAACGTCTTCTGGAATTGTCGTTTCTGTTTTCATCATTGAATCCTTTTCGTTTATATAAAATTGGTCCGCTTGACCCCCTCTTGGCTTACAGCCTAACCCATATATGGTCCCTCCCCCGATTGCAAGAGGGTAATCCACTCAGAAAGATGGTCGTTGCGTACATATATCCGGCCTGTTTGTGGAAGCATGTGCTTCCGGGCCTCGATGAAACATTCGCGCAC
>JAMCWM010000004.1 GCA_023481175.1 Nitrospirota bacterium
CCGTCCGGACCAGGCCACGTTCCGGTGCGTCCTCTGCGGATACGAAGATCATGCGGATACGAATGCCGCGAACAATATTCTCAGGGCCGGGCAGGCCCGCAGCGCCTGTTCACTGGATAAATCCAGTAAGTTCGTCGCCTGACCGTTCAGTCGGCGAATCGATCCCCGTTTTCAGTCCGGGGAGTTGGCAGGAAGGAATCCCCTTCCTTTCCGCTTTCGCGGCGAGCGAAGCGAGAGGGAGGAGAGGATGTCAAGGAATGGTCAGGTAAACCTTGAAGGATGTCACACGTTTGAAATGCTTGGCATTAAGATCGATTCTGTTGACGCAACGGATCAAAAAGGCCGCTTCCAGATACTCCAGATAACGTTTGATCGTATTTTTCGCGACGCCGGAACCCGAGGACAGATTTTCGAGTGAGAGTTCCATTCCTGTATTGTACGCCAATGTGGTGAAAAGCCGGTTCAGTTCCTGGATGTCGCTGATTCCATACAGGCTCGGCAAATCGGGTAAAAGGACTTTGTCGATGATGTCGCTTTTTATGTATCGACTGAGATCTTTTTGGATAGTGTCCGACATGACCGCTTCAGGATATCCACCATAATTCAGATAAATGGGCATCCCTTTGACCCAAGTACGAAAGGATGATCCTTTTGGAACATGGAAAAACGCTCAGGTGCTCGGGGATTGTTCTTTCACCGCCTCGCCATACAGGCTGTTACCATCGCCCGTCTCCATATCACTCCATTATTTCCGGACAGACTCATGCACTTGGATGATGGGGATACCCATTTTCCAGGAATTCCTGAATCAAGAAGAGACTGGAGCGCATGAAAAATCATGACGGTTTTTCCGACCCTCCGTGGCCCCATAACAACCACCGCCCGATTGACCGAGCGATCCCGGATGAGCTGGATCAAGGGTTGGAAATACAGTCTCAGTTTAAATTCCGCATAATGTTTGTCGATTCCAAGACCGTCCACCCACCACGGGTTGTCGAATTCGAGTCGGCGAAAGACGTCCCTGTCCGAAAGAGAGAACATTGATTTTCCCCTTGTGAAATTAAGATCAGTGCTCTGATCTTGATTTTCATTTCGGCTAAAAGTCAAGATCAATCCTGTTTAACCTTTTTCGAGAGAAGAAGCGGTTTTGGCAAGTTCAGGAGCGTCTGGCCTAATCCTCCTTCTTTCCGCGGGGCTTCAGGAGAAAGGGAACGCCGGTGAAGGGGAACTTGTCCCGGATCTTCCGGGTCAGGAACTGGAGGTAGGTGGGGGTGAGGCCGTCGGGGCGGTTGGAGAAGAGATGGATGACGGTCGGAGCGATCTGGACCTGGGTGGCGTAGTAGACCCGGACAGCACCCGTCTTGAGTCTCGGAGGAGGGGTCTGGGCCATGACCGGCAGGATGACCCGGTTTAGGTCGCTGGTTCCGATACGCCGGTAGTACCAGGAGCGGACCGTTTCGATGTGCCGGAAGATCTGGGAAAGGTTGCGGCCGGTGAGCCCCGAGACATTCAGGACCGGCGCAAAAGACAGGAAGGGATAGCGTTCCCCGAGAAGGGAGAGGTCGGGAGTCTCTCCCCGGGCCACCGCATCCCACTTGTTGAAGGCGATGATCAGGCCCCGCCGCATATCGATGACCTGCCGGATGATCCGGAGGTCCCCGTCGGTCAGTCCGTCGGGAGTCGAGACGAGAACGATCGCGATCTCGGCGTTCAATAGGGCGCGCTCGGTCCGGATGATCCCGTAGAGCTCGGAGGCTTCGGCGAGCTTTCCCCGTTTTCGGATTCCTGCGGTGTCGACGAAGCGGTAGGGTTTGTTCCGCCAGGTGACCAGGGTGTCGATGGCATCGCGGGTCGTCCCGGGGAGGGGGCTCGTCACCAGGCGTTCCTCGCCCAGAAGGTGGTTGATCAGGGTCGACTTCCCCACGTTGGGCCGTCCGACGACGGCGATCCGGGCCGGTTCCCCGAGACGTTTTTGGATCCGTGCCCGGATCTCCTCTTCCGATTCTCCCGTGAGGACCATGCGGTCCGGGTCGCTTTCCACCTCCGTCGCGCGGGGGAGCAGGGAGCCGAAGGGTTCGAGGAGCTCCTCCATGCCGAGTCCGTGGAGGGCGGAGATCGGCCGGAGGGGCTCGACCCCGTATTTGTAGAAATCGGCCAGGAGGATCGACTCCCGGGTCGGGGCATCGCTCTTGTTGACGGCGAAGACGGCGGGTTTTCCCGAGGCGCGGATCCGGTCCACCACGTCCCGGTCCATCGGATTGAATCCTTCCCGGGCATCGAAGACGTAGATCAGGGCGTCGGCCTCCTCGAGGGCGAAGAGCGCCTGCTTGCGGATGGCCTCTCCCAGGGGATGGTCGTCCCCGAAGAGGATGCCGCCGGTGTCGACCAGACGGTAGGTCCAGGGGCCCCGGGTGACGGTGGCATAGTGCCGGTCCCGGGTCACCCCCGGCTGGTCCTCCACGATGGCCCGGTTTTCCCCCAGGAGGCGGTTGAAGAGGGTCGACTTTCCGACGTTCGGACGGCCGAGAATGGCGACCAGAGGCAGGGAGGCGGCCTCCCGGGGAGAATCAGGCATCAGGGGCTCCAGGGTGAAGGAGTGGGGAGGACGAGAGCCGTCAACCCGGACCGGAGGATCAGTCCCGTTCGAAGAATTTCGGCTTTTCGGTGTACTCGGGAGGAGGGGTCCGACGAATGAACCGGTTGTAGACCCACTGGAGGAAGAGTGTCAGAAGGCCCCCGGCAAAAAGAAAGACGAAGCCGATCATGAGGATCTGGCCCATGTGGTTGACCATGGGGTATTGCGGGTGGCCCTGGGACATGAAGTACCCTCCTCGAATGGAAAATTGTATCACGCCCCCCATCGCTTGCGCAATCGGACGATCGGCCTTGGGTGGACGTCAGATTTTTTGGAGGGTATGGGTGGGGAGGATTGCCATTCTTTTCTTATTGTATGTAATGCAATATTGAAGGATGCGGCCAATGCCTATGGAGAACACTCTTCAGGATCTGGTGCAGAAACGCGATCGGCTGAAACAGGCTCTGATGCAAATCGAGGAGATGCGGCAAGGATCTCTGTCGGAAAGCTACCGGAAATGCGGGAAGCCCACCTGTCACTGCGCTCGGGAAGGAGATCCGGGACATGGTCCCTTCTATGTGCTGACGAGAAAGGATGCCTCCCAGAAAACGGTTGGACGGGCCATTCCCGTCCGCTTTGTCGAGGTGACCCGGGAACAGATCAAGGAATATCATCGTTTCAAGGAACTCTCCAAAGAGCTTCTGGAAGTCAACGAACAGATCTGCGACCTCAAGCTAAAAAATCCGGACGCGTCTTCCTCCGAATCCGTAAAAAAAAACCCTCGAAACCGACCTCGTCCGTGAGGTCTCGAAGCGCTGGAGAAGGCCCTCCGGTCCCAGGCGCTCGAGGTGGGGGCCCGGATTCTCGAACGTCCTCTGAACCAGGTCGGGGAGAATGCCTCCCTCGCACTTCCCTGTCCCTCCTGCGGCAAAGAGGCCCGGTACGCCGGAACCCGTTCCAAGGAGTTTCTCTCCGTTCTGGGGCCGATCACCCTGGTCCGCCGGTACTGCCTCTGTTCGTCCTGTCATCAGGGATTCTTTCCAAAGGACCGGGCCCTGAATGTCGAAGGGGGCTCGGTCACCCCCGGCGTCCTCCGCATGACCGGAATCGTCGGGGCGGAACTCTCCTTCGAGAAAGGCTCCGAATTTTTATGGGAACTGGCCGGCCTCGACGTCAGCCCCAAGCAGGTGGAACGGGTGGCCGAGGCCCTGGGAGCCGAGATCGCCTGTAACGAGCGGACCTGCCTCGAGCCGGATCCGGTCACGTCGCTTCCCTCGACGCTCTATCTGGGGCCCGACGGGACGGGGATCCCCATGCGCCGCGAGGAGGTCTCCGGCCGGTCGGGAAAACAGGAGGACGGCTCCGCAAAGACCCGGGAAGTGAAGCTCTGCGTCGTCTGGAGCGCGGAGACGACCGACGACCAGGGCATTCCCGTCCGGGACGAAGGCTCCGCCAGCTATACCGCCGCCATAGAAAGCGCCGCGTCCCCCGATACAGGACAGGGTCCGTCCGACTTCGCCGCCCGGGTTCTGCGGGAAGCCTCCCGGCGCCGGTTCGACCACGTGGTCCGGCAAGTCGTCGTCGCAGACGGAGCCCCCTGGATCTGGAACCTCGCCTCGGAACACTTCCCCCGAGCCATCCAGATCCTGGACCTCTTCCATGCCAAGGAACATCTCGGAGATGTCGCCAAGGCGATCTTCGGTCCGGACAGCGAGAAAACCCTTCCCTGGATCAAAGACCGGCATGCGGAACTCGACGACGGAAAGATCGACGCGATCATTGCCGCTCTCAGGATCTACGCTCCCCGGTGCGAGGAGGCGAGAAAATGCATCGGCTATCTCGAAACGAACCGTCACCGGATGAACTATCCGGAGTTCCGGGCTCAGGGACTCTGTGTTTCCTCCGGGATGGTCGAAGCCGGATGCAAGACCGCGATCGGAGCCCGGCTCAAACAGTCCGGCATGTTCTGGAGTCTCGAGGGAGCCAACGCCATCATCGCCCTTCGATGCGCCAAACTCAGCGGAAGACTCGAACCCTTCTTCGAGCGGCGCGCAGCCAGGAGGTGTGCATGAATATCGGCCAGGGACGGGCTTCTGCGCGATCTCAAAAATTTGTCGTGCACCCGGGAGATGTCGGCAGTCGTCCCGTATCCGGCGAAGCAAAACGGGATAAAACTCTCCGGAGGGGCCGGAACAAGGGCGGCAGGATCAGGGCCCCCGTTCTGGATGGGAAAATGAGACATTCCCCTCACAAGTCGAAAAGGGTTCCAGGATGCAAAAAGGGAGTCTTCAGGAGGGAAACACCTCGGAGAGGGGAATCGACAGACCGGGAAAAAGGGGGGATTCGAGAAGATCGCTCTTGCCGTGTTCCAGAGGAGCCGGATAGCGACCATCGACAAGCCGGAAGACCTGGACTGTTTGAGATTCCGGATCCACGATCCAGTATTCGGGAACACCGAAGCGTTCGTAGAGGGAATGTTTCACCCGGCGGTCGGCTGTTGCCGTTGTCGGGGAGAGGATCTCGACGGTCAGGTCCGGAACGCCCTGGATGTTTTTCTCGCCAATGTTGGACAAATGCTCCTTCGAGACAAAGAGCAGGTCCGGTTCGACCACCTGAAGCGGTTCTTTGGAAAAAACCACGTCGCAGGGGGCGATGAAAAGTTTACCGGAGGGGTGTTTTTTGAGCCAATTTCCTATCGCGAGAGAAAGGAGCAACGAAATTTCCTGGTGCCGGGGACTGGGGGACGGGGTCATGCAAAGCTCTCCATCGATGATCTCGTAGCGAAAAGGACCCCCTTCCGGGAGCGACATGAATTCCTCGTAGGTCCATTCTCTGAGACTGGCCGTTTTCATCCTCTGCGCGCATTGGGAACCTCGCCGTTCACGGCGGGGAGGAATGCGCTCTCCTTTCTGTTGGTCGTTACCAATGAATACCCGTAGCCGTCGGCTCTCTGAAGAAGCTGGCAGACCGTGTGGGGAATCCCCTGAACCAGTCCCGATCCGGTTTGGAGGTTGAAACTCCCCGAAGCCCGGACAGCCACCCGTCCGACATAGGTGCCGATCTTCTTGCCCGTCCTCACAACAGCCCG
>JAMCWM010000026.1 GCA_023481175.1 Nitrospirota bacterium
CAGAGGCCGCCTCTTCCCGGATCGTGTCGAGAATCGATGTGTCGAGAGTCTGGCCGAAGATTTTCATGCCCACAGACTACACGAAAACTTTGGCCGTGTCCACCCCCTACTTATGGGGCAAGGTCAGGGGTAGAAGCCCCGGGAGAAATACTCGTCCTGCTCGGCCTCCCCGCGGTCGATGCTGGGGAAATCGACGGCTGGTTCGGCCGGGAGATGGTCCCGTAGGGGCTCGCAAACCCCGGGCTGTCCCGGTTGTCGGGCTCGAGCCAGGAGACCGCCGGAATCTTCCGCACGAAGGAGATTCCGGTTATGGAAGGAGAATGTTTTCCGGAGCCCTGCGTCGATCCGGTTCGGGCAAGAGCCGGTTGGGAACCCCTCTCCGGGACGCGATTTGCTTCTGCGTCAATCCGTCGGTTTTCGTGCCAGAGGAGTTCGTCCAGGCCGGAGAATTCATCCTCGATGACCTCCCGGCCTCCCTGAATTCCGGCTCCGAAAGGTCTCGCTCTATCTCGGCCTTTGGATCGAGCGACGGGGACGATCCTCGCCGTTATCCACGAGTCGCGGATCGGGAGGGCATCTCGATTGTGATTTTAAGCTTTCCTCCGCAGGCTTTGGCATATTTGCGGAGCGTTTCGAGGGACGGGGAATGCCGTCGGCTTCCCAGACTGGACTCGATGCGCGCGAGTGCCGAAGGGTGCACCCCCATTCGTGCCGCGACCTCAGTTTGGGTCAGATGCGCAGACTTCCGGGCTTTTAAAAGCGCGTCCAGGGTGGCAAACTCGTCTTCCAGGGCCTCATATTCCGCTTTAAATGCCGGGTCCTCCATCCATTCCGTTTTGGTTTTTTCAACATTGAGGACGACCGGTTCGTATCGGTCATCTTTGTCGAAGACATTCTTTTTATCCATGCCTGACCTCCTTGGACCGCTTTCTGGCGATCGTCAGTTCTCTTTCCGGAGTTTTTTCGGATTTTTTGATAAAGCCGTGCAGAAGGACAATCTGCCGGTCAATCAGCGTACAGAAGAATATTCGTCCGATTCCTTCCGGACCTCTCGCCCGGATCTCGAACAACCCCTGTCCCATGGAGCGCGTATAAGGCAAACCCAGATCGGGTCCTTCGGAGACCATCCGTTCGAGAATCCTGATAAGACTTGCCCGGATTCCATTTGGCCAAGACCAAAGGCAATTTTGCACGGTCTTGCTGTAGTAGACGATCGTATAATCCATGTGTCGAATATTAACATGCATGTTTATCTTTGGCAATCTCCTTCCGCCGGATCCCCTTGCATTTTCCTTCCAAAAGGATAAAATGCAACAGACCGTATCGTGACAGGGCGGAAGGGGCGTTCCCTTTCTGCCGCAAACCATCGAAAGGGGACAACAATGGGTGACATGCACTGGATGGTCTCTCTCCTGGTCGGCACCATCGTTCTGGCCGCTCTTCTGGCCGGAAACCAGATCAAGGAGCACTAGGTTCCGACTTCGACCGGAGTCCGCCCGCACCGCCGCGTCCTTCGTCCGGGAATGATTTCCTGATCCCCGGTCTTCCTTCCGTTTTATTTTCCTGATCCCGGGAAGGGCGCGCGACGGCCGGGTCCGGCTCGGCCAGTCTCCGGAGTCTTCCGGACGCTGGCCTTTTTTGTGGCCCTTCCTTCCCCGATTCCCGTGGTCCTTCTTCCATCCGGCGAGCGTGCGATGACCCCTTCCGACCCGATCTCCCCTTCGGTCTCCCCTCCGGCCGGTCCGCCCGGCCTCCTCGTGGCCTTCGAGGGGGTGGACGGCTCGGGAAAGTCCACCCAGCTCCGGCGGCTCTCCGCCCGGCTCGCGGCGGCGAAAATCCCCCACACCGTGACGAAGGAGCCGGGAGCCACCCCCCTCGGGAAAAAGCTCCGGGAGATCCTCCTCGATCCCGCCCTCCCCGCCTCCGCCCTGGCCCAGCTCTTTCTCTTTCAGGCCGACCGGGCCCAGCACCGCCAGGAGGTCCTTTCTCCGGCCCTGGACCGGGGGGGGATCGTCCTCTCCGACCGCCTCTCCGACGCCACGATGGCCTACCAGGCCTTCGGCTTCGGCCTCTCCCGGGAGCTGGTGGCCACCCTGACCCGTGTGGCTCTTGACGGCCTCCGGCCGGACCTCACCGTCCTTCTCGACCTTCCCGTGGAGGCCCTCGAAGGCCGCCTCTCCGCCCGGGCCGAAGGGCGGACCCGCTTCGAGCGCCTGGGACGCGACTACTTCGACCGCGTGCGGCGGGGCTATCTCGAGATCGCCCGGGTCCACGCCGACCGGACCCTTTTCCTCGACGCGACCCTCCCCCCCGACCTCCTCGAGAAGCAGATCGACGCGGAACTCGCGCGGCGCTTCCCGGGACGGTTCGGCAGGTGAGCTCCGCCCCGCTCCCCTCCGGCTCCGTCCGGGTCCGGGGCCACGACCGCCCCATGGAGACCGTCCTCCGGATCGTCCGGGAGGGCTACACCTCCGGAGCCCTCCTCCTCTGGGGGCCCGAGGGGGTGGGCAAGCGCACCGCCGCCCTGTCCCTTTGCCGGACGCTTCTCTGCGGAGCGGGTCCCGAGCGGGCCCCCTGCGGGGAATGCCCCTCCTGCCGGACCCCCCTCGCGAGCCATCCGGACTTTCGCCTCCTCGACCGGGGCGAGGCCGCCTCGATCGGGGTCGATCCCGTCCGGGCGCTTCTCTCCGGAACCCTCGAGGCCCCGCTCCTCTCCCCCTTGCGCGCGGCGGTGATCGACGAAGCCCATCTCCTCACTCCGGAGGGGGCCAACAGCCTTCTGAAGACCCTCGAGGAGCCGGCCGGAGGCCAGCTCTTCTTCCTGGTGACCTCCGCCCCCGACCGCCTGCTCCCGACGCTCCGCTCCCGCCTCCTTCCGGTCCGGTTCCGTCCCCTGTCCGACCCCGATCTTTCGGAGCTCGCCCGGGAGGCCTTTCCCGAGGTCTCCGCCGAAGAGATCGCCCCCCTCTTGCCCGAAGCCTGCGGCTCCCTCTCCCGCCTCGCTCTCCTTCTCGATCCCTCCGGCCGGAAGATCCGGGACGGGGCCGTCCTCTTTCTCGGGGCCTTCCGGCCGGACGGGACCGCCGACATGGCCGCCGTCTCGGAGGCCCTGTCCATCCTCTCCGAAAAGGAGGCCTTCGACCGCTTTCTCGACCTTCTCGAAGGCCTTCTCCTCTCGGCGGAGCGCCGCCTGGCAAGGGAAGCCCCCGAGCCGTCCTGGGCGGACAGCCCCCTCCCCGAAAGGTTTGTCGGGGGGCTTCCCGATTTCGCGCGGGCCCGGATCCATGATAGGATAGGCGATATGCGCCGCATGGCGGTCCACAACCCGAACCGGGGTCTCGCCCTCGAACAGGTCTTCTGGCAGCTGGAACAGGCCTTTGCCGCCGGAGGCCGTTAGATCCGGACTCCGCACGCGATATGCGAAAGGCTTTTTTATGAACAGGTCCGTCCTTCCCCAGGCCGACCACGAGACGGAAGCGGTCTGGATCCTGACCGCCCAGATCAAGAAGCTGGGGCCGAATATCACCCTCTGGGCTCCCCGCCGGGACGACCCGGAGACCCTGCCCTTCCGGCGCCACGACGCGATCCTGGGAGAAAGCCGCCTGGGACCCGCCCCCATGACTTTGGTCGAGAACCCCCGGATCCTCTCCGGGGAGGACCGCCCCGCCCTTCCCGAATACCGCTTCATCCGGCGGCTTTCGGCGGAGGACGCGCCACGCCTCAAGACCCTGGCCGAGCGGGAGGCGGGGATGCTCTCCTTCGTCCGGGAGCGGGCCGCCGCCCGGAATCTCCCCATGATCTTCGTCGACGCCGTCGGCAACTTCGCCGGAAACGACTTCCTCCTCTACTACACCGCCGACGGCCGCGTCGACTTCCGGGAGCTCCTGAAGGACATCCACGGCCGCTACCGCGGCCGGGTCGAGCTCCGGCAGATCAGCCCCCGGGAGCACACCTCGCTTCTGGACGGCCTCGGGACCTGCGGCAAGACCCTCTGCTGCTCCTCCTTCCTCAAGTCCTTCCGGACGATCTCGACAAAGGTGGCCCGGGAGGCCGACACCGAACCCAACTCTCTCCGCTCGACCGGCATGTGCGGGCGGCTCAAGTGCTGTCTCACCTTCGAGGGGGCCGCCTCCGGGGAGGAGGGTGCGGGCGGCTCCTGCTGCTCCCGGAAGTCCCGGAAGGAGGAGTGGGTCCCGGTGGCGCCCCCCTCTCCCTCCTCCCTTCCCGGGGCGCCCGACTCCCAGGCCGAAAGAGCCGCCCGTTCCCCAGACAACCGCTATCGAAAGGATCCCCGTTCCCGTGGCTGACCTCCGCACCCCCTGGTTCTACCTGACGACCCCCATCTACTACGTCAACGACATCCCCCATATCGGCCACGCCTACACCACCGTCGCCGCCGACGTCCTGGCCCGCACCCGCCGCCAGGAAGGGGAGCCGGTCTTCTTCCTCACCGGCACCGACGAGCACGGCCAGAAGGTCTGGCAGAGCGCGGAGAGGCACGGACTCTCCCCCCAGCTCTACGTCGACCGGATCCTGCCGCGCTTCCGCGACCTCTGGAGCCGGCTCGCCATCTCCAACGACGACTTCGTCCGGACGACCCAGCCCCGGCACGTCAAGGGGGTCTCGGAGGTGCTGGCCCGGCTCCGGGAGAAGGGGGACCTCTACGAGGGGAGCTACGAGGGGTGGTACTGCCTTCCGGACGAACGGTTCTGGACCGACAAGGACGTGGAGAACGGCCTCTGCCCCGACTGCCACCGGCCGGTGGAGCGCATCAGCGAGACCAACATCTTCTTCCGCATGAGCCGCTACCAGGACTGGCTCGTCTCCTGGTACGAATCCCACCCCGAGGCCATCCGTCCCGAGTCCCGCTACAACGAGATCATGGGCTTTCTCAAAAAGCCCCTCTCCGACCTCTGCATCTCCCGGCCCAAGAGCCGGGTGCCCTGGGGGATCCCCATCCCCTTCGCCCCCGACTACGTGACCTACGTCTGGTTCGACGCCCTCCTGAACTACATCACCGTCCCCTGGTCCCTGGGGGCGACCCCGGAGGAGGGGCTTTCCCGCCTCTGGCCGGCCGTCCACCTGATCGGCAAGGACATCCTGACCACCCACGCCGTCTACTGGCCCATTCTCCTCGCGGCGCTGGAGCTTCCGCCCCCCCGCCTGATCTTCGCCCACGGCTGGTGGACGGTGGACGGGGAGAAGATGTCCAAGAGCCGGGGCAACGTCGTCGATCCCGTGGCCCTGGTCGACCGCTTCGGGACCGACCCCGTGCGCTTCTTCCTTCTCCGGGAGGGCCAGTTCGGCCAGGACGTGGATTTCTCGCAGGAGGCGCTCATAAACCGGATCAACCGGGACCTGGCGAACGATCTCGGGAATCTCCTCTCCCGGGTGACGGCCATGGCCTGCCGCTACTTCCCCGAGACGGGGGTGGCCCGTCCCGCCTCCGGCTGCTCCGCCGAGCTTCTGGAGGCGGCCGTGTCCCTTCTTCCCCCGGTGCGGAAGAGGACCGAGTCTTTCGAGTTCCACCGCGCCCTCGGGTCCCTCTGGGAGTTCGTGGCCTTTCTGAACCGGTTCGTCGACGTCCGGGCCCCCTGGGTCCTGGCCCGGGATCCGGAGCGCCGGGAGGAGCTCTCCGCCGTCCTCTACGATCTTCTGGAGGGGCTCCGGCTCGTCGCCCTCTATCTGGCCCCCTTCCTGCCGGAGACGGCCGGAAAGATCCTCGAATCCCTCGAGGTCCCGGCGGGACTCTCCCTCCTTTCCTACGCCGCCCACGGGAGGCCGGGGACCGAGGCCCTCTACCGGGTCCGGCCGGCCGGACCCCTCTTCCAGAAGCGCGACGCCCAGGGAAATCCCCTGGCCGAGGAGGGGGAGAAGCCCCGGAAGGCTCCGCGAACGGAAACGGCCGAGCCTTCCGCCGGAAAGGCGTCCCCCGAAACGGCGCAGTCCCCTCCGGCTCCGACCTCCCCGTCGTCCGTCGCGGAGGCTCCCGAGGGTCCGGCCGCGCCTCCGATCGACTATGCCGACTTCCAGAAGGTTCTCCTCCGGACCGGGGTGGTCCGGGAGGCCGTTCCCGTGCCCAAGTCGAAGAAGCTCCTGAAGCTCTCCGTCGACATCGGGGAGGCGGCGCCCCGGACGGTGGTGGCCGGGATCGCCGGCTCCTACGCTCCGGAGGAGCTCGTGGGCAAGACGGTGGTCGTGGTCGCGAACCTCGCCCCGGCGACCCTGATGGGCGTCACCTCCCAGGGGATGCTCCTGGCCGCCTCCACCGAAAACGGAGTCTCGCTTCTCACCGTCGACCGGCCGGCCGGACCCGGCGCCGGGATCAGGTAGGGGAGGGGCCGTGGCCGAGAGCTCCGGGACGCTTCCCTTTTTCGACACCCACGCCCACCTGAATCTCCTGCCCCCGGAGCTTCCGGCCCGGCAGGCCTACGACCGGGCGGTCTCCCGGGGAATGGCCGGCCTCGTGAACATCGGCACCCGCCTCGCCTCCTCCCGGGAGTCGATCGCCCTGGCGGAGGAGCTCCCCCAGGTCTGGGCCACGGTGGGGATCCACCCCTCCGAGGCCTCCGCGACGGATGCGGAGGCCGTGAACCGGCTTCGGGAGCTTTCGCGCCATCCCCGGGTCGTGGGCATCGGGGAGACCGGCCTCGACCGGGCCGACATCCCGGAGACCCCGCTCGCCGTCCAGGAGGCCTCCCTCCGGGAACACGTCCGGCTCGCCCGGGAGCGCGACCTCCCCCTGATCCTCCACTGCCGCGACGCCTTCGCCCCCCTCTTCGCCGTCCTCGACTCGGAGGAGCTTTCCGGCCGGCGGGGGGTCTTCCACTGCTTCACCGGCTCCCGGGAGGAGGCCTACGGGGCCCTCGACCGGGGGTTCTGGCTCTCCTTTTCGGGGATCCTTACCTTCAAGAGCGCCCAGGGGCTCCGGGACCTCCTCCCGGAGATCCCCCGGGACCGGATCCTTCTCGAGACCGACTGCCCCTACCTGGCCCCCGTTCCCTTCCGGGGGAAGACCAACGAACCGGCCCTCCTTCCCGAGACCCTCGCGGTGGCGGCCCGGGTCCTGGGAGAGGAACCGCAGGCCTTCTCCGAAACGGTCCTCGCGAACACCCGCCGGTTTTTCGCCATCGAATTCTAGCGCGGCCGGATGTCCGGCCCCCCTTTCCCGGAGACGGCCATGGCCCGAATCCTGATTCTGGACGGCTACAACATCATCGGCGCCCGGGGGGCGATGCGCCGGGACCGGGATCTCCTGGCCCGGGAGCGGGCCTCCCTCGTCCGGGAAATCTCGGCGTGGGCGCAGGGGAAGGACTTTCCCGAGATCCATCTGGTCTTCGACGGCTATCCCACCGACCGGGATCTTCTTCTGACGGGCTCCGGGACCGTCCGGGTGGTTTTTTCGGAGGGGGCGGAAAATGCCGATGCGGTGATCGTGGCGCTGGCGGGCCGCTTCCGGGAGCGGGCGGCGGTGGTGAGTTCAGACCGGGAGGTGATCCGGGAGATCGCAAGGCTGGGGGCGGAGCCGGTCTCCTCCCGGGACTTTCTCGCGCGGCTCGGCCGGGCCGGGGAGAGATCGCCGGTCCGGCCCTCCGCCCCCGGGGCCGACTCCGGGAAGGGGGACGAGGAGCCCCCGCCCCCCTCCTACGGGAAAAAACGCGGGAACCCCCGGCGGCTCTCCAAGAAGGAGCGGGCTCAGAGAAGGCTCCTGGACAAGTTCTGAGCGGCCTTTCCGCAGAGTCCCAGGACCCTGTCCACCATCGTCTCCCCGATCTCCCCCAGATCGGCCAGGGCGCCTGGTCCGTGGCCCGGAGACTCCCATTTTTGCGGGTCGACCGCCTCCGCAAGCCTCCGGTGAAAGAGGTCGTGGTGGTTCCGGACCTCTGCGAAATCCTCCCCCGCCTTCTCCCCCAGAAGTCTCTGCGTATAGTCGATCCAGCGGCAGACCAGGCACCGGTCCCGGGCCTCGCTCCATCCCGTCCATTCGTCCACCTCCCCGGGATTCCTGGGAAGTCGCCGGCAGAGATCCCGGGCGGCCCGGGCCACCATCAGGAGCGAGAGCTCCTCCATGTCGAACTCGGGCCACCGGAGGGCCTCGGTCCAGGCGGCGGGAGTCCGGAATCCGGAAATCCATCCGGGAACCTCCCCGGGGGGGAGCGGAAGGGAGAGAACGGCCCCCTGGAGGACCGGACAGCCCAGGTGGGCCAGGATCTGGCCCTCCGCCTCGCTCTCGGCTCCCTTGGCCACCGGCCGGATCAGAAGCATGCGGGCCGTCCGCAGGAGGTTGGCGACGACGGCCAGGTCCTTGGGGTCCTCCATCAGGTTCCGGATGAAGCTCCGGTCGATCTTCACCTCGTCGATATCGAGCTCCTGGAGGGTCCGGATCGAGGCCTGCCCCGTTCCGAAGTCGTCGAGGCTCACCCCGAGCCCCAGGCTCCGGCATCCCGCAATCCCGCGCCTGGCCCGGACAGGGTCTCTCAGAACCTCGGACTCGGGGACCTCGAGCAGGATCTCCGGGGCCTTTGGATCCTCCTTCCTCCGGAGAAGGGCAGGAATCTCCCGGAGCTGGGAGACGAATTCCTCGGAGAGAAAGTGGCGGGCCCCGATGTTCACGCTCATCCGGAGGGGAAGCCCCGCCTCGCGCCAGCGCTCCTGCTGGGCCAGGGCCTCGGAGAGGACAAACCGTCCCAGGGCCGCCGTGAGGTTCGAGGACTCGACGACCTCGATGAAGGCGGAGGGGAGGAGGAGGCCCCGCTCCGGATGGTTCCATCGGACCAGGGCCTCGACCCCGGCGATCCCTCCGGTATGGAGGTCCACCTGGGGCTGGTAGTGGAGAAAGAGCTCGCCTGACACAAGGGCCCGGGAGAACTCCTCCCGGACGTGCTGGGCCTTTCTGGCCTTCTCCTCCATCTCCGGCTCGAAGAGGGCCCAGGTATTGCGCCCCCGCCCCTTGGCCCGGTAGAGGGCCAGGTCGGCGTGAGCGAGCAGGGTTTCGGGACTGGCCGGATCCTCGGGAAAGAGGACGATCCCCAGGCTCCCCGATATCTGCACGGGCGGGAAGGGGCCCGGCCCCAGCTCGAAGGGCTCCCGGAGAACGGCCAGGAGACGCTCGCAGAGGCGGGGAAGAATCCCGGGGGAGGCTCCCCCCAGAAGGAGCCCGAACTCGTCACCTCCCAGGCGGGCCAGGGTGTCGGTCGACTTCAGGACCCGTTCCAGGCGTCGGGCGACCTGGGTCAGGAGGCGGTCTCCCGCCGCGTGGCCCAGGGAGTCGTTCACCTCCTTGAAGTAGTCGAGGTCGAGGATGCCCGCCGCGAAGCCTTCCCCGGAGCGTCTGGCCTTCTCCCAGGCCGCGTCGAGGCGCTCCCGGAAGAGCCCCCGGTTCGGAATCCCGGTGAGGAGGTCGTGGCTCGCGAGGTAGGCGATCCGCATCTCCCCCTCCTTCCGGTGGGAGATGTCGGAGAAGATCCCGATGTAGTGGGTGACCTCTCCCCCTTCCGTGAGGGAGAAGATGGAGAGCCATTCGCAGTAGGACTCCCCCGAGCGCTTCCGGTTCCAGATCTCCCCCTCCCATCCTCCCGTGCGCGCGATCGCGTCCCACATCGCCTCGTAGAAGGCCGGATCCTGCCGGTCCGACCGGAGGATCCGGGGCGTCCGGCCCAGCGCCTCCTCCCGGAGGAATCCGGTGATCCGGGTGAAGGCGGGGTTCACCTCCACGATCCGGCGGTTTTTGTCGGTGATCATGATCCCCTCGCCGGTGTGTTCGAAGATCCGGGCGTAGCGCTCCCGGATCTCCTCGTCCTTTCGCCGCTCGGTCACGTCCCGGGCGGCGATGACCAGCCCCTTGCGGGATCCGTCCTCGTGGAAGAGGGGAATCTTCGAGACCTCGAGCACCCGGGGCTCCCCGGAGGGGTCCGGGAGGGGTTCGAGGCCGGAGAGGGGACCTTTCGCCTCCCACGCGCGGGCGTCGGAACGATGGCAGGACTTGAAGACCTCCTCCAGGGCGGGATTCTGCTGTGCCAGCTCGAGGTCGGTCCGGTCCTGCCACTCGCCCGGGTCCCCCAGGGCGAAGAGCCGGCGGCCCGCCGGGTTCACCGTCTTCCAGCGGCCCTCTCCGTCCTTGAAGAGGATGGAATCGGGGAGATGGTCGATGAGGGTCGCGAGCCGCTCCTCCGATTCCTCCCGCAGGCGCAGGGCGTCGATCCGGTCCAGGGCCAGGGAGATAAGGCGGGAGGTTTCGACGACGAGCTCCCGGATCTCGGGGGAAAAGCGGCCGGGGACGTCGGAGACGACGGCGAAGACCCCGATGATGGCCCCGCCCCGGAAGAGCGGGCAGAGTCCGGTCGAGCGGAAGGAGAGAGCCCGGTAGTCCCGGGCCCGGGAAGAGATTCCTGCGGCTTCGTATTCCACGTCGAGGTTGTTGATGAAGACGGGCTCCCGGCTGTTGAAGCAGCGGACCGCGCCGGTCCGGGCGTCCATGGATGCCGGGTCGAGGGAAAAGGCGAGCGGGTGGCGGCTCCTGTCGCTTTCGGGGTCCTCGATGTGGTGGACGCCCAGCCGAAGAAAGTCGCCCTGGCGTTCGTAGAAGCCGGCCGCGATGAAGCCCGCATGTTCGATCAGGATGCGGATCGTTCCTTCGCGAAGCGTCGCCTCGTCGGGACGGGCGAGGATCAGGGTGTTGACCGCGGAGAGGGCCCGGTAGAGGCGGGAGACGACGGCGAGCCGGTTTTCCGTATGGGAGAGGCGGTCCCGGAGGGAGGACCGGGCGAGAGAGTCTTCGAAAAGCCGGGCGAGGGAGGCGTCGAGAGAAGGGTTTTTCTCCCTGTCGGGCCGGACCTCCCCTGAAAATTCCAGGAGCAGGACCGCCTCGACCCCTCCGTCGTTACGGAGGGGAAGGGCCGCCGCCCGGACTCCCTCTCCATTCTCCGGGCCGGGATCGTCCCAGGGGGAGAGCGCGCTCTCCTCGATCCGGAGGGGCGCCCCCTTTTCGAAGACGGCCCTCGCCAGGGTCTCGAGAGGTTTCGGGAGGGGGTCCGGGCCGGGATCGGCCGCGGTCTCTTCGGAGATCTCCCCCCGGAAGACGAGACGGGTCCTCCGGGCGCCGGTCAGCGCCCGGGCGCCCGCGAGAAGAATCTCGATCTCTCCCCCGGGGTCCTCCCCCGGGGCGGGGGAGAACCCCGGCCTATTCGCGGCCCTTTCCGGGCCGTGCGATTCGGAATCCATGGGGCCGGGCCTTTCTCGTGAAAGGGAGGCTCCTCTTTCCTCCGGCCTCGGGAAGAGAAAGACGGAGGAAAGAGGGCCGTCGGCGCTTGTTCTTTAGTCGCGACCTGTGGTAGTTTTTGATTGTCGATTGAAGATTGAATTGTCGTTATGGCCGGATGTCAGGGCTCGGCCTAGCCATCCTAGCGAAATCCGGGAATCGGGTAAACGGCAGGTCTGAAATCATTTTTCAGAGTCCGGGGCGGAGGGCCGGGGGAGCCGTCCCAAGACCGCCCCCGGTCCGGAGGGGAAGGACCATGGTGGACCCGCCTTTGTCTCGCCTTCGTCTCCTGGGGTTTCCCACCGTCTTCCGGGACGGGCGGGACCACTCCGTTCCCGTCGTCGACAAGCCCTGGGCCCTCCTGTTCTACCTCGCTCTGGAACGGGGCCCCCAGCCCCGGGAGGCTCTTGTCCCCCTTCTCTGGCCGGACAAGAGTCTCCGCGCAGGCCGCGCCAATCTGAGCGCCACTCTCTACACCCTGGGCCGCTGGTTCGGCCCGGCCCTTCCCCTCGACAAATCCCCGGACGCCCTCGCCTTCCGCTCCCCCCTGTCCGGCCAAACGGAGGATCCGGTCGATGCGGTGGAATTTTTCTCGGACCGTGCCCCCGCCTCCTGCGACCGTCTCCACGACCCGGCCTTCTGTCCCGACTGCCGCGCTCTTCTGGCCGGACGTCTCGCCCTCTTCCGGGGCTCCTTCCTCGAGGGGGCCTTCCTGCGTGCGCCGGAGCCCTTCCTCCGCTGGACAGAGCTTGTGGGGACAAGGGTCTCCGCCCGGAGGGAGGAGCTCCGGCGGCGTCTTGGGGATCCCGGTCTTTCGGCCAGGGTCTCCCCCTCCCTTTCCGGCCCTTTTCTGGAGCGCCGCCAGATCACCCTTCTCGCCTTCCTTCTCTCCGCTCCTTCCGATCTTGAGCCCGAAGAAAGGCTCGAGGCGGAGCGGGCCTGGCGCCCTGCGGCGGAATCGCTCCTCAGAACCGGGGGAGGATGGCTTCTGCCGTCCGTCGAGTTTTCCCTTCTCGCCGCCTTCGGCTTCCCGAAGGCCCGGGAGGAGGCGGCGCCGGGGGCCTTCCAGGCGGCCCGGGCAGTCATCCGGGCCTTCCGGGAGCTGGCGCCGGAAGGACTTGAAATCCGCGCAGGCCTTCATGCGGGGGAGGGCACGGTCGACTGGTCCCGGAACTCTCCCGACGCGACCGGAGACCGGACCCTCGAGGCGGGTCGGGTGGCCCGGGAAGCCCCGTCCGGGGAGATCGCCGCGAGCGACGCGGCCGTCCGGCTCCTTTCCCGCGTCGCCCGGGCGATTCCGCTCGGGAAGAGCGTTCCCGACAGGACCGGCGGGAAGATCGATCTCTTCCTCCTTGCGGAGGGGGTACCCCCGGAGACGGGAGGCGAACGTCTCCTGGTGGGCCGGGAAGAGGAGCAGGCCCGCCTCCGGGAACTCTGGACGGAGGTGGGCCGGGGGATCTCCCGGACGGTCTGGATCGTGGGGGAGGCCGGTCTCGGGAAATCCTCCCTGACCGGAGCCATGGCGCGTCTGGTGGCGTCGGGGGCCGAGATTCCGGCGGGAAAGGTTCGGAACTATTGCTGCCGCCCCGGATCCCGGGAGATCCCCTGGGATCCGGTGGCCCGGGGGCTTCGCCGCGACCTGGAGTTCGAAGGCGAACGGCTGATTCCCTCCGAGCGCCGCTACCGGGCGGAACGCCTCCTTCTCTCCCTGGATCTGCCCGTGTCGGAGACCCTTCCGGTCCTCCTCCATCTTCTCGAGGGTCCCGGTCCCTGGTCGGGCGATCTTCTTCGCCATCCCCCCGAGGGACTGGGGCCGAAGATCGAGCGCCTCCTCCTCACGATTTTCGCCCGTCCGGAGGGGGACCTCCCGCTTTTTCTGGTGGTCGAGGACCTTCACTGGGTCGACCACGCCACGGGAGAGCTTCTCCGGAAATGGCCGCTCCGCAAAGAGGGTCCCCCCGTCCTTCTTTTGCTCACCGCCCGGGAGAAGTCCGCCCTGACCTCCCGCCTTCTTCCCGAGCCCGATCTCATCCTTCCTCTTCGCCGGCTCGACCGGGGGGCCAGCCGTCTCCTGGTCGAGTCGATTTCCGGGGGATCCCTTCCGCAAAGGCGCCTCCGGGAGATCCTCGATCTCGGGGAGGGGGTTCCGCTTTTTCTCCGGGAGCTCGCCCGCTCCGGTTCGACCGACCGTCTTCCCGCCACGGTCCGGGATCTTTTGGCCTCCCGCATCCCCGATCCGGGAGAGGACCGGGAGATCGTCGAAGCGGCCGCCTGCCTGGGCGGGCCCTTCGAGTGCTCTCTCCTCGCGGCGGTCGTGGCGGCCCGGGCCGGCCTCCCTCTCTCCGTCGACAGGGTCCGGGAGCGCCTCTCTCTTCTCGGAGAGCAGGGAATCCTCGAGGAGGACCGACCCGGCTCCGACCCGGTCTTCGATTTCACCCATGCCCTTCTCCGGGAGGCGATCGTGGCGGCCCTCCCTCCCGGACGCCGGCGGGCGCTTCACGGCATCATCGCCGGAACTCTCCGGGACAAATTCCCCGAGCGGGTCGCCCGGGCCCCGGAAATCCTGGCCGAACATCTGGAACGTTCCGGGGATCGTCCGGGATCGGTGGCGGCCTGGATCACCGCCGCCGGGCGCTCCGCCTCCCTGGGGGCCTTCCGGGACGCTCTGGAAGATCTCGAGCGGGCCCTCTGTCTGTTCCGGAAAGACCCGAAGAGCGGAGGCGATCCCGTCCGGGAACTCGAGATCCTCCTGGCCATGGGCCCTCTCGCCCTGGCCGTCCATGGATACGGGTCTCGAAGGGTGGAGGAGGTCTACGGGCGCGCCTTCGCCCTCTGCGGGGAGGCCCTGGGACGCGCCCTCCCCTTTCCCGTCCTCCTCGGGGTGGCCGCAAGCGCCTTCACCCGGTCGGGCCCTTCCGGGGCGCGTCCCTTTATGGAACAGCTCGAACGCCGGGCCGGGGAGACGGGAGGGGAGGAGGCCAAACGGGCGATGGCCCGGATCGGGGCGGCCAGGTTCTGGGAGGGGCGGCTCTCCGGGGCGGAGGAATGTCTTCTGGAGGTGCTCGCCTCCCCGTCTCCCGCCCGGGATCCGGAGCGCGGGGAGAGCCTCCTCCTCCCCTATGCCGAGGATCCGGCGGTCGGGGCCTTCTCCTATCTCTCCTTTTCCGCCCAGATCGCGGGACGGGCGGAGGAAGCCCTCCGCCTGTCGAAAGAGGGGGAGCGCCGGGCCCGGGAGATCGACCATCCCTTTTCGGAGGGTTTAGCGGCCACCTTCGCGGCCTTCCTGCAGGTTTTTCGGGGAGACCGGGAACGGGCTCCGGAGGCGGCCTTCCGAACCGTTTCCCTTTCGGAGAAATACGGATTCCGACAGTGGGAGGCGATAGGACGGCTGGTCCTCGATTGGTGCCGGGGGGACGGGGAGGCCGCGCTTTCGGCCCGGGAGAGGGTTGCAAGCCTTCGGGAGATGGTGCCCGGCGTCATTCCGATCTTTGTCCTGGCCGAGGCGGAGACGGCCCTTTCGGCCGGCCTTCCGGAGATGGCCCTCGAGGCGCTTCGCCGGGGGCAGGAGGAGGCCCGCAAGACGGGGACCGCTCTTTTTGACACGGAACTCTCCCGGTTGTGCGGAGAGGCCCTCTTCCGTCTCGACCCGGACGGGAACCGCCGGGAGGCGGCCCGTCTGTTCCGGAAGGCGCGGGACGGGGCCCGCAAGGCCAAAATGGGCTGGTTCGCCTTCCGGGCGGCCCTGGCCCTCGTTCGCCTGGATCCCGCCCTGACCTCCTGTCTGGGGGACTCCCTCTCACGGCTTTCGGGAGGCGACGGTCTTCCCGAGGTGGCCCGGGCCCGGGAGATCCTCGGGAAGACCCCATACCCGGTCTGAAACCGAATCCCGGGCCGTCAGGAAAAGGAGGGGCGTATTCCGGTCGCGTCTCCGAAGTGTCCGGAGGACGCCCCAAGCGTCCCGTTCAGGCCACATGACATCGAGAATCACGAAGTCGAGGATTCATTTGCCGCCAATTTTCAGGTCCGGGATCTTACGTCGTTGATATTATGGAGCGGGAAACGGGACTCGAACTCTCGTCTTGGCAATCTGGAGGGCGGTATTGATCGAGGCAGAAAAAACAACCTTCTCCATGGGGGCCCGCCATTCCCTTGTTATTCATTGATCCCGAAAGTCGGTCCCTACGGATTACGTAATAAATACGGCATATCTCTAAAAGGAGGATGGATCCAAAAACGTCCCAAAAATCAGGAGGAAGGCCGCCAGTTCATCCGGAAACGTGTCGAGAAATACAACCGGTGTTCATATTCGCTTCAGTTTTTGGGGACTTTGCAAAATATATTCAAACGGATATACCTTCTGGCATGAAACCCGTGAGATTTCTCGGTGATTCGCTCAAGTGCCTGCGAGACTTTCCGGAGGAGGCGCGACGCTATGCGGGCTATTAACGAGATCGTGAAGGGGAAAAGGGCCATCACGGCAGACACGGCCCTTCGCTTGTCCAGATTCTTCGGAATGTCGGAAGGCTTTTGGTTCGACCTTCAATCGGACCACGACCTGGAAAAGACCAGAGAAAATCTCCATGAGGAGATGGACCGCAAACCGTTATTGGCATAAGGGTATCCGCTTCACCCCATTCGCTGCTGTCCCCCTTTTGGAGGGGAGATCTTACCGTTTAACGTCATGATGAGACAATTCTTCACGTAGAATTCGACGAAAAGAGTCTTCCGTAATAGAGGATTTCTGCAAGCCGATACCTGTTCGCAAGATTTCGTTCATTAGTGTTTGATAGCCCTTTCCGGATTTTTCCGCCTGGGAGCGGCAAGCTTCCAGAATGTCGTTGTCGATCCATATCGTGATGCGTGTTTTCTCAGGACGAGATACGACTGGGCCTCTACGGGCATTTGTCATGTCATATTCTGGTTTCATGTCAAATATTTTCATAGCCTTTCCTCTCACTTGTCGACGCTTTTCTCGCGGATATGATCCGGATATTGTCCTTCCTCTCTGTCCAAACTACCGTCAAAATCCTACCAAGAGCATCCATTCCCACCGTGATAAAGCGTTGTTCCATTTCGGATGACGTGTCATCCAAGGTTAGGGCTCGTGGATCGTAAAGCACCGGCTCCGAATCGGATAGGCTGACACCGTGTTTTTTAAGGTTTTCCTTCGCCTTGGAAGGATCGAACTCAATCCCCATAACCAATAATACATACAGTATATGTATACGTCAATCCTGACTCCTTTTATCCCTTCTTTAAGGCCGAATACCCCCTCTTAGGCGTTTCTTGCCAAGAGGGGGATGAATGCTTGCATCTTGTTTTTTTAAGGATATTTATGGTATTCCATAAGCAAGATGAAAGCCTATCGATACCGGATCGAGCCGGATGAAAAACAGGTCGAGTTTCTTGCCAAACAGTTCGGATGCTCCCGCTTCGTCTACAACTGGGCCTTGGATCTCAAAACGAAAGCGTGGCAGACGGAACGGAAGGGGATTTCCGTCTTCGAGATCAGTCGCCAGATGACGCTTCTCAAAAAGGAAAAGGAATGGCTGTCGGAAGTCGCGTCCCAGCCTCTCCAGCAATCCCTGATCCATCTCGACAAGGCATTCACGGGGTTCTTCAAGAAGAAGACCGACTACCCGAGGTACAAGAGCAAGTGGGGAAAACAGTCGGCCTCTTTCCCCCAAAACGTCGAAGTGGAATTTTCCTCCGGAACGATCGTTTTTCCGAAAATCGGGCGCATCAAGGCCCGGTTCTCCCGGACCTTCACGGGAGTCGTCAAGACGGTCACGATCACCAAAACCGTGACCGGGAAATACTTCGCCTCCGTTCTGGTCGAGAGCGAAAACCAAGCTCCCGTTCCCGTTCCGGATGTCGAAGAAACGGCCGTCGGTCTCGATCTTGGGCTGACGCACTTCCTGACGCTCAGCACAGGAGAAAAGGTCGAGCATCCGAAGCATCCCGAAAAAGATCTGGATCGAATCAAGGCATTGCACCAGAGAGTCAGTCGAAAGAAAAAAGGCTCCAAGAACAGAAGGAAAGCTATCGTCAAGCTGGCATTGGCCTATGAAAGAGTCTCCAACAAACGGGACGACTTCCTTCAGAAAGTTTCGACAAGACTCGTCCGGGATTTCGGAACCTTGTGTTTCGAGGATCTGAACGTCGCCGGAATGACGCAGAATCGCCATCTGTCCAGACATATCGGACAGAGCGGATGGTCGAAGTTCAAGATTCTTTGCGAAGGGAAAGCCTCCGCAAACGGAAAACACATTCGGACCATTGGACGATTTGAGCCAAGTTCCAAGCTTTGTTCTTGTGGATATCGGAACAAAGACCTTTCCTTGTCCGACAGAACATGGGTCTGTCCCGTCTGCAAAACAACCCATGACCGGGACATTCTGGCGGCGAACAACATCAAGCGTTTCGCTTTCGTAAAACAGAATACATCCGGGGGCACCGGAGGTGAGTCTGGGGAGATGCCCGTCAATAAAAGGGATCGAAGAACCAGAAAATCTCAGGAGTGATCCTGGGAATCCCCCGCTACAACCGCTTCTCAGGTTTAGCGGCGGGAGGATGTCAATTCAACTCCTCAAGGTCCTCCGCTTTCAGGTGAGTATATCTTTTTAACATCTGCAATGTCTTGTATCCGGCAATGGCTGCTACCTGCATCGGATTCAGGCCCTTCTCGAAAAATCGTGACGTGGCCTCGTGGCGGAGATCGTGGAAAATGAACTCTCCCGCCACTAAGTTAACGCTGTCGTGGAGGTTTCCTGTCTCGCGACCGACAGTTCCTCTTTCGCCGAGGATGCGCGAAGCCGTTACGGTGGAGGCCCTGGATCTGTCGGCCTTCGAGCGCTCTCCGGCAAAGGACTCCCGGGGACGTCCGGGCTATGTTCCCCGGATCATGGCGGCGCTGCTTCTCTATGCTTACCGGCTTACTGCCAGGGAGAGCGGTCGAGCCGGAAGATCGAGGGGCTGTGCGTGCGGGATGTCTCCTACCGGGTGGTGTCGGCCCAGCTTTTCCCGGACCACACCTCTATCGCCCGGTTCCGGAAGGAGCATGGAGCGGCGTTGGAAGACCTTTTTCCCAAGATCCTTCTGCTCTGCAAGAAGGCCGGACTGGCCGAAGCGGAGATGACGGACCGGGAGAAAAACAGGACGGGAGAGGAACACGGAAACCGTCTTCCAAAGGCTCTGGCCAAGAAGGCCGAGCGGAAGAGCCGGATCCGGAAATGTCTGGCCGATCTGGAGGCCAAGGCCGAGCGGCTTCGGCGGGAGAAGGAAGAAAAGGCCGAAAAGCGGACTGGGCGGGAAGAAGCCTCCGGTCCTCTTCGCGGCCGAAAGCCCCAGAAGGAGGCCCCGGTCGATCCCGAAGCCCTCAAGGCCAACACGACCGATCCGGAGAGCCGGATCATGGGGAGCCGCAAGGAAGGATCTGTGCAGGCGTACAATGCCCAGATTGTAGTGACTGAAGACTAGATCATCGTGGAGGCCGAGATCACTCAGGAGGCCAACGACCAGAATCAACGGCTTCCCATGCTGGAAGCGACCAGGCAAACCCTGAAGTCTGCGGGGATTGACGAAACTCCCCGTGAGGTCGTGGCCGATACCGGATACTGGAACGAAGCGGCGATCGCGAAAGTCAAGGCGGGAGAGACGGAGTTCTTCATCAATCCCTTCCGGAAGGCCCGGGGACGAAAGCGAAAAGATGGGGCCGAACCGAAGAAAAAGCCCCCCACGCCGTCCGAGGAGAAGATGCACAGAGATCGGGCCGGGGAGATCCTGAAACGGCGAGGCGCCATGGTGGAGGGAGTCTTCGGCCAGATCAAGACCGTCCAGGGAGCGACCCGGTTCATGCGGCGAGGAATTGCGGCGTGTGCGTCGGAATGGAAGCTCATCTGCGCTGCCCACAACCTGTTGAAGATCTGGAGAGCCTTGACCAAAAGACGAAAAGAGGCAATCCCCTGCCTGGCTGCGTCCCCCTGTCCGGGATGAGGGGAGAGAGGCCACCGGGGAGGTCCGTCCGTCTCGGATCTGCCGAAGAGATGCGGGAGAGAGCTTGGTCCGGTTCTGATCACAGTCTTCCTCGCTTCGTTTCGGGCATTCGAGGTCAGGGGATGGAAAAGTGGGGAAGATGACGGAAGAGATGATCACGCACTATATGGAACTTCATTTCGAACCGCGCCCCAATGATGAGTTCAAAATGGAAGGGGAGTCCTCCCGATGCTCCCCACAGCGAGCGAAGCGCAACGGCGCCCGGCCGGCCCGCCCCCACGAAGAGTGGGTGTCTCCGGTTATTGCAAACCAAGCCACCCTCTCAACGCTGAAGGATTCCTTTGCCGAAATAGTACCAGAGGGAAAAATTGGGGGTCGTGGCCAGGTATTCGTTGTTGCCCCAGGCGGGAAGAAGAACCCCGGCCGACAGAGCCAGCCTCGGCGTCAGGTTCACTTCGACGGTCGGCTGTACGGCGATCAGGTTGAAACTGGAGGGAGTGGTATTGACCGGAATGCCGTCCAATGAAAAGGGAAGCTCCGAAAGGCCGACGACCTCCAGAATCAATCCCAGGCCATGCTTTTCGTTGATCACGTCCTCGACCGCCATCCGGTACTGGATCAGGTCCCCGAACTGGGCAAAGATCTTGGGATCTGCCGCGGTGAGGGATTCGAGGCCGGGAAAACTGTACGTATAGTACAGGCCCCCGTAAAATCGGAAGGGACGGATGTTTTTCCGAAGCAAAAGGGTCCCGGTCAGGGAAGGGCTTCCAAAACGGGTGGAAGGAAGCACCGAAATGGGGGGCAATCCGCCCTTCGGGACCGGCGTTCCCAGCCAGGAGGTGGTCGGAAGGGTCAGAAAGAGAAAAGAGGCGAAGGAGGGACGGGCCGAATTCGGGTTCTGGATGATCCACCGGTGCTTGACTCCCAAGGTGAGGTCGTTGAGTCCTGCGCCATTGATCGAGGATCCTCCGATCGACGAGAAAGTCCCGATGAGGGAAGGCAGGAGTGCCAGTTCCGTATTGGACCCGATCCCGAAATACATCGCTTCCAGCGCGAGCAGCTGGGTTTCGCGAAACCCCTGGGGCAACGCCGCGACGCCGCCGCTGTCGGTATATTGGGCCTGGGTGAAACGGGTATAAAAAAAGAAGCGGGCGTTGAAGACCCCTTCGGGAAGGGTGTCGGCGTAGGAAACGAGGTTTGGCCCCGCCGTGAGGGGGTTCCATGAATGCTGATAGGCGGAAAGGGCGTCAGGACCGTTGAGCGACAGGGGAACCTCCGCCGGGCTTCCCGGAAAGGAGGCGGAATCCCCGGATGTCCCCTGAACGGAAGGAGAACTGTGAGGCGATGCCGGGTCCGGCGGATCGGCCGCCCAACATCCCGGGTTCTCCGACAAAAGTCCTGTGGACAGAAAAACAACGAACAGACAAAGGCTTGCCATCGTCTTTGCAGTCCGGTCCCCCAATAGGGCCTCCCTTCCGATTCTCGAGTCCCGATTTCTCCTCTCGAAGAATTTTTTTCGGGGCATCGAGAATCTTGCGGACGTTCGATTGTTCTGATAACACTCATATAGGTTTATGCCATTGCCTGACATATTGGTCTATCCGCGTCCATTTTCTTCCAAAATCTGGCCGGATCCGGCTCCGATAAGAAGACGGACCAGAAAAACCCGGACCCGTCGACCCTTTCCGGACTGCCTGCACATTCCCTCTGGCCCTCCCGGCCGATCGAGAATCCGGGATCCTGTTTTTTCGTCGAGACTCCCTGTTTCACGACTTCGGAACCCCGGGAAATCCCGGAAGGAGGTCTATCCCCCGGTCTCGATCTCGAAGCTGTTGCCAGGCAACAGCCGGTTCATGATCTTTTCCAGGCGCGGCCTGAGCGGAGCAAAGGGAAGGGGGGCAAAGCCGGTCCTGTCCGTGTATTTTTCGCTCTGTCCCCGGGTGAGGACCCAGACAAGAAGGCGCTTCACGTCTCTCATGGTCTGGGACGGAAGGGTGGTGCTGACCGTCCAGAATTCGAAATTGACATCCGGATAAACGTCCTTGCCGTGAAGCTTCCAGACCAGGGAGCGGTTGAAGTCCTCAGGAAAGGACGGGTCGTGGAGGGCCGCCAAGGCGGCGGCCTGGACAGATGCGGCAGACTCCACGATGTAGCGCCCCTCCCGGTTCTTCAGCGCCATGGATTTGAGATGAGACTTCCTGACCCATCCGAGACCGGCATACCCGATCGCGCCGGGGGTTGTCCGAACGGCATGCACCAGGGCGGCAGAGCCTTTGTATCCCTGTCCCGCCGGCCAGTTTGGGGAACGGTCGCGCCCGATGGTGTCGAACCAGTCCTTCGAGGTCTGGTTCAGGTAATCGGTAAAGACAAAGGTCGTCCCGGAGGCGTCGGCGCGGTGGAGGACCCGGATTCTCCGATGGGGAAAATTCACACCCGGATTCATGGCCCGGATGGCCTTGTCGTCCCAGAAGCGGATCTTTCCCCGGTAAATGGCGGACAGGGTCGGACCGTCCATCCGGAGGGCTCCGGACTTCGAAAGGCCCGGGAGATTGTAGATGACCTGGGTATCCTCGAGGGCGACGGGTATGGAGACGAGAGAGGGGTACCGCTTCTTCAGGTCCCGGGTCAGATAGGCGTCGGAGGCGCCGATGGTGACATTCCCGTCGGCGGCCTTGGACATTCCGGCTCCCGATCCGGTCGGGGCGATCGAAACATGGACCCCGGGGTGGTGCTTCATGTACTCCCGGGCCCAGACCTGCTCGAGGGGAACGAGCATGGTCGAACCGGAAATGGAGAGGTCGGCCGCAAACGTTCTGCCCGGGACAAGGGCGAGGGCACAAGCCACGACAGCGATCCCCATCGTGGTCAGGGTGGTCAGGGAGCGCTTGACGAGTCGTTCCATCGATTCCTCCTTGGAAAGGCCGCACTGGGAAAAACGGCATGTGAAACGGTTTCGGACGCGACACTCCGGGGGAAAGGAGACATCCGGCGAGTCTGTTTTTTTCCGGTTTCGTCAAGAGTCGATGGTACCACGGACACGATCGGTCTCTTGAGAGCTTGTCCCGCCCTTGCGAATGGACGTTGTTCGTGTCCTTTCATGCGCGAAGAGGCTCATTCCTCCCCGGAAAGAGGGGAGGGTTCATCCCTGTCCGGCCTGTCCGGATTGATGAGGGGATGCGTTTCGACGCTGCCGAAGGCGACCCACAGCCCGGAAACGAAGAGAAGACCGGCCGTGATCCAGAAAAGAACGGGGATCCGCTGGGTCCATTGTCCCGCGGCCCCCAGAACCACCGCCCCTATCGCATATCCGAAATCTCTCCAGAAACGGTAGGTTCCCAAGGCCTTCCCGCGCCAGACCGCGGGAGAAATATCGGCAACCGCGGCGATCAGGTTCGGATAGAGAAGAGCCATGCCGAGGCCCATGACGACCGCCCAAAAACACCAAAAGGCCTTCGTTTGGCTTTCCACAGTTCCAAGAATTCCCAGAGCCAGGCACCAAAGGCCGGAAACGATGACGGGCTTTCGGCCGATCCGGTCGGACAGAACGCCGGTCCCCAACTGGGCGACTCCCCACACCATCGCATAGAGTCCCGTGATCCATCCGATGGAGACGATATCGAGCCCCTGCCTTCGGAAAAAAAGAGGAACAATCGCCCACACCAGCGTATCGGCCACCTTGTTGGCGACGCCGGCCTGGGACAGAGCCCGGAATGTGGGGTGGCGGAACGAGACCAGAAGAAAGATGGCCCCGGCGGAAGACTGATCCGGAACACCCTTGGGAAAGCGGGGTCTCGGTCCGAAGGATCGGTTTTCCTGATAGTCGGCATGTTCGGCCTTGGCCCAGAAGAGCGTCTCCCGGACAAACAGAAGCGCCGTCGCCAGCGCCAGAAGGCATACGGCCAGTCCCCAAACGAAGAGGGCGGGCCGGGCGCCCCACAGGGAGGCCAGGTATCCCGTGGCCACACCGGAAACCCCCACCGCGAGATATCCCGCGAATTCGTTGATGCCGGTGGCAAACCCCCTCTGTCCGGGTCGGGTGATGTCGATCTTGCTGGTGACCGTCATGGTCCACGCCAGGGCCTGGTTGACGCCGAGAAACACGTTCGCCCCGACGATCCACCACCAGTCGGGCGCCCACAGGATGAGGAACGGCACCGGGATTCCGAAGCACCACCCCAGAATCAGGACCGGTTTCCGCCCGATCCGGTCGGCCAGTGTTCCTCCCGCGAAATTGAGCGCGCTTTTGACGAGCCCGAAGGAAAAGATAAAAGACAGGAGAAAAAGAAGGGAGGCAGGAGCGACCCCGAAATCGCGATGGGCCAGACTCGGGAGGACATTCCGTTCCATCCCGATCATGAGGCCCACGAAAAAAACCTGGAGAATCTGGTGCAAAAATTGACCCAGGTTGACCCGGATTCCCCGACGGTAAGGCCGTTCCCCCTCACCCATCGGATTCGCTTCATGGCCTCCGTGAGGACCGGGGGCCTTCCCCCGCTGGCGGCCTGTCTCCAAAGTCGGCTCTTCCTCCTCCCGGATTCCTCCCGTCAACGACATTCTCCCCGGTTGACGGCGACGATCCGCTCCATCTCTCCGGGTACGGGCGGGATATCGGAAAGGACCGCGCGGATGAAGGACTCCCGGTCCGGGGAGGAGAGGAGGGGGTTGGTGCGCTTTTCGAATCCGAAGGTCGAAGACGGCTTCCCCGAGAGGCCCTTCCCGCAGACAGAGCCGGACGTATGCGCCGGATAAATCTCGATGTGGTCCGGAAGGGGGAGAATTTTCTCCTGGAGGCTGTCGAAAAGCTGTCCGGCCCATTCTTCGGAATGGCCCCCCAAGTCCGGCCGGCCGACCGCCCCCACGAAGAGGGTGTCTCCGGTGATGGCGAACCAGGGCTCATCGCCCCTTCTCCGATCGGTGACCAGGAGGCAGAGACTGTCCGGGGTATGCCCCGGTGTATGGATCACCCGGATTCCCACGTTCCCTGCTTCGATGAAATCATTGTCGCGAAGCGGGTGGAACGGGAATCGGACCAGCGAGGCGTCGCTTTCGTGAAGGGCGTATCGGGCGCCCACCCTCTCCGCAAGGTTTCGGCCGCCCGAATAATGATCCGCATGGATGTGCGTGTCGATCACATGGGTGATGGAGACATTTTCCATCCGGGCCTGTTCGAGGAACATCTCTTCGTCTCCGGCAACCACGTCCACGGCGACCGCCTTTCCCAGAGTCGCGCACCCAAAAAAATAGGAAAGGGAGGATTCTTTGGTGCGAATCTGTCTGAAAAACATCTCTTCTCCTTCACGTTAAGGTATCGCCGCCTTTCCCCCGACACTCCGGACAGACCGGCCGTCTTGACCTATCGGGCCAAGGAAAGACCCCGCGCCCGCCATTCCGCGACCCCGTCTTCCAGACGCACGGCGTCGAATCCCTCCTGAGACAGTATGCCCACCGCCTCCTTGGCCATCAGGCAGAAGGGGCCCCGGCAATAGGCCACGATCATCCGGTCGCCCGGAAGCTCCGAAATCCTCTGCTTCAATTCGGGCAGGGGGATGGAAAGAGCGCAGGGAAGATGGGCCGTTTGGTACTCGGCCAAAGGGCGGACATCGAGGACGACGACTTCGCCCTTCCGGGCCTTCCGGAGCAGTTCCCGGCCCGAGACCGGAGACAGCTCCCGGGGATTCGAAAGCAGCGTTATCATTGTCGCCCGGAGTTCGTGGAACCGTTCTTCGGCCAGCGTCCGAAGAGCCACCCAAAGGTCCGCCACATGATCGTCGGAGAGCCGGTAAAACATGTTCTTGCCGTCCCTTCGCCAGGAAACCAGATTCGCCCCTTTGAGCTCCTTCAGGTGGGCGCTGGCAAGCTTGATCGAGATTCCGGCCTCGACCGCAAGCTGATCGACGCATTTTTCGCCCTGAGAGAGAAGTTCGATCAGTTCCAGCCGCTTCGGGCTTCCCAGGGACTTTCCGATCCGGGCCACCTGTTCGTACAGAAATGTCTTTGTCTCCCGATGGTCGCTCACGCGTCAGGCTCTCCTTGATAGATTATTCAAACAAATTCTAGAATGTTAGAATTAATATAAACAAAAAACCTCTTGGGAATCAAGAGATTCTTTCGGCAACGGTCGGCGGTTGAAGAAGAGCTTGGCCCCGGGGCGACCCGCTCCGGAACGACAAAAATAAGGAGCCTCCCGGAATGTCGGGGATCATGAAAGAGGTCGGTGCGAAGAGGCTGCCGGAAGAGTTTGCGAGGGGGCATCCTGATCGCCACGAAGAGGAACGGGATCCGTAAAAAAAGCCCCCGACAGAAGGACGGACGACTCTGCCTCTTGACACGATCCCAGAGATGCTCCATGCTTTTGCCTATGAATAGGATTGGAAGGTTCAGGAAAAATTTTGTCTGGCTCGTTTTTCTTGTGGGGTTCGTCTGGCTTCTTCCGGGAACCGGAACACCGCCTGCCGCTTATGCCATGTCTCCGATGGGAGCGTCTCTCCATTCCTCAAAAGGGACGACCCCCTCTTCCTGCCCGATGAAGGGGCGCCTTCCCTGTTGTCGCCACAAGGCCCAGGTCTCCCTCTGCCGGGCCTCGCTATGCGACCTTTGCCTTCTGTCCCATCCCCGTCTGCCGGGGATCGTCTCACAAACCCAAAGGCTTCAGGCGCCTCTCGCGCGCGTCTTCATCGCTTTCGAATCCGTCCTCCCGGCGGCTTTCCACAACGGGATTCCGATACGCGCGCCCTTTCCCCCCCGATTTTCCTTTGCCCCCTCGGTGAATCGCCCTCTCCTGATCTGAGATCCCCCCGTTCGATAAAAACCGGTTTTTCACACCGTTTTTTAACATGGGGAGGATTTATGGCATTCCTTTGGATTTTGTTCTTCGGGGGAAACCCCCCTAAAGGGTTTCCCCCCTTCAAGACCAGACAGCAATTGGCCATTCACAACGCCCGAAATATCGCCCATCTCCTGATTTGCCTGGCAGGGCTTCTGTCCATTTCGATGCCGTGGAGCTTCGAATCGGCCCTGGCGTGGGCCGATTCGCCTCCCGCTTTGGAAGTTCTCCCTCACCCGGGGGCCTCCCTCCCTGTCCTCACTCTCGATCAGGCCATTCGTCAGGCCCTGGACAGGAACCCGGAACTCGCCCGCGACAAAGCCGTCATCGCCCGGAACAAAGCCCGATCTGTCGAGGTCAGGGAACTTCCTGATCCCAGGATCGTCGTAGGGGAGGAGTATTTCCCCATCAGCTTCGACATGGGGGAAAGCCTCCTGGCCATGACAACCGTGGGGATACGACAGGACTTCTCCCCGTGGGGAAAGAGAGCTCTTGTCGGCCGAAGCGCCCGTAAAAAGGAAGCCGCTTCCCGATGGGAGCTGGAGGACAAGAAGGCTTCTCTCGTCCGAAACATCCGCCTCGCCTGGCTCGACTATGTCGGGGCCCGGCGGACCCGGGATTTTCTCAAGTCGATCGGTGCGCTCTGGGAGAAAGCCTTTCAGGCGGCCCTGGTCCGCTATCGTCAGGGGATCGGCCCGGAATCGGACGTCCTTTCGGCCCAGTTTCAGAAAGACGACATTCGGGACAGGCAGGAAGGCCTTCGGATCCAGGAGGAAGAAAGTCTCCATCGCCTGATGCGCCTCATGCATTTCTTCCGGCCCTTCCGGATATCGTCCGAGGAGCCGCGCATTCCGGATCCCTTGCCGGAGGCCGTCCTTCTTGAGCGGCTCGAGGCCCACCCGTCCCTCGAATCCCGGGACGCGAGAGATGCCTCCCAGGCCCTTCTCGTCCGGGCCGCCGAAAAAGACAAGATTCCCGCGTTCAGCGTCGAAGGCGACTACAACTATTTCATGGGACCGAGTCCGATCACGGCGACACCCAACCTGTTTTCCCTCGTGCTGACCTTCAACCTTCCGGTTCGCCCCGGAGAGCGCCAGGACCAGAAGATCGCGGAAAGCGAGCATGAACTGGAAGCTCTTGAAGCCGAACGGGAAAATCTGCGCCAGAAACTCATCGAAGAGATCCGGAATACGGAAGAGGCCTACCGGCTCCTCGGACGACGGGCGGTTCTTCTGCGTCAGGATCTCCTTCCGGAGGCCGACAGGAATATGGACGCCGCGTTGATCGGCTACAGAACCGGCACGGAAGGGATGGGACAGGTCCTGTCCGCGATGAAAAAGGTCGAGACGACCGGAATCCGCGAACTTTCCAACCGCATAGACCGGCTCAAGACAAAGGCCGAGCTTTCCTATCTGGCCGGAGCGACTCAGGGAGGATCCCGTGAACCGTAAATTCATTTCTCTTGTTGTTGTTCTTTCCCTCGCGGCCGGAGTCGCGATCGGCGCCATCGGGGTCCGGTGGTTTTTTCATACCAAAAATCTGGAGTCAAAAGACCGGCGCTCTCCGGGACAATCGGGACCCACCATCCTCTACTGGCGCAACCCGATGAATGCCAGCATCCATTCGGACCATCCGATGAAGGACAACATGGGCATGGACTACATTCCCGTCTATGCCGAGCCTTCGGAATCCAACAAAAAATCCGTATCGGTGGACCCCCGGATCCGGCAAACGCTGGGAATAAGGGTCGTCCCTGTGGTGCGGCGGACCTTTTCGCGCACGATTCATGCGGCGGCGACCGTCGGCTTCGACAGGCACCGGAGCCGGACGGTGTCGACACGGTTCCGGGGCTTTATCCAGGAACTGTCCGTCCGGGCGCCGGGAGACGCCATCCGCAAGAATGACCTTCTGGCCCGTGTCTATTCTCCCGAACTCGCCAGTACCGAGGACGAAGCACTGATCGCCCTCGGTGCGACCCGTGCCGATCCGGCATCCGGCGACAACCGAAAACTTTTTGAAGCCGCCCGGGAACGACTCCGTCTCCTGGGAGTTCCGGATTCAGAGATCGACCGGCTGGAGAAAACCGGGAAGCCGCAGTCGGTCATCCCGGTCCGTTCGCCCTATTCAGGGACCGTGTCATCGATTTCCGTTCGCGTGGGAGGCGCGATTCTACCGGGCATGACGCTGATGACCCTGGAGGATCTCACCCGGGTCTGGGTCGATGTGGCTCTTTACCCCGCCCAGCTGGCCTGGGTCAAGCCGGGAGATCGTGTGGCTCTCCGGGTTCCGGCCATGCCTTCCAGGATTTATCGGGGAATCCTCCGCTTCGCGGATCCGGAACTCAACGGCAAGAGCCGGACCGTCCGGGCCCGGGTCCTTGTCGACAACCCGGACGGGTTCCTGAAGCCCGGGATGTATCTCGAGGCCACCTTGCATCCGGATCCCCTTTCCAATGTTCTTGTCATTCCCCGGGAGGCCCTGATCCGCACGGGAACAAAGACAGTCGTGATCACCGAAATCGGACGGGGACACTTCCGGCCGGCAAGCGTGACCGTCGGCGCCCGCTCCTCACATTGGGTCGAAGTCCTTTCCGGACTTTTTGAAGGAGACAAGGTGGTCGTCAGCGGAGAGTTCCTCCTCGATGCCGAATCCCGGTTCGAAAACGTGTCCGAACGGATGGCGAAAGGGGGAAGGCCATGATCGCGCGCATCATCGATTTGTCGATCCGGAGGAGATACTGGGTCCTCGCCCTGTCGCTCCTTCTGCTGGGGTGGGGCGCGGTCTCCCTGATCGAAAGTCCCCTCGACGCCATTCCGGACCTCTCCGACACCCAGGTCATCGTCAAGACCGTCTACCAGGGGCAGCCCCCGTCCGTCGTGGAAAACCAGGTCACCTATCCCCTTGCGACCGCTTTCCTGACGATCCCCGGGGTCCGGCATGTCCGGGGTTACTCCGACTTCGGAAACTCCCTCATCTACATTCTGTTCAAGGAAGGAACCGATCAATACTGGGCGCGCTCCCGGGTCCTGGAATACCTGAATCAGGCGGAAAGCCGCCTTCCGCAGGGGGTCACCGCCACGCTGGGACCCGACGCCACCGGCCTGGGATGGGTTTATGAGTACGCTCTTGTCGATCGCACCCACCGATACGATCTCTCCAGGCTTCGGGCTCTCCAGGACTGGTTTATGAAATTCGAACTCCAGAGCATCCGCGGAGTGGCGGAGGTCGCTCCCGTCGGCGGGATGGTGAAGGAATTCCAGGTCGAAGTGGACCCCTTGAAGCTTCTCGCCTACCACGTCAGCCTCCCCCGGGTGGAGCGGGCGATCCGGGCTTCGAACGGGGATGTGGGCGGGTCGGTCGTGGATATGGGCGAAGCCCAGTACATGGTCCGGACCCGCGGATACATCCGTTCCCTTTCGGACATCCGGAACATCCCGCTCGCGGTCGGGGTCCGGGGGGACCCGGTCCGTCTTTCCGACGTGGCCGACGTCCATTTCGGCCCCGAACTGAGACAGGGGGTGGCGGAGCTCGATGGCAAGGGCGAAGTCATCGGCGGCATCGTCATCGTCCGGGGCGGCTCCAATGCGCTCGACGTCATCCGGGAGGTGAAGAAAAAGATCAGGTCGCTTTCCCCGATGCTGCCCCCCGGGGTCGAGGTCGTCACAACATACGACCGTTCGCGGCTGATCCAAAACAGCATCCGGAATCTTCTGGAAAAACTCCTGGAAGAGTCGATTGCGGTGTCCCTGGTCTGCCTTTTGTTCCTGTCCCGGATCCGATCCTCCCTGGTGGCGATCCTGAGCCTTCCGGTCGGAATTTTTGCGGCCTTCGTCCTGATGGCCCGCCAGGGCCTCACCGCCAACATCATGTCTCTCGGCGGAATAGCGGTATCCGTCGGGGTGATGGTGGACGCGGCGATCGTGATGATCGAGAACATGCACAAACACCGGGAGCACGGGGGGGACGCGGAAAGTCCCTGGAACACGGCTCTCCGCTCCGCCCGGGAAGTGGGACCGTCTCTTTTCTTCTCGCTTCTTGTCATCACGGTTTCGTTTCTTCCGATTTTCGCCCTTCAGGAACAGGAAGGCCGGCTCTTCAAACCCCTGGCGTTCACTAAAACCTACTCCATCGCCATTTCGGCCGCCCTTTCGATCACGCTGGTCCCGGTCCTGATGGGATTTCTGATCCGGGGAAGGATCGCTCCGGAACAGGACAACCCCCTCAACCGGATCCTGATCTCTCTCTATAGGCCGGTGATCGGATGGGCGCTCAAACACCGTCGCTTCACGCTTCTGATGGCCGGAGGGCTGCTCTTGACGGCTGTCATACCCCTTTTGCATCTGGGGACGGAATTCATGCCCCCGCTCTATGAGGGCGATCTTCTGTATATGCCGACCCTGACGCCCGGCGTTTCCGTGGGAGAGTCGGCCCATCTTCTCCAGATCACCGATCGCCTGATCCGTACCGTTCCGGAAGTGGATCGGGTCTTCGGGCAATCGGGCCGCGCGGAAACCGCGACCGACTCGGCGCACCTCACGATGTTCGACACGGTCGTAACCCTCAAGCCCCGGAGCCGGTGGCGCCCCGGGATGACCCTTTCCCGCCTCAGGGAAGACCTCGACCGGGTCGTCGCGCTTCCGGGGGTCTCGAACATCTGGACGATGCCGATCATCAACCGGGTCAACATGCTGTCGACCGGGATCAAGTCTCCGCTCGGCCTCAAGGTCACGTCCCCTTCCCTCGACACGATCGACCGGGTCGACCGGCAAATCCGGAACGTGTTGCAAAAGCTTCCGGAAACCGCCTCGGTGTATGCCGACCGGCTTACGGGAGGACGCTATATTTCGGTGGACATCCATCGGGTCCGCGCGGCCCGGTACGGACTGAACGTCGACGACGTGAACCGCATGGTTCGCACCGCCATCGGCGGAGAGACGTTGACGACAGTGGTCCGGGGCCGCGAACGTTTTCCCGTGAACCTCCGGTTCCCCCGGGATGAGAGAGGATCTCTGGACGCCATCGGGTCCTTGCCGGTTTCCACGCCGGGCGGGGGGCAGGTGCCCCTTTCCCGGCTCGCCTCTCTCGCGATCGAAGACGGGCCGACCATGATCAAAACCGAAAATGCCCGGCTGACGGGGTGGATTTACATCGACATCAAGGGAGGCGACCTGGGGGGGTATGTTTCCCGCGCCAGAAAGGCGATCGCCCGTTCCGTCGCCCTTCCGCCGGGAACGACCCTCACCTGGTCCGGACAGTACACCTCGATCGAGCGGGCCCGCAAGAGGCTGGCTCTCGTGCTGCCCTTCACCCTCCTGATCATCGTCGCCCTTCTTTATGTCCATTTCCGAAGCGTCGCCAAGACGGGCATCGTTCTTTTGTCCCTGCCGTTCGCTGTCCTCGGCAGCCTGTGGTTTCTCTATGGCCTTCATTACCGGCTGTCGGTGGCCGTGGTCACCGGAATGATCGCGTTGGCCGGCGTGGCGGTCGAATTCGGGATCGTGATGATCCTGTATCTCGACCGGTCCGTCGAGCGGCGCATGGAGGAAGGAAGGCTCGCGACGCCGGAGGACCTCGATCGGGCGATCGTCGAGGGAACCCTCTATCGTCTCCGGCCGATCGCCATGACGGGAACCGTGATCCTCGCGGGTCTTCTTCCGATCATGGTGAGTCACGGGACCGGGTCGGACGTCATGAAACGGATCGCCGCCCCGATGGTCGGCGGAATGGTGACGGCGATCGCACTGAGCCTTCTGGTGATCCCCGTGCTTTACAGACTGTGGAGGCAGAGGCCGACATCCGCCGCATCGGTGCAAGCGGCGGACAGGAGCGGGGATCTCCGCAACTGAAGGGGAGGGTCCCCTTCATTCGCAGTACTAACTTCTCAAAGGAGGAAAATCATGAATCGCCTGGCAAAACGGATGACAGCAGTGACGGGAACGTTCTTCGGAGTGATCCTTGCCGGCACGGTGGCCGTGGCGGACGACACGGGGGAGATGAACGGGATGCCGGGCATGACGTCCGGGAGGGGCGGACATGCCGCCGCGCAGGCTTTGGTCGGTCACGGCAGGGGAGTCGTAAAAAACATTGATCCGAAGGCCGGGACGGTCACCGTCAAACACGGGCCGATCAAGGAGTTCGGCTGGAGCGGCATGACCATGACCTTCAGCGTAAAACATCGATCTTTCCTGACCCCTCTCAAGAAGGGAGATCCTGTCGCCTTCGAGGTGACAAAGGACAGGGAGGGTCATTACACGATCACGAAGATCCGTCTGGTACATTGAAGAAGGGCACAGGGAGGAAAAAATGATGGACCGGAGGCAGGCTTTAAAAAAGATGATCGTGACGGCGGCGGCGATTGTGTTTTACCGCCTTCTGGCCGTGGAGGGGAAGGCTCAGGCCGGGCCCGCCCCCTCGCCCCCGCCCCGCAAGGTCGACAAAAAGACCGCCCATTACCAGGACCGTCCGCTGGATGGGAAGATGTGCATGAATTGCCGGTATTTCGTCCCCCCCGAGGGGATGTCGTCCATGATGGACAACATGCGACAGGGCATGGGGGGAATGAATGGCATGAACGGCTCAGGGAGCATGGGAAGAATGATGGCGGGAGAATGCACGGTTGTCGCCGGTCCGATCAGTCCCATGGGGTATTGCCGATTCTATCAGGAAATACGCTGACCGGGTCCGGGGAGGATAAACATGTCCGGTCGGGTCCGGAGAAAGACAGGCACATCGACTCTTTCGTGTCCGACGACTGAAAGAGAGGCCTGTCCGATGGCCAACAGTCTCTGCGGAAGGAGAAATCGTCATGAACATGCGTCTTGTACTGGTGGCTGTTATTGTTATTCTGTTGGGGCTGTCCCCGGCGCTCGCGAATGCCGCCAATCCTTACACAATCCTGATGGATCAACGGATGGAGCAAGCCCAGCACAAGCTGGATCTGGCCCGGAAAAAGGAAGGAGCGGAACGGGAAAAACTGGTCCTCCAGAATCTTGATCTCATGAAGAAGAACCTCGGTCTGATGTCCAAAAATATGGAGAAAATGGACAATCGACTGGAAAAAATGATCCCGAAATACCGAAGCCTGCATCACCGTCGCATGGCGGAAATGATGCAAGCCATGATCGAGGAACACCGGTACGTTCTTGCCGTTCTGAAACAGATGGTGGAAGGAGTGGAACTTCGCCATCCTTCTTTGAACAAGGGCGCCGGGAAATAGATCGGGAAGAGGGAAAGCCCGGAGGGAGGGGATCCCGCCTTCCGGGCAATGGGGATCGGAGACAGGTCCGTTCATCCCGGAGAAGAATTGATCGTTTCCCCGAGAAACGGGCGGGGGAACAAGAGGCCGTGATATCCCCGCATGGCTACGTGTTTTTGGGGAAAAACAGTCAAGAGGTGTCCGGTTCGGCGAAAGCGGCAACTAAAGACAAAAATCGCCGAAACCCCAAAGTCAGGCAACACGGGAGACAAAGATGCAAAACCCGGAGAGGGTCCCTTCATTGGAGGGATCGGATTCTTTGGATCCTGTCTGCGGAATGAAGGTAAGGGGCAAAGGGGCAAGGGGCGACAGCTTGTATCGGCATTCATACGAGGGCGGCGAGTTTCTGTTTTGCAGCGATGTCTGTCTCGGCAAGTTTCTGAAAGAGCCGGAACGATACATGAATCCGGCGTCGGGCCGGACTGGGGACAGGCATGATGGCGGCCTCACTGGACGCGTTTATCCGGTTGGCGCAGTCTCGGCCGATCATTCGCACGAGGATGAGGTAACCGACCGTTGTCACGACGACATCGGTGATATCGGCTCGACCTTCTCTTGCCCCATGCACCCGGAGGTTCGTCAGCAGGGGCCGGGGACCTGTCCCCAGTGCGGCATGGCGCTGGAACCGGTGGAAGCACCGGTTCCTTTGGACCGCATCTTCTACACCTGTCCCATGCATCCGGAGATTGTGCAGGATCAACCCGGCAACTGCCCCAAGTGCGGCATGGCACTGGAGCGCCGCACCGCGGGGGGGGAGGAAAGGAATGAAGAACTGATCGACATGAGCCGGCGCTTCTGGGTAAGCACGGGGCTTGCGACCCCTGTATTCCTGCTGGCAATGCTTTCGGATCTCTCCCCTCGATGGTTGCCTGGGGGGCTTTCCATGCACGCCGTTCAGTGGATCGAGGGCCTTCTCGCGACTCCAGTCGTGCTATGGGGAGCTTGGCCGTTTTTTGTGCGTGGCTTCCAGTCCGTGGTGACCTGGAATCTGAACATGTTTACCCTGATCGGTCTGGGGATTTCGGTCGCCTGGGCCTACAGCGCGGTCGCCTTGCTGTTTCCGGGACTATTCCCTCCCGACATGCGGATGGCGGGTGGAACGGTGGATGTCTACTTCGAGGCGGCGGCAGTCATCACCGCACTGGTCCTTCTGGGCCAGGTGCTGGAACAAAGAGCCAGGAGCAATACCAATGCGGCCATCCGGTTGCTGCTCGGGCTGTCTCCCAAATCTGCGCGTGCCGTACGTCCGGACGGAACGGAAGAGGATATCCGCCTCGATCGGGTCAAGCCCGGGGATACCCTGCGTATCCGTCCGGGAGAGAAAGTGCCGGTTGACGGGATCGTGCTCGAAGGCCTGAGCAATGTCGACGAATCCATGATGACCGGGGAGTCCGTTCCGGTTCCCAAGACGGGCGGAGACCGGGTGATCGGCGCCACGATCAACGGGACCGGAAGCCTGCTGATGCGCGCCGAGAAGGTGGGCACGAACACCTTGCTGGCGCAGATTGTCCGCATGGTCGGCGAGGCCCAGCGCTCCCGCGCGCCGATCCAGAAACTGGCGGACATGGTCTCCGGATACTTCGTCCCGGCCGTGGTGGGCGTGGCGGTGATCGCCTTTGTTGCGTGGTTTTTGTGGGGGCCGGAACCTCGTCTGGCGCACGCCGTCGTCAACGCCGTGGCGGTGCTGATCATCGCCTGTCCCTGCGCTCTGGGCCTGGCGACTCCCATGTCGATCATGGTCGGGACCGGCAAGGGGGCCACCTTGGGCGTGCTGATCAGGAATGCGGAGGCTTTGGAAATCATGGAAAAAGTCGACACTCTCGTCCTCGACAAGACCGGGACCCTGACCGAAGGCAAACCCACACTGGTGGCGGTGCAGGCGGCGCAGGGGTTTCGTGAGGAAGGGGTTTTGAGTCTGGCCGCGAGTCTGGAGCGCGCCAGCGAACACCCGCTGGCCGAGGCCATCGTGCGAGGCGCCGAGGCCAAAGGGACAACGTTGTTGCCGGCCGAAAACTTTCAGTCGGTCACAGGGGAAGGGGTGGCCGGAGAAGTCGATGGCCACGCCGTGGCGCTTGGCAACCTCAAATTGATGGAGCGTCTCGGCATCGCATCGGACGACCTGCAGAAACAGGCGGATCCTCTGCGGGGGGAGGGACAGACGGTCATGTTTCTGGCCGTTGACGGCAAGGCCGCCGGTCTGATCGGCGTCGCCGATCCTGTCAAGATCTCCACGCCCGAAGCCATTCGAGACCTGCACCATGAAGGGCTCACGATCGTCATGCTGACCGGTGACAGCCGCACGACGGCCAGTGCCGTGGCGAAGCGCTTGGGGATCGACCGTTTCGAGGCCGAGGTTCTGCCCGAACAGAAAGCCTGGATCATAAAACAGCTTCAAAGCGAAAACCGTGTGGTGGCCATGGCCGGAGACGGAATCAACGACGCACCGGCGCTGGCTCAGGCCCATGTGGGCATCGCCATGGGAACCGGCACCGATATCGCCATGGAAAGCGCCGGTGTCACCCTCGTGAAAGGGGATCTGCGGGGCATCGTGCGCGCCCGGCGCCTGAGTCGCATCACCATGGGCAATATTCGCCAGAACCTGTTTTTTGCGTTTATCTACAACGCCGTGGGAGTGCCCATTGCCGCCGGTGTGTTGTACCCCATTTTCGGGCTGCTGCTTTCGCCGATCATCGCCGCCGCGGCAATGAGCTTCAGTTCGGTTTCGGTGATCGGCAACGCCTTGCGCCTGCGTCATGCGAAAATATGAGCCATCCGTACGAACCGACGGGTTTTGTCTTATAAGCTCTGGTTTTTCAGGCCAGACACGTCAAAATCTTTGGAAAAGAGGGCGACCGATGCCATGGGTAAACAATATGGGAGGAGGGATGGTCTGGATGTGGATCTTTCCCGTTCTTTTTGTGGGGGGACTTCTTCTTTTCCTGGGCATTATTGCGAGAGGAATGGGGAGCTTTCGATGCGGTATGCGCGAAAGCGATGAAAAGAAAGGGCCTCCCGGAGAAACGCCGAAAGAAATACTGGATCGCCGATACGCCAGAGGGGAGATCACCCGGGAGCAGTATCTCGGGATGCGGAAGGATCTGGAGTGAGACAGCCGGAGACCTCCGGTTCGAAAGGTCCCGATCCTTTAAAGCCATGGGCAGGAATCGATCGAAGAAATCTTTCAGCAGCGCCTTCGGTCGGACTCTTGGAGGAGTCCGGATCAATCTCGGCCTCTTCACTCATGTCAGCGGAGATCGATCTTGCGGGGGTCGTCCGATCGACGCCTGTCACCGGATGACCTCCTGATGGATGCCGCTTCTTATGACAGATGGTATGAAACTCCGAGAGGACAATGGGTCGGAGAAGCGGAATATCGTCTGATTTCCCGATCTCTCGAACCCCGACCCGGCGATTCGCTCTTGGACGTGGGATGCGGGACCGGATGGTTCACGCGCCGTTTTTTTCGGAGCGGGCTCCACGTCACCGGCCTCGATCCGAATCTTGAGTGGCTCGCCTATGCCCGTGACCGAAGTCCCGATGCGATTCACTGGGTCGGGGGAGAGGCTCGAGCGCTCCCTTTTCCCGATCGAACCTTCGATCTTGTGGTTTCGGTCGCCGCCCTGTGTTTTGTCGATGACGAACATCGGGCAGCGGGAGAAATCGTACGGGTGACGGATCGCCGATTTGCCATCGGTTGGCTCAACCGCGAGAGTCTTCTTTTCAACCTAAAAGGTAAAAATGGAGGCGTCGGATCTTATCGCGGAGCCAGATGGCACCGGCCGGAGAACCTTCTGGATCTTTTTACCGGTTTGCCCGTAGCCAGGCTGACGGTCCGTTCTGCGGTCTTCCTGCCATCAGGATCTGCGTTGGCGAGAGGAGTCGAGAAGATTATGCCCGATAGGGTGCTCCGTGGGGGGTTGATCATTGTATCGGGAGAAAGACTCTCTTGAAGGAGACAAAAAGGATCGCTGAGTTTTTCACAGGTTCCCGTTTTGTTTTCGCAACAGGCTTGTAGGAATTTTTAATGTTTGGCTAAAGTAGGTGGGGTGAGTGAGGGGTTTCGAACCCCCAACCCCTGGAGCCACAGTCCAGTGCTCTGCCCTTGAGCTACACTCACCATGAGAGATGCGGACAGACCCTGAAGAACGGGTCCAAGAGATTATTCTAGAACAGACCGGGGGAAAAAGACAACCCGTCTTCCTCGCCCGATCTTGGCCGGTGTGCCGTCCGAGACCGCCAGGATCGTTGGTCGCGGAAAGAGTCGGATCCTGGCAGGAAGGGAGTTCTTTCGGTCCTTTGGACAGTTCGCAAGGCCGTTCCCGCACGAACGAACACACACCCGCGCCCTTCTTCCCGACGCTTTCGAGCCTGTCCCAAGCCAGCCATCTCCCCCGATTCGACATTCGCGGCGGCCTCCCCGATCCCCATCCAGGGCAGGGTCGCGCCATTCGGGACCAAGTGTGGGGCTCCCTCTGTTGCCGGTCGGCCCGTGACCTCTTCGGGCCGGTTCATGGCGTTCGACGTCGAGGCCTCGCTCCTCGAGAACAGGGTCCTTCTTCGCTCCCTGTCGCGTGAAGGGTGAAGGGATCCCGGGAGGACTCAGTCCTTCCCCGGGCCCGAGGGCGGGGGCGGGTTCACGGTCCGGACGAGAAGATACTGGCCGGGGCCCACCGTCACCCGTTCGGTCATCGTCCCTCCCGGCCCGAAATCCGTCCGGGTCCTCACAGTGAGATCGTAGGTTCCGGGAGGGAGATCCACCATCGCGGCGTCGATCGTCGCCGGAAGGAGTCTCCAGCTCCGGATGTCCGCCTGGTCGGAGGCCACGTCGAAGATCCCGCCCCCCACCATCGTGAGGATCTGCGCCAGGGAACCCTCCTGCCGGGCGATCTCCTGGGCCGTGATCTGCTCGACCGTCTTGAGGGTCGAACGGATCGCCTCCCGCAGGATGATCCGGGAGAGATGGTCCTTGAAATTGGTCGCTCCGATCGCCATGAGGTCGTCACCGAGCTCCGAGGAAACCCGGGCCACGGGCACGCCGGGCTGTCCGGGGGAGGTCACGACAATCTCGTGGCCCCGGACGTCGGTGCCTCCGCCCACCGGTTTCGGGACGGCAAAGGAGACCATCGAAATCGTGTTCGCCAGAGGCAGAGGAAAGATGAAACGGTCCTGGGTCAGGTGGAAGATCTTTCCGTTGTAGCCCACGAAGAGAACATGGCCCATCCGGGCGTAGTCCCCGGGGCGGATGTAGCTCTGGCCGGCGTAGACCTTCTTCCAGCGGGCCAGTTCGTTTGTGCGTCCCGCCGCCTCGGCGGTCCGGAGAAGGGCGGGTTCGAGGAAGGAGGGAACCGGCGTGTGGTAGAGGAGGGCGTACTTTTCGTAGGTCCGCTCCGCCTTCAGGTAGGAGAGGTAGGCCGACTGGTAGCTTCCGGCGCCGCTTTCGACCTGGGCCTCCTCGAAGACCCCCGAAAGGTACCGGGCGAAGGCGTCGTCGGTGTAGTGGTTCAGCTGGGCGGGGTTGTAGGCGATGTGGTGGCGGTCGAGAAGGGAGCGGGCCATCCCTTCGTACCGGGCGTACCGGCCGGGGGCCGCCCCCGCCGCCTTCGGATACATCCGGTTGTAGGACAGAAGCTTGCGCCGGATCTTCCGGGTTTCGACCAGGGCCCCGTTCCAGTCGCCGGTGGCGGCGTAGTTCAGGGAGTTGACGAGATTGATCATGACCCGCTCGTAGGGCAGACCCTTGTAAGGGAGGGAGTAGTCGTTCAGCTGGTAGGCGAGGAGGATGTCGGTGAAGGACTTGGTGAAGAGGGCCTCTCCCAGGCGGTTGGCCTCCCGGAAGGTCTTTTCCGACTCCCGGTAGCGGGCGGCCACATGGGTCGCCATGCCGAGGTCCATTCCCAGGAGGAGCTGGTCCTTCGATCCGTAAAGGTTCTTTTTCCGGGCCTTCTCGATCTCGGCCAGGGCCCTTTCCGCCGCGGGAGTCCTTCCCTCCCCGATCACGCCTCCCGGGGCCGTCGCCAGGTCGTTGTAGAAAACCCGGTCCTGGACGAAGGAGGGGGCGCAGGCCCCGAGAACGGCGCAGAAGGCGGCCAGGAGAATCCCGCGGGCGGACTTCACGCGCGTTCCCTCCGGGAGAAGACGAGCGACAGCGGCCGCTCGTCCCGGGTCCGGCCGTGTTCTGGCAAGGATGGCATCCCTGTCGGGGTCCGGGGGCTAAAAGCCCATGGAGGATTGATGGGCGATCTTCTTGACCTGGTACTGGCTCCCCCAGAGGATCTCGTTGGTGGAGAGGTCGATGGCCTTCAGGTGGGTCTCGTAGTAGCGGACCGTCTTTCCTCCCCGGGAGGCGGTGTAGGAGTTGATCGACCCGGTGATCAGGACGTCGGCCCCCGTCTGCTGTCCGGGGCCGTGGACGGTGGAGGAGCGGGCGTGCTTCATCTGGTACTCCCGCTCGGCCGCCGCCTGGCGCCGGTGGGCTTCGGAGGCGGTGACGAAGATGACCTTCCCAGAATTGATCAGGTCGTCCTGGAAGTGGTTCAGGAAGAGACGGGTGTTGATGTGCTGGTCGGAGCGGTTGATGATCTGTCCGAGTTCCACCACCGGCCGCCGGCCGTTCTTGTCTTTGAAGTGCCGGAGCCAGGGGGCGTCGAGGGCCTTTCTGATCATGGTCTTGGCGGTGAGGCGGGCGTCGGTGTCGGTCCAGCGGCTGGTGACGCCGCCGGAGGTGTCGACGCTCACGCGCTGGACGCTGTAGCTCGAGCATCCGGCCAGTCCGAGCGAAAGGACCGCCCCGAGCAACAGTCCCCTGGTTGTCGTCTTTCCGAAGATCATCGGTCTCCCCCTGGGTTGGCTCTCCCGGACCTTCCGGACCGGAAGGATGCGACAGTGACATATCTCTTGACGGGCGGATTATAATGAATCCGGCCGAAAAAAAACAGGGGACCGAACGGTCCCCCCCCTTCCCTCCACGAGGTTTCCATCTGTCCGGACGTCCGCTGACCATGCCTTTCGAGATCCTCTCCGTCTCCTCCTTCGATCCCGCCGCCCTCCTCTTTCGCCTCCGCAGCAAAAACCCCGCCCTCCCCCTTCTCCACATCGACCGGGAGAGGGAGACGGGGTGGAGCCACGTTCCCGTCCACTTCTCCCGGATTCTGGAGGAAGGTCCAGGCGGCCTCCGGTGGTACGGGGAGACGGGAGAGCCGCTTGCCGACGGACCGGGAGGATGGGGGGAGGACCCCCTCCTTTCCGATCCCCTGGCCTTTGCCGGACGGGAGGAGTCGACTCCCCCGCCCTCCGGGGGGGACCGGCCGCCCTTCTCCCGGGGTCTCGCCCTTCTTCTTCCTTTCGAGATGGCCGAAATCTGGGAACCATCCGGCGGCCCGTTTTCCGGTCCGCAGGTTCCGGCCTTTCGGCTCTCCTGTTCCGGAGTGGTCTCCTACCATGCCCCTACGGGCCGTCTTTTTCTTCCCCCTGGCTTCGACAAAAGCCTTCTCGCCCCCGTCGACCTGTCCCCCCCGCCTCCTGTCTCCCTCCGTCCCTCCCATACCCGGGACGCCTTCTCCGGGCTCTTCCGGCCCATCCGGGCGGGACTCGAACGGGGGGATTACTTCCAGGTGAACATCGCGCTCCGGTTCGAGGCGGACCTCCCGGAAGGATTCGATCCGCTCTCGGCCTACGCCCGGCTTCGGGCCCGTTCCCGTTCCCGCTACGGCGGATTTTTCGCCTTCCGGGAGCGCTTCCTTCTCTCCCACTCCCCGGAGCAGCTCCTCGCGCTCTCGAAAGACCGGGTCCGGACCCGTCCCATCGCCGGCACGGCCCCCGGCGCCCCCCCTCCCGGTGGGACCGATCCCCTGCTCACGGACAAAAAGCTCCTGGCCGAGCACATCATGACCGTGGATCTTCTGAGAAACGACATCGGGCGAGTCTGCCGGGCGGGGACGGTCGAGGTTCCCGCCCTTTTGGCCATCGAATCCTATCCGCATCTGCGCCATCTTGTCTCCGAGGTGAGAGGACGGATCGATCCGCGCCTCTCCCGGGGCGAGGTGCTGCGCTCCCTCTTCCCGGGGGGATCGGTGACCGGGGCTCCCCGGATCCGGGTGCGCCGGGAGATCGGAACCCTCGAGGGAGTCCCCCGGAACTACTACTGCGGGACCCTGGGGTATCTTTCGGCGGAAGGGGAGATGGACATGGCCCTCCTGATCCGGAGCCTCGAAGGGGTGCGGGAGGGGGCGGGGGGGCGTCTGGTCTTCGGGGCGGGAGCCGGTCTCGTGGCCGACTCCCGGGAGGACGAGGAGTACGGGGAGATCCTGCTCAAGGCCAAAGCCATGGGGGAGGTGCTGTCGTGACGGTCCGGGGCTATGTGGTGGTCGACGGGGTGGCGGCGGGGATGGAGGACCCGGTGATCGCGGCCACCGACATGGGATTCCTGCACGGAGACACCCTCTTCACGACCCTGGCGGTGCACGCCGGGCGTCCGGTCCTCTGGAAGGCGCATTACGCGAGGATATCGGAGAGCGCCCGGGTCTCCGGATTTCCGCCTCTGCCGGGGGAGGCGCGCCTTTTGGCCGAACTCCTCGAGGCGATCCGGATCCAGCCCGAGCCCCCTTCGGCTCTCCGCCTCACCCTCTCCCGCGGTCGGGCGGCCCTCCCCGGGATCGACGGCGCCTCGACGGCGGCGGTCCGGGTCGTCCTTCCCCTCTTCCGGCCTCCCCGGCCGGAGGCCCTCCTCCGGGAGGGGGGAATGGCCGAAACCTTCCTCCTGCCCTGGGACCCCGCCGCCGATCCCCGCTTCGGCCACAAGACCGGCAACCTCCTCTGGGTCAAGGCCATCCGGGCCATGAAGCGCTCACCCGAATCGGTCGAGCAGCTCCTTCTTGGACGCCGCGGGGAGATCCTCGAGGGGACGACAAGCTCGGTCTTCGCCGTCGACGCCGACGGCGTCCTTCTGACCGCCCCCTTGTCCGCCGGGATCCTGCCCGGGATCCTGAGGGGAGAGGTCCTGGCCTGGGCGCGCCGGGAGGGACGGCCGGTCCGTGAGGAGGCCCCTCTCTTCGCGGAGGCCGCTTCCTTCCGGGAACTCTTCCTCACCTCCGCGACCCTTCCGGTCCAGCCTCTCCGCATTGTCGGCGATCCCGCGGGGACGGTCTCTCTTCCTCCGGACTTTACGGTCGCGACGGCTTTTCTCGCCCATTACCGGGAGCGGATGCTCCCCGTCTTCGCCGAATGAAAAAGGCGCCCGTCCCCTCTCGGGAACGGACGCCGTCCGTCAGACAAGTTCCGGAAGGATCCGGCTAGCACTGGCTCCAGCCGCAGGACCCTCCCGTCTTCTTCGATCCCATGCATTTGAGGCAGCCCTCGAGAAAGGCCACCTGGCCCCCGCAGGAGGGACAAGCCACCTCGATCACCATGCCGTTCTCCCCGGTCAGTCCCTCCCGGGAGAGGATCGTCCCGATCGCCTTGGCGATGGCGTAGGGGTCGGAGCCCAGCTTGCCGGCCTCCTCGTGGCTCTTGATGAACTGCCCCACCACCTCCTCGACCGGAGCGCCGAACTGGAGGGCCAGCGACCCCAGGCGTCCGAAGAGGATGGCCGACTCCCGCTCCCGGTGGTCGGCGGCCGGAGTGACGAAGATCTCGATGGGCCGCTTCTCCTCGTCGAAGTAAAGATGGACGTAGGACTTTCCGGACTTTCCGGAAATCTTGACCCGAACGCCCCGGCTGATGTCCCCGGGGGAGCGGCGCTGGCCCCAGCCGGGAGCGGCGCCGGCGCCCTTTTTCTGGCTTCCCAGGTTCAGGACCTGGTTCGAGCGGCTGCCGTCGCGATAGACGGTGATTCCCTTGCAGCCGAGCGAATAGGCCAGCATGTAGGCGTTCTCCACATCGCCTACGGTGGCCGTCTCCGGCATGTTGATGGTCTTGGAGACGGCGGCGTCGATGGACTTCTGGAAGGCGGCCTGCATGCGGACATGCCACTCCGGGGCGATGTCGTGGGCGGTGGCGAAGACCTTCTGCCATTTCTCGGGAACCTCGGCAAGACCCCGGCAGGAGCCGTGGTTCTCGACGATGCGGGCCGGGAGATCCTCCGACCAGAAGCCCTCCTTCCGGGCCACCCGTTCGAACATTTCGAGGGTGTAGGGAAGGTGGGTGCCGTCCATGACGTTCTTGTACCAGATGATGGAGAACTCCGGCTCGCAGCCGGAGGAGGTGTCGGCGATCATGCTGATCGTTCCCGTGGGGGCGATCGTGAGAAGATGGCTGTTCCGCTTGGGCGAGCCGATGCCCTCGAAATAGGGGAAGGGGCCGTGGACCTTGGCGAGATCGAGGGAGGTCTTTTCCGCCTCCTCCCGGATGAAGGCCATGACCTTCTCCGCCATCTCGAGCCCCTCCTCCGAGTCGTAGGGGATCCCGAGCAGCATCAGGAGCCGGGCGAAACCCATGATCCCCAGGCCGATCCTCCGGGCCCCCTGGTTGATCTCCGAGAGCTCCTTGATGGGGAAGCGGTTGGCGTCGACCACGTTGTCGAGGAAGCGGACGCCCAGATAGACGGAGCGGGCGAGCTTCTCCCAGTCGACGACGGTTTCGCCCCGGCTGTCCACCTTCGTGTGGCGCTCGAGGTTGATCGACCCCAGGTTGCAGGACTCGTAGGGGCCCAGAACCTGCTCCCCGCACGGATTGGTGGCCTCGTAGCTCCAGCGGGAGGGGGTGGGGTTGTAGCGGTTGGCGGTGTCGATGAAGAAGAGACCCGGCTCGCCGTTGGCCCAGGCGTTCTTCGCGATCCGGTCGAAGACCATCCGGGCGGAGAGGGAGGCGACGACTTCTCCGCTATGGGGGGCGACGAGGTTGTAGTCCCGGTCCTCCTTCACCGCCGACATGAACTCGTCGGTGATCGCCACCGAGATGTTGAAGTTGGTGATCTGGGTCTGGTCGAGCTTGCAGTCCACGAACTCGAGCACATCCGGATGGTCCACCCGAAGGATTCCCATGTTCGCTCCTCGGCGCGTGTTATGGGTGACGATGCCGTTGGCGACATAGGCATGACGATCTTGGACAGACAGGTCGAGGGTCAGGTTCTGCCCGGCAGGCACGATGTCCAGCACCTCGACATGCCACATATTCCGCTGATTTTCATAGGCATTTTCGAGCTCCGTGTCTTTCAGGATGGGGCCGAAGGCCTTGAAGATACGGTTCAGGGATCCGCGTGTGACCCCCCGGAAACCCGGCGAGGGGGGATAGAGGAAATGGCTGACTGCCCGGTAGAGGGCCCTGTGCACCCCTTGGCCGAACCTTTCCCGGACGGTTTCGAGGGTCGATAAAAAAGTTTGGGGAGAGACGGGAACGATTCCATGCCTTTCATTGACGGCATCGCCGTTGATACGGCCCGACAGGATGCCCCGTTTCCAGCCCACGATCCGGTTAAAGGTCTGCAGGGAGTCCGCGGTCCGGATCTCGAGCGTGAAAACCGGCTGGTTTCCGAAACGGTTGCTGGCGGGGGATTTTTGACGGAGGACGGAATAGACTCCCGCCCCCAGGAGCAGGGTCTGGATCGTCTCCAGAAATCCACGGGATGTGGATGTGACGATGGGGTGACCATCGTTGAGGGAACCGTCCGCCTCGAAGTATCCCCGGATGAAGGCTGCAACCACCGGGAGCGGAGACCTCCGGATCGCGGTTGGAAGCTCGATCTCGTGAGACCGACCCTTGTCGAATCCGTTGGTCTTGAGCCATTCATGAAGCCCCTTAGAATGGACGACGAAGGTTTCAGAGGCATCATTCGGCTTTTTCTGGGAGGAGACATGGAGACCGAAAAGACATTCGGACAACCGGACGAGCTCGGTCTTCAGCTCCGGGGCTGTGTCGGCGACGGTCCAGCCGACCTTTTTTCCTCCGGTCTTCGAAACAAATCCGTCTCCATAAAGATATCCAAGCCAGAAGGCCAGGCTTTCGTCCAGAACAGCCGGAAAGTCGTGTTTGAGGGAGGAGAGGGGAAGAAGATTTGCCGGATCCTTGGGAAACGGAAGGGCCCCGAGACTCAGGAGAACGAGATCGCCCTTGGCCAAGGATCGGAATTCCTTCCAGAGGGTCTGGCCGTTTTCGGAGATCAGGACCTTGTGCTCCGGCGTTCCGACAAGGCGGCTTCCGTTGGAGAAGCGAGCCTCAAGGGTCTCCGAGACACCGTGGACATGACCTTCGTAGGCCGCGTTCCATCCCATGTCCGTCATGACCGATTCCGAAATCGTCTGCCATTCGGGACCCCCGGCATCGACGAGTTCATCGAGACGCAACACACCCCTGTCCGTGAAGACGAGGGTTGAGGGGTGCAGGCATCCCCCCTGGCTGACGGCCCCCGTGGAGGCGTTGAAGACGGTCATGAAGGAGACGGGACCGGAGGCCTGTCCTCCGGTGGAGCGGACGATCGCCCCCTTCTGGCGGAGACGGGAGAAGGAGAAGCCGGTGCCGCCGCCGGTCTGGTGGATCAGGGCGGTGGCCTTGACGGTGTCGAAGATCTCCGGCATCGAATCCCCCACCGGCAGGACGAAGCAGGCGGAGAGCTGGCCCAGGGGCCGGCCCGCGTTCATGAGGGTGGGGGAATTCGGCAAAAAGTCGAGGGAGGAGATGAACCGGTAGTACTCCTCCGCCAGGAACTCGCGCTCGGACGGGTTGGCGTTGACGCCGGCGATGGCGTTCGCCACCCGGCGGAACATGGTCTCGGGGGTCTCGGTCACCCGGCCCTCGGAGTCCTTTCCGAGGTAACGCTTTTCCAGGACCTTGATCGCATTGGCGGAGAGAGGGGTCTCGATTCGTGGTTCCATGGGGATCTCCTTCATCGTGAAACGGAACGGTCTATGAGGAAAAAAAAGGCCAAAAAATCAAAAGGCATCCCCACATCCCCTGCATATCTTGTATAAAGCGACAAGGAATATACTATATGTAGTGGTCTGAGGATGGGATGCTATCCTAGACCTCCCGGAGGCGGCTGTCAAGGATTTTTCTTCCCCGTCCCTTTTGGGAGACGGAGCCCGGAGGCTGTGATCTTCCAGGAGGAGAGGGGGCAGGATCCCGCCGGAACGAACCCGGGGACCGGGTCCGTCCAAAGATGCCGGAGGCGGCACAGACCGGAAAGGCCCTTCGCCCCTTCCTTGTTCCGCTCTCCCTCGGATCTTCCAGTCCAAGTCTTCGGGTTCCCTGGATTATTTTTTTTCCTGTGATACCTTTTAAGGCAGGATGAAGGACGGGGAGTCCGGGCAGTCTCCGGAGGTCCCAGGATGTCGGAGAGGAAAGGAGGAAATTATGGAGAGCGTTCGCCCTCCGGCGGTGGCCGGAGCCTTTTACGAGAGGGGACGGGAGGAACTTCGGACGACGGTGACGGCGCTCCTGGAGGAGGCGAGGAAGGAGGTCCATGTCCGGCCGGGACTGCCCCCCAAGGCCCTGATCGTCCCCCATGCCGGTTACGTCTATTCGGGGCCGGTCGCGGCCAGCGCCTATGTCCTTCTGACCGGCGCCCGGGGAATCGTCTCCCGTGTGGTCCTTCTGGGGCCGGCCCACCGGGTCTACCTGACGGGGCTGGCCCTTCCCGAGGCCCTGGCCTTCCGGACCCCCCTGGGGGAGGTCCCGGTCGACCGGGACCTCATGAAACGGGTCGCCGGCCTGCCCCAGGTCTCCGTCAACGGGGAGGCCCACCGGCTCGAGCACTCGCTTGAGGTCCAGCTGCCCTTCCTTCAGGTCCTTCTCGGAGAATTCAGCCTCCTGCCGATCGTGGTGGGACAGGCCTCTCCCGAGGAGGTGGAGGAGGTTCTCGCGGCGGTCCGGGGCGGGCCTGAAACCCTCATTGTCATAAGCTCGGATCTCTCCCACTACCTGAAAAGCTCCCTCGCCCGGGAGATCGATGCCCGAACGGCCAGAGCCATCCTGGATCTCGATCCCGAGATCGTTCCTGAGGAGGCCTGCGGGGCCTTTCCGGTGAACGGCCTTCTCCTGGCCGCCCGGAAATGGCATCTCCGCCCCTTCGAGGTCGATCTCAGGAATTCCGGGGATACCGCCGGGACTCCCGATCAGGTCGTGGGCTACGGATCCTTCGCCTTCTTCGAGGAGACGGGCGGCGGGGGATCCCGGGCCCTTGAGGAGGAAGAAGAAGACGTCGACGGCCCCCGTCTCGTGGATCTGGCCCGGGAAGCGGTGGAGGAAAAGCTGGGCCATGGACGCCTCTCCCGCCCCGACGGTCCCCCCTCCCTGTTCCGTCCGGGAGCGACCTTCGTCACCCTGACGAAGCACGGTCAGCTTCGGGGGTGCATCGGGGCTCTCGAGGCCTGGCGCCCTCTCCTGGAGGATCTCCGGGCCAACGCCGTGGCGGCGGCCTTCCACGACCCCCGGTTTCCTCCGGTGGGGCGGGGAGAACTCGACCGGATCCGGTTCGAGGTCTCTCTTCTCTCTCCCCCCGAACCGCTGGAGGTCCTCGGGGAGTCCGACCTTTTCGCGCGCCTGCGGCCGGGAGTGGACGGCCTGGTCCTGTCCCTGGGCCGGGCCCGGGGGACCTTTCTTCCCCAGGTCTGGGAGCAGCTGCCCGACCCGAAGATCTTCGTCGGGCACTTGAAGGAAAAGGCCGGACTCCCCGCGAACTTCTGGTCGGAAGAACTCCGGTTCTGGCGCTACACCGTCCGGAAGTGGAAGGAGGACGACCGATGATCGGCCCCGACGACGCCCGATGGTGGCACCTGTTGCCTGACGGAAGGATTTCCTGCGATCTCTGTCCCCGGGACTGCCGGCTTCACGAGGGGCAGCGGGGACTCTGTTTTGTCCGGAAACGGGAGGGGGACCGGATGGTCCTTGATACCTGGGGCCGGTCGAGCGGGTTCTGCCTCGATCCCATCGAGAAGAAGCCGCTCAACCATTTCTACCCCGGCTCCTCCGTCCTTTCCTTCGGGACGGCCGGGTGCAATCTCTCCTGCAAGTTCTGCCAGAACTGGGACATGTCCAAGTCCCGGGAGATGGACACCCTGATGGACCGGGCCATGCCGGAGGAACTCGCCAAAACGGCCGAGGCGTGGGGAGCCCAGAGCCTCGCCTTCACCTACAACGATCCGGTCATCTTCGCGGAGTACGCCATGGACGTGGCCGACGCCTGCCGGGACCGGGGCATCCGGACGGTGGCCGTCACCGCGGGCTACATCAACGAGGTTCCCCGCCGGGAATTCTTTGCCCGCATGGACGCCGCCAACGTCGATCTCAAGTCCTTCTCGGAGGAGTTCTACTTCCGTCTGACCGGAGGTCACCTGAAACCGGTTCTGGAGACCCTTCTCTACCTGCGCCGCGAGACGCGGGTCTGGTTCGAGATCACGACCCTCCTGATCCCCGGACACAACGATTCCGAGGCGGAGATCGTCGCACTCTCCGACTGGATCTTCCGGGAGTTGGGCCCCGACGTGCCGCTCCATTTTTCCGCCTTCCATCCCGACTACCAGATGATCGACGTCCCTCCGACCCCTCCGGAGACGACAGCCATGGCGAGGCGCCTGGCCCTTTCCCGGGGCCTCCGGTACGTCTATACGGGAAATGTGCGGGACCGGGAGGGAGGGACCACCTTCTGCCCCTCCTGCCGGACCCCCCTCATCCTTCGGGACGGCTACCGCATCGACCGGTACGACGTCGACCGGGAGGGCCGCTGTTCCGTCTGCCGCACGCCCATCCCCGGCCACTTCGGGGATCCCGAGACCTTCTCCTCCTTCGGGAACCGCCGGATTCCCGTGCTCCTTCATCCCGGCGGCTGAGGGGACGCCCTTTCCTCTCCGGAGTTTCTGGCAAGTACCCGCCGGACCTCGTCGTCTTCCACCTGGGGAAAGGAGGCGTAATACTGGCTCACGGCCCGGAAGTCCTCCGGGATCCGGAGGCAGACGATCCGGTCGGCCAGGGAGCGGATCCGGTCCAGCGCCTCCCGGGGGCGACCGGAAGCGCGACGAGGAGGGAGGCCGGCCGTCCCTTTCCCCAGAGCCTCCGGCGTTCCCGGATCACTGAAAGTTCCCCCTTTGGCGTTCCTCTTCGGCCTCCTCCGGCCCGATTCCCAAAAGCTCCGCCTCCTGAGAAAGGAGAAAGAAGAAGATCCCCGTTCTCGTCGACGGCCCCGATCGCGAACTCAGGGTCGCCCGGGGCGCCGATCTTTCGCACCATGACGATATCGAGGTCCCCGGAGAGCTCCCGGGCCAGGATCTCCCCCATGGGGACGGCCCCCCGGGGAATGGCCAAGACGAGGGGGGACGGGAGGAGCGGAAGGAGGAGAGGGAGTCTGCGAGTTCCCGGGCCGCCGCCTCCCGGTTCCTGAAGAGGACCGACATCAGACGAGGAGGACGGAGGCGAGCTTCTCCCGGAGTTCCCTGGCGGTCAGGATCGTGTAGTCGCGGACGACCGTCGCCGCCACTTTTTCCTGGAGCCGGTTGTCGAGAGATTCGCGGATCTTCCCCATGAAGTCCGGGGAGGCGGCAAGAAGGAGGCGGTCGTACTTCCGGGCGGAGAGTCCGGCGGAGAGTTCGTGGACGAGTTCCCGTGCGAATTTTTCGGACTCCACTTCCCGGGGGGAGGTCGACCACTGGGTTCCCGGCCGGGATCCCTGGCCATCCGGCGTGGCGTTCCGGCCTCCGGCGTCGCTGGCCAAGTCCAGGTTTTTGAGCCGTCCTTCGGGATGTTCGAAGCGACGTTCGAGCTCGAGATCGTGGCCGGTCCCCCGGCTTTTCCAGAGAAGGGCGGAGGTGGCGTTGGCGACGAGAATCCATGTGGTGGTCATGGGAAGCCTCCTTGGCGTGATGGGAAAACCGAGAATGAATCTGATTCCGATTGTGCTCCAAAATCCTGAAATAATCGAGAGGCCGGGAAAACCTTGGAGCCAATCTTTCCATCGGGTCCCGTTGCGGTTAGAATGGAGGGAGGAGCCCCGGGGACGCCGGGGGCACGGACCCCCCCCGATCGGGTCGGTCCCGGACCTAATTCATTAGGAGAACGATGCTCGACAGGAACCGGATTCTGAAGGATCCCGAGGCAGCCGAGCGGGCCTTCCGATCCCGCGGCCTCACCGTGGACATGACGGCTCTCCTGGACCTCGACGCCGAATGGTTCGGCGCGGTCCGGGAATGGGAGGCGCTTCGGGAGAAGCGCAATACTCTTTCCGCGGAAATCGGCCAGAAGAAGCGCCGGAAGGAGCCGACGGAGGAGATCGAAGCCTTGGTCCGGTCCGTGAATGCCGCGATCGGGGAGGCCGAGGTGCGGAAACGCACCCTCGAGGCCGAAAGGGAGGAGCAGTGGATGGCCCTTCCGAACCTTCCCCACGAGAGCGTTCCTTTGGGAAAGGATGAAAACGACAACCCCGAGATCTGCCGTCGGGGAGAGCCGCGCGTTTTCTCCTTTCCGCCCCGTCCCCACTGGGAGATCGGGGACGGCCTGGGCGTGCTCGACTTCGACCGGGCGGCCCGGATGTCGGGAGCCCGCTTCTCCCTCCTTTCCGGGGCCGGAGCCCGGCTCGAGCGGGCCCTGGTCTCCTTCATGCTGGACTGCCACATCGCCCCCCGTCCGGACGGCTCCGCCCCCTACCGGGAGCTGGCGGTCCCCTACCTGGTGCTTCCCGAGAGCCTGCGGACCACCGGCCAGCTCCCCAAGTTTCGGGAGGAGCTTTTTTATGTCGCGGCCGACGATCTCTACCTGATTCCCACGGCGGAGGTTCCCGTCACGAACACCCTGCGGGGGGAGATCGTCGAGGAGTCGGCCCTTCCCCTGAAGTTCTGCGCCTACACCGCCTGTTTCCGGCGGGAGGCGGGGGCGGCGGGGAAGGACACCCGTGGCCTCATCCGCCAGCACCAGTTCGACAAGGTCGAGCTGGTCTGGTTTTCCTCCCCCGAGCGGTCCTGGGACCATCTCGAAACCCTGGTGGAAGACGCGACCGGGATCCTCGAGCGGCTGGGTCTTCCCTACCGGGTGATCGCCCTCTGCACGGGGGACCTGGGATTTTCTTCGGCCAAGACCTACGACATCGAGGTCTGGTTCCCTTCCCAGGGACGCTACCGGGAAATCTCCTCCTGCTCGAACTTCGCCGACTTCCAGGCCCGGCGGGGACAGATCCGCTACCGCCGTTCGGAAGACCGGAAGGTCCAGCTCCTCCACACCCTGAACGGATCGGGCCTGGCCGTCGGACGGACTCTGGCCGCCCTCTTCGAGAACTTCCAGACGGAGGAGGGGGGAGTCCGGATCCCGGAAGCGCTGGTCCCCTACATGGGAGGAGTCACCTACCTGGACCCCCGGGACTGCGTTCCGCTTTCCGGGGCCGCGAGATGCAAAGAATGAGGCCGAAGACCGGATCCGGAGATCGTCACGGCAAAAGAAGGGCAAGGTGATCAACGACCCACCGCTAAACCTGAAAAGCGGTTGTCGTGGGGGGGTGCAGTTCAAGCGTTAACTTCAGACCGCTGATAGAAAGGAGAGCGCATTCTTCCCCCCTCTTGGCAAGAAACGCCTAAGAAGGGGTATCCTGCGCAAAAACAGAATGAACAAAGGTGGCACGAAAGGAACGGTCCTCTTTATAGGACGCGACATTTTCCTCGGGACGATGGTCTCCCAGGCGGTTCAGAAGGCCGGCTTCTCTTCCCGCTCGGCCTCGCCCGCCCAGGTCATAAGCACCGTCTCGGGGGATCCTTCCATCCGGGCGGTGGTGGCCGACATGAAGGAAGCCAAGGAATTTCTTTCCGAAATCGTGGAGGCGGGGGCGACCGGCAGCCATCCGAGGCTCATTGCCATCACCTTCCACACCGATCTCGAGTCCAAGCGCCAGGCCCAGAAGGCGGGCTTCGAGCATGTGATCCACCGCTCCCAGATCCAGTCTTACCTTCCCCAGATCCTGACCGAAAAGAAGCCGTGAGCCGGCGATGTCCCGTCTTTTTTTCGCACTTCTCCTGTTCCTGTACCCGGGATCTCCGGTCTGGGGATTCTCCTTCGCCTCCGCCCCCTTGTCGTCCTGTCCCGGTCCCGCCTCGATCGCTCTTCCGGCCGCGACCGGCGGCCCTCCCTCGGACTCCGATCTTCGTGCCCTCCTTCTGGTGGCCCGCACGGTCCGGGACATGCCCGGTCGCCGGAGCGTCGGGGAGGCGGCCCTGGTCCGGGCCGGACGGGAGATCGGGCCTCTGTTGGCGGCCCGCCCCGGGGACGCCACTCTCCACGCCCTGGCCGGAGAGCGGGACCTTCTGATGGTCCAGTACCGGGGGTTCCCGGGGGGGATGCCCTGGGGGAAGAAGGCCCAGGCCCAAAACGACCGGGCCCTGGCTCTCGACCCCCGAAACCCCGAAGCCCGTCTGGCAAAGGGGATCGAACTCTATTTCAAACCCTGGTTCGTGGGGGGGTCGGTGTCGAAGGCCCTGGTCGAGTTCGAGCGGGCGAACGCCCTCCGTCCGGGGGATCCCCGGATCCTCTCCTGGATCGGGATCGCCCGCCATCGTCTGGGTCGTCCCGACTCCCGCCGTTTCTTGGAGGCGGCCCTGAAAATCTGCCCTGAGAGCCCCTTCTACCGGGCCCGGGCCCGGACCTTCGATCCTCGCGCGAGCCACCGGTGATGGAGTCCGGGGTACGGCGATACCTCCGCCGCGAGGAGCGGGTTCGCCACCGGGACTATCCGGAATGGGGAACGGGACGTGTCCTCGAGACCCGGGAGTCCTCGGTGCCGGGGGGCGCCTGCTTCGTGCTGGTCCTTTTCGAAGACGGCCAGGAAAGGCTCTTTTTCAACGATCTCAACGACAGCCGCTGCTGCTACTATGCGGGGCTGGTGCGCTGTCTCGTCTCCCTCTGACCGGAGGTCGGTAAAGAAGATTTCCCTGCCAGGGGATCGTCCGGCAGGTCGATCACGAGATTCAGGAAGAATGTCCCCTTGGAATAGGTCAGATCGGCTTGTCCGAGCATCTTGTTTTTGTCGAGCGGGGCGTAATGTCCGAACACGAGAGGAACCTTGATCCGTCCCCGAACCGTGGCGAGAGAGGCCTGGGAGAGATCCTTGAACGAAAGCGTCCGCTTGTCGTATTCCATCGCCGAACGGTCACGGAAAAAATGGCGCTTTTTCCTGTCGAGCTTGTCGCTGTCGGAGACCTTGGCGATCGCCCGGATCATCGACTGGGAGGGAAGAGACGGAAAAACGTCCCGACCTTCCTTGTACAGAAGGTAATGGAGATCGTAGGCATTGAAGACCTTGGCCTCGAACGCCCTCTCGGAGATCCAGTCGCACGCCTTGTTGAACGATTCCATCGTTTCAAGAAGGATCCTGGCCTGTTCGTCCGTCGTCATCAGTTTGACCTTCAATGCGATCTTCATGGAAACTATTTTAGTTTAAAAACAAGCCTAATATCAACCTTTGATAGATTAAGGAGAGCGCATTCTTCCCCCCTCTTGGCAAGAAACGCCTAATAAGAAGGGGTATCCTGCGCTAAAAAAGATGAATTTGTAAAAGACCATTTTTAAAAGAGATTATTGTCTTGAGGAGGGTTTGGAGGGAGACCATCCGTAACCACCTCCACGATGCGGGCATGAGAGCCTCCGGACTCGAATACCGGGAAGGGGTTCATTAAGGCGATCACACTCACCGTCAAGGAGGCGGGCACGGTAATCAATCCGCTGAAATTTTTTTCTGCGCGGTGGGATGACTTAGGAGCCAATCTCTCAAAGCATCGTTCATGCGTGTCTGCCATCCCCGGCCAGTCCGACGGAATGATTCAACGATATCCGCATCCAGTCGAAGCGTGATGGGGATTTTCGTCACTGTTTTCGGAGGACGACCTCGGGAGCGCCGGTATGCTTCGACGATCTCCGGCACGACTTCGGGGGCGGGATTCATCCGGGAGAAATCCTCTTCGGTCAGTTCAGGGATATCCCCGGCCTCCCGGTCTTCTTGGCTAATGTGGTCTGGTTTTCGCTTTTCCATTTTAAAATCTCTCTCTTGTTGACTTTTCGAAGACCGATCAATCGGACTGTGTTGTTGTTTCGCTGGGTGAAGACAAGAACAAACAATCGGTCTTCGATGCGTCCAAAGGCATTGGAACGGGTTTCTCCATACTCGAATCGGGAATCTCTCTCGATCTGCGCCGTGTCCCAATCGAATTCTTCCGCAAGGGAAAAATCGTCTCCGTGCTTGGCATTGTTGGCCTGTCGTTTGAGTTCGTCCCATTCATCATTCACTATTTATAGTGCATACAATAAATAAGGAATTCAAGTCCGGATTCCGACAACCTCTCCCGTTTACCTACGCACTCCGGGGCGGAATTCGTGAAGATCTCTCTGAGGCACGGGATGAGGGATTGGACCGTGTCGGGGATGTTGGAACCGACCACCCACTTCACTGGCCGGTCAGGGGTTCATCGGTCCGTTCCAGCTTGATGCCCATCTGTCCGTTTCGTACCATGATCCTGTGACCCTCCGACTCTGTTGTGGTTTTCTCCTGACAGGTGAGATTGTATCTCTCATAAAATCCAATAACAAAGATTGGTTATTTATTTTATTTGCTCCTATTTCGGAATCAGGGAGAGATTTTTGTATTGACAAAGCCACCCGCTTAATTATAGGCTAAAATTTATAGTATTAGATTTTCTTTTTCTATTTTCATGTTTGTGGACCAGGGAATCGGATTCTGACTCAGGCATTGGGCAGGGGGCATTTGATGCTCAATGATAACCACATAAGGAGGTAAGAGATGGATTTTCCGACCAATGCTCTACGTGTCGCATCCGCAACCATTGCACTTTGTGCCGCCATTGCGCTTAGCAGTTGCTCAAGTTCAGGCCCGAAGCCTGTTATCGCCCTGTCCGAGGCAAAAACAGCCGTGGATCAGGCGGACAGAGCAGGAACCCGGAACTATGCGGCTTTCGATCTGACAATGGCTCAGGACAAACTCAAGAAAGCAGAAAAAGAAATGAAGGAAGGCGATTACAAGGAGGCCCGCTATTTGGCCGATGAAGCCAAGGTGGATGCCCAGCTTGCCCTTGCCAAGACTCTGAAAGCGAAAACAAAAGAGGCGGAAACCCAGCTGATGCAAAGCATGCATTCGTTGAAACATGAAATAAATAACCAGGGAAGCGGCATGCAGTAGATATCTGCCAGAGAGATTCAGAACTTCCATCCAACGGAGGCTTCGATATGAAAAGAATTTCCCGCATAAGTCAGGTAGCTCTTTTTGTTTTTGCCGGCACGCTTTTCTCTGCTTGCGCGAGTGTTCCACCGCACAACTCGAATGTAGATGAGGCCCATTCGGCGTACGATGCTGCCAGCACTGACCCTGTCATCATGCAATCGGCCCCGGAGCAGATGCAAAAAGCCTCGTCTTCCCTCAATCGGGCGGACGAACTCCTGAAAAAAGGAGCGCCGGAATCCGAAGTCGACCATTACGCCTATTTGGCTCGACTGCGTGTTGAGATTGCGAAACAGAAAGCAGAAACCGATTCCATTCAGGCGAAGATCAAAAAAGCCGGAGCCGAGCGGGACAAGTATATGCTTGAAGCCAAACAGAACAGGATTGCAAGGCTCCGCGAGCAGCTTGCAAATCTCAAGGCCAAGAAAACGGATCGGGGACTGGTCCTGACGCTTGGAAGCGTCCTGTTTGACTTAAACAGGGCTTCCCTTAAATCGGGAGGAATCAAGAATGTCAACCGGCTTGCCCGTTTCATGCAAAGCGATCCCAAGCGTAATGTCATGATCGAAGGCTATACCGACAGCACCGGAAGCCCCGAATACAACAAGAAGCTTTCAAAAAGACGGGCGGACGCTGTTCGGGATGCCCTGATTAAAGATGGAATCAATCCGCAAAGAATTGTCACAAAAGGCTTCGGGAAAGATTATCCGGTGGCATCGAACAAGACTGCCGAAGGCCGCCAGGAAAACCGTCGCGTTGAAGTGGTGATTTCAGATGAAAACGGAAATTTTCCGGGAATCAGATAGCCGATCGAAATTCTTTTTGACCCCTTGGACACTGTCCGTATGCGCTCCGTCTGCTACGGACATGGCCAGGATTTATGCAGGTTTGACGGACAAGGGCCCTTTGTTCAGAAATCTCTCTTGACCATTTTGAACGGTGGGTTTTTTTAGAACAGATCGGTCTTCATGGGCATATTCCGGCGATGATTGCCACTCTCATGGGATACCAATCCCATGACAACGATTCTCCGGTATGCGCATCTCGGTCCGACTCATCTTTGTGTTAGCAGTCGGTCAAAACCAGCCACTTTGAGAAATGAATGACCATACAACCTCCACCAACATGGAGGTGCTTATGGTAAATGCACTCAAAATGGCACAAGGAGACGCGATCTCAGGGTTGCTGGCGTTGGGGTGGTCCCATCGCCGCATTGCCCGTGAACTTGGGGTCAATCGAGAAACAGTCAGCCGCTACGCCAGGCTTCAACAGTCTCCGTCAAACCCGGCCATTCCGACCCCCGGGCCTTCCTCCCGAAATCTGAAATCCGGACGGCAAAGCCACTGCGTGTTCTTTGACGAGATCATCAAGAAAAAGATCGAACAGAAGCCGAATGCACAGCGAATCTATCAAGACATCGTTGCCGATCATGAATTTTCCGGATCCTACAGCTCCGTCAAGCGCTATGTGCGATCGATCCGCGAAAAGACTCCCCTTCCCTTTCGCCGCATGGAGGTCGAGCCTGGGACAGAAGGGCAGGTGGACTACGGACAGGGATGGTGGCTCAAAGAGGATGGAAAACTGCGCAAGGCTCATGTTCTCCGTATTGTCCTGAGCCACTCCCGGAAAGGGTATAGCGAAGCCGTCCTGAAAGAATCGACCCAGGCATTCATCCGCATTCTGGAAAACTCGTTTTATGCCTTTGGGGGCGTCCCTGAAACCCTGGTTCCGGACAACACGTCGTCGGCCGTCAAGAAAGCCGATTGGTACGACCCGGAGCTGCACCCGATCAACCGGGATTTTTGCCGCCACTACGGGACCGTTCTGCTTCCAACGCGATCCTATTCTCCAAATCTGGTTAGAAAATGGGAATAAGCGGAGTGAAAAATCCGCTAAGCCACCGGCTCAAGAATGACTTTCTGTCCCAACCGTTCCCTTGATCGCTTCAATGGCCACTTTCTTATCACACTGTCCAGTTTTCGGGGAGCAATATATTTGAGTTCGTCCCATTCATAATCACCGTCTTGTAGTGCATGCGATAAATAAGGAATTCAAGTCCGGATTTCGATAACCTCTCCTGTTTACCCACGGACTCCGGGGGGCGGAATTCATCTGAAGATCTCTCTGAGGCGCGGGATGAGGGACTGGACCGTGTCGGGGATGTCGGGACCGGCCAGCCTCTTTCTCCAGAAGTCGAAGATCTTCGGACCGTCCGGAATCCCGTCGGAGAGGCAACCGGGACCGGCCAGCATGGCATCGGTTCGCGGAAAAAGGTGAAGATGGAGGTGAGGGACGGCCTCTCCAAAGCTCAGGATGTAGACCTTCCTGACCCCGGGCAGGCCGAGGATCGTTTGAACGGCCCGGGATTGGAGTCGTGCCATTTCCTCCCGTTCAGAATCCTCGAGGACCCCTGCGTCTTCGACATGCCGGAAGGGAGAGATGACTAGGTATCCCGGCAAGTCGATCCCGGGCATGTGGTAGAGAGCGACCTTTTGGGACTTAAAGACGATCAGAGGATTGGAAGCATCGGCGAAACGGTCGCAGAGGCTGCAGGATGAGATCATCGTTCCGTCGCGTTTGAGCGTTTTGTCGAAGTGGCCCCGGTCTCCTGAAAACAAGTGATCATGAATCACCCCGTGAAAAAATACAGAGGGCTCTTTCCGCGACTGATGAAGGTCTTTCGGGCGCTCGCCTTTTGGCGGAAGCGATCCCGACTCTGTCCTTAGCGGTTCCACCTCCGGGAGAGAGGCTTTTTCCCAAAATTCTCTCATGATTATCGTTGTTTCGTTATTTTGTCAAGATCTGTCTGTTTAAAATTTGATCGACGGTTTCTTTCCTTATCTTTTCCAATCGTCCCGCACCAGAAAGTGCGATATCGCACATTTCGACAGGATTCTCCTGGTCCGACGGGAGTGCCACTGGCATTTGATTTTTTTAACTTATGGCCAATGAAAAACTTTGGAAAATGGCATTTCGATTGCTAATGCAATCGGATCCCCTCGAGGTCCTTTCGTCTGTCCGGATCCTTCCGGAGGGGGCGACACGTTCCAAAGGAGACCGACATGTCCTCTTTCCCTTTCGTTTCGGCCGCCTCGGCATTTCTTCTGGTTCTTCCCTGGCCCTTGCTCGCCACGGGGATTCTCTCCGGGCTGGGCGTGGCGGACCGTCATCCCCGCCTCATGAAAAGGGCCACGACGGCCTCCGCCGGCTTCGCCCTGGTCGCCTCCCTCCTGGCCATTGCCACCTATGCCCTGGGTCTTGTCCGCTCCCATCCCTGGCTTTCGCTTCCCCTCCCCTGGGGACTCGGGGCCTTCGAGATCCGGGTGGGCGTCAATCCCCTGAGCCTCGCGATGGCCCTCCTGGTGGCCTTCGTGGGATTCGCCGTGGCCCGGTTTTCGGTGCGCTACCTGGACGGAGAGCGGGGAGAGGGCCATTTCATGCGCTTCATGAGTCTGACGCTCGGGTTCTTCTTCACCATGGTCGTGGTGGACAACCTCTGGGCCTTCCTCCTCTCCTGGGTCGCCAAAGGACTCTGTCTCCACCGGCTGCTCCTCTTTTATCCCGACCGTCCGAAGGCCCGCCTGGCCGCCAGAAAGAAATTCTTCCTCCATCGGATCGCCGACGCGGCCCTTCTCCTGGCCTTTGTCCTGGTGGCGCGGACTCTGCATACCGATCGGTTCTCGGGGCTTGGCTCCGCCCTGTCCGGCCTCACCTCCCTCCCCTCTCCCCTGGGGCTGGCCGCCGGCCTGCTCATTCTGGCGGTGGTCCTGAAAAGTGCCCAGTTCCCCCTGCAGGGATGGCTCATCCAGGTGATGGAGGCGCCCACGCCGGTCTCGGCCCTCATGCACGCCGGGCTCATCTACTCCGGGACCTTCCTCTTCCTGAGGATGGCTCCCTTGGTGTCCCTGGCGACGGGATGGCGGGACCTGCTCATTGCCAATGCCCTGGCGACCATCGTGGTGGCCGCCCTGGCCATGATGATCGCAAGCGACATCAAGGGATCGCTCGCCTGGTCGACCAGCGCCCAGATGGGGTTCATGCTCCTGGAATGCGGCCTGGGTCTCTATAGCGTCGCGGTCATGCATATCATCGCCCATTCCCTTTACAAGGCTCACGCCTTTCTTTCGTCGGGATCCGTGGTCGAGCCCTACCGGGGCCCGGAGCTCACCCTCTCGCCCCGGACGGGGAGCACCCCGGGACGGATGTTTCTGGCCCTGGGAACAGGAATCGTCCTGACGCTTCTTTCCGGGGGGCTCTTCGGAGTCGACCTGGTCAAAAATCCCGCGCTGCTCCTTTTGGGGATGGTTCTTTCCGTGGCCCTGGCCCGGCTCCTTCTCTCCGGACTTTCGGCCCGGGGAGAGGCGGGCCTCCCCTTGCTTCTCCCGACGGCCGGCCTCGTGGCGGCCGTCTCCCTGGCCACCTTCGGTCTCCACCGCCTCTTCGAGCTTGTCCTGGGGCGGGTGCTTCCCTCCTCCCCGCTTCCGCCAACTCCCCTCCAGACAGGGATGCTTTTCCTGGTGGCGACCGTCTTCATCGGTCTTCTCTGGGTCGAAGAGATCCTTCCCCACTCCGGAGACCGGCCCTTCTGGAAGAGCCTCTATGTCCACATCGGATCGGGCTTGTACAGCGATTGTCTTCTGGACCGGATCGTCGCGCCCCGGGCGACCGGGGGAACCGCTCCGGACAGGTCCCGCGGACAGGATCGCCTATCCGCCGGCAGACACGCCCACAATTCCCGGGAGGTCCTTCCATGACACCCTCTCCCATGTCCCGTCCCCTTTCGGAGAGCATCGACCGGGCCTGCCGCCGCATCGCCCCTCTCTGGCCCCTCAAGCATTTTGTGGCCGTAAGCCCCTATTTCGGACTCGTGGACAAGCCCTGGGAGGAGGCCCACCGCACCCTCGCACGGGTTGCCGGAACGGGGCTCTTCATGCCCCGTTCCTACTTTCGCGAACAGATCCGGACGGGACGGATCACAGCGCAGGACCTGACCATGGCCCTCCGGGAATGCGGAAGTTCCCTGAAGATCGAAACCCTTCTCGGCGCGATCGGGCGGGAGGCCCCGCCCGTCCGCCCCGCCCCCTTGCTGGTCGGCCCCCTGAGAGGCGAGATCGAGGGCCGTGCCTGGGAAGACTTTGTGGTGGACCGCATCAGTCCGGTCCTGGCCTCCTGGTTCGACATGGGCCAGGCCCTCTGGAAGAATCCCTGGAAAGGCCAGTCTCTCTTCTCGGCCTGGAAATTCCAAGCGCGGATCGACCGTACCCCTCGCTTGAGCGGCCTTCGAGGGGTCCCCGCCATTGTCGACGGACTTCCGGAGGAGCCGGAGAAGGCGATCGCCAGTGTCATGGAGGAGATCCCCCTTCCCGGGGAGCTTACGGAAGACCGGCTCCATGCCGCCCTTCTCTCCGTGGGTGGCTGGGCCGCCTGGGCCCGCTACCGGCTCTGGCAGGCGGAGCTTTCGGGCACGAAGGACACGGCCATGGTCGATCTTCTGGCCATCCGGATGGCCTGGGAGCGGATCCTGTTCCGGACCGCGCCCGAGGAGACACTCGCCCGTCTCCGTGAGAGGCGGCTGGCAAAATGGCTGGAAGGACAGGGATCCGAAAAGGCTGAGGAGGCCTTTGAGCGCGAGATCGACCAGGTCCTTCAGACGGCCTTCGAGATCGGCTATCGGAAGTCCCTCTTCGCCCGCCTCGGGGGGGAGGCCCCTCTCCCCCCCGAGACCGGCGCCCCGGCCGCTCCCCGGGCGCTGGCGGTCTTTTGTATCGACGTGCGTTCCGAGGTCTTCCGCCGCGCCCTGGAGCGGGTCGCACCGGGGGTCGAGACCGCCGGCTTCGCGGGGTTCTTCGGGATCCCGGCCGCCGTCCGCTCCATCGGAACCGCCGGAGCCCGCGCCCATCTTCCCGTCCTTTTCTCTCCTGCCTACCAGATCGAGGAGCGACCGGCTTCGGGAGCCCGAGATGAGGCCGGGCGCCTGGAGTCCCGCCGGGAGATCCGGCTCGGCACCGGGAAGGCCTGGAAGATTTTCAAGACGTCGGCCTCCTCCGCCTTCGCCTTCGTCGAATCGGCGGGGATTCTCTCTGCCGGAAAGCTCCTGGCCAACGTCCTGGGGATCGGAGCCGTCGCCCCCCCACCCCGTCACCGGGGGCTCAGGGAAGACGAGCGCAAGTCCCTCGTCCCGGACCTCGACGGCATTCCGGGGGAGACGGGGATTCCTCCCGCGGAGCGTCCCCGGGTGGCGGCCGCCATTCTCCGGAACATGGGCCTCGTGGGCCGGTTTCCGCGGATCGTTCTTCTGGTAGGACACGGGTCGACCACGGCCAACAATCCCCAGGCCAGTGCCCTGGACTGCGGAGCCTGCGCCGGACAGAGCGGGGAGGCCAGCGCCCGGATCGCCGCCGCCCTCCTGAACGATCCCGGGACCCGGCAGGGCCTTCGTGAGGCCGGCCTCACGATCCCGGAGGAGACCTTCTTCCTGCCGGCCCTTCACGACACCACCACCGATTCCGTCACTCTTTTCGGGGAGGATCGCCTTCCGGAAAGCCGGCAGGACGAGATTGCCCGGCTCCGTGAAGATTTCGTGCGGGCGGGGGCGTTTGCCCGCGCGGAACGGGCCGTCCTCTTCGGAGGCCGCTCTCTGGAGCGGGATGGTCTGGAGAGGGAGGTTTCGCGCCGGGGGCGGGACTGGTCCGAGGTCCGTCCCGAATGGGGCCTTGCGAACAACGCGTCCTTCATTGTCGCCCCGAGGCGCCGGACGGCCGGAAGGGATCTTTCGGGCCGGGCCTTCCTTCACGACTACGACTGGCAAAAGGATCCGGATTTTGAGACCCTTGAACTGATCCTGACGGCCCCGCTGATCGTGGGACACTGGATCAACATGCAGTATTATGGATCGGTGGTGGACAACCGGCGGTTCGGGAGCGGCAACAAGGTCCTCCACAATGTGGTGGGTGGGGCCATCGGGGTCCTCGAGGGGAACGGCGGAGATCTTCGGACCGGCCTGGCCCTCCAGTCCCTTCACGACGGGAGGCGATTCGTCCATGAGCCCCTGCGGCTCCAGGTCCTGGTCGAGGCCCCCCGGGATCCGATCGATCGCATCGTCGGACGCCATGCCCTCCTTCGGAACCTGATGGAGGGGGGATGGATGCCTCTCTTCCGCCTGGTCCCGGGAGAGCCCCCGGAGCGCCGGACGCGAGAGGGACAATGGGTGAGCTGTGGCCTGGGGGAGAGGGATCTTCCGCCTTCCCCTCCGGAGAAAATGGGTCTGACATGGCCGAAATGAAACGCGACTTCCCCGGAACGCTGTCCTTTACGATCCCCCTGGAGAGGATCCTCGCCCGGGGTCCGGTCGAGGACGGCCCCGGAGGCTTCTGCCTGGTCGATCTCCGGGGGCGCCTTCTCTTCCGGACCCCGGGCTGCGCCCGGATCCTGGAGGAGCTGTCGGTCGCCGACCCGGAGGGAGAGCCCCGTCCTCTCGAGGGACTTCTTCTTTCCCAGGCCCGGGAGACCACCTCCGGGTCGCCGGAGCTCCGGAGAAAGTTTGCGGCGGTGACCCGCGAAGGGCAGGCGCGGATCGTCGACTGCCAGACGACCTTTCTTCCCCCGGAGCCGGGGGAGGAGGGAAAGATCCTCATACATGTCCAGGACATGACCGACCTCGAGGTCCTGTCCCGGGAGACCCTGGCCTTCGGCCGATACCAGGAGGTCCTGGGAAAGATCGCCCATCTGGCGGTCAAAGGGGTCGAGCTCTCCGAAATCGCCACCGTGGCCGCTCGCGAGACAGCCCGGGCCCTGGACGTGGAGTTCTGCAAGATCCTGATCCCGGGGGATTCCGATCCCCTTCTCCATCTTCTCGCGGGGGTCGGGTGGCGGCCGGGGCTTGTGGGTAGCTATGTCCAGGAGGGGGGAATCCATTCCCAGGCGGGTTTTGCCATCCGACAGAAAAAGCCGGTGGTCGTTTATGATCTCCTGACCGAGACCCGTTTTTCCCCCTCGGTTCTTCTTTCCGAGCACAAGGTCCGCTCGGGGGTCAGCGTCCCGATGATGTTCCACGACCAGGTCCTGGGAGCCATGAGCGCCCACACGGTCTCGGTGCGCCGCTTCGACAAGAGCGAGATCGGGTTCCTCGAGACGGTGGCGAACACCATCGCGACCCTGCTCGAGCGCTGGAAGCGGGAGGAGACCCAGCTGTCCCTCTACAAGCGGCTCTTTGCCCAGCTCCAGGACGGCGTGATCCTGACCGACACCCGGGGGGTGATCCTCGAGTGGAACCCGGCCATGGAGCGGATGTCGGGGTGGAGTCGCCGGGAGGCCACCGGCCGGACCCCTCGCCTCCTTTCTTCCGGCCGGCAGCCCCCGGAGTTCTACGATCTCCTCTGGCAGACCCTTCTCTCGGGAAAGCCCTATACCGGGCGGTTCATCAACCGCCGCAAGGACAGGAGCGAGTTTCTGGTCTGGGAGAACATCAGCCCCGTGATGGACCCCGACAACACCATCCGATACTTTCTGGCGATCCTGACCGATCTCTCGGAGCGGGAAAGACTCCTCGAGGCGCTCAGGCAGACGGAGCAGATCCGCCTTGTCGGACAGCTGGCGGGAGGTCTTCTCCATGAAGTCAGAAATCCCCTGATCGGCATCGGGAGCCTGGCCGACCACATGGGCCAGGCCCGGGACCTTCCCGACTCCCTCCGGCGCCAGGTGGCGCTCATCGCAAGCGAGGCGCGCCGGATCGACGAGCTTCTGGGGTCCCACCTTTCCCAGTTCCGACCCCGAAGCTTCGAGTTCCAGCCGATCGCCTTAGAGGAGCTCGTCCGGGACACCCAGTCGCTTCTTTCGGAGGCCTTCAGAAAGCGCAAGGTTCAGGTGACCCTCACGGTCGAAGGAGAGATCCCGGCGGTCGAAGGGGCCCGGGGTCCCCTTCAGCAGGTCTTCCTGAACCTGGCGATGAACGCCCTGGACGCCATGTCCGAAGGAGGGGGGACCCTCGCCATCACTCTCTTCCGGGAGAACCGTCCGGAGGACGAAGGGGTGGGCGTCCGGCTCGCCGATACGGGGCCGGGGATCCCCGAGGCCCTTCTAAAAAGGCTTAACGAGCCCTTCTTCACCCACGGCAAGGCCAAGGGGGTGGGGCTGGGACTCACCATTTGCCGGGATATCGTGGACCGCCACCGGGGGACGCTTTCGATCGAAAGTCCGGAAGGGGGCGGGGTCCGGGCCACGGTCTGGATTCCCCTGAGACAGGAGGGAGCATGATTTCGACCATTTTGCTGGTGGAAGACGAGCCGCTCATCCGGGAGGCCTTTGCGCTCAGGCTTTCCGAGCGGGGCTATGTCGTCCAGACCGCCAGAAGCGGAGAGGAAGGGCTGGCGCTCCTCAGGACCGCCCCTCCCGACATTCTCGTTCTGGACATGGTCATGCCGGGCCTCTCGGGGCTCGATCTCCTCAAGGAGGTCCGGGCGGCCGACCTCGAGATCCCGGTGATCCTCCTCACCGCCCGGGGCACCGTCAAGGATGCGGTGGAGGCGATGCGGCTGGGCGCCTTCGACTTCGTGACCAAGAACATCGACATGGACGAGCTCTTCCTCTCCCTTTCGAATGCCGCGCGCTTTTTGTCTCTCTCCCGGGAGGCCCGCTACTGGACCGGCCGGGAGTCTGGCCGCTACGCCCTCGAGCGGATGGTGGCCGAAAGTCCTGCGGGGGCCGATCTCCGGGACCAGGTGGCGGGACTGGCCCCCAACGACCGGGTGACGGTCCTCCTGCAAGGGGAGACCGGGAGTGGCAAGGAGTACGTGGCCAAGGTTCTCCATTACAACGGGCCCTCCGGGGACCGGCCCTTCATCGAGGTGGACTGTCCGGCTATTCCTGCCGATCTCTTCGAAAGCGAGCTCTTCGGCTACGAAAAGGGATCCTTCACCGGGGCCTCGGGACGACGGATCGGCCTTGTGGAGCTGGCGGAGGGAGGAACGGTCCTTCTCGACGAGATCGGAGACCTCCCCCTGCCTCTCCAGGCCAAGCTTCTCCGGGTGATCGAGGAGCGGACGATCCGCCGGGTCGGGGGCGGGGCCCCCTTTCCGGTCAATGTCCGCTTCATGGCGGCCACCCATCGGGATCTCAGAATCGCGGTGCGGGAAGGCCGGTTCCGGGAAGACCTCTTTTATCGGCTCAATGTCGTGACGCTTTCCATTCCCCCGCTCCGGGAGCGGCGAGAGGACATCGTCCCTCTGGCCGAGCGCTTTCTCCACCAGTCGGCCCAGACCTTCCGGAAGAAGATCCTCAGGATCTCTCCCGCAGCCCAGCGCCTCCTTCGCGACTATGCTTTTCCGGGAAACATCCGGGAACTCTCGAACCTCGTCGAGCGGGCGGTTCTCTTCTGCGGGGGGACCCAGCTCGAGCCCGTCCACTTCCCCGTCGAGCTTCGCTCGGGAGGGACTCCCCCGCTCCTTCTTCCTCCCTCCGGCCCCTGTCCGGAGGATCCCTCTCTTCTCTCCTTTCCCTTCCGGATGGGGGAGGACACCCTCGAGGGGATCGTCCGCCGGCTGATCGCCGATGTCCTCGCCCGCTCCGGGGGCAACAAAAGCCGGGCGGCGGAATTTCTGGGCATCAGCCGCTGGGCTCTGGACCGGCGCCTCAAGGGGGACCGGGAGGGGGACGATTCCCCCGCTCCGGCGCCTCCTCCACGATCCGGATCCGGCAAAAGCTGAGAGAAGGCGAAAGCGGTCCTGGCCCCTTTCCGAATCCCTTTCCGGGTTCTCCCAGGAAAAAGACAAAAAAAAGGAGGGGATCGCTCCCCTCCTCTTCCGGGCGTTCCTTCCCCAAGGAAGGCGAACAGGCCTGGGTCTAGTAGGCCTTGCTGAATCCGGCCTCGTCGCCGTAGTTCCACAGCTTCTGGGCCGCCGACCACTTCCATTTTTTCGAAAGGGCGGTCAGGAACGTGTCCACGTCGGCATCGGTCACCGCCTTTGTCGCCATGAATCGGCAACGGTACCAGTTGACCAGCATGAGGTCCTCGCTCACGTATCCCGGCCAGACCTTGGTACCGCGGTTCGAGACGAACTCGATCTTGAAGGCGCCGTAATCGTCGAACTGGGGGATCCCGTTTTCGGTGATGATGTAGACATCCACCCCCACGAGGGTGATGGGTTTTGCGGGCCGCTTGGCGCGGCCGGTCGTCGCTTTGGTCAGCATGTGAAGGCTCCTTCGTTCGGTAAGGTGTCAGACGGTGTCCATGGCCCGGATGATGGCATCGGCATATTCATCGGTCGAGGCGGTGCCGCCGGCGTCGTAGGTCAATGTCTTGGCTTCGGCCAGCACCTTGTTCATGCCCTTTTCGATCTTGTCCGCCGCGGCGTTCTCGCCGATCCAGCGCAGCATCATCACTCCCGAAAGAAGAACCGCCGAAGGGTTGACCTTCTTCATGCCGGCATATTTCGGAGCCGATCCGTGAACCGCCTCGAAGATCGAGACGTTATCTCCGATGTTGGCTCCCGGGGCAAATCCGAGACCGCCCACGAGTCCGGCGCAGAGGTCGGAGAGGATGTCCCCGTAGAGGTTCGGAAGGACCAGACAGTCGAACTGTCCGGGATTTCTCACAAGCTGCATGGAGCAGTTGTCGACGATGATGTCCCCGGATTCGATCTCGGGATACTTCTTGGCCACTTCGCGGAAGGCCTCGAGGAAGAGTCCGTCGGTCATCTTCATGATGTTGGCCTTGTGAACACACTGGATTTTCTTTCGGCCGTTGGCCTTGGCCCACTTGAAGGCGAACTCGGCGATCCGGACCGATCCCGGCCAGGTGATCACCTTGAGGCACTGGGCCACCTCGTCGGAGACCATGTGCTCGATGGCGGCGTAGGAGTCCTCGGTGTTTTCCCGGAAGGTGAGGATGTCGATCTTGTCCCAGGGACGCTTGAGAACCGGAATGAGCTTGGCCGGCCGGACGTTGGCGTACAGGTCGAACATCTTCCTGAGCGTCACGTTGGCGCTCTTGTGGCCGGTGCCCACCGGGGTGGTCGTGGGTCCCTTGATGGCGATCTTGTTCTTGGCGATCGACTTGATCGTCTTTTCGGGGAGAAGGGTCCCGTGCTCCTTCAGGCAGTCGAGGCCGATCTCCTCGTACTCCCAGACGATTTCCACGCCGCTGTGGTCGATGACCTTCCGGACCGCCTCGCAGATTTCCGGCCCCGTTCCCTCGCCGGGAAGCATCGTGATGACATGTTTTCCCATCGTTTGAAACCTCCATTCGTAAGTCTTCAATCCGAGTGTGTCCCTGATCCTTTCCTCATTGAAAGGAGGGCGCCGGCAAGTTTAAGCAAAATGAATGCCCGAAAGTCGAAATCATTCAAGTTATCGGTTGTGAACAAAATAAAATGATTCCCCGGATCGAGTTCAGTCGATATGTGCGAAAACTCATTTATGGAATCGCGCAAAATGGGTCGCGATGTGCGAAAACGCATAGACCGGAAGGAGGAAGGTACGGTGGCGGGGGGGGCGTCCCCCAGGAGGGGAACAGGATTAAGGAAGGGGTCCGTTCGACTCCGGGAACTCAAAGAACAGATCGTTCGAACGCAGACTCCGGTGAAGGGATGCCCCGATCTCCTCCCCGTTCATCGTGATATTTAGATAGTGCTCACGGCGTCGATCCCCTGGCCGATTTCAGATTCTCCGAGCCAGTAACACAAGAGAGGCGCCGGAATTTTCAGAACCTGGGCCTTGACCCCGGGGGGTCCGTTGGCCATACCGAAATCTCCGGGAGATTTTGTGACCACATAACCGTGGGTGCCTCCCTTTTGCTTCAGAAATTCATAAAATCCCTGCAATTCCCTGGCTCCGGTATGGTCTGCCCGGTACTTGACCTCGAAGGGGATCAGGGTGTGTCCCATTTCCGCGACAAGGTCGACTTCCTGATCTCTTTTCCCTCGCCAATAGGAAAACCTGAGGCTTTGTTCGTAGACTCTTCCGAAAATGTGCTTGAAGGTTGCGGTTTCCGCGGCGATTCCCAATGATGTTGGATCATCGATCACGCTCTTGCCTTTCAGGAGAACCGCCGATGCGATGGCGGCATCTGCCAGATAGATCTTGAAGCGGCCACGGAGGATTTCTTTGCCGTATCCCAGCGGAGGCAGTCGGTAGATCAGGTTGGCAGCCTCGAGAATCTCGATGAAGTGTTGGGCCGTGGGCCGCTTGACCTCGAGATTCGCGCAAAGGCTCACCATGTCGAGAAGGCCCCCGTCGTGCATGCAAAGGTACAGGAAGGTCTGCTCGAGGTCGAGAATGTGCCGAACACCGAAAAGGGCGGTCATGTCACGTTTCAAGACTTTGTCAACGATGTCTTCCCGAAGAATTTTCTGCGCCTGGTCGATGCTCTCGACCTGTGCCGTCTGGGGAAAACCTCCCCGGACAAGATATTCATGAAAATGGGGAGTATAGGAGATTACCATTTCAGAAATCTTCTGAAATTCCGTTGCCGGCCAGGAGAGAAGTTCTGTCAGGGACCGGATCTCGGGAAGAGGAGACAGGTCGAGTTTCCTAAGTTTGGTGTATTCGTAGAACGACAAGGTCCCAAGGCGGATCGTATGCCAGCGTCCGACACCCGACTCCTGGTTGGCCTCTGCCAGCGGCATGGCCGAACCGGTAAAGACGATATGGCGGTTTTTCTGGAAGTCGACCTGGTGTTTGATCCAGGTACCCCAGTCCCGAATGAACTGCGCTTCATCAAGAAAAAGAAATTCCGGCCCTCCAGAGAGGACCTCCCTTTCTCGCCAGACTTCAAGAACGTCGTCTGCGCCAGCCATTTTGAGAAGCGGATGATCAAAGGTGGCATAGAGAATATTGGACGGCGGGATTCCCTTTTCGAGAAGTGTCTTCACCGCCTGAAGCATAAGGGTCGTTTTTCCGATTTGCCGGGCTCCTGTCAAAAGGACGGCCCGATGAACCGGTGGGCTGGATACCCAGGAGAAGAATTCCCGGAAAGGGGCCCTATGCCATGCCGGAAGGTCGGGAATGCCCTCGTTCCTCCACCATGGATTGAATCGGGAAAGAATTTTGCCGATATCGTCATGAGATATTTTCATGGGATCTATTCTAACAAAATAAATCATTTAGTCAATATATATTTTTATTAAATATTTAATTTAAGAAAATATTGTAGAGTATTGCTTGCAATTTTGCGGAATTTCGGATTTCGTGGGTCGAAATTCTCCTGTGTGAACCTGTTTTCAACCACGGCTGAAGTCTTCCGGAGTGCAGGGAACGGGTTGAGTGGGGGGTCTCTTTGGGAAGAGGCGTTTTCGCCGCTTCTCCCAATTTTGGGCCCGATAAGAATCCACGATCGGGAGCCGGTATCATATACCCGGTGCCTGGACCATTCCATTCTTCTCCCGGATTCCCTTGCTCGATCGTTCCTCCCTCTTCGATTCCCTTCGTCCATCCTCATCCCTTGGAAGAGAAAGGGTTCTCAAGCCTTTCATCCCCGCGAGCGACCGGATCCGCCGATCCCTTCGCCTCCGGGTATGGTATAATGAAAACAATAGAGTCCCGGCTGTCAGCCGGGTTTCCCCCCCAGCGAAAGGACCGCCCATTTCCGGATTGACCGGCAATCTCACGGGCCTCAAGGCCAGCCAGATCAAATCGCTCTCACGTCTTCACGGCCGAAGGATTTCTCCCGGCCTCTGGATCTCCCCTGAAATCGCCCGCCAGATGGCGCTTCTGAGCCACGAAACCGGACGCCAGATCGCCCTTTTGATCACGCGCGAGGGAACGGTGGCCCTGGTCGTGGTCGGCACGGCCCGGGACATCTTCCTCTCCGAACTTCCCCCGTCCCGCTCGGGAAGCCGGTCGCTCCGGGGGCTCCGGATGGTCCACACCCATCTCCAGGGCGAGGGTCTCTCCCAGGACGACCTGAACGATCTGGCCCTTTTGCGCTTCGATGCCATGGTGGCCCTCCAGATGAACCGGGATTCGGGGCTTCTCGACCGGGTGAGCGTCGCCACCATCAATCCCGATCCCGTAGGAGATCCTCCCTGGATCGTCGAGGCCCCCCGTCCGATCACGCCGGAGAGCCTCTCCAGCGGCGGGCGTATCGAGGCCCTGGAGGAGGAGCTCTCCCGGAGCCTGTCCGCGGCCATGAAAAAGACCACGGGACAGGAACGGGCGCTCCTGGTTTCCGTCTCCCCCGATGCCTTGTCCGACCAGGAGGACGCCCTGGCCGAACTCTCCGAGCTCGCCCGGTCGGCCGATGTCGACGTTCTGGGGGTGGTCCGGCAGCGGATCGCCCGCTACCATCCCACGACCCTCATGAGTGTCGACCGTCTCAAGTCTCTCCTGATCCACGCCCTCCAGGTCCACGCCACCCTGATCATCTTCGAGCAGGAGCTCTCGCCGAACCAGGTCCGGAAAATCGCGGAGATGACCGAGCTCAAGGTGATCGACCGGACGCAGCTCATTCTCGACATCTTCGCCCGGCGGGCCCACAGCCGCGACGGAAAGCTCCAGGTGGAGCTGGCCCAGCTCAAGTACCTCCTTCCCCGCCTCTTCGAACGCTCCACCGCCCTCTCCCGCCTGACGGGAGGCATCGGAGGCCGTGGACCGGGGGAGACCCGCCTCGAGGAGGACCGGCGGAGGGTCCGGGACCGGATCGCCTCCCTGTCCGCCCGGCTCCGCCACCTCGAGGTCGAGCGGTCCGGCCGCAAGAGCCGCCGGCGGGAAGCGGCCCTGCCCGTCGTCTCCCTCGTGGGCTATACCAACGTCGGAAAGTCCACTCTGCTCAATCGCCTGACCCACAGCGCAGTTCTGGTCGAGGACAAGATGTTCGCCACCCTCGACCCCACGACCCGGCGCCTGCGCTTTCCCCGGGAGCGCGAAATCATCCTGACCGACACCGTGGGCTTCATCCGGGATCTCCCCGCCGATCTCAGGCGGGCCTTCATGGCGACCTTCGACGAACTCAGGGACGCCGACCTGATCGTCCACGTGACCGATGCCTCCCATCCCCAGTGCGAGCTCATGATCGAACGGGTGGAGACGATCCTCCGGGAGATGGAACTTCACCGGATCCCGACCCTCCTCCTCTTCAACAAATGCGACCGGATCCCCCCCGAGACCCGCCGGATGCTGGCCCTGCGCTATCCTGGTGCGGTCTTCGTCTCGGCCCTCGATCCGGAGAGCCTCCGGCCGCTCGAGCGGATCCTCGAAGGCCGCCTCTTCGAAAAACCCCTCGAATCCCTGGTGGCCGGGGGCTCCGACTGATGGTCGTCCTTCCGGTTCCCGGCGACCTCTGCCGGGAGTGCGGCCTCTGTTGCCGGTTTTCCGATCCGGAGGTCCTGACCCCCTGGGCCGTCCGTCCGGGGCAGCCCCCCCTTCCGGCCTCTTTCCGTCCGCCCGGCCCGATTTCCCTCGTTCCCGGCACCGGCCGCATGGATCTTCCGGTTGTGGTCTGCGATTCCCTCGAGGCCGACGTCTCCCGCTGCGGCGTCTGGGGCGAGCATCCCGCTGACTGCCGCCTCTATCCGTTGGTCATCGTCCGGAGAAACGGCGCCTTTTACCTCGCTCTCGATCCCGACTGTCCCTTTTCAGCCCGCATGCCCCTCTCTTTTTTCGAAGGATGGGCCACCCGCTTCCGGACCGAGGAGTGGGACCATCTGAGCTCTTCCGAGATCCTGACTCTTCGCGAGCTTGCCCAGGCGGAGGACCGTCCCCAATACCGGGCCGTCCTTCTCCTGCCCGAACCGGGTTCCCCGCGTCCCTCATGACCGGACGGCGCCGGATCCTCACCTCCGATCGCCTCCGGGACCACCTTTCCTCATTCGGGGATCTCCCCTTCTCCTGGCGGCACCCGGCCTCCCAGCTCCTCTTTTCCGACCGTCTCACATTCTTTCTGAGCGAGACGCGAACGGCCGGAGAGATCCTCATGGGGGAGACGGCCGACGGGGTCCTCTTCCTTCCTCTCCCCCCTCCGCTCCTCCTTCGTGCGGAGGCGGCCCCTTCCGACCGGGAGCGCCTTCTCCGCGGGCTTTTCGGGGAGATGGCCGCCATGGGGGGGCGCTGCCCGGCCCCCTTTCTCGAGAACTGTCCCCTGGGATCCCTTCCGTCCGGCTCCTTTCGGATCGAGCCCTCCGAGCGGGAGTATCTGGTTTCTGTCTCCTCCCTTCTCGACCCCCGGGGCTGGGCGGGCCGATCTTTCCGGTGGGAGCGCAACCGGTTTTTCCGGGACCATCCTTCCGTCCGGATCCGACCCGTGGAGTCCGGGGACGATCCTTTTCTCCGCCGGTTCGTCCGCGATTTCGTCCGGGAACGAACGAAGGGGGTGACGAACACGCTGGAGTCTCTCATGGCCGAAGACATGGGACGGGCCTTCGAGAGGGCGCAGGGTCTCTGGAGGACGGAGGAGATCGAGGGGTGGGTCCTCGAAGAGGGGGGACGGATTCTGGGGCTTGAATGGTATGGCCGCCTGCCCGGCGGGGAAACCCTGGTCTGTCTTCTCGAGGCCCGGGATCCGGGGGTTTCGAATCTTGGCGGGATCATGACCCGCCTTGTGATCGAGACTTCGGGGGCCGGGGTCCGCTGGGTGAACCTCATGGGAGGGAGCGGGATCGTCGGGGTGGAGCGGGCGAAGCGGGCCCGCCCCCACCACCTCGTCCTTCCCCTCTTCCGGGTCGTCCCGGCCTAATCCAGATCCTTTTCCCCGTCCAGCATCCGGGAAAAAACGCGGGAGGCCTCCGGAAGATCGGGAAGGTTTTTTCCGAAAACCCGGAGGATTTCCTGTCGGACAGGAATTCCCTCGAGCATCTCGGCAAGAAGCGTGTCCCCCACCTGGCCGGAGAGGGGGTCGTAGACCTCGAGGCGGGACTCTCCCGACTGGGTGGGGTTTTCGGGGCGGGCATCGCGGCTTGCCACATCGACGGCGAGCTCCCCGTCGCCTACGGCATATCCCCGTTTTTCGGCCTCCTTCCGGAGAAATCCGGCGTCGGGGATCTTCCTCCGGGCTCCTCCAGGTCCGGTCCGGACGCGTTCATAGACCAGCTCCCAGGACTTTTCCCGGACGATGAAGCGTCGCCATCCCTCCCCCAGCCGCCTGAGACGGGGGTTTTGCGCCCGGGGCCAGTCCCGGACATGTTCGAGGAGGAAGTGGTCGGTCAGGGTCCGGAACCGGTCGAGATCGGAGGCAGGGTCATCGGGCAGGATCTCCTGCAGGGTCTCTCCCAGGAGTTCCCGCAGCGAAAGGTCAAAGGCCCGGGTCGTGCGGTGGAAGTAGATCTGGGCATACATGTAGCGACGGATCTGGATGAACTGTTCGAAGACCCCGAGGCCCGCCCGGTGAAGGACGAGCCGGCCCTTCTGGAAGTGCGTGTAGTAGAGGAGGCGTTCGAGATCCACGGGTCCGGCGGAGACCCCGCACATGTAGGTGTCCCGAAGGACGTAGTCGAGGTTGTCGACAGTGAAGATCCCTGAAAAAAGGGGCTTCAGGGCCTCGAGGAGAGGGAGGTCGCCCGGGACCGGGTTCGGCCCCTTCCCCTTCCCCACCAGATAGGCGATCCAGTCCGCCGAAAGGCGCTCCCCCGGGGCGAAGGGACCGGAGAGACCCCGGTCGATCCGCTCGATCACCGGGCGGAGGGGCCCCCGGATCAGGATCTGGCTCATCTGTTCGTGAGAACGGCCAAACCGGGGAAGACCCACATTCTCGTCGAAAAAGTGGCAGAAGGGACCATGGCCGGTGTCGTGGAGAAGGGCCGCGACCCGGAGGAGCGTCTCGAAGAAGGGAAGGGAGACGCGGTCCGCCAGGGCCGGATGAAGCTGGCGGGCGAATCTCCCGGCCACATGCATCGCCCCCAGGGAGTGGGAAAAACGGGTATGTTCCGCGGACGGGAAGACGAAGCGGGCGCTCTGGAGCTGGTAGATCGACCGGAGCCGCTGGACCCAGGGGTGGTCGATCAGGTCCCGTTCGGTGTACCCCGAAGGGCCCGCCGGGGTGTCGACGAAGGAGAGATAGCCGTGGACGGGATCGGAGACAAGGGAGATGCCGTCGTACGGCAGGGACGAGGGGGTATCGGGCATCGGAACGGTTTGTCCTTCGGATTTCGGATCCGGCAAAGAACGGTCATAAGCCGAGTTCTGTCGAGGGTGGCCATTACTCTGGGACCAGGGTTGCCCCTGGACTCTAGCGACCTTACCCGGAGGCGTGGGCCGGGCCGGCCTTCCGCATTGCTGCGAGCCTCCCTATTTGGTCTTGCACCGGGCGGGGTTTACCATGCCGCCTCCGTCACCGGAGACGCGGTGAGCTCTTACCTCGCCTTTTCACCCTTGCCGGACCGGAGTCCGGCGGTTTGTTTTCTGTGGCACTGTCCTTCCTGTCGCCAGGACTGGGTGTTACCCAGCGCCCTGCCCTTTGGTGCTCGGACTTTCCTCCCGGATCTCCTTGGGGAGTCCGGGCGGCCACCTGCCCGTCTTTGGTCCGGATCCGAATTTCGAAGGAAGCCCCTCTCCCCGTCGGTTACCCTCCGGTCGGGATTTCCTCTAAAAAGAGCCATCGCTGGCAGTGGAGACACGGGACGATTTTTTGCCGTTTCTTGACCTCGGTCAGGGTCCGGGGAGGAAGCGTCATGCGGCAGACCTCGCAGGTCCCGTTCTGGATACGGGAAACCACAAGCCCGTTTCTGTGGGACTTTTGCAGACGGGAGTACTGCTGGAAGAGGGCGTCGGGAAACTGGTCGGAAAGGCGGACCTTTTCCTCCTCGAGGTTCCGGACCCGGTCCATCCGGGCGGCGGCCTCCTCCCGGGCGGTGGTCCGGGAGGTCTCCAGCTCGTCCCGTTTTTCGGCGATTTCCTTCTCCCGGTCCTTGAGCGCCTTGTCGAGGGTCTCCTGGGTCTCCATGATCCGGAGAATTTCGTCCTGGAGGCGTTCGACCTCGTCCCGGCGGAACTCCATTTCGGCCAGAAAGGCCTGGATTTCCCGGGAATGTTTGAGTTCCTTGTTCTTTTTCTTGTTTTCGGAGATGATGTGCTCGTTGGTGCGGAGTTCATCCTCCCGGTCGCGCCGGTCCCGGGCCAGCCGGAGCAATTCGATCTTTTCGGTCTCCATGAGAGAGACCAGACCTTCGAGACTCTCCTCCTTTTTGCGGAGGGCGTCGCGACTCGCCTCCAATTCCTGGGTGATGTGGGCCAATTCGCTGTCGATCGTCTGCAACCGATAAACCAGGGCCAGCGTGTCCTGGACCGAAGGTCCCACGTCCAAGTGACCTATCCTTTCCAATTCGTCGGGTTTGTATGGTGGGCCCACCAGGATTCGAACCTGGAACCAACCGGTTATGAGCCGGCAGCTCTGCCGTTGAGCTATAGGCCCATGCGTTAGAGCGTTTCCATTCTACCAGTCCAGAAAGCTCTTCAGGTGATTGCTCCGGCTCGGGTGACGGAGCTTTCTCAAAGCCTTCGCCTCGATTTGCCGGATCCGCTCGCGGGTCACGTCGAAGTCCTGGCCCACCTCCTCCAGGGTATGGTCGGTGGACTCCCCGATCCCGAAACGGAGGCGGATCACCTTTTCTTCGCGGTCCGTGAGGGAAGAAAGGGCCTGGCCGATCTTCTTCACGAGATCGTACCGGACGGCCGAATCGATCGGCGAGATCGTCTTCTTGTCCTCGATGAAATCCCCCAGATGGCTATCTTCTTCCTCTCCGATCGGAGTTTCAAGAGAAATCGGTTCCCGGGCGATCTTCAGCACCCGGCGGACCTTGTCCACCGGCATCTGCATTTCCTTGGCGAGCTCTTCCGGGAGCGGCTCCCGTCCGAGCTCCTGGACGAGATGGCGGCTCGTGCGGATCAGCTTGTTGATGGTTTCGATCATGTGCACGGGGATCCGGATCGTCCGGGCCTGGTCGGCGATCGCCCGGGTGATCGCCTGGCGGATCCACCAGGTGGCATAGGTCGAAAACTTGAAGCCCCGCTTGTATTCGAACTTGTCCACCGCCTTCATCAGGCCGATGTTGCCCTCCTGGATGAGGTCGAGGAACTGGAGACCCCGGTTGGTGTAACGCTTGGCGATGGAGACGACGAGGCGGAGGTTGGCCTTGATGAGTTCGGCCTTGGCTTCCCGGACCTTTTCCTCGCCGCGGAAGATCTGCTGGAGGCTCTCCTTGGCCTCGGAAGGCGAGAGCAGGGTCTCGACCTCGAGGTGGGCGATCCGGTCATGAGCCTGGGCGAACTGTTCGTAGAGCTCCCGTTTTTCCAGCTCGAAGGTGGGTTCCTCCGTCCCGTCTCCCAGCCTCCGGAGAATCTCGTCCCGGGTGTGGCCGATCTTTCGCCGGGCGTGTTCGAGCTGGCGCTCGGTCTCTTCGAACTGGCCGACCACGTCCCGGAGCTTTTCCACGAGGATGTCGATCTGCTTCTGCTGGAGGTGCATCTCCAGGATGACCTCGACGACTTCGTGGCGGATCTTCCGGAGGCGTTCCCGGAGGGCCCGCTTCTTGGACTGATCCTTCAGGACCGTCTTCATCTCCTGGGAAATCTCGTTCATTTTCTGGAACTGCTCTTCGATCCGGGAGGACTGGGCGATGAAGGTTTCGGTGGCCTCGCGAAGGACCGGGGACTTGCCTTCCTCGGTCTCTTCCTCCTCGTCCACGTCGACCACGTCGCGGATCCCGATCACGCCCGTCTGAATCCGGTCACGGAGCCCCAGGATGCTCTGGATGGAGAGAGGAATGCCGAAGAGGAAGGAAAAGACCTCGGTCTTTCCCTCTTCGATCCGCTGGGCGATCCGGATCTCTCCGTCCCGGGTGAGGAGCGGGACCGATCCCATCTCCTTCAGGTAGAGGCGTACGGGATCGTCGGTCCTGACGGCTGCGGACAGGGCGGCCTCCTGGGCCTCCTCCGCATCCTCTTCGGACTCGAGGCCAAGGGTCTCGAGCTCCTCGAAGATCTCCTCTTCCTCGTTTTCCATCTCCCCGAACTCGCCCTGGTCCGACTCGTCTCCCACGATGTCGATGTTCATGTCGCCAAAATAGGTCAGGATCGAATCCATTTCCTCGGAATCCACCGCTTCGGTGGGAAGGGCGTGGTTGAGTTCGTCGTAGGTCAGATATCCGCGTTCCTTGCCAAGGTTGATCAGGTCCTTCATCTCGCTGATGCGTTCGTTCTTAGCCATTCAGTCTCCCCTAATAGGCTTGTTGCCTGCCGGCCCCGGTCCCCTCGGTCCGGAGGGTTCCGGGACGGGCATTTTTCCGCGACAGGCGGCGGATCGCCGTTTTGACGTCGTCGAGTCGCACCTGCCGGGATCCCGGATCGGAGGGCAGGTCGTACCACTGTTTCCAGAGAAAAGAGTCCATCTTGAGAAGGTCGTGGAGCGATGAGGAGGGATCGTTTCCCAGGGCCCAGAGGCCATCGAGAATTCCCGAGAGGGACGGATCGTCGATAAAGGAAAAGTCCTCCCGTTTCCAGAGTTCTTTCGGATGGGGGCTCCCCCCGTCCACCCAGAGCCGGGCCAGTTCGGCGAGAATGTTCCGCCATGCGAGGCCCCGGTTGTTCAGGTTGGCCGGATCGGGTCCGGCCGATTTCGCATTGTCCCGGGAGGAAGCGGGCTCTCCCGAGAGAAGCTGCATGGCGAGAAGATCCTTCATCGTGTCGAGAAGGATGGCCCCGCGTTCCAGCAGCTGCTCCTGGACTTCAAGGTCGGGAAAGGCCCGGACCATGGAGAGGAAGTCGGCGACCAGGGCGGACTTCCCCTCCCCCCCCTGGTTCTTGCGGATCCGGGCGACGGAGGCCTCGAGCCAGTCCAGGACAAAGTCTCCCATGGGCAGGGCCGCGTCGAGGGCCCGTCGGACGCCGGAAGCGCCTTCCCGCACAATCCACTGGTCGGGATCGGTCCCGTCGGGCAGCCATACGGCCCGGAAGGTAAGATCGGGGTCCCAGAGGAACCGGCCGATGATCCGGACGGCGGCGTCCCTTCCGGCCCGGTCTCCGTCGAAGAGAAGGACGACCTCCCGGACGTGGCGCTTCAGAAGCGAGACATGGGCCGGCCCCAGGGCGGTGCCCAGCGGCGCCACCACGCCCCGGATTCCTTCTTGGGAGAGCCGCATCACGTCGAAGTATCCCTCGACCACCAGGGCCCGCCCCTCCCTTTTCAGGGTCTCTTCGGCCTGGTCCAGGCCGAAGAGGATCTCCCGTTTTCGGAAATAGGGGGACTCGGCAGAATTGATATACTTCGGAAAGCGCGTGCCGGACTCGATCAGGCGTCCCCCGAATCCGGAAGGCGGAAAGCCTTGCCTCTCCCGGATCGGGATCATGATCCGGTTCCGGAAGAGGTCGCCCGCACGGTCCCCGCCGGAGAGGGCTCCCCTTCGGATCATGCCGGCCTGCTCGAGTGTCTCCTGGAGTCCGTCCCCTGCTCCGGCCGTCTCCCGGTTAGCCCCGCAGGCGGCGGTGAGGACGGAGGAGCTGCCGGCCCAGCCCAGGGAAAAGCGTCTGATGGTCTCTTCGGTCAGTCCCCGGTCCTTCGAAAGATAGCTCCGGGCCTCCTGGCCCTCCGGAGCGTCCAGGGCTTTTTTATAGATCCTTTCGGCGAAAAGCATGGCCTGGCGAAAGCGTTCCCGGCGATCCCGATCCTCCGCCGTTCCGCGTTCCGGAATGGGAATGCCGGCTTCGGCCGCAAGATGACGGATCGCCTCGCCGAAAGACTTGTGCTCAAGTTTTTCGACCAGACGAAAGACGTCACCTCCGGCATGGCATCCAAAGCAGTAATAGAGCTGTTTGTCGGGATCGATTTGGAACGAGGGGGATTTTTCGTCATGAAACGGACAGAGCCCCACCCATTTTTGTCCGCGTTTTCGGAGGTTGACATAGCGCGAGGCAACCTCTGCCAGATCGGTTGCGCGCCGGACCGACTCAACCCATTCATCCGCCATAGTGCGATCCGATCGATTCGTGCATGCGTCTTCCCGGAGGTCCCGAATGAGACTCCGGAAGGGATCATTCAGGACCCCAGCGCCGTCTTGACCTTCTGGCTCACGACGCGGTTGTCCACCCGTCCCTTTGTCCGGGGAGCGAGCCATTGCATCACGGCCCCCATGCCCTTGGGGCCCGAGGCTCCGGTCTCCCGGAGGGCCTCCGAGACCAGCCGGTCGAGATCGCCCTCCGAGAGGGGCTCGGGGAGATAGGCCTGAAGAATGATCTTTTCGGCCCGCTCCTTGTCCGCCAGATCGGAACGCCCCCCCTTTTCGAATCCTTCGATGGATTCATCCATCTTCCGGATCATGGAGGCGATGGTTTCGACGATCTCCTCATCGGAGAGGACCTCGCCCTTGCCCTTCTCGATCTCCCGGTTCTTGATCTGGGCCATCAGGAGTCGAAGGACGGAAAGACGCGTGGTTTCTCTCGCGCGAAGACTTTCTTTCTGATGGTCGAGTATCTGTTCCCGAAGTCCCAAAGCATCCGCCTTTTCCGTGTGTGAGCCTCGCCGGATCCCTTTTAGCGGAGAGCCAGGCGGGCTCGCTTGAGCGCCTTTTTCCGGGCGGCCAAGGCCTTCTTCTTGCGCCGGACGGAGGGCTTTTCGTAGTGTTCCCGTTTCTTGACGTCCGAGAGGATTCCCGCCTTCTCGCACTGCTTCTTGAAGCGCTTGAGGGCGCTCTCAAAGGATTCGTTTTCCTTGACTCGCACACCTGTCATAAAATGAGCTCCTCCATTTTTAATATAAACCAAGACTGTTCATTGTATCCTGAATCCGGCCTTTTGTCAAAGCTTTATCCCGGCGGCCACCCCATGGGACGGCCGGCCAGGAGGTGAAAGTGGAGATGGCCCACCGTCTGGCCCCCGTCCCGGCCGGTGTTGACGACCAGGCGGTATCCCTTCCGGTCGATCCCCCGGTCCTCCACGAGGGCCAGCGCGGTCGAAAAAAGATCCGAAAGTTCGGACGGGGCCGTTTCTCCCTTCATGAATTCCCCGATGTCGGCGGCGTGTCGGCGGGGAATCACGAGGGCGTGGAAGGGGGCCTGGGGGGCGATGTCCTGGATGATCAGCGTGTCGTCCGACTGTCCGAGGGGTGTGGACGGGATCTCCCCCCGGACGATGCGGCAGAAGAGGCAGTCGGAGGAAGGAGCGGATTTCGATGTCATGAGGTCTCCTTAGGGGGTCGGCGTTGTTTTTTGGCGTTCCCGCTTTTCGGCCAGCCCGCCCTTTCCGGTTCTTTTTTCAAGCTCCTCCATGACGGCCTCCCAGGAGAGTCCGGTCCGCTCCAGTGTGACCAGGAGGTGGAAGACGAGGTCGGCCATCTCCGAACGGATGGCGGCCGGATTCTCTTCGTAGACCGCCGCCAGGATCTCCCCCGCCTCCTCCACCAGCTTCTTGAGGAGGGCGCTCCGGGGGCCGGCGATGAGGCGGGCGACGTAGGAGGTGTCGGGACTTTCCCCGCGACGCGCCCGGATCACCCCGGCCAGGCGGGCCAGGGTTTCGAAGGCGGGGCCGGGGCCTTCTGTCCGGAGGATGGTCCGGCCGTCGAAGCAGCTTTCCGTGCCGGTGTGGCAGGTCGGCCCTTCCGGATCCGAAAGGATCAACAGCGTGTCGGAGTCGCAGTCCCAGCGGATTTCCCGGACGAGGAGAAAGTGCCCCGAACTCTCCCCTTTCGTCCACAGGCGTCCCTTCGAGCGGCTGTAGAAGGTGACGCGGCCTGTCCGGAGGGTTGTGGCCAGGGCCTCGCGGTTCATGTATCCCAGCATGAGCACTCTTCCCGAGTCCGCATTCTGGATGATGGCCGGCAGGAGTGTCCGGTCGTCGGCAAAGGGATCGGGGATCTTCTCTGTCGGGGTCATCGTCTCTCTCCCGTCTCGTCTTCCAGTGGGGGGCGCACCGGCGCTCCCGCCTCGTAAAGGCTCCGGCGAAGGTCCCGAAGGTCGATGGTTCCGAAATGGAAGAGGCTCGCGGCAAGGGCGGCGTCGGCCCCGGCCTCGAAGGCCCTCCGGAAATCCTCCTTGGATCCGGCCCCCCCGGAGGCGATCAGGGGAACCTCCACCGCCCGGCTCACCGTCTCGAGAAGGGGGATGTCGTACCCTTCTCCCGTTCCGTCCCGGTCCATGGAGGTGAGCAGAATCTCTCCCGCTCCGGCCCGCACTCCCTCCAGGATCCATTCGATGGCGTCCCTGTTCGTGGGGCGTGTTCCTCCGTGGGAATAGACCCTCCACGATGCTCCTTCCCTTTTTACGTCGACGGCCAGGACAATGCACTGGGAGCCGAAGCGGAGGGCCCCCTCCGTCAGGAGGGACGGGTTGGAGAGGGCCGCCGAGTTCAAGGAGACCTTGTCGGCGCCCGAGTTCAGGGCTCGCCGGATCTCCTCCACCGACCGGATACCGCCCCCCACGGTCAGGGGAAGGAAGACCCGGCTTGCGGTTTTTTCCACGATCTCGAAGAGGGTTCCCCTGTTTTCCACCGAGGCCCCGATGTCGAGAAAGCAGAGCTCGTCAGCCCCCAGCCGGTCGTAGAGGAGAGCGGTCTCGACCGGGTCTCCCGCGTCCCGGAGTTCCTCGAAGCAGACTCCCTTCACCACCCGTCCCCCCTTCATGTCGAGGCAGGGGATGATTCGTTTTTTCAGCATTCCTTCTCCCCGGGTTCCCCGGTGCGGCCGGAAGCGGCGAGAGTCAGGGCCTGGGAAAGGTCTACCGACCCGGTATAGAGGGCCCGGCCCACGATGGCGCCGGCGACCCCGGCCTCCAAAAGGGCCCGGATGTCGGAAAGGGCCCCGATTCCTCCGCTTGCGATCACCGGAACGGGCAGGGTTCGTGCGAGTTCCCGGTAGACGGGAAGGTTGGGGCCTCCCAGCATGCCGTCCTTCAGGATGTCGGTGTAAACGAAGCCGGACACCCCCTTTTCAGCAAGGACGGCCATTGTCTCCCGCGGGTCGCCGGAGACCTCCGAGAGCCAGCCCGAGATCGCGATCCGGTTGTTCCGGACGTCGAGGCCCACATAGAAGCGCCCGGGGTGGTTTTTCAGCATGGCGGAAAGAAAGGCCGGGTCGGTCAGGGCCCCGGTGCCCAGCACGAGGCGTTCCACTCCCCGTTCGAGGTAGAGGGCGGCCGTCTCGGGAGTGCGGATGCCTCCGCCAGCCTGGACCTTCCCGGGAAAGGTCCCGACGATCCGCTCGATGGCCGCGAGATTCGAAACCGCCCCGTTCTTGGCGCCGTCGAGGTCCACCACATGGAGCCACCGGGCTCCCTTTCGGGCAAAGGAGGCGGCGACGGCAGCCGGATCGGTTCCGTAGACGGTGGAACGGTCGAAATCCCCCTGGGAGAGGCGGACGACCTGTCCGTCCTTTATGTCGATTGCCGGAAAGATCTCCATCAGAGGGCTCCAAAGTTTTTAAGAAGGGCCAGACCGGTTCGCTGGCTTTTTTCCGGATGAAACTGCACGGCCAGGATGCGGGAGCGGCCGACAAAGGAGGGATAGGCCTCCTGGTAGACGGTTTCTCCGAGGACGATCGACCTCTCGGAGGTCCGCACATGGTAGGAATGGACAAAGTAGAAATCGGGCTCCGGGGGGAGGCCTTCCCAGAGGGGGTGGCGCGCCGTCTTCCGGACCTCGTTCCATCCGATCTGGGGGACCTTCCCCCGGCTCGGGTCGAAGGAGACCACCTCTCCGGGGAAGACCGAAAGCCCCCGGTGGGTCCCGAACTCGTGACTCTCTCCGAAGAGGAGCTGCATGCCCAGGCAGATGCCCAGGAAGGGGCGGTCTCCGGCGATCCACTCACGGAGGGCGGGGATCCATCCGGCCTTCTCGAGGCGGCCTATTCCTTCCCCGAAGGCGCCGACGCCCGGAAGGACGAGATGAGTCGGGTCGAAGTTTGGGAAGGCCGCCTCGGGATTTTCGGCGATCCGCACCCGATGGCCCGCGGCCTCCAGGGCCTTCGAGACGGAATGGATGTTGCCCATCCCGTAGTCGATCACCACAGTTCGGGGAGAGGCTCCCATCAGAGAGTGCCCTTGGTGGAGGGGACGCCAGACTGACGCGGGTCTCTGGCCACGGCAACCCGCAGGGCCCGGGCGAAGGCCTTGAAGACGGCCTCGGCCTTGTGGTGGCTGTTGCGTCCCGAGAGGAGGTGGAGATGCATCGTGAACCGCCCCTTCTGGGTGAGGGCCTGAAAGAAGTCCTCGAGGAGATCGAGATCGAAGTCGCGCACCCGTTCTCCCCGGTCGGCCGGAAGGTCGTAGACCAGAAAGGGACGGCCGGAGAGGTCGATGACGACCCGGGCCAGGGCCTCGTCGAGGGGGGCGTAGAAGAAGCCGTAACGGTTGATTCCGGCGCGGTCCCCCAGGGCGGCATCGAGGAGGCTTCCCAGGAGCAGGCCGGTATCCTCGACGGTATGGTGCCAGTCGACGGCCAGGTCCCCTTCGGCCCGGAGGGAGAGGTCGAGGAGGCCATGACGGCAGACCTGGTCGAGGAGATGGTCGAAGAAGGGCATGCCTGTAACGATCTCGGCCTGTCCCGTACCCTCGATCAGGAGGCTTCCGTCGATCTGTGTTTCCCGGGTATGGCGGGCAAGGGAAGCCCTCCGGAGGGGGCCCTCCCGGGGGTCGGGGGCAAGGGGGTCGGTCATGACGTTCCTTTCAGGATAAGGGCGAGAGTCGCGGCCAGCCGGTCGTTCTCTTCGCGCTTTCCGACCGCGATGCGAAGGCATCCGGCCAGAAGGGGATGCTGGCGGCTGACGTCCCGGACGCGGATTGAGCGGGAGGCGAGATTTTCGGCGACGGTGGAGGGATCCGTCCCTGCGATCCGGACGAGAAGAAAGTTGGCGCTGGAAGGAAAGGGAGTGATTCCCGGGATGGCCTGGAGGCGCTCCCTGAGCTCTTCTCTAAGACTTACGATCTCCCGCACCTGGGCTTCCAGGACGGAAAAAGACTCGCGACAGATGAGGGTGGCCGCTCTCTGGGTCAGGAGATCCATGTTGTAGGGAAGGCGGATTTTTTCGAGTTCGGCCACGATTCTTGGGTCTGCGGCCAGAATTCCGATCCGGAGAGCGGCCAGTCCCATCTTGGAAAGGGAGCGGAGCACCATGAGTCGGGGATGTTTCTTCCGGAGGGGAAGAACCGTCTTCCCCGAATAGGGAATGTAGGCCTCGTCGACCAGGATTCCCCCGGGACATTCCCGGCAGATCCGCTCCAGCGCCCCGGTTTCGAGATCTCTTCCGGTGGGGTTGTTCGGGTGCGAAAGAATGATCAGTGAGGGACGAAGTTTTCGGGCGGCATCGATAAGAGCCTTCGGATCGAGGGAAAAATCCCGCTCGAGGGAGACGGTGCCGACCCTTCGTCCCGTGATCTTTGCGAGGAGGCGGTACATGGAAAAGGTGGGTTCGGCCAGGAGGAGAGGGCCCGGGGTCGAAAGAAAGAGATTGAGAAGGATCTCGTCGGACCCGTGTCCCAGAAAAAGGTGGTCGGGTGCGAGTCCGAAAAGGCTTTTGCCGAGGAGGCTCTTGAGCTCCCGGGATCCTCCGTCGGGATAACGGTTCAGGGGAAGCTGTGCCAGGTCCTCTCCCAGCCTTCGGTGAATGTCCCGGGGGAGATCGAAGGGATTTTCCATGGCATCGAGACGGAGGGTTCCGTCAGGAACCGGCTCCGTCTGACAGCCCGAGGCGGCCCGGATTTCGGGACGGATCCAGTCGAGAAGGGCATCCGCGGTCATGGACGTCTCCTTCGTCTCATGGCGGCAGAGCGGGCGTGGCCATCAAGCCCTTCGGCCCGTGCCAGGATTTCGGAGACCGCGAGGATACGGTCCAGGTCGTCGACGTCTTCTCCGCCGATCAGGCTCGTCCGTTTCATGAAGGTTTCCACCGAGACCGGAGCGGCGAAGCGGGCCGTCCCGTTGGTCGGAAGGACATGGCTCGGGCCGAAGCAGTAGTCTCCGGCCGCCTCGGGCACGTCATGGCCCAGAAAAATGGCCCCCGCATTCCTGATCTTTCCGGCCAGGTCACGAGGATTTCCGACAGCCAGTTCGAGGTGTTCGGGAGCCAGAAGGTCGACAAGAGCCGGGGCCAGGTCGAGGGAGGAAAGATGGAGGATGGCCCCGAAGGACTCGAGGGACTTTAAGGCGATGTCCCGGCGGGATAGGCTTTCAAGCTGGCTTTCGAGTTCACGGGCCACCCCTTCGGCCAGCGTCAGCGTATCGGTCAGGAGGACCGACGAGGCCTGGGCGTCGTGTTCGGCCTGAGCCAGCATGTCGGCGGAAATCATGGCCGGATCGGCGGAAGCGTCGGCCACGATCAGGACCTCGGTAGGGCCGGCGATCATGTCGATGGCGATGGTTCCATAGAGCTGGCGCTTGGCTTCGGCCACATAGCGGTTTCCGGGACCTACGATCTGGTCGACGGCCGGAAGGCTTTCCGTGCCGAAGGCGACGGCGGCGACGGCATGGACGCCGCCGACCGGAAAGATCCGGTCTACCCCGGCCACATGGCAGGCCGCAAGGACGACGGGGGCGATCCCGTCCGGCCCCCCGGGAGTGATCACGGCGATCTCCCGGACCCCGGCCACCCGGGCCACGGTCGCCGTCATCAGGACGGTGGAGGGATAGAGGGCGGTTCCTCCCGGAACATAGACGGCCACCCGCTCAATGGGCGTCCATCGGAATCCGGCCATGGCCCGGGACGGCGCGAGGTCCCGGAGCCCTTCCCGGATCCGGCGGTGGTAGTCCGTAATCCTGTCCCGGGCATAGGCGAGGGCCTCCTGGAGGGAAGGGTCGATCCTCTCCCATGCCCTGGCGGCGAGGTCCCGGTCGATCTCGAGATCCTCCCTTCCTCCGGAAAAGCCGTCGAGGGTCCGGGCCCAGGACAGAAGGGCTTCGTCGCCTCCCGTCCGGACGGAGTCTATGATTTCGGAGACCCGGTCCCTGACCCGCTGGGCCTCCTTGCCCCGGCCCCGGGACAGGACATGGGCGAGAGCGTTCCTCCCTTCGTCGTGCGTCGTGACCCGTGAGATCAGGTTCTTCATGGTCGGATTCTCCGGTTTCCTGGCGCCGTCACCCCGAGATGACCGGTTTCGGCGGAATATGGGGCCTGAGGCGGTCGAGAAGATCCATGACCGCCCTGTTCTTGAGGGACCAGGAGGCCCGGTTGACGATGAGACGTGCGGTCGAGGGAAGGATCTCCTCGACGATTTCAAGATCGTTTTCCCGAAGGGTCCGTCCCGTGGCCACCAGGTCTACGATCTGGTCCGCCAGACCTGTCTGGGGGGCGAGCTCGAGAGAGCCGTAAAGTTTCAGGATCGAGACGGGGATCCCTCGTGCCAGAAAGTGCATTTCGGCCAGCCGCGGATATTTGGTGGCAATCCGGAGGGTGCGCCTTCCCGGGTCTTCCCGGGCGGGTCCCCCCGGACGCGCCACCACCAGCCGGCAGAATCCGACGTTCAGGTCGAGGGGTTCGATCATCTCCCGGTTCTGCTCCTCGATCTGGTCCCGGCCGACAATTCCCATGTCGGCTCCGCCATATTCGACATAGGCGATGACATCGCTCGATCGGACGAGGAGGAGACGGAGGGAGCCATCGTCGGAGCGGCAGGAGAGGGCCCGGGGATTTTTCAGATATTCCGAGAATCCCCATCCTCCCTTCTCGAAAAGGGTCAAAAGATCATCGAACATCTTGCCTTTGGGAAGGGCGAGAACGAGGGAGGGGGAGTCTATGGCTGATCCTCCTGTATGCGCTTGATCCGGGCTCCGAGGGATTCGAGCTTTTTTTCGATCGCCTCGTAACCTCGGTCGATATGATACACCCTCTTTATTTCCGTCTCCCCTTCAGCGACCAGTCCTGCCAGGACAAGCCCCGCCGAGGCCCGGAGGTCGGAGGCCATCACCGTGGCGCCCTCCAGCCGGCTTCCTCCCCGGACCAGGGCCTGGGAGCCATGGATTTCGATTTCCGCTCCCATCCGGTTCATTTCCATGACATGGGTGAAGCGATTTTCGAAGACCGTTTCGATGACCGAGGAGGGACCGTGGGCGGTCGCCATCAGCGGGAGGATCTGGGCTTGCATGTCTGTCGGAAATCCGGGGTAGGGAAGGGTTCGGACCGACGTTCCGACAGGTCGTCGTATCGCCCCCAGGGTGATGGTGTCTCTCTCGATCTGGGGTTCGGCGCCCATGGCCACGAGGACATCGAGGATGGAGGTCAGGGGAGTGGGATCGACGCCCTCGATCCGGACCCGGTCTCCCAGGAGGGCGGCTCCCACGAGAAAGGTTCCCGCCTCGATCCGGTCGAACATGATCCTGTATCCGGTTCCGGAAAGCTCCCGGACACCCTCGATCCGGATCAACGAGGTTCCTGCCCCGGAAATCCGAGCCCCCCTGGCTGTCAGGAAGTGCGCCAGGTCCGCAACCTCAGGCTCTTCGGCCGCATTCGAGATCGTGGTGGTTCCTCTGGCCAGAACTGCCGCCATCAGGATGTTCTCCGTCCCGGTGACCGTCGGGTAGGGTAGGGCGATCTCCGCTCCTTCGAGGCCGTCTGTCTCGGCGTCGATATATCCGTGGTGGATGGTGATCCGCGCCCCCATTTTTTCGAAGGCCTTGAGATGCATGTCGACGGGCCGGGCTCCGATCAGGCACCCTCCCGGGAGGGAGACCCGGGCGCGCCGTTTTCTGGCCAGAAGGGGGCCGAGACAGAGGACGGAGGCGCGCATTGTCCGGACGAGATCATAGGGGGCTTCGTAGTCCGGGGTCTCCTGGTCCGAAAGCAGAAAGGTGCCGTTCCAGTCGGAGGCGGGGCAGGAATGGGAATCGAGGGGGTGGGTGTGGACTCCGAGTTGCCGGAGGAGGGAGAGGGTCGTCCGGATGTCCCGGAGGCAGGGAACGTTGCCGAGGGTGAACTCTCCTCCGAGAAGGGAGGAGAAGAGAATCGGAAGGGCGGCATTCTTGGAACCCGAAATCCTGACCGTTCCCCGGAGGGGATGGCCACCGACTATTCTGAATGCGTCCAAGCAAGTGTCCTCATAATTTTTTCCAGATGATGACCCGGTCCTGTCCCGACACATCCCTCATGACGGCGGGAGAACCGGTGAGTCCCGTTCCCGATCCGCCCATTGCCCGTCCCCCGTCCCGGAAGGCGTGGGCCTGGTCGGCCCCTATTTCGAAGGCCAGAAGACCTTCCTCCTTCAGGAGGGCTGGGGCAAAGGACAGGATCTTCCGGTAGCATGCGAGGCCGTCCGGCCCTCCGTCGAGCGCCGCGGCGGGCTCGTGGTCGCGGACCTCCGGTTCGAGCGTCGGAAGAAGGCCGGTGGGGATGTAGGGAGGGTTGGAGAGGATGAGGTCGAAGAACGGCCTCTCTCCCAGCATCTCTCCCCAGCTCCCGCGAATCACGGAAAGCCGTTCTTCGAGGCCGAAACGCCTCCTGTTTTCGAGGAGGAACCGGAGCGCCGCCGGCTCCCGTTCGACGGCCACCCCGAATGCGTCGGAGACCTCGAGCAGGAGGGTCAGGATGATGGCTCCGGATCCGGCCCCCAGATCGAGAATCCTGACCGGGGCCTCGCCACGCCGGTCCGTCATGTGGTCGAGAGCGCAAGCGACAAGATGCTCCGTTTCCGGTCGCGGAACCAGGACTCCGGGGCCCACCCGGAAGGAACGGCCAAAAAAGGGGACCTCCCCCACAATGAAGTGGAAGGGCTCCCGGTGCCTCCTCCGGCCGACCCAGGTCCGGAAGGTCTCTTCCATCTCCGGGGAGAGGATCTCCGGTCCCCGGGTCCACGGGGCATTGGGCGAGCCGAGAAGGGCTCCCATGAGGGCCCGGGATTCAAGGATCGGGTTGTCGAGTGCCTCCAGGCGGTCCTGTGCCCAGAGGAGCCATTCGGCGACAGTTTCCGGTCGATCCCGTCGGGAGGACATCAGGAGAAGTTCTTGATTTCCTCGGCCCGATCGTGGGCCCGAAGGGCGTCCACCAGAGGTTCGAGCTCTCCCTCCATGACGCGGTCGAGCTGATAGAGCGTCAGCCCGATCCGGTGGTCAGTCACCCGGTTCTGGGGAAAATTGTAGGTCCGGATGCGTTCGGACCGGTCCCCGGATCCGACGAGGCTCTTCCTGTGCGAGGCGATTTCCTGGTTCTGGCGGGCCACTTCCTGTTCGAGAATGCGCGAGCGGAGGACGGCCATGGCCTTGGCCCTGTTCTTGAGCTGGGATCGCTCGTCCTGGCAGCTGACCACGATCCCTGTCGGGAGATGGGTGATGCGGACCGCCGAATAGGTCGTGTTGACGCTCTGGCCTCCGGCGCCCGAGGAACAGAAGGTGTCGATCCGCAGATCCTTCGGATCGATGGCCACCTCGACCTCGGAGGCCTCGGCCAGGATGGCGACGGTGACAGTGGAGGTATGGATCCGTCCTCCGGCCTCCGTCACCGGAACCCTCTGGACCCGATGGACCCCGCTTTCATACTTGAGACGACTGTAGGCGTTTTTTCCCTGGACGTAGAGAATGAACTCCCGGGCCCCTCCGATGTCCGTCTCGGTCGACTCCATGACCTCGGCCCGGTAACCCATCCGTTCGACGAAGCGAAGGTACATCCGGCCAAGCTCGGCGGCGAATAGAGCGGCCTCCTCCCCTCCGGCTCCCGCCCTGATCTCTATAAAGAGATTCCGGTCGTCGCGCTGGTCCTTCGGCAGGATGGCATCGACGAGACGGCCCTCGAGCGCGGACAGCTCTTCCCGCAACCGGCGGTCCTCTCCCGAAACAAGATCGGCCATGGAGGGGTCTCCCCGGATTTCTCCCAGATCCTCCTGCTCTTTCCTGAGCTTTTTCCATTGGTCGAAAAGCTCGACCACGTGGCCCAATTCCGCCTGGTCCTGGGCCAGTTTCCGGTATTGGTCCGGATGTTTTGCGATCTCTGGACTGGCCATTTTTCCGGAAAGTTCGTCGTAGCGGTCCCGGACCGACTGGAGCCGGGGCAGAATCTTCTCAAGGATTTCCGGAGTGACGTCCATGGTGGCCATTGGTGTCAGGCCTTTTTCCTGTCCTCTTTGCGGTATTTCTTCATGAACCGTTCCACACGGCCTTCGGTATCGATGATCTTCTGTGTCCCGGTAAAGAAGGGATGGCACATGTTGCAGATGTCAAGGTGCAAATCCCCCACGGTGGTTCTGGTTTCGAAGGTGTTGCCGCAGGCGCAGACGACCCTGGCCGGCATGTAGTCCGGATGAATGCCCTTTTTCATTTCGTTCTCCCGATTGTGGGGAAGGATCGCTCCCTCACCCTTTCATCATTTTTTCAAGGAAGTCCTTGTTGCTGCGGCTTCCTTTCATGTTGCTCAAGAGGTACTCCATGTCCTCCTGGGCATTGTTGGAGTTCATCGCCTTGCGGAGTATCCATATTTTATTGATGTCATCCTTGTCCAGCAAGAGCTCTTCCTTGCGGGTCCCGGACGTGGTGGCATTGATCGCCGGGAACATCCGGCGATCGGCGAGGTTCCTGTCGAGATGGAGTTCCATGTTGCCGGTCCCCTTGAACTCCTCGAAGATGACGTCGTCCATGCGGCTGCCGGTATCGATGAGGGCCGTGGCAATGATGGTGAGGCTTCCGCCTTCTTCGATATTCCGGGCCGAGCCGAAGAAGCGTTTGGGCCGCTGGAGAGCGTTCGAGTCGAGTCCCCCGGAGAGAACCTTTCCGGAAGGGGGGGTGACGATATTGAAGGCACGGGCGAGGCGGGTGATGCTGTCGAGAAGGATGACCACGTCCTTCTGTGATTCGGCCAGTCGCTTGGCTTTTTCGAGAACCATCTCGGCCACCTGGATGTGCCGTTGGGGGGGTTCGTCGAAGGTGGAGCTGACCACTTCTCCTTTCACCTGGCGGATCATGTCGGTGACCTCCTCCGGCCGCTCGTCGATCAGGAGGACGATGAGGGAGATCTCCGGGTGATTCCTGGCGATGGCCTTGGCAATCCCCTGCAGAAGGACGGTCTTTCCTGTTCTGGGAGGGGCGACGATCAGTCCCCTCTGGCCCTTTCCGATCGGAGTCAGAAGATCGATGACGCGCATCGAAAGGTCTTCGGGGCTGTTCTCGAGACGGATCCGTTCCATGGGATAGAGAGGGGTGAGGTTGTCGAAGAGAATCTTTTCACGACCAACCTCGGAGTCCTCGAAGTTGACCTTCTCCACCTTCAGCATGGCAAAGTAGCGCTCACCCTCTTTCGGCGGCCGGATTTGCCCCCAGATGGTGTCTCCCGTCCGCAGGTTGAAGCGCCGGATCTGGGAAGGAGAGACGTAAATGTCATCGGGGCCCGGAAGGTAGTTGTAGAGGGGAGAACGGAGGAATCCAAAGCCATCCTGAAGAATCTCGAGCACCCCTTCTCCATAGATGACGCCGTTTTTTTCCGATTGGGCCTGGAGAATGGCGAAGATCAGATCCTGCTTTCGCAGGTTGACCGCTCCCTCGATATGGTAGCCCTTGGCGACATCCGTCAGTTCGGCAATGCTTTTTTCCTTCAGGTCGGCCAGGTTCAGACAGTTTTCTTTGTCGTCCATCTTTTTGAAATTCCTCCGTTGTCGTTGGCTCTTGTTCCTGACCCGGGTCTGACGACTCCTGGGGGGTCGATCCGGGTTGATCTTGATTCCTCTCCGAGCCCCCTCTTCATCGGAGGAAGCCTTCCGCCGTCTCGAAGTCCCTGCGGGGTTTCAGCAGGCCAGCCGCGCACGGGTTACGATTGGGGCCCCTGGTCACCAATGGGGCAGAATCCCGAAAGGCGAGCGCAAGGTTGACCACGGCGGTGTCGAAATCTTCGTTTCTCTGTCAGGTCTTGTCCAAATTCTTGTCCAGGGGGGTGAATCCGGTTGGGTTAGCCGATGGGGTTGTCTCTTGGAGTGGGCGACCGGGACTGAACCGTTCCAGCAACCCGTTATTCAGGAACCGGGAACCAGGCTTATTGGAGAAGGCATTCATTCTAAGGAAAACGGACACATCACCGTTTTCCGGAATCTTTCTGCCGATTAGACCTCATATTTCATTTTTTGTCAAGCCTGTGTCATTTGATACCGGGAAAGGGGGCATCCCTTTCCCGGTCTGAATCTTTGAAAGTCGCGTTACTTGGCGGCCGTGTTCAGGAACTCGGGCTTCAGGTTGCCGGCCGCTTCCTCGTGGACGGGCTGCTTGGAAACCCAGTCAGCCGATCCTTCGACGCAGGACATGTCGCCGCCGCAGCCGAGGCTTCTTTCATAGATCACGGCTTCCCAGGCCTGCTTCTCGGTGATCTGGCCTGCGGTCACGAATCCGACCATGGCGGGCTGGAGGGGGGATCCGTTGGCCACCACCCAGTACATTTCACCGGCCGTACGGACCTGTTCGAATTTTGCGTTGGTGAAATTCCGGGGGGCGGGATCCATTCCGGCAGCACCTGGGCCGTTTCCGTCACCGGCTGCCCCATGGCAGGTGTAGCAGGTTCCGGCACCGTTGAAGACTTCCTTGCCCTTGGCGATCATGTCCTGGGTCACGGCAAAGGGAGGCTTCATGGCCTTGGCTGCCGCAATCTGGTCGGCAGGGACCCGGGGTTTGAGAATGTCGAGCTCGCCGGCATTGGCTGACATCGCGGAAAATCCGATGGCGGCCACGCCCAAGACTGCCATTTTCCATGTTTTCATAAGACCGACCCTCCGTAAGAATTGATCCAAAGTAACATTGAGTCACATCGCGGGATGGAAGAACGCAAAAATACCGGTTTTCCGGATTGTCTCCGGAAAAATCATTTAAAAAAATTTAAGGAGCGCGATTGGCCTCTGGATTCCGGCGTTGCCAGAGTCTTCCTGTCCTGCAATGATCTGTTTGAGAAGCAAGCCCATTAAATCATTGCATTCTTATCTTGTCAAGAGAACCGGGCAGGGACCCCGTGAGGAATCGCTGGAGTTCCCGGAGCGTATGTCCGGTCTGGAGGGGATTGCACCGGTCGTACCCTCTGATCCATGGGGTGGGAAGAGTCTCTGTTGACTTCCCGGGTGCAAAACCTGGGGAAGGCATTTTGTCAGCTACCCCTCCCTGAAGGGAGGAGCTTGCGATTCAAGCGTTAAATTCAGACCTCAACAGGCGTATTGACTGACGCCCTAAAAACAATGTTGATGGCCGCGTTCCAGGCGGCATTCGAGGATGAAGGAGTCTTTTCGCGTTGCCCTTTTCTTCCGACTCTAGTAAGATCCGCCCATGGCCTTTCTTCCCGGTGAACCCCTCATTCTTTATCTGCCAAACGGCCGTACCGTTTCCATCGCGTCGCTTCGCGAAGGCTCCCGGACTCATGTGGAGGGACACCCCGTTCCTCACTCTCTTCTGATCGAGCAGGCCCGGGAGGGCGTTCCCCTTGTCCTGGACTGGGGCGGATGGGTCCTTCCCTTCCGTCCGACTCATGCCGAATCCCTTTCGAATCTCAAGAGACGGACCCAGATCATCTATCCGAAGGATCAGGGGATGATCCTTCTCTGGGCCGATATCCGGCCCGGCCACCGGGTGCTCGAATCGGGCATCGGAAGCGGGGCCCTGACCGTCTCTCTTCTACGGATGGTCCGGCCCGGGGGAAGCGTTGTTTCGGTGGAGCGGAGAGAGGAGCACGCGGTGGAGGCCGTCCGGAATGTCGGGATTCTCGATCCCGGCGGCGTCATGGACCACTCCCTTCGGATCGGAGACATGTACGACCCGGATCTTTTTGCCGAAGGCGAGCCTCTTTGCGACCGGGTGATCCTCGATCTTCCCGAACCCTGGAAGGCGATCGGCAATGTGCAGAAGATTCTTCGCCCGGGGGGGATTCTTCTGACTTATGTCCCGACACCCCTCCAGGTGCACACCCTCTCTTTGGCCCTCCAGGAGACAGGCCACTTCCACCTCGTCCGGACGGTCGAGTCCATCGTCCGGGATTGGGAATTCGGTCCCCAGAGCGTCCGTCCGGCCCACAGGATCATCGGCCACACCGGTTTCATCACGACCTGCCGGTTCTCTTCCGATCTCCGCCCCTCCATTCCTTGGGAAGCCCCTTTCTAGGGAAGGAGGGAAAGGTAGAGTTCCGGGCGTCTCTGCTCGAAAAAATCACTCCGCGAGGCCACCTTCTTGGACCGGGCCTCTTCGGGATCGATGCGGGCCCGAAGGAGTGCCGGGGCGTCGGACGGGGCCCGGACGATGATGTCTCCCCGGGGCCCGATGATCTGGCTCTGTCCGATAAAGGTGAGGGGGGCTCTTCCGCCCCGTTCCTCCCGCCCGACCCTGTTTGCCGTTACCGTGAAGACCCGGTTTTCCACCGACCGCAGAATCATTCCCTGGGGACCGAAGGGAAGGACCCAGTTGGAGGGATGGGCGACGACGAGAGCTCCGGACAGGGCCAGGGAGCGCAAGGCCTCCGGAAAAAGCCAGTCGAAACAGATCATGAGTCCCAGAGGGCCGAACGGGGTTGCGACGACCGGAAGGGGCCGGACCCCTTCGAGGAAGAATTCGCGTTCTTCGTCGAAGAGGTGGATCTTGTCGTAGGAGGCAAGAAGGGTTTTTCCGTACACGGCCAGGGCCCCGTTCGAGACTCCCCCGCTTCGTCTGATCGGAAGACCTCCGACAATCACCGCGCCCGTCCTGTCCGAAAGATCGGAGAGAAATCGGAAGGTCGGACCGTCTTCCGGCTCCGCCAGATCCTCGACCTCGGCCCGGGAATCGAACTGGTAGCCCGACGCGAACAGTTCAGGGAGGACGATCAGATCGGCGGAGGGATCGCTCTGTCCGAGCACGCTCCGGGCGATCTCGGCCCGATTCTTTTCAGGCTGCCCGAACTCCGGACTGTTCTGGACAACCGTAATCGTGATGTTCATCTGATTTTTTCCTTTTTCCTGGCCCCGGGATGATTGTCGTTTGATCAGACTCATGCTAGCATGGGGCGATTATACCACGGGACGGCCGTCCATCAGGACGGGGTGTACAACACGAGACGGGGGAGGGATTCTTTGCAGGAAACCATAGGCCAGGCGTCCGTGCCGTCCGGCGCGGGGCGGATCGTCTCCGGGGCGCCCCGGATCCTTTTCGGACTTCTTGGCCTGGTTCTCTTTCCCCTTCTTCTGGTCGTTTCCGGGCCAGATCCGTCCTGGGGAGTCGACATCGACAACCAGGACGCCCTTCCGGATTTTTCGGGACAGTCGGATGTCTCGACCGCGGAATCCGTCAATCCTCTCGGAGCTCCGGGCCAGATCCTCTTCCAGGCCGACATCGGATTTGTCCCGGCCAGCGGGCCCACCGTAACGGGAGCCATCGGAAACGAAGGGCTCGGGACGGGATTTCTCGTGGGGATCGAAGGCGGATACACGATTTACAAGAATCTCGCCCTGACAGCCGGCATCTCGGTCCACGCCTTCGGAAACGACACCAATGTTCCCCTGATGATCGGGGCCCAGTACTTTTTTGCCAACGGCGGCGGCTTTCCGATGACGGTGGCCAACAATCCGATCAATATCGTTCCCTATCTCGAATTCGCCTTCGGGCCGGCCTTCAATTCCTCTACGGCCAGCAACGGGGTGGGGGTTGGAACGACAGGGTTTGCCTTCCGGGTTGGTCCCGGGATCATGATTCCCTTCGGCACTGTCAAGCACCAGGGTCTGTTCTTTGAAATCGACTACGAAAACCAGTCGGGACCCTTCTCGGGGGCTGGACTTTCCTCCTCCTCCGTCACGCTTGTTCCTGTCAAGGTTGGCTATATCACCCTTTTCTGAGAAAACGGATGATCAGGATATCGGGCCTCGACCATGTGGCCATACCTGTCTCGAATGTGGAACGTTCGATCCTCTGGTACCAAAGGATGTTTGGGCTCGAGCGACGGTTCGAGAAGGAATGGGGAAGCGATCCGGCCTTTCTCTGTGCCGGGGGGGCCTGTATCGCTCTTCTGGCAAACGCCCGGGATCTTCCCGACACCTGTCCTCCCACCGTGCGTCACTTCTGTTTCCGGACCGACAAAGAGGGTTTCGCCCGGGCCCTTGATGAACTGGGATCATCGGGGATTCCTTATAGCCTCGACGATCATGGTGTGTCCCGGTCTCTCTATTTTCAGGACCCGGACGGCCACTGGATCGAAGTGACCGTCTACAACTCCGGAATGGAGCCCTGAAGGGCCCGTCTTCCTTGACAATCAATGCAGGTGAAGCTTATCTTATGAGCATGAATCCACTTGTGACAACCGGCGTCAATGCGATATGGACCGCTTACCAGACCCAGATGGAGGCGGTGGAGGATCGTCTCCGGCTCATTCTGAAGGATGTCCTCCCGCTTGCCAGCGAGATGACGTCCTACATCGTGAGCGGAGGGGGGAAGAGGCTCCGCCCCCTGCTGATGATCATTTCCTCCCGATTGTGCCGATCCGAGGGCGACGCCTCGATCCTTTTGGCGGCCGTGGTGGAGATGATCCATACGGCAACCCTTCTCCACGACGATGTCGTCGACAGCGCCGACCTGCGCCGGGGACAGCCGGCCGCCCATCAGCGATGGGGGAACCAGTCGGCGATTCTTGTCGGGGATTTTCTTTATGCCAACTCTCTCTGGCTGGCGATGGGGCTTCACAACGACGAGATCAACGATTCTCTCACCCTGGCCTGCAAGAAGATGTCCGAAGGCGAGATCCTCGAACTCTTTCTGGACAGGAATCTCAAGGCCTCCGAAGAAGACTATTTCCATGTTGCCGCCTGCAAGACGGCGACCCTGACGGCGAGTACATGCCGTCTCGGCGGGATCCTTGGCCACATTCCCGAAAAGGGGAAGACGGCCCTGGAACAGTTCGGCTATTTTGTCGGGATGGCCTTCCAGGTGGCCGATGACGCCCTGGATTACATGGCAAGCGTGGATCGTCTGGGGAAGACCCTCGGCCGCGATCTGGCCGAAGGGAAGATGACCCTCCCCTTGATACACTGTCTGGCTCATGTTTCCGGATCCTCACGGGTCAGGCTCCAGTCGAAGATCGGCTCCGGGGAGTCCCGGAACGAGGATCTCGAGGAGGTTCTCGACCTCATGAGGGAGACAGGCTCGATCGAATATTCCCTTTCCCGGGCCAGGGAGTTCACGCGACTGGCCCAGGAGAATCTCTCCGCCTTTCCGGATTCTTCGGCCCGCCAGCATCTTCTTGCCCTGTCTGATTTCGTCATATCCCGGGACATGTAATTTCCCGGGTCGTTTCTTTTCCCTTTCAACGGAGGCATCCTTGGCTGATCTGATCGCTTTCAAAGGACTGGTGTACGCGGACTCCCTCAAGGGTTCCATGGACCAGTTGACCACTCCCCCCTATGACATCATCTCGAAAGAATCCCAGAAGGCCTTCTACGAGAAGCATCCCGACAATGTCATCCGGCTCGAGCTTCCGATGGCCCCAGATCCTGAAACGCCTGAAGACAACCGCTATCTGCGGGCGAAGAAGGAACTCGACCGGATGATGCGCTCCGGTGTGCTCAAAATCGACGACCAGCCCGCCCTGTACCCTTACACGATGACTTTCCGGGATCCTCTGACCGGGACCGAACGCACCATCCGCGGGTTTGTCGGCCGCATCCGTCTCGAGGAATGGGAAAAGAAGATCGTCTATCCCCACGAGCGGACCCTGCAGGGACCCAAAGAGGACCGGATGGCCCTCTTCAAGGCGACGGCCTGTTCCTTCAGCCAGATCTACCTTCTCTATCCCGACAGCCGGCGGGAGATCATGGGCCTCCTTGAAAAGAACTCCCGGGAACGGTTCCGTGCCAAGGATGCCGACGGGGTTCTCCATACGCTGGGAGCCGTCACGGACCGGGAGGTCCTTGATGCCGTCGTGGGCTCCTTTGCGAAGAAGTCCCTGTTCATCGCCGACGGCCATCACCGCTACGAGACCTACCTTGCCTACCGGAACTATCGGCGTTCCCTCGTCTCCTCCCCGGACCCGAATGCCCCCTACGAATACGTGACGGTCTTCCTTGCCGCCCTCGAAGACGAGAATCTCTCCGTTCTTCCCACCCATCGTCTTGTCCGGTCGCTCCCCCCGGGGGAGGTCTCCTCCTTCGTGTCGTCCCTGGCCTCCCGGGGAACCCTCACGCGAATTCCCTCGGCAGAATCCGACCGCTTCCTGAACGAACTGCGCCAATCCTCTCCGAAGGAGACAGTGATCGGTGTGGCCGTTCGGGATACCAAGGAGTTTCTTCTCGTCAGGCTTTCTGTCGAGCGGGGGGAAGGGGTGAAAGGCCTCGACACCTACTGGCTCCAGGAGGGGATTCTTTCGCCGATTCTGGGAATCACTCCCGAAAGAATCCGGACGGAAGATCTTCTCCGGTACGACAAATCGGCCCCCTCGGTCATCGAGAAGGTCTTTGGAAGCCGCGAGTATGCCCTCGGGTTCTTTATCCGGCCTGTGCCGGCCAAGGTCATCGAGGAGGTCTCTCTTCGCGGGGAGCTGATGCCGCAAAAGTCGACCTACTTTTATCCAAAACCGTTGACCGGAATGGTCATGGCGATCCTGTAGAGGGTCTTGTCTCCGCCAGGGGGCGCTCGGTCAGCCGGTCGAGGGCTCCCTGCATATCCACGGGGATCGGGGAGGTGAAGGACATCGGCTCCCCGGTCACCGGGTGGGTAAAACCGAGTTTTGCCGCATGCAACATGATCCTTGGAAATTCTTTCTCCGTTCGAACCCCTCTTTTTTTGTAGACCGGATCCCCTGCCAGAGGATACCCCAGGTGGTGAAAATGCACCCGGATCTGGTGCGTCCGTCCCGTAAGCAGCGTGATGTCCACAAGGGCATATCCTTCGGCATAGGTGGTCATGACACGATACCGTGTGAGGGAGGGTTTTCCGGAATCCGTCACCGCAAATTTTTTCCTGTCACTGGAAGAGCGGCCGATGGGGGCGTCGATCGTTCCCCTTTTGGTCGGGGGAATGCCGATGACCAGGGCGACATAACTTTTCGAGACCTTTCTGTCCTTGAACTGGCCCATCAGCGCGTCGAGGACCTCTGGAGTCTTTCCCACAACCATAAGACCCGAGGTGTCCTGGTCGAGCCGGTGGACAAGGCCGGCTCTCGGAGGGTCTTCCCTGCCTTCCGGATCCCCGTTTTTCGCAAGGTGGCCCAGGAGGCCGTTCAGGAGGGTTCCGGAGCGGTGGCCCGGGGCGGGGTGGACGACGAGCTGGGGGGGCTTGTTGATGACGAGAAGGACCTCGTCCTCGTAGATGATGTCGAGGTCCATCTCCTCGGGCGCCTCTTCGGAGGGCGCCGGAGGAGGTATCCTGACGGTGATGAGGTCCCCCCCCCGAATTTTGTAGGAGGCCGGTTCCTCTCCGCCGTTGACGGTGATCAGGCCCTCGTCAAGGATCTTCTGGATTCTTGAGCGGGAGAAGGGAAGGCATTTCTGCGCGAGATAATGGTCGAGACGTTTCTTTGATTCACCCGGATCGACCTGGAACATGCGGCAGGCCTCCGGAGGGTCGGAAGGTCTCTCCCCGGCAAGAATCCCGTTTTTAACGGCCTTCTGACGGATGAGGTCAATGCCGACTGACGGATCGATCCTTTTCAACCTTCTCCCGGGCCTTTTCCAGGAAGGATTTGATCGTGGAATTGCCCGGATCCTGCTTCTGGGCGATTTTCCATTCGCTGATGGCGCGTTCGTAATCTTCCTGATCCATGTAGATCGTTCCCAGGTCGATCCGGGCCTGAAGGTTCATGGGATTCATGTCCAGGGCTTCTTCAAGGACGCTGATCGCTCCGTCCCTGTCTCCGACCATGTTTAACGTCCATCCAAGTTCCCGCATCGTTTCGTCGCTGGGTTCGATCTCGATCGCCTCTTCGAGTTCCATGATGGCCTCGTCCCATTTCCCCTGCTCCGAGTAGAGAAGGCCCAGAAGCTGGTGGACCCGGGGGTGAAGGGGGTCGATGTCGGTCAGCTGGAGAAAGTACCGTTCCGCTTCCTCGAACCTGGCGTGCTCGAAATAGATTTTGCCGATTGTCTCATAGGCGTCGGTGTTGAGGGGATCCTCCTGGATCAGGTCATTCAGGAGGAGGACCGCCCGCTTCGGATCGGCCTTTCCATGGGCCGCAAAGGCCAGGTGGAGAAGAATGTCCCGCTTCTCGATGATGTTCTGGCATCCTTCCAACAGGGACGTTCCGAGAATCTCCGCCTCTTCGAATTTCTTGAAGTAGATCAGGAGATGGAGGGCGTAAATTCCGAGTTTTCGGTCGGCGGGAAAGGTTCTTCGCCAAACCGTGACCCGTCTGAGGGCCTCGTCGAATCGTCCTCCCTGGATCAGGGCATCGATCATGAGATAGCGGAAAGGAAGGATCTCCGGTTCCTCTCCGATCGCAGTCTCCGACAGATGAAAGGCCTTGAGCCATTCGCTGTTCTCGAGAGCCAACTGAATGCGGGTGATGCGGCTTTTTTGCGTGGGTTCCATGCCGATCTCCTCCTAAGCTCTGGTCTTGACGGTTGGATTGGCAAGTTCAATGTTCACATGTCGCCCTTTTCTGCTTTCGCTCCTCCCCCCATTGGAGGAAGAGCAGAAGACCGACCCCCACCACGATCCCGGAGTCGGCGATATTGAAGGTGTACCAATGATAGCCCCGGATATAGAAATCGAGAAAGTCGATGACGCGTCCGTGGAGAACCCTGTCCAGCAGGTTGCCTGTCGCCCCACCGAGGATGAGGGCCAGGGGATAGAACTCGGGTGAGTTTGTCGCCTTCTTTTTATTGCTGTAGTAAAGGATCGCGACCATGGCCAGCAATGTAAAAAGAATGAAGACTCCCTGACGGGAGACGTGATCTCCCTGGGAAAAGAGACCGAACACGATTCCTGTGTTCCGGACGGAGACGATTCTGAAAAAATGTGGAATGACCTCAGATTCTGTTCCTAGCGGAAGCTTCGAAAGGACAAGATATTTGGTCGCTTGATCGAGGGCAAAGAGACCCGCTCCGGCGAACCCGTAAAGAAGCCACGAATTTTTGATGAGCCATCCCCTTTTAAATGAATCAAGGTGTCTTGAGAGGCACTCCGGCCATCTTGTCAGAACATTATATCATAAATCGGAGAAGGAGAGTGTCGTCTTCAGACCGGGGACTGCAGACTTTTGTGGCACCGGTCGCAGACCGGGTTTCCTTCCGGGTTTTTTCCTGTCGTGGTCTTTCTGAGCCAGCACCGTTCGCATTTTATTCCGGGTGCCGGGTGAAGGACGAGGATCGTTCCCGGTTCCGGTCCTTCGGCGGTGGCCAGGACGGCCGCAGGGTCTTCCATGGATCCCGCGTCCTTCCAGGAAAATTTCGAGACGATAAAAAATGTTTCGAAAAAGTCGTCGGGCCAGTTTCCGGGGTTGTAGCGGCTCCGGTCTCCCGTCATCCGGAGGTGGATCTCCAGGGTGCTTCCGATCCGCTTTTCCTTCTTCAGATCGTCGGTCATCCGCCCAAAAACGGTTCTCAAGCCGAGCAGCCTTTCGATTTGTGACTCCAGCTCCGGATCTATTCTCGACGGGTCTCTTTCCGGGAAAGGGGCCATGAGTATGGCCATCGAGGCGTCGAGGATCTTGTCCGGCGATTTCCCGGAGGCGTGGAGGAGAATTTCCGTCGTGGTGAAGGGAAGAACGGGGTGGAGAACGGAGGCCAGTTCCTCCAGGATCCGGGCCATGGTGGCCTGGGTTTGGCGTCGCGTTTCCCCATCCGCCCTGTCCGCATACAGCCTGTCCTTGACCATGTCGAAGTAATGGGCCGACAGGGAAAGGGAACAGAAGTGGTTCAGGCTCTGGATGATCTGGGCAAACTTCCGCTGGTCGTAGGCTTCGAGGATCGAGGCCTTCGTGCCCTCCCAGACGGAGAGGATCCATCGGTCGAGAATGTCGCGGGAAGGGGCATGGGTCCTTCCTCCCGGATAGTCGTAAAGGTTGCTCAGCATGTAACGGAATGTGTTCCGGATTTTTCGGTATCCGTCCACCAGGTTGTTCATGATTTCCATTGACAGCCGGGTGTCTTCCTGGTAATCGGAGGCGGCCACCCACAGCCTCAGGACATCGGCTCCATATTTCTCGATGATCTCGGAGGGGGCGATGACGTTGCCCAGGGTCTTGGCCATTTTCTTTCCTTGCCCGTCGACGACGAATCCATGGGTCAGGACCGATCGGTAAGGCGGTCTTCCCTCGAGGGCCATGGAGGTGAGAAGGGAGGAGTGGAACCATCCCCTGTGCTGGTCCGAACCCTCGAGGTAGAGGTCGGCGGGCCAGGCAAGGTCCGGGCGCTTTTTGAGGACGGCTTCATGGCTGATTCCCGAATCGAACCAGACATCGAGAATATCCTCTTCGAGCGTGAGATCCTTGCTCTTGCAGGCGGGACACGCGAGGTTTTGCAGGAGCCGCTCCTTGACCTCCGGGTCGAACCAGAAATCCACACCCTCCCGTTCGGTCCGGTCTGCGATCGTGTTGATGAAATCGCTGTCGAGTGTGCTCTTCCCGCACTGGTTGCAGGAATAGGCCGGGATGGGGACGCCCCAGGAACGTTGGCGGGAGAGGCACCAGTCCGGACGCGTTTCGATCATGCCCCGAATCCGGTTTTCTCCCTTTTCCGGAATCCACTGGACCTCTCCGATGGACGCGAGGGTCCGTTCCCGGAGCTCTTTCGCCTCCAGAGAGAGAAACCATTGGGAGGTGGCCCGGTAATAGACCGGGTTTTTGCACCGCCAGCAATGGGGATAGGAATGTTCCAGGATCTCCTGGTGGAGAAGGGCTCGCGTCCTTTCCAGGAGGATGATCACCTGGGGGCCGGCTTCCAGGATCCTGAGCCCTGCCCATGACGGATCGATAGAGGCGATAGAGGCGCCGTAACGCCCTTTTCCGTTGACTGGTGTTTCGCTCGACAGCCCCTCGGTCCGGCCGACTTCAAAATCTTCCTCTCCATGGCCGGGTGCGATATGGACCAGACCCGTTCCCTGGTCCGTCTGGACAAAGGATCCGGCCACCAGGGGCACGATCTTTCCAGGAATGAAGGGATGGCGAAGAGAGGGTTTTTCCTTGAGGAGATCGGCCCCGGTCCGGGTTCCGATCCTCCTGGAGGCCTTCAGGACCTCCTTCCAGGGGGAATTTCCCTCCTGGGCGAGACGGTCAGCGATGGCTTCGGCCAGGACGAGCACCGCCCCTTTTTCAAGGTTCAGGGTGTCGTGGGTGAGTTCAAAAAGGGAGTATCGGACCTCGGGATTCACGGCAACCGCCTGGTTGGCCGGAAGCGTCCACGGCGTCGTCGTCCATATGGGGTAATACGTTTTTCTTCCCGTCGCCTCTCCTTCGAAGAGTACGGTGACTGACTGGGAGCGGTGAGGGGCGTACTCTACCTCGGCGTCTGCCAGTGCCGTTTCGCAGGTTCCGCACCAGAGAACGGGTTTTTCGCCCTTGTAGATGCGTCCCTGGTCGTTCATTCGCCCGAGAGCCCTCAATATTTCCGCCTCATAGGAATAATCCATCGTGAGGTAGGGGTTCTGGAAATCCCCGAGGATGCCCATCCTGATGAATTCCTTTTTCTGGATATCCGAATAGAGGGTGGCGGACTCCCGACATTTCTTCCGTATCTCGAGAGCTGAGAGGTCCGACCTTTTCTTCCCCATATCCTTGAGGACCTTGTGTTCGATGGGGAGGCCGTGGCAATCCCATCCCGGGACGTAGGATATGGCACGCCCCTTCTTGAGGGAGACCCTGTTGATGATGTCCTTCAGGATCTTGTTCATGGCGTGGCCCATGTGGAGGTGGCCGTTTGCATAGGGCGGTCCGTCGTGCAGTACGAATAGAGGGCGTCCTTCCGAGGCAGTTTTCATCTTTTCGTAAAGGTCTTCCCTGTCCCACACGGCGAGGTATCCCTGTTCCTTGGCCGGGAGGTCCGCCTTCATTGGAAAGTCTGTCTTGGGCAGGTTCAGGGTGTTCTTGAAATCCACAACGACTCCTTGTTCGACAGGAAAATTTCGACTCTCTTGATATACGCCCCGGATTTCTCTAGAATCAGGACTTCTCACGGGGGCGATTAGCTCAGCGGTAGAGCACTGCCTTCACACGGCAGGGGTCACAGGTTCGAAACCTGTATCGCCCACCATCCACACTCAATGATCTCTCCGGATTCTTTCGATTCTGCCATGATAGCACAAAATGACCGTGTCCATGGTTTTCAGGAGAGCGAGACCCGGTAGACCTCGCTCCATGCCAGCGGATACCGGCCCTTGTCCCGGAATTCCCCCAGCCTTTTTGCCGACGATCCCGGATTCTCCAGCCGGATTTCCTCGATAATTCTCTCCCCAACGGACTTCCGGGACGATCTCGACAGAAAAACCTTAAGTCCCGTCCCCTGTTGTTGGGCCCACCAGAGGCTGTCCCGGAAATACCGGTGAGAGGCCAGCCCCCCCCAAAGGGCAAGGTCGCGTCCTGTCTCCCCCGTCAGGATTTCAATCGGCTTCTGCATGGCCATGGTCAGGATTTCTTCCAGCGCCATGACGTCGTCTTCCGCTCGGTGCGCATTTTTGTGGACGACGCGAAGGGCTGTTGCAAGGTTTCTGAGCTTGTGGCTTTTCTGTTCCGGCAGAAGGGTTTTGAGGACAGGGACGGTGTCGATTCCGGGATTTCCGAGAGGGGGGCGCTCGAGGCGCATGATTTCCCTGTTCATCATTCCCATATCGAATGAGAGATTATGGGCCACGATCGTCTTTCCATCAAAGACTTCCTTTCTCTCTTTCCAGAATACGGAAAATGTGGGCGCCGTCTGGACCATGGCGTCGTCGATCCCATGAATGGCCGTATAGAGAGGGGGAATCGGTTCCTGCGGATTGATCAGGGTCGTATGTCGTTCTTTGTGTCCCTTCTCGGTCCAGATGGAGAGACTGATCTCGACGATTCGGGCGTTGGGTTGCATCAGGAGGCCGGTCGTTTCCACGTCCAGGAAGAGGAGATCCTGGAATGACTCGTTCATGGGAGTCCTTACCATAGAGGGAGATGTCAGATCAGAAGTCCCGATCCCACCAGAATCCGCGAGCGGTCGTAAAAGGCGGCGACCTGACCGGGGACGATTCCGTCGTGGGGGATTTCCAGTTGGAAGGCCAGCGGGTCTTCGGGATGAGGGCGACAGGGGACGGGCGGCATGGTCGAACGGAATCGAACAAAGAAGGAAGACGGAAATTCCGGGAGAGTGTCTTTCACTATGCCCAAAGGGTGAGAGATGGCGAATCGGCCGGACAGGAGGTCCTCCCTCCGGCCCATGAGGACCTCCTTTTTCAGGGGATCGACGGAAAGAACATAGAGGCGTTCTCCTCCGGCGATTCCGTGGCCCCTTCTCTGGCCGCGCGTCAGGCCGACTCCTGTCCGGAGCGATCCCAGGGATTCCCCTTCACTTGTCAGGGCCTTCCATTCTCCTGGCTCGTCTTTTCTCTCCGGTCCCCGGAGAAAGTCGGCGATCCGTTTTTCCGAGACGAAACAGGCCTCCTGATTCTCGAGCATTCCCGATACCGGAAAACCCGCTTCCTCGGCCATGGTCCGGACCTCCGTCTTTGTTCGTTCTCCCAGGGGAAGGAGAAAGTTTTCAGGGGTGATCCCTCCCGTCCGGGCGAGGAAGTAGGACTGGTCCTTGGCGATATCCCGACTCATCCTGAGGCCCCAGCGCCTGAAATCCTCGGAAAAGGCCCAGGAGGCGTAGTGGCCCGTGGCGATGGTGGGGATTCCTTTTTTTTCGGCGATTCGAAGAAGAGTTCGGATTTTGATTTCGGCATTGCAGGTGGTGCAAGGGTTGGGCGTCGTGCCGGCGGCATACCCCGAGCGGAAGGGGACAACGACCCTTTCCTGGAATTCTTCTGCCGATTCATGGATCTCGAGGGGAATCCCGAGAATCCGTTCGCAAAGGTATTCCACCATCGGGACGTGACAACAGGTGCGTTCCGTCCAGGGTCGTGTCCGGTCCTCCTCCTCTTCCCAGAGTCGAAGAACCACTCCCTGGACGTCGTAGCCCTCCTTCTTGAGAAGCCAAGCCGAAACGGCCGAGTCGACGCCGCCGCTCAGCCCGACCAGAACACGGCCTTTATTCGGGGGCTTTTTTGTCACCCGGGCCCTTTCGTACACCTGTATCCATTTCGCACTGTCCATTGAAGATGACCCCTTCCTCGATGGTCAGTGCCGGGGTTTTGATCTCTCCCCGGATGTTGGATGGTTTCATGAACTGGATCGATTCCGTTGCAGAGATTTTCCCCGTGACGGTTCCTCCACAGACGACCTTTCCCACATTGATGGTTCCGGTAATCGTCGCGCCGTCTCCGATGATCAGCGTATGGTCGGAATGGATTTCCCCCTCGAGAACGCCATCGATCCGGACTGTCCCCTCGAACTGGAGATACCCGCGAAAAAGGGTTTCCTTTCCGAGAAATGCGATGATGTTTCCCTTGGAAGCGTCCTGTCCGCTACTTCTCATCAATCCTTCCTTCCGTTTTGTCCTCAAATTTGTCCGAGAGTCGGGTGATCATCGTTTCAAGCTCATCCATTTTAGTAAAATTGAGCTCCACCTTCCAACCCTTTTTCTGTTTTGTGATTTTGGCCTGGCAGGGGAGTGAGCGTTCGAGTGTCTGTCTGTTTTCCTGAATCCAGGTTTTTGTCGATTCATCGTTGACCGGACGCGGTTTTTGCTTTCGGTTCAGCCGGTCTTCCAGTGCCCGGACTGACAACCCGCGGCGAATGATTTCATTTTTCCAGTGGACCTGGTCTTTTTCAGTCAGGGCGGAGAGGACCTTCGCGTGGCCAAAGGAGATCTCTCCCTCCGAAATGGACGCGATCACCTCGGGGTCGAGCTCCAGGAGACGCAGATAGTTGGCGACGGTCGATCTCTTGAATCCGATGTACTCCGACAGGTTTTCCTGTGTCCAACGGAATTCGTCGGAGAGACGTTTCAATCCCGTTGCGACTTCCACCGGATTGAGATCGCTCCGCTTCAGGTTTTCCACGAGGGCAATTTCGAGCAGGTCCTGATCCGAGAATTCCCTGACGATGGCCGGAATCTCGGTCCACCCAATCATCTCTGCCGCCCTCAGACGTCTTTCTCCCGATACGAGGAGGTAGCCCTCCCCTTTTTTGACGACGATGACCGGATGGAGAAGTCCATGGCGGTTCAATGAGGAGGCAAGTTCCGAGAGCGCCTCGGCAGAAAAGGATTTCCGGGGTTGGTAGGGATTCGGGTGGATCGCAGAGACGGCGATGGAATGGGTGGGATCTTCCCTGGAGGGTTCACCGTATAGGGAGTCGATTCCCCGGCCCAGGCTTATCTTAGCCATATGCGAGGATCTCCTTGGCAAGGCTCATGTAGGATTGGGCTCCCTTCGACATGACATCGTAGAGAACGGCCGGCATTCCATGGCTGGGCGCTTCCCCCAGGGTCACATTCCGGGGGATGATACTGGAAAAGACATCTTTCGGAAAGTGTTTCTTCAATTCTTCGAGAACGGAAGCGCTGAGACGATTCCTCCGGTCGAACATTGTCGGCAGGATTCCTTCGATGGCCAGGTCCATATTCCATCTCTGACGGACGCGGTCCATGGTTTTCATCAGCTGTCCCAGCCCTTCCAGGGCAAAATATTCACACTGGACCGGTATCAGAACGGAATGGGAGGCGACCAGGGCATTGAGCGTGATAAATCCGAGCGATGGTGGACAATCGAGGAGCACATATTCAAATGAAGAGAGATCCTCTTGCGGGAGACTGTCCTTGAGGATTCGGTGGCGCATGGCCGGATCTCCTGCCGCGACCTCCGGCTCAAAGCCGGCCATGGCGACGGAGCAGGGGATCGCACTGAGATAGGGGAGGGCTGTTTTCTGGATCAGGTCTCTCAAGGGGTGTTTTCCCGCAAGGAGTTCGTAGGAGGAGCGAGAGGGCGATCCGGCTGTGATTCCCATCCCGCTCGATGTGTTCGATTGAGGGTCCAGGTCGATCACAAGGACTTTTTTTTCCTCAACGGCGAGAGAGGCGGCGAGATTGATCGTCGTCGTCGTCTTTCCGACTCCTCCTTTTTGATTAGCAATCGCCACAATGCGAGCCATTGGGTCCTCCATGAAAATGTTCCACGTGGAACATTGGGGAATTAGCCTTGGAAAATGGATTCTGTGAGGGAGAGTGAGGTCATTTCTCCCCAGGACTCGACGCCCCCTGTTATGGCATAGGAGGAAAGGGGAATGCAAGCAGGATGGGTCTCGGTTCCGAAGCGGATCAGGGTGAAGGGAGGGGTGGCCTGGGCCCGGATGGCCGGATCGGAAAGGAGGTCGTCCAGGGTGATCGCCTTCATCAGGATAAAAGGAGCCTTGACCGGATGATCAAGGGCGGGAAGAACGTGAATATGGGAGAGGCCCAGCCGTGTGGCCGCATATTCGAGAAAGATCCGTTTTTTGGCAATTCGTTCGAGTAGAACGATGTGCCTCTCTGGGGCCATGAGTCCAATCAGGAGACCTGGCGTCCCGTTGCCCGATCCGAAATCGATGAATTCGGGGGGGAGGCGGTCCTGAAGGGCCAGGAAGGCCAGGATTGATTCGAGAATCAGATGGCGTCGAACATCATCCGGAGAGGAAAAGCCCGTCAGTCGGATCTTTTTGTTCCATGTGAGGAGAAGCTGAACATAAAGTTCAAGTTTTTCCAGAAGTCGGGGATCGAGGGAGAGGCATCCCAGGTCGATCCGGGTGGTCATGCGTCGGTTTTTCGTTGGAGCTTGAGAATGGAAATCCTGAGCAGGTCGAGGGACCCCGGGGTGATTCCCCGAAGGGTCTGGGCTTCGGAGAGCCGGGACGGACGGGCTTTTCTGAGGCGATGGTGGACTTCCTGTGAAATTCCTGGAAGGTCCATCTCGAAAATTTCCGGGGGGATGGGAAGGTCCTCTCTCCGATTCCACCGGTCGTTCGAAATCCGGACATAGCCTTCGTACTTGATTTCCTGTTCCAATGAGGACAGCCAATGGGCGGGAGCTTTCGAAAAATGATCAGGAAGAAGGGCCTCTCCGAAAAAGTCCGAGAGAGTGTTATCGGGAGATCGAAGATGTTCGAGGAGAGATCGTCCCTCTCTTCGTGTGGAGGCCAGAGTCTTTTTAAGTGAGCGCTGGAGGTTCTCGCGCCGGTAAAACTCCTCTGATTTCCATGAGGGAAGTAGATCAAGGAGGAGGGCCTGAGGAGTCAGACGCTCCATCGCATTGTCATTGCGAATATAGAGCCGGTTTTCTGCCCGGCTTGTGAACATCCGGTAGGGTTCGTCGACGCTGTGGGTCACCAGGTCGTCGACCATGACTCCGAGGTAGGAAGACTGACGGTCCGGTGTCCAGGAAGGACGACCGGAGACATGAAGGGCGGCGTTGATCCCGGCGACGAGCCCCTGGCCGGCCGCTTCCTCGTATCCCGTGGTTCCGTTGATCTGTCCGGCGAGAAAGAGATTGGTGAGGGTTTTGGCGCGAAGGGAATGGTCGAGCTGATCCGGAAAGACAAAGTCATATTCAACGGCATACCCGGGTCTTAAAATGACGGCCTTTTCGAGTCCCGGAATGGAACGGACGATCTTTTCCTGAACATCCAGGGGAAGACTGGTCGAGATTCCGTTGGGGTAGTATTCGTCGACATCGAGCCCTTCCGGTTCGACAAAAATGTGATGGGTGGTGCGGTGGGGAAACTTGACGATCTTGTCTTCAATGGAGGGACAGTACCGAGGGCCGATACCGTGGATTCTTCCGCTATAGAGAGGGGAACGGTCGAGATTCTGTTCGATGATCTGCCGGGTCATCTCCGTTGTCGTCGTCAGAAAGCAGGGTTTCTGGGAGCCTTCGAAAAACAGGGAGACCGGGGGAGAAAAATGGGAAAAAAAGGGAACGGGGGAGTCGCCCGGCTGGACCACCATCTGGCTGAAATCGATGGACCGCCCAAGAAGACGGGGAGGAGTTCCTGTTTTCATGCGTCCGAGGGAAAGGCCGCACTTGTCCGGAAGAATGGCCGAAAGGCCAGAAGAGGCGCGTTCCCCTCCTCGGCCCCCCGAGATCGAATCGAGACCGATATGGAGTGTCCCGTTCAAAAATGTTCCGGTGGTGAGAACGAGAGCGCGGCAGGAAAGACGGGATCCATCATGAAGGACGACCTGATCGACCAATCCGTTTTTGACGACGAGATCAACGATCTCGCCCTGACGAAAATAGAGCGTGGGTTGGGCGTCGAGAAGGCGCCGGGCTTCGACACGATATCGCGTCCGGTCGCATTGGGCCCGGATGGCCTGAACGGCCGCTCCCTTTCGCGTATTCAACATCTTGAACTGGAGGCCGGAACGGTCCGCGAGCTCCCCCATGGCCCCGCCCATGGAATCGATTTCGCGAACGATATGTCCCTTCCCGATTCCTCCTATGGAGGGATTGCAGGACATCTGGCCGATCAGGTCGAGATGCATTGTGACCAGAAGAGTCTGCTGTCCCATGCGGGCAGCGGCATAGGCGGCTTCGATCCCGGCATGTCCTCCGCCTGCAACCAGTACATCCCACGACGAACCCATCCTCACAGACTCCCTTATTTTCCAAGGCAGAAAAGTTTGAAAACCCGGTCATAAATGTCGGATGCGGGAATTGTTCCCACCCCATCATCCAACACTTTCCGTCCCTCTTCAAGTGCGGAAAGGGCGAGATCTGCTTGCCCGGATGCAAGAAAGGAGAGGGATCGTTTTATAGCGTTCCTGAGACGACGCAGAGAGTCGACCTGGCGATCGGAGTCGAAAGGGGAGGTGACCCGGGTCGATTGATAATGTTCGTGAGCGAGCGACTTCAGTCGTTGGACAAGTGTGTCAACACCGCGCCGTGTCCGGGCCGAAACCATCTGGTGATAAAGGGAGGGGTCGGAAGGCACTGAAAGATCCGCCTTGTTCCAGAGGATGATGCAGGGAACCTGGGAGGATTTTCCCGAAAGGCCGTCCATAGGGGTCGGGTATTCCGGTGAAGCGACCCAGAGAACACAGTCCACCCGAGAAAGGAATTGACGGGATTTCCGGATTCCTTCCTGTTCGATCCGGTCGGAAGAGGAGCGGATCCCGGCCGAATCGAGAAGCACAAGATCTCCGAAGGGAAAGGAGAGGCGTCCCTCGAGAAGGTCGCGGGTCGTACCGGGTTGAGGGGAGACGATGGCGCGGTTGTCTTTCAAAATTCGGTTGAAGAGGGTGGATTTCCCGGAGTTCGGGTGGCCGGCGATCAACACGCTAAAACCGTTGTAGGGGCGCCTGGCCTTGCGGGTAAGGGTGAGGGCGTCGGAGAGAGTGCGGTCAAGATCGAGCAGGCGCCGGCCCAGAGAGTCGAGGGAGAGGCGGGAAAGGTCTTCCTCCTCTCCTTCGGGGTGGTCGAGAAGGGTGAAAAACACGGCCAGAATATCAAGGAACTGGTCCTGAATAAGGCGAAGAGGGTGGTCTTTTCCTTGAGAATAATGTTTGTGGGCTGTCTGAAAGTCCGAATAGGAAGGGGCTGAAATCATGCGGTGAAGGGATTCCGCCTTGAGAAGAGAGATTTTATTGTTCTGGTAGGCACGGAGGGAAAACTCCCCTGGTTTGGCGGGCCGGATTCCCAGTTCCCCCAGAACGGAAAGAAGGTTCCGCATATTGTGGGGATTTCCGTGGGCATGGATTTCGACGACGTCCTCCCCAGTGAAGGAATGGGGAGCCTGAAAAAACAGGAGAAGGCATTCGTCGAGGGGGGAATCCCGGAATACCGGAGTCGTCCGGTAGACCCGCCGGTGTTCAAGAGGGCAGGGAAGGTCAGGGAAGATCGTCCGGAGAAGGTCTGGAAGATCTTCTCCGGAGAGACGAAGAATCCCCACGGATTGGGGAATCAGGGCCGTGACGGGAGCGACAATCGGTTCCATGGCCTGGCACCATCCCCTCCTAGCGGGCCGGAGAAGTTTTGAAAAGATAGCGCATTGTGAAGTATTGCTGACCAATGGTCAGGACGTTGTTGACGATCCAGTAGAGAACAAGGCCTGACGGAAAGTTGAGAAAGAAAAATGTCATGACGACCGGCATGAACATCATGATCCGTTTCTGCATGGGATCCGGAGTCGACGGTGTCAGACGGGTCTGGACAATCATGGTGATTCCCATGATGATCGGAAAAATGTAATAGGGGTCCTTTTGGGAAAGATCATGGATCCACAAGAGGAAGGGCGCCTGGCGAAGTTCGACGGTATTGTTGAGAATATTGTAGAGTGCGACAAAGACGGGAATCTGGACGAGAACCGGAAGGCAGCCTCCGAGCGGATTGATGCGTCGTTCCTTGTAGAGTTCCATCATGGCGGCATTGAGCTGCTGCCGGTCGTCCTTGAACTTTGCCTGAAGTTTCTTGATCTCGGGCTGAAGTTGTTGCATCTGGAACATGGAGCGGTAAGAAAGATAGGTCAGAGGTGAAAATAGAAGTTTGATGAAAAGGGTCAGGATGATGATCGCAAAACCGTAGTTGGCCATGTGGGCGTAAAGGTTCGAGAGAATGAGAAAGAGGAACTTGGCCAGGAAGCTGACCAGATAGATCCGTCCGAAAAGAAACCAGCCAAAATCGACGGTATCGACCAGGCCGGGGTCGGCATTTTTGAGAAGGCTGTAGCGCTTGGGGGCGCCGGTCATCGAGAAGGAAACGTCGCCGGGGGGAAGTCCAATACGAATGAGTGAGGAGGTTTTGTCCTTGATGATCTCGGTGGAGACCGGAAGCCCGGAGAGAGAAAGAAATCCTATGAAATATTTTGTCTCGTTGCCCACCCAGGAAAGAAGTCCCGGAGCAAAGGTTTCGGCCTGGTCTTTCTTGAATTCATTCATCTTGCCGGAAGCCGTCCCGTAAATGGGTCCCTGAAATTCCGTTCCATAGGACTGGACCTCGTCTGTCATGCCGAAATCAAGGCCCGGAAGAAATACAAGGGGAAGTTTGTCTGGATTCGAAACATGAACCAGGACTTTGAAGCCATCGGCGGGAAGCGTGTAGTCGACGGAGGCGGGGTGACCGTTGAAGGTGTAATGCACTGACAGGATGACCCCTCCCGGGGGAACGGAAAAAGAGGGGGATGTCAGGGGTTGGCCATTTGCGGTCATGGATTCCAGGGTCAGAGGAAGAAAACCGTTTTTATCCCTGACGACCAGGCCCCCCCCGACAAAGCCGGGTTTCGAACGGAGAAGATTGACCGGGGTGTGTTTGTCGGCTTCGAGGTAACCGGGGAGAGACCAGGAGGCCATCGTGCCGGACTTTTTCGAAAATGAGAGTTTCAGATCCCGGGAGGAGAATACGACGAGGTCGTCCAGTGTATCGTTTTGCATGGGAACGGAAATGAGCTTGGAGGAGATAATACCGTTAGCCGGGAGCGCAGGCCTGGAGTCAGGTTTATGGGTGGAAAAATAGTAATAGAGCAGAAAATTGAAACCCAGGATAATGGCGATCAGGGGAAGCATTCTTTTGAGCATAGAAAAATCCACTTTCGCGTTAAAAGGACCCCAAAAATAGAATGGTCGGGTTCAGGGCATGTCGATTCCACCCGGGTGAAAAGGGTGGCAGCGAAGAATCCTGAAAACGGATTTGGCAAAAGCCTTCGGAAAGGAATACTTCTCGAAGGCCAGCCGGGAATATTCGGAACAGGAGGGATAAAAGCGGCAGGATTGGGGGAGAAAGGGCGATATGAACCTCTGGTAGAAAAGGATCGCTCGTTGCATCTTCAGGCCTTCATCCTGTTCAGGGTCCTGCAGGCGTCACCCATCTGTTCAAGAAGAGTCTCGAAAGGGACGGTCAGGGAGGGAGACCGTCCCATGAGGGCATATTCTCCGGACGGAAAACCGTCCGTTTGTCGAAAGGACTCGCGAAGCCGTCTCCTGATGCGGTTTCTGTTGACGGCCTTGCCTAGCTTTTTGCCCACGAGAATGCTGAGCCGCTGTTCGGGGGAAAGTCGGCACAGGAGAACAAAGGAAGGACAGACAAATTTAATCCCCGGAGATTCGATCAGAGACTGGATCTGGGATCTCGAGAGGGGGATCGCCTTCAATGAAAAATCCGCGTCAGACAGTCAGGCGATAACGACCTTTGGCCCGACGTTTCTTGAGAACTTTTTTCCCGGCTGTCGTCGCCATTCGTTTGCGAAACCCGTGGGTGCGGGTGCGGCGAAGATTGCTTGGATTGAATGTCAGTGACATGAAAACTCCTCACATTTGAAGAGAGAGGGACGGAAAGCCCCCTCAAAAAGGGTCATTGATATGAAACCGGCGGCGTTTACTCTGACACGACCTCGATCTTCAGAGACGCGTGGAGAGAGTGGCCCAGATTGACAGAAACGACGTACTCACCCAATTCGCGGATGGGAGATTCGATGTGAAGTTGCTTCTTGTCGACCCGTATTTCTTTTTGGGCGAGCAGGTCGGCAAGATGCATCGTGGTCACCGACCCGAAAAGTTTCCCGTTTTCGCCAGTCTTGACCGGAACCCTGAGCAGAAGGTCAGAAAGGGTCCGGGCCAGGGTGGCGAGGTGTTCCTGTTCTTTGAGGGCCTTTTTCCGAATTTGTTCTTTCCGGACCTCAAGGGCGGCCAATTCTTCCTTTCCCGCGAGAACGCAGAGATTCTTGGGGAGAAGGTAGTTTCTGGCGTAGCCCGCCGAAACGGACACCAGGTCACCGGGGTTGCCGAGATTGTCGATTTTTTGTTTCAGAATGACGTCTGTCTTTCCCATGATATCCCCGCTTTTTAAGAGTTAAACCTGAACAGTGTAACAAAGCTCGAGAGAACTAATCAATGGGCAGGAGAGAACAAGGGGGACCCGTGTTCTCGATGATTGAAGATCCCGGGAACACGGGTTAGACTAACGGGATACGCGAAAGAGAATGACCGGATTGAAGGAGCAAGCTTTGCGGACAGGATTTACAACGGGGGCCTGCGCCCAGGCCGGAGTGCGGGCCTGTCTCGATGCCCTTGTCTCCGGTTCGTGGGCCCGAAGAGTCACAATCAGGCTGCCGAACGGGAGAAGGGCGGAGTTTGCGCTCCAGAAGTACGAATCCGGAGTCCGGGGAGGACATCCCTGGGCCATGGCCTCGATCATCAAGGATGGCGGGGATGATCCTGACTGCACCCACGGGGCGGAAATCGTCACCGAAATCCGTCTGACGGAAGACGGGAAGGTCACCTTCAGGGCCGGAACGGGGGTCGGAAAGATTACGAAGCCCGGACTGGCCATCCCGGTCGGAGATCCCGCAATCAATCCTGTTCCGAGAAAATTCATGGCGGGAGAGTTTGAGGCGACCCGAGAGAGCCTGTCGGACCACTTCGCCCTTGGACGTCCAGGGATCGAGATCATGATATCCATTCCGGACGGCGAAAAGAGGGCGGAAAAGACGCTCAACGCCCGACTCGGGATTGTCGGGGGCCTCTCCATCCTGGGAACGAAGGGCATCGTCGTTCCTTTCAGCACGGCCGCCTACCGGGCCAGCATCGCCCAGGCGCTGGAGGTCGCCAGGGCGAGGGGGCTCGAGACGGTGGTCATGACGACAGGGGGGCAGAGCGAGGCCTTTGCAATGAAGCTTAACCCCGACCTCCCGGGGGAAGGATTCGTCCAGATCGGGGATTTTACGGGATACTCCGTGCGGCAGGCGGCAAGGACCGGAATCAGCCGCATCATCATGGCCGGGTTCCTCGGAAAATTTTCAAAGCTGGCAAAGGGTGTGACCCAGACCCATGCGGCCGGATCCCAGGTCGATCTTTCCTTTCTTGTCTCGCTCGCCCGGGAAACGGGGTCTTCCGAAGAGGTCTGCGCCGAGATCGCGAAGGCCAATACGGCCCGCCATGTGGGGGAAATCCTGGAGGCCTCGGGAAACAGGGCCTTCTTCGACCTCCTTTGCCGGAAAATCATGACCCATCTCCGAGAAATCTCCCCCCATCCCCCGGAGATGGAAATCCTTCTCGCGAACTTCCGGGGAGAGCTGATCGGACGTGCAGGGACCGATGATGGACAGTGAGACGACCGTTCATGTCATCGGCGTGGAGCCGGAGGGACCCGACCCCGACCGTCCTCCCTTGTCCGGCCTTTTGGGGCATTGCGGGCTTCTCATGGGAGGACGTCGCCATATCGAAGGACTTTCGGCCTATCTCCCGCCCGGGGCAAGACTTCTCGCCGTCACCAACAATATTTCCGAGGCGATGACGGCGCTCAAGGATTTTGTCGCAGGTGCCAAGGGAATGGTGGCGATCGTTCTCGCCACGGGTGACCCCCTCTACCACGGGATCGGTGGCCCGATCTCACGAGCGATCCCCCGTCACCTTTTGTCTTTTACTCCGGCCACGACTCTCGTGCAACGGGCCTTTTCCCTCCTCGGAGAACCGTGGGAGGAGGCGAAGGTTGCAAGTATTCACGGAAAAAAGGAAGACCCGGTGCTCTCGCCGGGCCGGTGGATTTTCTATACGGGCGGGGGGAGAGGTCCGGCCCAGATCCTGGAGATATCCCTTCGACAGGGTCTTGAGGTCAGGGAAATGACGGTTCTGGAAGAGATCGGCCTTCCCGGACAGAAGGTGACCACATTTTGTCCAGTTGATGCCGGGGAGATCAACTCACGGGAATTCCGGACATTGAATATGGTGGTCATGACACTGGAAGAAAAAACGGATAGGAAAAATGCCGACATCTGAGCGCCTCTTTGGTTTGCCGGAAGAATCGTTCCGCTTTACCGTTCCCCGCAAGGGATTGATCACGAAAACCGAAATACGCGTTCTTTCGCTTTCGAAACTCGATCTTCGTCCCGGTCAGGTCCTTTGGGACATCGGGGCCGGATCGGGCTCCGTAGGCATCGAGGCCGCCCGTCTGGTGCCGGACCTAAGGGTCTGCGCGGTGGAAAAGGACGAAGAAGACTACGGATGCCTCCTGGAAAACATCCAGTCCTTCGATCTCTCTCCGCGATTTAGGACGGTCCTCGGCAAGGCCCCCGAGGCGCTGGCCGGGCTTCCGGTTCCCCAAAGAGTCTTTGTCGGAGGTTCGGGGGGACGGATGGGGGATCTTCTCGATGCCTGCTGCGGGGGTGGTCTGACACCCGGGATCGTCGTAAACCTTGCCACGGTGGAAAATCTCTCCGAAGTCCTGGCTTGGGCAAAGAAGCGGGGGATCGAGCCGGACATCCTCCATGTCCAGGTTGGCCGGGGTCAGCCGATTGTCGGCCTTCACCGGATCGAAGCCTTGAATCCCGTCTGGATCGTCTCCCTTTTTCAGGATGCGGATAACTCGTCGAGAAAGCAGGAGGGGCGCTCGTGAGCGGAGAAAAGACACTGGCCGTCGTGACCATCACGCGTCCGGGGCTGGTCGTGGCGGCGAAAATTGCGAGGGAATCCGGCGCGGTCCTTTACGTCTCCGAGCGATATCTACCGAACATACCCGAAGACTTGAGGGCAGAGTCCCGACCTTTCGACGGGGTCCTCAAGAATCTCCTGCCGGAGCTGTTTGCCCGGTATGACGGAATTATTTTCATCATGGCCCTGGGAATTGTCGTCCGTTCGATCGGCCCCCTCATCGCTGACAAGACCCGGGATCCTGCCGTCCTTGTCGGCGATGTCCAGGGGAAGTTCATCATCAGCGTCCTTTCGGGCCATCTGGGGGGAGCCAACCGTCTCGCCGAAGAGATCGCCCGGGCGACGGGAGCTATGGCCGTGGTCACCACGGGAACCGACGTGACAAAGAACGTCGCGCCCGACCTTATCTCGCAGGAAATCGGAGCCGAGCTCGATCCTCTCGACCAGCTCAAACGGGTGAGTTCCGCCATCGTCGACGGGGACCCTGTCCTTTTCCTGAACCTGGAGGGCCTTCCCGTTCCCTCGCTTATGGGGACCCTGAAGCCGAACATCCTCAAGGCCGATTCCTTTCCCGACCCCTTCCCCCAGGTGCGGGCGGCCATCGTGATTTCCAGTCGTCTGTCCACCCCTCCTCTTCCGCCCGGCGTGGAGGGAATCTCCCTGGTTCCCCGGGCCGTAGGCGTCGGGATCGGGTGTAACCGGGGAACCTCTTCCGATGAAATCGCCGAGGCTCTCACGGCGCTCCTCGCGGCCCATCGTCTTCATCCGAAAAGTCTCCAGTGTTTCGGGTCGATCGATCTCAAGTCGGGCGAACAGGGGATCCTCGATACCGCCTCGCGGTTTTCCCGGCCGATATTCTTTTTTTCCCGGGACCAGTTGGGGGCGGTCTCTGTTCCCAATCCCTCGGGAGTCGTCCTGAAATATGTCGGGACGCCCTCGGTGGCGGAGCCGGCCGCTCTCCTCGCCCTGATCCAGTCCCCCCCTCCGTGGAGGGGGCACCCGGTTCTCGAGGTCGAAAAACAGAAATCCGGCAATGTGACCCTGGCGCTTGCCCGCTGGGTCCCCGATACTCCAACCCCCAATCCGTGATTATGAGGACACCATGACAAAAAGTTATATTTCCCCCTCCCGGGAGACGAGGGGAGGGGCCCTGACCCTGGTCGGCTTCGGTCCCGGTTCGGAGGACCACCTGACCCCTGTCGCCCGGAGGGCGATCGAGGGGGCGGACATCATTATCGGCTACCGGACCTATATCGAACTCGTCCGCCCTCTCATTGCAGAAAAGACCGTAATCGAAACGGGGATGACGGAGGAAATCGACAGGGCGACCCAGGCCGTCGAGCTTGCCTATGGCGGGCACCGGGTGACCCTTGTGAGCAGCGGGGATGTGGGAATTTACGGAATGGCCGGCCTGGCATACGAGGTTCTCGAGCAAAAAGGATGGACGGGAACGGAAATCGAGGTTTCGGTCATTCCCGGGATAACCGCACTCTCGGCTTGCGCCTCGCTTTTGGGAGCCCCTCTCATGCATGATTTTGCCTCCATCAGCCTCTCCGATCTCCTGACCCCCTGGGAGATGATCAGAAAGCGACTTGAAGCGGCCGCCTCGGCCGACTTTGTCGTGGCTCTCTACAATCCCCGGTCATCGAAACGGGTGCGCCAGGTCGAAGAGGCTCGGGAGATCCTGCTCGCCCACCGGTCTGCTGAGACGCCGGTGGGAATCGTGAAAAGTGCCATGAGGGAAGGGGAGTCGGTCGTGATTTCGACCCTCGACAGGATGCTCTCCCATCCGATCGGCATGTTGACGACCATTCTCGTCGGAAATTCCCAGACCCGACTTGTCTCGGGAAGGATGGTGACCCCGCGCGGCTACCGGAACAAGTACGATCTTGAAACCGGGTCCCGGATCCGGAAGGCCGAAGGATGAGCGGGGAAAGGGAGGCGGAGACCCGGGGACTTGTCATCGTCTACACGGGGGACGGGAAGGGAAAGACGACCGCTGCCCTGGGGATGCTCTTCCGGGCGGCCGGATACCGGATGACGTCCCTGATGGTCCAGTTCATGAAGGGACGGATGCATTCCGGCGAACGGGAGGCGGCTTTGGAATTTGAGGGCCGGATCACCATCGTACCCATGGGAGAGGGCTTCACATGGGAGACCAAGGACGCGGCCCGGGACCGTCTCGTCGCACAGCAAGCCTTTGCCTTTGCCCGAAAGGAAGCTCTTTCGGGCGGGTATGGCATCGTGGTTTTTGATGAAATCAATATCGCCCTTCGATACAATTATATCGATGTCGCCCAGGTTCTGGACTTTCTGGACGAACGGCCGCCGGGGCAGCATGTGGTTCTCACGGGGCGTAACGCCCCCGAAGCCCTGATCGCCAGGGCGGATCTCGTGACCGAGATGAAGATGATCAAGCACCCCTTCGACAAGGGGATCATGGCGCAGAAAGGGGTTGATTTTTAATGGCATTGCTGAAAATAGCGAAGATGGGCAATCCCGTCTTGCGGAAAATTTCGGAACCTGTCTCGAAAAAGGAAATCCAGTCGTCGGACTTTCAGCGATTTCTCGACGACATGATCGAAACCATGCGCGACGAGGACGGCCTGGGTCTGGCCGCCCCTCAGGTTCATGTCTCGAAACAGGTCGTCGTCATCGAGTCTTTAGAGGACGACCGGACCCCCGGGGCACCACCGTTTCCTCTTCTGGTCCTGATCAATCCTGTCTTCAAGTATCTTTCGAAGGAGCTCCGGACGGGATGGGAAGGATGCCTCTCTCTCGACAATCTCCGGGGAAAGGTTCCCAGGTCCCGGGCTGTCAAGCTCGAAGCCCTCGACCGCAATGGAGATCCCGTCATTCTGGATTGGGAGGAGTTTCCGGCGGTCGTTCTCCAACACGAAATCGACCATCTGCGGGGACACCTCTTCGTCGATCGCATGAAGGACATGACCACCCTGACCCACCTGGGAGAGTTCCACCGGTACTGGGTCAAGGGAGAAAAAAACGTCGAAGAGGTGTGAGGTCCGGTCCGGACCGGGAAGGGGCTAGGGCGTTCCGATCTCCCGAAGGATGGCGTCAAGCCTGTCTCCGGGATTCGGCGCCTGAAGCACCGGCCGCCCCACCACCAGAAGATCGGCTCCTTTCCGGAGGGCCGCCTTCGGGGTATCGGCATTGGTCTGGTCGTCACCCGCGATGGCCGAATCCTTCAGACGGATTCCGGGAGTCACGAGATAGGGCTCAATGCCCCAAAGGGACCGCGCGAGCGGAAGCTCCCTTGGAGAGAGGACAAGACCGTCCGCCCCCGCCTCGAGCGCCATCGATCCAAGGTGTCTGACCGCTGTCTCCCGGCTCGGAAGCCCGATCTCCCCAAGCTCCTCCGTAGTCAGGTGCGTGAGGGCGGTCACCGCGATCAAAGCCGGACGGTCCGCTCCCATCGCCTCGCAGGCCCTTCGTGCGGCCCGGATCATCGAGGGTCCTCCCAGGGCATGGATCGTGATCATCCGGATCGCGGGGGAGGGAAGGTGGGCGATCGTGTCATGGACCGTATTCGGAATATCATGCCACTTGAGGTCCAGAAAGAGGGGGATCCCCCACTTTTCCGCATCCCGCAGCAATCTCTCTCCCCAGGAGAGAAAGGGAACGGGTCCCGCCTTGACCATGCCGGAAAGCCGGCCGACCGTCCGGAGGAGGTCGAGCCCCCTGGTCGGTTCCGCGACGTCGAGAGAGAGGCAAAGGGGATTTTTGAGGGCAAGACGGCTCCGAAGAGAGGTTCCTTTATCCATGGGATCCTTTTTTCTCAAGACAGTAGGTATTGTAGCGCTCTCCCGGAAATTCCCTGAGAGAAGGCCCCAGGCCTCGGAGGAGCTCTTCCACCGGAGCCGCCTCCTCCTTTGATATACCCGAAAAGACGAGCCAACCGTTTTCACTCAGAAGCCCCCAGAGACTCTCGGCCCAGGCAAGAATCACCCCTCCGGTAACGTTGGCGAGGATCAGGTCGAATCGGGCCGGGGGGCCGCTTCCTCCTGAAGCAAGGCCGGATCCGTCCATCGACACGGCTCCCCGCTCTTCCATCCTGTTCAGACGAAGGTTTTCGGCCGTGGCCTCGACGGCATAGGGATCGTTGTCTATAGCTATGAGGGTCGCCCGGGGGTCGAGTTTCATCGCCGCGATCCCAAGAATTCCGGTGCCTGCCCCGAAATCCAGGATCCGTCCGGCTCCGCCCGTGGTTGAGATTTTATCGAGAATGCGTTCGAGGACGCAGAATGTCGTCTCGTGCCATCCGGTTCCAAAGGCCAACTTCGGGTCGATCCGGATCGAAGGATGAGGAACGGGGTCCTGATCCCAGGCAGGGAGAACGGTCAGCGTCCCACCGACGACAAAACGCCGGAATCCCTGTTCCTTCCAAAGTTCCTGCCAGTCTTTCCGTTCGAAGGCGTCGATCCTGATCTCCAGGGCTCCCAAGGAACGGAGCCCCTCCTCCAGCAGAATCCGTTCAACGGGATTGGCGGAAGGAGGAGAAAATGAGAGCTGGCAGGGATGGCCTTCCGTGACCAGAACCGGGATCCGGTAGGTTCCGGAAATCCACTCTTCGATGGCGGGAGAATCCTCGGGCCTGCAAAAGACGGAAACAATCTCATAGTAAGGATCGGGAGAAGCCGTGTCATTGACCATAGGGATCCTCGGCTACGGGTTGAAGGTCAGCGTATAGAGAGCCGTGCCCGGTTCGGGGAAGACGAGGTCCAGACGGTGGAGCCCATAGGGTTGACCGGAAATCAGGGAGTACATCCGGGCCTCCTCGAGATGGATGCCCGTTTCTTGATCGGAAAGTTGGAGGACGTCTCGACCGAAAAAACGTCCCGGAAGCGGATGTTTGTCGAGATAGACGAGCACGGGAAGGTTCTCTTCCTTCCCTGTGCGTTTCAGGACGGCATTGACCCCGCTCCCGTGATAGATGACGGTGAGGGAGGTCGTTTGGCCCGGGTTTGGGGAAAGAGATGTGATATGGTCAGCTTCCGTCTTCCATAGGCCATGAAGGGTGATGAGATTCGGACGCACGGGATGACCGGTGTAGGAGGCCTTCCCGTCCGGATGGAATCCGGAGGGATTTCCCAGGCGGCCACGCGCTGTCCCCGCATAGAGTTCCGGGGTCAGGTCTTCCGGGAAACTGGGCTCATCCGCTGTCCCTCGTTGTTGGGACGAGAGACCGAGCGCCTGTCGGATCCGGGCTTCGAGAAGTCCGTAGCCTCCCTCTCCAAAGGCATGATAGACAAGCTGGCCCTTCCTGTCGAAAAGATAGTCTGCCGGCCAGTAATGGTTATGGAAGCGAGTCCAGAGGCGTTGATTCTTGTCGAGGAGTACGGGAAAGCGAAGGCGATAGAGTTCGATGGCTTTTTGAACGCGTCCGGAGGTTCCAGCAAAGGAAAACTCGGGAGAGTGGATGGCAACGACAACCAGCCCTCTGGAGCGGTATTTCCTGTAAAGATGGTTGAGGTGGGGAAAGGTCCGGATGCAGTTGATGCAGGTATAGTCCCAGAAATCGAAGAGGACGACCTTTCCGGAGAGATCGGGGGGCGGGATGGGACCTTGTTCTCCGAGCCAGCCTCCATTTCCGTCAAGCAACGGGGTCGCTGCCCGGGATATTCCCGGCAGGGCCTGCAGGAAGAGGAAGAGAAAAAGGATTGTCCCATACCGGGACAGTCGCCGAAATCCTTGTCGCATCAGGAGGATCCTCTGAATTTTCCCCGAGGAATGGAGGAGCGCCATGGACCGGGTGATAAGCGGTACTGAAAAAAAGGGAGGAAGACCTTTCGGGCCTTCCTCCCTTTGAATTTCCCAGGAACCATTCATTCTGGCCTTAAGGAGGTCAGGAATGCTTGCCGTTCCAGTTGTCCGGCCGAAATCCTTCCCTCGACATTTCGAACTGATTTTCAAGATCGGTGATCATGACCATCTTGATGGCATGGTGCTTGGCCAGATCGTCGCAGATGCCGACGCAGATCTCGCACCCCTTGCAGCGATCGACGGCCACAAAAGCTGTCTTGGCCGCGTTATCGTAAAGAATGGTATTCGCTTCCGGACAGTACTGGGTGCAAAGCCGGCAGGCGGTCTCGCTGCAGATGGCTTGATCGATATGGGCGACTAGATACAAGGGTCCACTCCTTTGGGTTAAATCAGACCGAGGCCGTTTGAGGTTTGGCGGCCCATCCGTGGTCCTGGGCGTACTTGTAGGCCCCCGCGATCACGGCCATGTTGCTCTTGAGGAGCTGCTCCTTCTTGGCGAATTTCTTTTCGATCACATTGTCGAGAGCCGCTGTTCCACCGGAGACGACGAACCCCTTGCCAAGGAATCGCTCCCGGACTGATTGCTCGAGAGAGGGCATGGTGGGAATCCCCAGGATGGAGGCAATGGCTCCGACCATCGCCATGTTCGTCGCAAGATCTGTTCCCCCGATTTCCCGGGCCATTGTGGTGGCTGGCAGATAATGGATGCGGGCATGACGCTCTTCGAGCTCCCTGACCTCGTCGGGCTGGAGGGCGATCGGGGTGTCCGAGTTGATCAGGACGACGCCGTTCGGTTTGAGTCCGGAGTAGAAGGGCATGGTGTAGGATTTGCCATGAGTGATAACCTGGGGATGGAAAATCATGATGACATTCGGGTAGATGATTTCGCCGATCTCGTAGATCCTGTCGATGGCGATGCGCACGTAGGATTCAACCGGCGCCATCCGTTTTTCGGATCCGAAGAAGGGCACCAGCGTGCTCTCTCCTCCGTTGATGACCATTCCGTTGCTCAGGATATGGGAGGCCGTGACGACACCCTGTCCCCCGATTCCCGCCATGCGAATGTTGTAGCGCTTGAGCATGAGTTTTCTCCTTGATTGGCGGGGCCAGAGACTGGCCCCGCCGGATTTTCGCAGTCCTTATTTCTTGACCTTTTTCGATGTGTCGATGGAGTCGAGGTAGGCCTTCGCCTCGTCGGAGATGATCTCCATGAATCCGTAACGCTTGGATTCGATCTCCCGGGCATCATCGAGGACCTTGGGAGTCGGAATCGCGTATTCGATGTTGCAGGAGGTATAGGCCTGGATAAAGGTCGGTCCCACTTCCCTGGCGATCAGGACGGCTTTGCGGACCACCGAGGCCACGCGCGTCGGGTTGGTGGGGGTGAGACGGGCGATATAGGCCACTCCGGAGGTCTGGGCAAGCCCGATCATGTCCATCTTTTCGAACATCTTGCCTTTAGGAGCCATCTTGAGAAGCGCTCCCCTTTCGGTCATTCCGCTTTCCTGGCCGCCGGTGTTTCCATAGACTTCGTTGTCGAGCATGATGGTCGTGAATCGCTCCTTCCGGAACCAGGAGTGCATGACCGCGCTGAAGCCAATGTCGGCCAGGCCACCGTCGCCCGCCATGACGACCACATCCTTGGCCTGGTCTTTGAAGCGGACTTCGAGCCCTCGCTTCAAGCCAGACGCAACGGCGTTGGTGTCGCCGTAGTTGCCGTATATAAAGGGAATGGATGTCTGTGTGAGAGCAAGTCGCCCGCATCCGGCCGTACCGATCAGGACGGTGTGTTCCGGATTGGGGAGTCCCACCATGGTCAGACGGATGAAAAGGGTCATGGCGCACCCGGCACACATGGGATGTTCTTCGAGGACCTCCTTGAAGGAGCCCATTTCCGAGACCTTTTTCTGTTTACCGTAGGGGCCGCGTTCCACGAGGTCCACGTATTCCTTGGTCATGTACTTTTCCCATCCGGGAGTGATCGAAATATTCTTGAGGCTCATGGTCGACTCCAATATGTCCTGGTTATGTGTCGTTATCGTCTTCTCCGCAACGATCGGGCCGCCGCGGATGAGTGTCCCATATCTAGTCTAGAATACGAATTTCTTGTCCGGAAAGATGGTCTGGAGGATCATTTCAGTGGGCATCGACATTCCTCCGTACACTCTCGGACCAGGAACGATTTCGGCCTTGCAATGGCCGTAGAGGGCCGTCACGATTTCGCGGTGGAGCCACCCCATATAATTGAATTCAGGGACGAGAATGCGCTTTGCATGCTTGCATGCCGCTCGCAGTTCCGGGGTGGGGAAGGGCCGGATGGAGCGGACCTTGATGAGCCCCACCTTGGTGTTGTGCTCTTCCTCCGCCTGGCGGACGGCTTCGCGAGACTGGGAAACGGCGCTTCCGGAGGCGATCAGCATGATTTCCGCATCGGGGTTCACGACCTCGATCAGTCCTCCCATGTACTTGTTGATGTAGCGCCGGGCCCGCTCGTTGGCGGCCCAGACCTCCTGCTGCCAGGAGGCATGGACCTGATAGCTGATGAAGTTGCTTTTCTGGATCGGCGCGTCACGGGAAAGACGTGCCGGCGGATTTTCGTTGTCCATCGCCGGGACGGCTTCGGCATAGGGATCCCTGGGCTGAAGCTTGATATCCTTCGAGGGGAGATTCACATATCCCCGGGCGTGGGTGACAAAGAAGCCATCGACGGCCACCGCCACCGGGAGGGTGACTTCCGGACGTTCCGAGATGATGAAGGCCTTCATGGTGTAGTCGAAGAAATCCTGCTGGTTTTCTCCGTGGAGGAGGATGATTCCGCAGTTCAGAAGATAGGCCAGCTCGACGTTGTCCGGCTGGATGGCCAAGGGGGCATTCACCACCCGGCACATGATGAGGAGTACGGCGGGAATCCGGCCACCCGGCCAGGATGCGATCACTTCCATGCCCCGCATGAGTCCCGGACCTGCCGTGGCGGTCATGGACCGGGCTCCGGCCCGGGAGGAGCCGGCGATCGCGGACATCACGCCGATTTCTTCCTCTCCCCGGTAGTATTCCTTGACATATCCTTCCGCCCAGAGGGATCCGACCTGCTGCATGGTTTCGCTCTGGGGGGTAATGGGGTAGGAGATGGCCACATCGACATTGGAGCGGCGGATCGCCTCCTTTGCCGCCTCCGAACCCGTTATGAAGGCTCGTTCGCGGGGGGCTTCGAAGAACATGTATTCAGGGGTCACGACCTTCTGGCGGTCCCCTGCGGTCAGTTCGACCTCCTTCGTCTCCGCCGGCTTTTCTGCCGTGACGTCCTTAACTCCTGCCGAATCAGACATTGAAAGACTCCTTAGGTGAGGATAGTTTTATAGAAAGTGCCGGACAGATATCCGAAAAAAGTCCGACAGGTCCGGGGGCTGGTGAGGTGCGCTCCGGTCCCCCGCTCCCTTCGTTTCAGCCGCTTAAGGCAAAGAGGGAGCCCAACTTCGAAACAGTCACGATTTCCCAATACACTACCATCAGTTTCCGAATCAAGTCAAACGGGGAGATCCGGCAAATGCTACTCCGCGTGTTCATCGAGGCCGGCGGCGAGCTCATGACGAAATTCCTCCGGGATGTTGACCGCCTTCGTTTCGTCCCAGCTCCAGTCGGACCGGGCCGGCGAATTCTTTTCTCTCATGTGCTCGATGTGGGCCTTCCCTTCCGGGGTGTTTCCCCACGGGGTCACGGACCGCTCCTTGAGAACTTTCTCGATCCGGTCCAGCAAGGCCTCGAAACGGGAGGGATCCCGGACATCGAAGTTCTCGCAGGAGGAATGGGAACGGTCACCGTCGGCAAGAACAACGACTAGCCCTCCGCGGCTTCTTTCGGCATCGAGATGGGCGAGGACCGCTTCGAGGCGTGATTGCGGTACCCCGGCAAGAATGGAGATGCCCGGAGAAAAGGTCATCGTGTCGAGGGGCTTCCAGTCGGGAATGTGGCCCTGGTCCAGTCCGGGAACAAGCTCCCGAAGTTTTGATAAAAGGCGCTTGCGGACCGGGTCGGTGTCGTTCCATCCCCATTGCTGGCTGGAGCCCAGGTAAAGCGTGGGTCGCTCCCGCGTCAGGAGCTCCCGGACAAGCCTGTCAGTATCCGGGGTCGAAGGATGTTTTCGGGTGTCATTGTGGTCCATGGGTCGAGGCCACTCCTTTCGGGTGTTCGGGTGTTTCCGGACGAATCCGGTATAGGGGAGGATCTCTCACGTTCCTTTTCCATGAGGTAGTCTATTGATCCTACGATGGGGCAGAGTGTGAACGCAACAGGGGAAGGGGAGTCCCTGGCATTTCCCGGAAAGAGGATCACTCGGGGGCGTGAAGGGGGGAACGGAAGATCCGCTCCAGTGCCTCGAGGAGGTCGTCAGGCGATGGCGGACAGCCCGGAAGGTGAAGGTCGACGGGAACTACCGAATCGACCCCTCCCAGAACGGCGTAGCTGTCCCGGAAGATTCCTCCGTTCAGGGCACAGTCTCCGACGGCCAGGACCTTCTTCGGGCAGGGAACGGCGTCGTGGCTCCGGAGAAGGGCCTCCTTCATGGCCAAGGTCACGGGACCGGTGACGAGGAGAACGTCGGCATGGCGGGGGGAGGGGACAAACTTCACGCCTCTTGCGGAGAGGGCGTAATAGGGGTTTTCCAGGGCTGTGAGTTCGAGTTCGCATCCGTTGCAGGAACCGGCATCGACATGGCGAATGGCCAGGCTTTTCTCGAATCCCGGGGGAGAGGTCGGAGATCGGGGCCCGTCCTTTTTTTCGGTCAGGATGCCGGTCCGGAAAATTTTCCGGAGAAGTTTCCACATGACGTACGGCCTCCTTTAGAGGTCATTGCCGCTGTAACTCAGGTTGAAGGACTTGTTGATCAGGGGGAAATCCGCCACGAGGTTCCCCGGGACGGCCATTTCCAGGGCCGGCCACAGAAGGGCGGAGGGATCCTGGAGGTGGGCCGCCTCGATGATTCCGTGGGGGGCCAGACGGACCCAGGCCAGAACTTCTCCCCTCGATCCCTCAACGATGCCCAGCCCTTCGGAAGGGCCGGAATTGTCGGGCAGGGATTCCGCGATGGAGTGTTCGGGGAGGTGTTCGAGAAGGGCCCGTGAAAAGGACAGCGACTCCTGGATTTCGAGAAACCTGATCCGGACACGGGCGGCGACGTCTCCCGTGTGGGCAAGCGCCAGGGCCGGGGGAAAGCGCCGGTAGGGATCTCCTCCATGGTCGGCCCGGAGATCCCAGGCCTGGGCACTGGCCCGGCCGACAACCCCGCCCAAGCCAAGCCGATGGGCGACTTCGGGAAGAAGGACGCCCGTGTTCTGGAAGCGGTCCTGGAGGCCGCCATGGTCGTCGAAAATCTTTTGGAGTTCGAGGATTTCCTCCGTGAGTCTCCTGTTTTCCTCCAGCAGATCCAAAATGGCCTCATCCTCCAGGGAGGTCCGGACACCGCCCGGTATGACCAGGTCGAAAAGAAGGCGGATGCCGAAATGCTGCCGATTATTCCGGAGGAGATTCTCCCTGAGAAGGCCGAACTGTGACAGGGCAAAGGCCAGTCCGGCATCGTTTCCGATGGCACCCAGGTCCCCCATGTGATTGGCGATCCGTTCCCGTTCGAGAAGCAGGGCCCTGAGAGAGCGGACACCGGCGGACGGGGAAAAGTCCAGGGCCTGCTCGACACCCTGGGCGTAGGCGATGGAGAAGGCCACCGTGGAGTCTCCGGATATGCGGGCGGCCAGACGGGCCCCCCAGGAGATGCCCCGATTCCGGAACAGACTGTCCACCCCCTTGTGGGTGTACCCCAGAAGCTCTTCGAGGCGGAGAACCTTTTCTCCCACCACCTGAAAACGGAAATGTCCGGGTTCGATAATTCCCGCATGGACCGGTCCCACGGGAATCTCATGGACCCCCGGTCCGGTGACCCGCACAAAGGGGTAGTCCGATCTTCCGGCCTCCGGGTTTTCCGGGACGGGGGAGCCGGGGGGGAGCGTCAGGGGGGGGACGGCCCAAAGGTCGTGTCCGATCCAGGGACGGAGGTCTTCCAGCCCTTCCGGCGTATATCCGAAAAGATCCCGGACGGTCCGTTCGAAGCGGTTTGCTGCCGGAATGAACGGAGAGAGGGAGGGAAAACTCCGGGGAATCTCCCCCTCCGGCAACGGAAGGACGAGGACAAACAGGCCCTCTCTCAGGAGAAAGGCCGCCAGGATTTGCGGTCCGGGATCCCCGGTCGCCCACAGTCCAAGAAAACGCCCTCCCGACGATTCCAGGATCCGGGCCTGTTCGAGATAGCCTTCGGCTGTCTTCTGGGGGAAAAGAGCGCGGGGGATCCCGTCCTCGCGTGGGATGAGGCAGAGTCCGGGGGGTGGCCGCCGCGTGATTCTACCGTCCATGGGTGAGTCCGATCGACAAAAGCGCCGAATGGTAAAGGCGGCCGATTGTTTCCGGAAAGAAAAGCCCGATGAAAAGGGCCAGTCCGTAGTGGATCCATACCGGGAAAAATGTCAGGACGTGGGAATGAAGGGGCCGGGGAACCGGATGGCCCGATCCTCCGTTCATTTCCTGGATCCGGCGGAAGATGACCCCGAAGGTGACAAGAAGAGCCAGGAGGAGGGGGAGAAGGGTCCAGGGGGCCCGGTTTACGGCCGATGACAGGATCATAAATTCGCTGGCGAAGATCGCGAAGGGGGGGAGGCCCGTGATGGCCAGTCCTCCCACCAGGAGGCCCTTGGCCAGGTCCGGTGTCCTTTCGGCGATATTTCTGATTTCCGGGATTTTCTGGGTGCCGGAGGTCTGGACGACATGGCCGACCACGAAAAAGATCGCGGACTTGATCAGGCTGTGGGCCGTCATGTGGAGCAGTCCCGCGAAGGTTGCGACCGGTCCTCCCAAGCCAAAGGCGAACGTTGCGAGCCCCATGTGTTCGATGGAGGAATAGGCGAAGAGACGCTTGATGTCCTTGCGATTCCACATCGACAGGGAGGCCAGAAGAACCGAAACCAGGCCGAATCCCATGAGGAGATGGGAGGTCAGGGCATTGTGAAGCGATCCGTCTGCCAGGACCTTGACCCTCAGGATGGCGTAAAGGGCCACATTCAGGAGAAGGCCGGACAGGACGGCCGAAATGGGCGTGGGCCCTTCGGCATGGGCGTCGGGAAGCCAACTGTGGAGAGGAACGAGTCCCACCTTCGTTCCGTAGCCCACGATGAAAAAGATGAAGGCCAGGCCGATCACGGTGGGCTCGAGGGAGGTCTTGACCGCATCCAGGTGTGTCCAGAGAAGGGCTGTACCACCCGGGCCCAGGGTTTTTTCGGAGGCGAAGTAGAGGAGGATCGTCCCGAAGAGGGCCAGGGCGATGCCGACCCCGCAAAGAATGAAGTATTTCCATGCGGCCTTGACGCTGGCAGGGGTGCGCGTCCAGGCCACCAGGAGGACGGTGGCCAGAGTGGCGCCTTCCAGCGAGACCCAGAGAAGGCCCATGTTGTTGCTGACCAGCACGACAAGCATCGTCAGGACGAAGATCTGGTAGAGGGCCAGATAGAGGCGGGTCCGTTTGGGACTCAGGTGGCCGCGGGCCTTTTCGATGGCCATGTACCGGAGGGAGAAGAGAGAGGTTGTGGCTCCGACACCTCCGGTGATGACGACAAAGATCGCCGAAAATCCGTCGGAAAACAGCTGCTCGGAGACCCCGGTGACAGGTCCGGTCGTGAAGACCTGCCGGGCCAGAATCAGGGAGAGCCCGAATGTGAGGAAGGAGATGAGGACATTTGCGTGTGCCGCGCCCCTGCGATCTCCGATTGCGCCCAGAACGAGCGCCCCGGCCAGGGGACAGAGGACCGTTGCCAGAAGAATCAAGGCTTACTCCATCGAAGTGGTGTCCATGTGCTTGAGATCGAGGCTTTCGAAGGTTTCCCGGATCTGGAAAAAGAAGATTCCGAAGACAAAAGTTCCCACGAGGACGTCAAAAGCGACCCCGAGCTCCACGACCATAGGCATGCCGTAGGTGGCATTGATGGCGGAGAAGAAGAGCGCATTTTCCATTCCAAGAAATCCGAGGACCTGCGTCAGGGCTTTTCTCCGCGTGATCATCATGAGGAAGGAGAGGAGAAGGGAGGCCAGGCCAACCCCGATCAGCCCCTTCGAGACGGTGCTGGCCAATTCCGAAATGGGGGCGGCGAGGGTGAAGGAAAAGACCACGATGCCAAGCCCCAAAACCATGGTGGAAGGAACATTGACGAGGGCCTCCACCTCTCCCTGGATATGAAGCCTGTCCAGAAGGCGAAACAGGATGGCCGGAAGCAGGACGACCTTGAAGGCGAAGGTGAAGAGGGCCGAAAAGAGGAGATGGGATTCGGAGGAGAGGATGGCCACGGCAAGGGTACTGAGCGTCAGGAGAATTCCCTGGAGTGCGAAGATCCGGACGAGAGAGGTCATGCGCCGCATGGCGAGCATGGCAAAGGCGGAGAGAAGGAGCGCACTGCCCAGGAATCCGACCAGATGATTGGCCAGAAGGTGCTGTGGAAGGGGAGGGGGCATGCGCTAGACCTCGAGGACGAAGTGGATGAGGAAGCCCATGCTCGCCAGGAGGTAAGCCAGGGCCGTGAACTCGGGAACACGAAAAATGCGGAGCTTTGCAAAAAGGGTCTCGATCACGGCCAGGGCCCCTCCGGCCACGAGGAGCTTCAGGGAAAGAATCAGGATGCCTCCGGCCAGGGCGCCGGGAGAGAGAACGCCGGGCAGACCCGCCGGAAAAAAGAAGTCGATCCCGATGAGAAGGTAGAGAAGAAGTTTGAGCTGAGCCGCCCACTCCATCATGGCCAGGAGAGGTCCGGAATATTCCAGGATCATCGCCTCGTGGATCATGGTGAGTTCGAGGTGGGTCGCCGGGTTGTCGATGGGAAGACGTCCGTTCTCCGCCAGGAAGACGAGAATGAAGGCCAGGAGGGCAAAGAGAAGGCTCGGATGGAACGGGTCGGCGGAGTCAAGAAAAGAGTGAATGATGGCCGGAAGCGAGGTCGACCGCGACCAGAGGGAGGCCGTGAACAGGATCATGAGCGTGGCGGGTTCCGCCAGAAATCCGACCATCATTTCCCGCCGGCCTCCCAGGTCCCCGAAGGGGGTGCCGGCATCCATGGCCCCGAAGGCCATCATCATCCGGGCCAGGGAAAAAAGCCCGACGAGGACCACCGCATCGGCCACGGGAGCGAGCGGCGGGTCGGTGTTGAGAAAGGGAATGAAAAGGGTGCTGGCGGCGAGGGTTCCAAAAACCACATAGGGGACGGCCCGGAAGAGAAAGGATGTTCCCTCCGGAAGGAGGGTTTCCTTCCGGAAAAGGCGGGCCAGGTCTCTCCATGGCTGAAGGATCCCTGCCGGAGAACGGTTCGAGAGGACGGCCCGGACGGCTCCGACCCATCCGGCCAGGAGCGGGGCTCCGAGAAGGGCCAGGAGAAGCTGGGCCCCCTCGAGAAAGGTCCCATGTCCTGGGGAAAAGAGGTTTACACCATCCATCTGAAAACCGAGAGAAGAAGGATCAGAGTCCCGAAGCTGTATACCAGGTAGACGGAGATCCGTCCGGTCCGCACCCTTTCCGCGAGGGAGGCAAGCGCTTGGAATAGGCGGAAGACCGGGCGGTAAAGGAAGGCCCAATGGGGATCCTCGACCGTCAGTTCGAAGACCGGATCCTTTTCGGTCGGCTCCGGAAGATGGCGTTTCATCAGAAAGAAGTCGGCAAAGAAGTGACGGATCGGCTGTCCGAAGGATCCGGCAGAGTCTTGCATGCGGGGTGTCCGGATTTCGTAGCCGCATCCCCAGACCGGGGCCCTCCGGGAGGAACCCCGTCCGAAAAACCGGGGAATCAGCCAAGCCAGGGGAATGAGGAGACACAGAAGTCCGAGAAGGAGAGCCGGAGTGTAGCTCGCTCCCTGCGGAGAGAGGGGGAGAAGCTGCATCCACCCCGAGGAGAGGGTCGCCTCGGAAAACGAGCTCCCCGTCAGGGGGCGGAGGACCCGGCCGATCCAGGCCAGCATCAAAACCGGCAGAAGGGCCAAAAGAAGGCATCCAGCCACGAGCCAGGCCATCCCGAGCCTTTCCGGAAGGGAGACTTCGTGGGCTTTTTGGGCTCCCTCCGAACGGGGAATCCCGAGATAGCCGATTCCGTAGAATTTGACAAACCCCATTGCGGCCAGGGCCGATGCCAGGACAAGGAGGGCCGCCCCGAGAAGGACGGCGCTGCGGAAGAGGGTCCCGGAAAGAGTTCCCGCCTGGAGGGAGGCCTGCAAAAGGAGCCATTCGGAGACGAAGCCGTTGCCGGGCGGAAGACCCGAAATGCAGAGGACCCCGAAAAGGACGAAAACCCCCGAATAGGGCATTCGTCGAAGAAGGCCCCCCATTGTGTTCAGGTCGTTCGTTCCGGAGGCATGGGCCATGGTTCCCGCACCAAGAAAAAGGAGGCTTTTGAAAAAGGCATGGTTGATGGCGTGATAGAGCGAGGCTCCGAGGGCAATGTCTCCGGCGATGGGGTGACCCGAGCGGAGATAGAGGATCGAGAGGCCGATCCCGAGAAAGATGATGCCGATATTCTCGATGGAGGAATAGGCCAGGAGTTTCTTGGGGTCCGACTGGAGCAGGGCATGGAGGATGCCGAACAGGGCCATGAACCCTCCGGCCAGCAGAACGGGAATACCAAAGGAATAGTTCAGATGATCCGGTCCCAGGAGTCCGAAGAATACGCGGAGGAGACCGTAGATGGCGGTCTTGAGCATGACCCCGCTCAATAGGGCCGAGGCCGGGGATGGCGCGACCGGATGGGCTTCGGGGAGCCAGACATGAAGGGGGATCAGCCCTGCCTTGGCCCCGAATCCCAGAAGGGCGCACACAAAGACGAGAAGGGCCACGCCGGGAGACGGGAGGCTTTTCCCCATGGACTCGAAGGTAAAGGACTGAAGTCCTCCCGCGAACCCGGAGGGTTCGCGGGAGGCCAGGAAGAAAAAGGCCACCAGGATCAGGAGACTCCCGAGATGGGCCATCAGAAGGTAGAGAAAGCCGGCGTTTCGTACCTCCTCACGGTCGTTTTCCGTTACGACGAGGGCGTAGGAGACGAGGGCCATGGTTTCCCAGAAGACCATGAAGACATAGGCATCGTCGGCCAAAAGGACCCCCTCCATGGAGGCCATGAAGAGAGCGGTTCTGAAAAAAAAGGAGGGAAGCCTCGGAGAGGGGAGACTCCGGAGGTAGCCGGCGGCAAAGATCAGGATTCCCGTGCCCGCTCCTCCCAGAAGCAGGAGAAAGAAGCTTGAAAGGGGATCCTGGCGAAAATGGAAGGGGAGACCGGGAAGACCTCCGGGGAGAATCCGGTGAAGGTCTGTCGAGTCGGCGAGCCCCCAGATTCCGGAACAGGAAAGAACGGCGGCACCCGAGGCGAGCAGAAACAGAAGGGGGCCCAGAAAGGCACGGGATCTTCGAAGAAGAAAAAAGCCCAAGGTTCCGGTGATTCCCCAGAAGGACAGGACGAACAGGCTGATATCGAGGGGACCGGTCAAAGAGGTCATGCGAAATGGTCACAGAACAGGAGAGATTCCTTGGCCGGGAAGGATCGATGGGGGGAAGCTTCGCTTGTCGCGCTGCCGGGGATCGGATTCCCGTCTTTCACGGACCCTCCGTTCTTTATTTGGTCCACGTGTATGCAGTATAACATTCGCTTCGGGGAGATGTGCAACGGGTGGGAGGAGGAGGGGGGGAGTGAGGATTTCTTGAATTATTGCTGCTGAAGCGAATAGGATGGAGAGGAGGCAGGAGGACAAGAATGCGAGAGGATCCAAGAGAAATCCAGCAAAACGAGGTGGCCCGGGAAATCGAGCGAAGCCAGGGACCGATTCCCTGGTGGATGGTGATTCTGATCGTCATCGTCTATGCGACGGCCATCATTCTGTCCCTCCCCATCCTGGGGAACCGGACCGGCCAGAACATCAATACCTTTTTCAGCGACACCCACAAGAGGGGAACCTTCGACTTCGGAACGGTAGGCGGAGGAGCTTACCTGGCTGGAGGGTTTTTCGTGATCTATTACGTTTTCATGATCCGGCCGCGGCGAAAGAACAAAAAAAATCCGGCCATTCCTCCCGGATCCTGACCCTTGGTCACCCTCCGGGGAAAGATTCTGGCCGCCTTTCTTTTTTTTCTGACCTGTCTTACCACCACAGGAGCGGGCGCAATCCTTGCGGGGCAGGATCCGCTGACGTCCCTTTCCGGATTTTTATCCGGTCTTCCCTATTCCTTCACGCTCATGTTGATCCTGTCGGCCCACGAGGCCGGGCATTACTTTGTCTCCAGGAGGTATGGCGTTACATCTCCTCTTCCCTGGTTCATTCCGGCCCCGACCCTCATCGGGACCTTCGGGGCGGTCATCCGTCTGCCCCGTCTTCCCGGAAGCCGTCTGGCCCTCTTCGACATCGCCCTGGCGGGTCCGATCGCAGGACTGATTCCCTCCGTCATCGCCCTGGCCGTCGGTATCCGTCTCTCCTCCATTCTTCCCGGTGGAGCTCCCCCCGCATCGGGAATGGAAATCGGCGAATCGCTGATGTTCCGATTTCTGGCCTGGGCCTTTTCGACGGGGACCTCCGGAGATTCGACCCTTCTTCTGTCACCCGTCGGATTCGCGGGGTGGGTGGGACTTCTTGTCACGGCCTTAAACCTGATGCCGGTCGGCCAGCTTGACGGGGGGCATCTGGCCTGGGCTCTTCTTGGACGAAAGGCGAGACGAATCCTGTGGGGAATCTTCCCCCTTCTGCTCACCCTGGGGTATCGGGGGTGGCGGGGCTGGTGGATCTGGGCGGGCCTTCTTCTTCTCATGGGCGTCTCCCATCCGGAGCTTCCCGACGGGGAGACCCGGCTACCTCCCTCCCGGGTCGTCTGGGGAGGGATCGCCCTTCTCATCGAGGTGCTTGTCTTTGTTCCGGATCCTCTCCGATTTGTCTGATGGTCTCCAGCATCCAGCGATGGACATGGCCGTTGCTGGCAATCACCAGGGGGGCGTCAAGACGGAAGGGGTTTCCCTGGCCGTCGGTAACCGTTCCTCCGGCCTCCCTGACGATCAGAGTGGCCGCCGCGGTGTCCCATGGAGAAAGAGACCTCTCCCAGAATCCGTCCAGGACCCCCATGGCCACATGGCAGAGATCGAGGGCGGCCGACCCGGAGCGCCGGATTCCCTGAACTTCGCGCGAGAAGCCCTCGAAGGTCGCCATGTTGTTGAGGCGAGGGGTATCGGCATGGGTGTAGGAGAAGCCGGTGGCCAGGAGACTCCGTTCGGGAAAAGTCTCCTCCGAAACGGCCAGAGGCTGGCCGTCGAGGGTCGCTCCCCGTCCGGCCGCGGCTTCGAACCACATCTTTCTGAGCGGATCGACGACCAGGCCATAGAGGACGGTCCCCGCGGCCTCGAAGGCGATGGAGACGCAGAAGCAGGGGTAACGATGGGCGTAGTTGGTCGTTCCGTCGAGGGGGTCGATGATCCAACGGAGAGGGCTCTCCTCTTTCGGCATGGTCCTGCCGCTTTCTTCGGCAAGAAAGCCGTGGCCGGGAAATTCCCGGGAGATCGTTTCGATGACGGCCCGCTCCGAAGCCAGGTCGATCTCCGTGACCAGGTTGATGCGGCCCTTGAATCCGACCTCGATCTTTCGTGTCAGACCCTCGAGAAGGATGGTCGAGGCGATTTCCGCCGCCTTGCGGGCTGTCGCGGAAAGCCGTTCGGGTGGGCAGCCGTCCGGCCAGGGAAGACCGCCGGGAGAGGAAAGTTTCCGGGAAGGAGTCATGGAGTGCTTTCGTGATGGGGATTCGGGTGGTCCATTCTGTCAGAACTGGCCCCATATTACCAGATTCCTTCCCGGATTCCACTCATTCACGGTCAGTGGAATCCGGGACTATCCAGAGGGAGGGATCTTGTACGATAATGAAAAGATGAAACCTGAATTTCGGGAGGGAGGCATATCATGTTTGTGACGATCACATTTATCCGGTGGCTCCACCTCGTGGGCGCGGCGGCGCTGGTGGGCGGCATGGTTCTCCAGCTCTTCGTCGTGAGCCCCCTCCTGTCCTGGGTCGATCCCTCCATCCGCGGGAAGCTGGCAAAAAAGGCGACCGACTTCTATCTTCCGGTCTTTTGGGTGAGCCTCTCTCTCCTCATCATGACCGGGGCCTTCGTCATTTTCGACCGGCTCGTCTCGCTCGAGAACATGGTCTTCCCCTACAAGAACTCCTATGAGACATTCTGGCTTCTGAAGCTGAGTTTTGTCGGTGGCATCGCCCTTCTCGGGATTCTGATCGCCCGGATGTCGGGAGAAATCCGGGCGACCACACGCCAGCAGCTGGCCTCGGGTCCGGATTCGGAACAGGCCGTGAAGCTCGAGGAAAAAAAGAGCCGGCTCCGACAGACGGTGGGACTTCTCCGGAACCTGAATGTTGTCCTCGGGATCTTCGTTCTTCTGTGGGCTGCCGTTCTCCAGAACATTTTCGGACTTCTGATTCTCCGATAGTCCCGCGCGGATCGCATCGCGCCCTACCCAAAGAGAGGAGCCTTCTTGGCGTATTTTCTCAAAAAGAACGACCGTCCGAAAAATTCGGCCGACCGCAAGATTCCCACGACAATGGCCACCCAGCATCCGGACAATGCGGCCGCTCCCTACTGGAAATCGAACCAGGAGCCCTTCATCAGCACGCTGGACGAGATCGAGGAGTGTTACCGTGCCTACATCGACATCGGCTGCCAGGAATACATGTGGGACTGGGAGGGGAAATACGTCGACGAGGGAGTGGTCGAAAAGCTTTTCTCCTCCCATTATGATTATTTCAAGGAGAACCAGATCGGAAAGGACGTCTTCCTGACCTTCCGGCTTCCGAATATCTGGTACGAAAAGGAATACCGGATCGCCCGGGCCTACATCGGAATCCTGACCTTTGAGGACCTGGCCCGGGATCTGGGGCTCAAGACACCTCCTGTCTTCGAGGTCATCCTGCCCATGACCGACGAAGCCCAGAAGATGATCTATCTCCAGCAGACATTTCGCAAGATCGCCCGGCTCAAGCACCAGGTCTTCGACGAGGAGGGGACGGTCCGGGAGTCCTCCTACCTGCAGGTCATACCGCTCGTCGAGGGGGTGTCGGAACTCACGGTCTCCCGCAAGATCCTTCACGACTACGTCGACCTGCATGCCGCGGAATACGGCTCGAAGCCTCTTTACCTTCGTCCCTTCATCGCCCGCTCCGACCCCGCTTTGAATGCGGGCATCGTTCCCGCGACCATTGCCGCCAAAGTGGCCCTGTCGGAGTATTTCCGGTTCGAGGAGGAATCGGGGATTCCGGTCTATCCCATCATGGGGGTCGGCTCCCTCCCCTTCCGGGGGGGGCTTTCTCCCTGGAACGTTCCCCATTTCATCGAGGAGTACCCGGGCGTCCGGACGGTCACGGTCCAGTCGGCCTTCCGCTACGACTATCCCCAGGAGGACGTGCGGGAGGCCATCAATCTCCTCAACCGTTCCCTGCCGGGCACGGTCCCGCTGGCCTACACCCCGGAAGAGGTCTCGGCAGGGGAAAGGCTGGTCGCGATCTTTTCTCTGCACTACCAGAAAACGGTCGAGGAGGTGGCGGACATGATCAACCGGGTCTCCGCCAGCATCCCGCCCCGCCGGGAAAGAAAGCTCCATATCGGGCTGTTCGGCTATTCCCGTGGAATCGGCCAGAAACATCTTCCCCGGGCGATCGGATTCACCGCCTCTCTTTATTCCCTGGGGATTCCTCCCGAACTGATCGGGACGGGCCGGGGGATTGCCCAGGCGATCAGGGAGGGTTACGCCGAGCCCCTCTCCCTCTTCTACCGGCGACTGAAGGACGACATGCAGGATGCGGGCCATTACCTGAACAAGGAAAACCTGACCTTCCTGGCCTCGGAAAATCAGGCCTGGATGTCCGTCAAGGAGGACATCGAACTGGTGGAGGACTTCTTCAAGATCGAACTAGGTCCGGTGACGATCGAGCATTATCTCCACAGGAACTTCGTGTCCAGCATCTACTTCCTGATGCAGGAGGAGAAGGATTTTTCGGACTATCTTCTCAAGGCGGCCCTCCTCCGGCGCTCCCTCGGCTGACCGGGCATTAAAGACATAAAACCTCAGGAGTGTGGTCTTGGCCAAGTCCCTTGAGAAAAGGCTTTTTTTAAAAATCATCATGCCGGTCCTCGTCTTGATCGTCATCTCCTGGGTCCTGTATACCGTCAAGGACCCGCTGATGAAGGGGGCGGCTTCCGTGGCCCTTCTTTTTTTCGTCTCCTTCGTCATCTTCATCCTCCGGAAGCAATGGCAGGAAAGAGAAGACTTCAAGGTGCCCATCTGGCTTTTCGTGGTCCTGATCTCGATCCTGATCCTTTTTCTCACCCTGGTGGGGGTTCTTCCCATCGTCACGATGTTCACGAAGCCTCCGTCGTCGTATCCATAGAGGCCGATCCCCCGGGCTCCCCATGGTCGAAGGTGGCATTTTTTCCACAGATCCGGAAAAAATGCGACACTTTTATTTTCGATTTTCCTCGGCCAGCTGGTAGAGCCCTGACTTAAACCCTTCATGCATAACAAGATGGGATGCTGTCTTTTTGTTGGCATGCCCCTTGCTTAGAATCTTAAAGAGGCGATGATGCCAGATGGGATCGAGGACGGACAGGACCAACGGATAACGGAATCAGCTCCCCAACAAGGGGGAAGGGGAAAACGATGAGGTGGCAGCGTACGCTGGAAAAATCGGTCGAGATCCGCGGAGCAGGCCTTCACTCCGGAAGGGAGGTCACGCTGATCCTTCATCCGGCTCCGGAAAATCACGGGATCGTCTTTCACCGGTCCGACCTGGGAAGCGTCTATATTCCGGCTCATGTCCGGTTTGTCTCGGCGGAGCGGTCGACCCTCTCCACCGTTCTCTTCGACGGGCAGGCGACAGTCCAGACGATCGAGCATCTTCTCTCCGCCCTGAACGGACTCTACCTCGACAATCTCGTCGCCGAGATCGACGGGGCGGAGCTTCCGATCCTGGACGGTTCTTCCCGGAATCTCGTCAGTGCCATTTCCGAGGCAGGCATAGCCGAGCAGAAGAAGGTCCAGAAATTTTACCGCGTGGTCCGTTCGGAGGAATTCGTCTCCGGAAACAAATACCTCTCGGTCGAACCGTCCGATCGCTTTGAGGTGGACTATGAGATCGACTTCGGCCCCGACCTTGTCCAGCGATATCACTTCACGCTGAGCGAAGCCTCCTACGAGTCGGAGATCTCCCGGGCCAAAACCTTCTGCTTCGAATCGGACATCCACAAGATGCGCGCCATGGGCCTGGCCCGAGGGGGGAGTCTCGCCAACGCACTCGTGATGGGCAGAAATTCCCTTTTAAATCCCGACCAGCAGACCTATGCAGACGAGTTCGTCCGCCACAAGATCCTCGATTTCCTTGGGGACTCGAGGCTTCTTGACCGCCCGGTCGTCGGACGATTCGTCGTCAGACGGGGAGGCCATGCCTTTCACACCGAATGTCTTCGTTCGCTCTGGGAAAAGGGATCCCTCGCCCTCTCTGTCCCCAAACCCCTATCGACTTCCGCCGACCAGGCCCAGGTTTCCGGAAAGAACCTCCTTCCCCTCGGCCAGTAGCCCCTCCCTCCGATTCGGAATCCCGGGATCCGGCGTTCAGGCGCGCTCTCCCCGGGCCATGGAAACGATTGAAATGACGAGGGGGGCGGAAGAGACCTCCGTCTGACATCCGAGACGGAATTCGGAGTCGAGCATCATGGCCTTGGCCAGAAAGTCCTCCTTGGGATTCCGTTTGCCCAGGGAGTCCAGCCCTTCGAGGACCTTTACGAGGCAGGTCCCGCAAGCCGCATTTCCCCCGCAGACGAAACCGAAGGCGATTCCGTGGGCCATGGCACCCTGAAGAATGGTCTGTCCTTCCGGGATATCGATCTCGCGATCAATCTCGATGATCCTGACTGTGGGCATAGGGAGTCCCTTCCGTTTGCAGGTAAAGATTACCGGCCATAAAGACGCGTGACCAGTCCCTTGACGGCGGTCTCGGCGACGACATGGAAGGTCGCCGGCGTCGAGGGAAAGACGAGCTTCTCGTACCCCCGCCCTTCTCCTACGCCTTCCCAGACGATCCGATCCTTGTCGGTATCGTAAATTCTGGCATAAATCCGGACCTGTTCGGCCCCCCCCGCAATTTCAGCCATCTGGATCTCGGTTTCCAGAAGAAACCGGACACCCAGACGGCGTCCGAAGGACCGTGTGGCGGTCATGCCGCGGATGCTGTGCGCCGAAATGTGGGGGGCCATCTTTTCCCAGAGGGAGGCGAGAACGGCGTCGCCTTTCAGGCGATTTCCGACGGCGCTCTCACCTTTCAGGCGGTCTGGCGGGATCATGCGGGAAGCCAGGGTCCTGTCGAGCAGTCTGCCGATCGTCGCCGCCTCTTCTTTCGATCCCGAACCGGCCACGGTCGGGGTGACGGCCAGGCCTCCCCTGGCGAGAGACGCGGGAGAGAAGCCTTCTGCAGAATATATTTCCTTTGAAAGATTGTTGATCGATTCGGCACATGATGAAAGCAGGAGAAGAAGAGCTGGAAAGACCAGACTACGTGTTCGGTTTTTCAGGGTCATCAGATTTGTCCGTCAATTGTGAAAAATCCATGTTGGGGGGCGTCTTCTTGAGAATGTTGTCCTTGACGAAAATCGGAACCTGGCCCCGGACGGCAATGGCCACGGCATCGCTGGGACGGGAATCGATGGAAAACTCCGAATTTTCCGAGAAGAGATGAAGGGAGGCGTAGTAGGTGTCCCCTTCAAGCTTGTTGATGACCGCCGAGAGAAGCTTCACGTTGATTGACGAGAGAAGGGAAATGAAAAGATCGTGGGTCTGGGGACGGTCGGGATGGGATCTGGCCAGCCCCATCGAAATGGCCTGGGCTTCGAAAGGGCCCACCCAGACCGGAAGTGTCCAATCCCGGCTTTCGTCCTGAAGGATCAAAATGTAGGACTGGTTGGTGGCGTCGAAGAAAATTTCCTTGACGAAGACCTGGATCATGGAAGCGCTCCTTTCCGGAAAGAATTTTCCGGATTGTTTCTGTTATAGGATCTTATTCTATCACTGAATCTTTCAGGATGAAAAATGTGATCACTGTTCCTATACAAGTCGTTTGAAACAGAAATGTTTCATAGTTGAAGCATTGATAAATCTGTGGTAGGGTTTGCCCACGGGAGGTTCGGAAATCCTCCCATAATAGGAAATAGTCCTGAACCATGGCCTGTTCCTTCAGGGGAACTAGGGGTTCGAAAAAACGACGGGAGGACGATTATGAAAAAGATTTCAGATCGTGGAGAATCCAAGGGAATGTTGGCGGTGGCGATGGTGGCCGGCCTCTGGTTCGGACTTATCGCCGTCTTCGACCATATTTCCATGCTTCAGAATCACTGGATGGGATCCTGGTGATTCCTTTTTCGCAAGATTCATGAAAGGGGTAGCCAATCGGTTACCCCTTTTTTTTGTGGAAAATTCCTGTCAGGTTTCCACCGCCTTTTCCTCTTCCCGGTTATTCTTTTCGGAAACAAAGGTCAGGACTGGCAACGACGAAGAGTCCGGCAATAAATCGTGGGACTCTGCCGAAGCCGGAATCTCCTGCGGGAGAGCCTCTCCGGTCTCGGTCGGGGAGGTCTCCCGGGCGGTCGGCTCCTTCGGGAGGGATCTCTGGGGCAAGTCGGGCATGAAGCCGTCCTCTATCTTCTGCCAGAGATTCTCCATGGCGGCAAAGCCGGCCCCTCTTTTTGTTCCGGCCGTCGCCTGTTCAAGCAGGAGTTCTCCCAGAAAAACGCCCATGACAAACCGTTTCTGGTGGGAAGGACCGGATTCTTCGATCAGGCGGACTTCGGCTGTCTCTCCGAAATGCTGCTGAGCCCACTTCTGGAGAAGAAGCTTGTAGTTCGGGGGATTTCTTCCCCGTTCGCGGGAGCGGGGGGCCTCCGGTTCGGGAGTCACAGGCGGCCGTCTGGGTTCGCGGGGAGGAGCGGCCTCCAGGCTTCGGAGAATTTCCTGGAGCGGCTGGGCGAACCAGGGAATCAGGACCTGACGGGCGGTCTCCAGGCCATATTCGCAGTATATGGCCGCGGCGAGGGACTCGAAGGTATCGGCAAGGAGGGAATGATTTTCCCGTTCTCCGGAAGAATGACTTCCCTTCCCGAGGATCATGTAGGACCCGAGATCCATGCGTCGGGCGATCGAGGCAAGGGTCTGGGTACTCACGATGGTTGAAAAGACCTGTCCTACCTCTCCTTCGGTGGCCTGGGGCCACATGTTGAGAAGGTATTCGCTGACAATGAGTCCGACGACCCGGTCTCCAAGGAATTCAAGGCGCTCATAGTTGGGAATGGGTTTTTTTCGGCCCCGCTCATGAGAGGCGGAGCGATGGGTCAAGGCCTCTTCGATGCGGAGGCTTTCCTTGAATGGAAGGCCGAGCATCCGGATCAGAGTCTCCGCTGATTTGGGCGTGTTCCCCTGTCTGACTTCTCCCAACGGACCCTCCAATCTAGAATTTTCGATGCGTATGCCACCCGTCTTGGCTGGCCTGATGAATTTATGAATGATGCCGTTTCAGGAAGGGATATTCTGTCCCTGACCGAAGATGCTGGATTTCATCATAGCATATTTTTTTCAGGGGGGGAGTGTGTTTCGGATCACGCCATCCGATGAGAGCCTGCGAAGAGGCGGAATCAGGAAAAACCGCGTCCCTTGCCAATCTATGAAAAATATTGTAAATATCTTTTATTTTTTGGGAGGAGTATGGCTGACAAAAGGATTATTGTGGACCGGGAATTCGAGAACCTGCTCTCCGATCTCTCCGGATGCTGGATCCTGTCCAGAGGGATGGAGGAGGTGGCCGACATTCTCAGAGCCTGGGCCTGTGACCGGGCGTTCCTCCCCTGTCGGTACGTCGGGGCCCTGGAGGCCCTTCCCTCCCTTCCACCCCTTGTCCTTGTCTTTGACCGCGAGGAATCCCCCCCGCCGCTTGAGCATATCTTTCCTCTCCTGGGACGGGTGGATATCGTGATCCCCCGGGAGCTTCTCGAAAGGGAGATCGGAGAGATCCTTGCCTCTCCGCCCTACCTGTCCCGATGGTCACAGTCATGGGGCGAATACTATCCGGAGGGCCTTCGGGGGTTCCTGTCGATCTACCGGACCCTTCTTGTCACGCGAGAACGGGTGGACAGGCGCCACTGGCGGGTCTTCCAGGAATGGGCCGACGATTACGGGAGCATATCGGATGTGGCCCGGACGATGAAGCGCCACCCGAAAACGGTTCGGCACAGTCTTGGGGTGGTCTCAGAACACCTGGGGGTCAGCCGGATCGATCAGTTTTCCAGGGGATCTCTCCGGGAACTGCTCCGGATGGTGGATCTTTTCGGGGGCTGGCAGGAAGGGCAGTAATAGAGGGATCGGGCTTCAAGCGTGACTTTCCGGACCGGAAGTCCGCAACGAGGACAGGGCTGTCCCTCCCGGCCATAGACCAGATGGAGTTTCTGGTACCCGCCGTTCCGTCCGTCCTCCCGGGCGAAGGAGTGGATGGTGGACCCTCCCTCGGCAATCGCCGCACGGAGAACGGAGTGCATGCTGGCGTGGAGGACCCGGACTTCTCTGAAAAGAAGATCTCGTCCCTCCCTGAAGGGCGAAAGGCCGGCATCGAAGAGAATCTCGGCCATGTAGATGTTCCCGATTCCCGCCAGCAGGCCCTGATCCATGAGCGCCGACCTGAGAGACCGCGATGTGGAGCGGAGGATTTCTTCGAAGACGCTGGCGGAGACCGAGAGGGCATCGGGGCCGACACGGGAGAGAAGGTTGGAAGAGAAGGGAACTGTCGCGAATTCGATCCGGCCGAACCGCCGGGGATCAACCCAGACAAGACGCGAAGTTCTGTCGGAGAACCGGATTTCAAGGTGAGTATGGGGAGGATTCAGGCGGGCGTCGACCCGGCGCCAGCTTCCCGACATTCCGAACCTCGACAGAAGAAAGAAGCCTTTTTCCCCTTTCCCGGAATGCTCCGTTTCTTCTTCTTGGTTTTGGGAAAACCCCATGATCAGGGTTTTGCCGTGGCGCTCGATTCCGGTGCCCACCCATTGGCCTCTCCGGAAGAAGGGGGGGGAGGGGTGTCCCACCCGAATTCTCGGATCGAGGACCCGGCAATCTCTGACTGCGGCTCCGGTAAAAAAACCCTGAAGATCCATCCGGGAGGTTTCGACTTCGGGGAGTTCCGGCATAGAGGCGTGATCCTTTCACCTCCCATCATACTCCCGTCGTTTTCGGGTGGCCATAGAGCAGCATGGCGAGAGCCAGACCGACCACGGTCACGAAAATCCACAGCATGAATCCCAGACCCACGGGTCTCCAGCCGAAGCGCACAAGCCGGGAGAGATGGGTTTCGAGTCCCATCGCCGCCATGGCCACCGCCAGGATCCCGGCGTCCAGCTTCTGCAGAAGAGAGAGGAGGGAAGGGGGCAGGGCGACAATGAAATTCAGGAGGACGACCCCGGCGAAGGCCGCCACAAACCAGGGAAAATGCCGGGCATGATGGCCCCGGGCTCCCTCACTCTGCCGGCGTCTTAATAGGAGCATTCCCTCCAGAAGCAGAACCACCGGGAGAAGGAGGGCCACCCGGGTCAGCTTCAGGACCGTTCCGATCTGGAGGGATTCCTGGGAGTAGGGAAGGGTGGCGCCGATGACCTGACCGACCTCGTGGATGGAGGATCCTGCCCAGGCCCCGTACACCGCGTCCGGCAGATGGAGGAGGCGATTGGCCAGGGGAAAGAGAAACATCGAGAGAGTCCCGAATATCGTCACGGTGGCGACAGAAAAGGCCACTTCCTCATCCCGGGCCCGGATGACGGAGTTTGCGGCGACGATCGCAGAAGCCCCGCAGATCGCCGTCCCCGTTCCGAGAAGAAGCGAGAGGCTCTCCGGGAGATCCCTCCGCCGTCCGATCCAGAGCGCGACGCCGTAGACAAGGAGAATCACCGCGATGTCGAGAAGGAACCCGCGAAGTCCGACGGAGAGGATCTCCCGGGCGGAAAAGTCGAAACCCAGCCCGATGACTCCGAGACGGAGAAGTCGGCGGAATGAAAACTGGATTCCGGGATCGAACCGGCCGTGAACGGGGAGGAGATTCCGGACCACAACTCCAAGAAGAATGGCCAGAAGAATGGGACCCGCGAGGACACTTCCGGTCAGGTGGCGGGAAAGGAGACTTCCCTCGTAGGCAAGAGCCGCCAAAAGGACGCAGAGGAGGGTTCCTGGAACAAGACCGGAAAGCCGGGAAGGCGATTTTGTCTCCATGAGAAATCCTTCGGGGAAAAGAGGTGTTGGAACCCGGGACGTGGCCATGTAGGATACCTATTGTACCGGGTTGAACCTGAAGGCCGGCATTGTCATTTCTAATCAAAACGAAAAGGAATACGAATGGGCGGTGACTGGAAGGCGTTTGTCGGAGAATGGGTCGCAAGGCAGGGCGCTACTGGAGGCTTCGACCGGACGCCTCTGGCGGGCGATGCCTCCAACCGGCAGTACTTCCGGGTGCGTTTTTCGGACCCTGACCTTCCGACGGCCATCCTGATGCAGAAAAACGCCGGCGAGGGGTTCAAGAAATCGGAGGAGGCGGTCTCGGCCACCGGGGAAGGCCCTCCGGGAGATCCGTTCATCCTGGTCGGAAGGTTCCTTAGGGAACGGGGTCTCCCCGTCCCGGCCCTTTATCATGTCCGGGAGGACGGATCCCTCCTGCTCCAGGAGGATCTGGGGGACCATACCCTCTTCGGATGGCTGGCCTGCGACCCCGAAGAAACGGACACCCTGACCGACAAGGCCCTCTCCCTCCTGGTCAGACTCCAGAAGATTGCCTGGCAGGAGGGGTTGCCCTGGATTTCCGGACGAACCTTCAATCGGGAACTCATCCGCTGGGAATTCGAGCACTTTGTCGAGTACGGTCTGGCCGGGGTCTCCGGCGAAGCCCAGGCCAGGATCCGGGAGGACTTCGATCGGGAATCGGAGCTTCTGGCCAAGGTGGACCGGCCGGTTCCCGTCCACAGGGACTATCACTCCCGGAACCTCATGGTCAGGGAGGACGGGGAACTCGGACTGATCGATTTCCAGGACCTTCTGCTGGGATCCCCTTTCTACGACCTGGCCTCCTTTCTGTTCGACGCCTACCGGACGCTTCCGATGGAGAGAATCCGTCACGGGCTCTCCCTTTATCGTGACATGGCGATCAGGGAAGGGGTCCTTCCCCCTGTCCTGTCTCCCGACGCCGCGGCGGCTTCTCTTTTCAGGCACGCCTTCCAGCGCAATCTCAAGGCTTGCGGCCGCTTTTTCTACATCGCGGATGTCAAGGGAAATCCCTCCTTTCTTTCCTCGGTGGACGGCACCCACAAAAATCTCGAAAGGCTGGCCGGAGCCTTTCCCGATCTCGCCCCGGTCTACGAGCGTCTCCGTCCTTTTCTTCGGATGCCTCCCGAAGGACAGAAGGTGTGAGGATCTGTGGATTCGTCCTGGCGGCGGGTCTCGGGACGAGGCTTCGTCCCCTGTTTCCCGACCATCCGAAGCCTCTGGTCCCCCTGGGCGGCCGTCCCGCCATATCCCGGGCCTTCTCCTTGCTGGACAATCTGGGGGCCTCGCGGGTGATTGTCAATATCCATTACCGGAGGGAGATGATGAGGGAGGCCCTCCCCCGCCTCGTCGCCCCGGGGACCGACCTGGTTCTTTCGGAGGAGGAGACACTTCTGGGGACGGGGGGCGGTATCCTGAACGCCAGAGACTATTTCCGTGGATTCGACTGGCTGGTGATCGTCAATGCGGACATTCTTACAGATCTTCGTCTTGGACTCCATCTCGAACGGGCGATGAAGGATCGTTCCGACGTTCATCTGGTCCTTTCCCCCCGAGGGCCTGAGACGGAAAAGGGGCGGATCGGACGGCGTCCTTCGGGAGATCTCTGGTTTCGGGGGGAGGAGAGGGAGCCGGGGATCCGGCCGGGGGTCTTTCTGGGGGTCCATTTTGTTCGTCCCACGGTGTTCGATGGACTCGTTCTCGAGGGAACCCCGGCGATCGTCGACCTTTACCGGACCATGAGACGGGAAGGCCGAAGGGTCCGGGGAAGTTTTACCCGGGCCTTCTGGGTCGATCTGGGGACGGAAGATGGATTCCGGCGAGCGATCGAACATCTCGCAACGCCTCCGGGGAGAGACCTCCGGGCGGAGGGGTGATCTGTCCCAGGACCACCTCCTGGCTGGCTCCCGTGACGGTCCGGATCGAGCCCGGGCGGCCGGAGAGGGTCAGAAGCGCCAGATAGGCAAAGGCCACCGACTCGATGGCCTGGGAGGGAAGACCGAAATTCCCCGAATCCCGGACCGGCATTTCCGTGAGGGCGGCGATCCGCTCCATCAGGAAACGGTTCCGGACTCCTCCGCCTCCCGCGATCATGAGCTTTGGAGGAGAAGGGAGAAAGGCGAGGGCGCGCCGGATCCCCCAGGCGGTGAGCTCGGCCAGCGTGGCCAGGATGTCGTCCGTCCGTCCGGAAGGATCGATTCCCTGCGACTGGAGCCTGTTCATGACCTCCGACAGTCGTCCTTCTCCCCATTCCTCCCGGCCGGTCGATTTGGGGGGGGTCCGGCAAAAATAGGGATCGGCCGCCAGGGCCTCGAGCAGGGGCCGGATCACGGTCCCTGCCCGGGCCCGTCTCCCGTCGATATCGACGTGTTCCCGGTTCGAGGTCAACGCCAGAATGGTCAGATCGAGGAGCATGTTCCCCGGGCCGGTATCAAAGGCGATGACCGGACTTTCCGAGCTTGAGGCCGGAAGGAAGGTGATGTTGGCGATCCCTCCGAGATTCAGGAAGGCCCGGTCCTCGGAGGCGCTGAAGACGGCCCGGTGAAGAATGGGGGCCAGCGGGGCTCCGGATCCTCCGGCGGCGACATCCGCCCCCCGGAACTGGGAGACGACCGGAACGCCGAAGGCCCGGGCCAGGGAAAAGGGATCGGAAAACTGGTAGGAGACCCCGTCCGCCGTCGGGCTTCCGGAGAGAAAGTCCAGGCGATGGGGGTCCGGGTGGTGTCTGAGCGTGACCCCGTGAGTGCCGACGACGTTCACGGCGCCGTGAGTGATCCCGGCCTTCCTGAGGAGGCGCTCCCCCAGACGGATCTCCGTCCGGGAGAGCAGGGTCGCGAGATCGGGCATGAACCGGGAGGGGTCGGGCAGGGGGTCTCTGGCGGCGATCCAGCGTTTCATGTCCTGCCGGAAAGAGGCGTCAAAGGGAGACTCTTCAAAGGCCAGAAGACGGATTTTGCCATGCTCGACGGAAATCAGGGATCCGTCGATTCCATCAAGGGAGGTTCCACACATGAAACCCAGGGACAGAAGGGGTGGCCTTCCGGAATTCCCGTCCATCTTTCTCCTCTCCGTTGCCAGTCCGTCCCAGATGCCCTCTCCCGGAGGCTTCGGGATCATAGGTCTTGCCGGGCGGTCCAATGTCGGCAAGTCCTCCCTCATCAACCGCCTGGCGGGGGCCCATCGCCTCGCCAGGACGGGAAAGCGACCGGGGGCGACCACCCTCCCCAATCTCTACCGGATTCTTTCGGGAGGATACTTTCTGGATTTTCCCGGCTACGGGTACATGAACCGGAGCCAGGGCATAAAGAAGAGCTCCCAGGACATCTCGACAACGCTTGTGGAATCCCGTCCGGACATCTCGGCGATACTTCTTTGTGTCGACATCCGTCGCGAGGTTCTCCCCGCAGACCAGGAGGCGGCCCGGTGGTTTTTCTCCAGGGGGCTTCCGGTTGCGGTGGTCCTGACAAAGCTCGACACCCTGTCGGGAAACGGCCGCACGGCCCAGATCCGGAACTGGAAGCGGTGGATCGAAGAGGAGGAGGCCGAAGGCCTTCTGGGCCTTTATCCCGTCAGTGCCAGGAGCGGAGAGGGGATCCCGGAGGTCGCCGCCCTCGTCGGAAGGATCCTTTCCGGTTTTCCGGGGGGCGGACGGGAGTCTACCGGGGAAGAATGTCCCCCGGTGTGACGCCGGTTCCGTTGTTCCGCTTGGCATAGATGGCGACGTAGGAATGGGCGCGGAGCTTTTCGAGCCAGAGCCGTATTCGTTTTTCCGTCGTCTTCTTCGTCAGTTTGTTCAGGATGGACTGCTTGATGGCGTCGAATTTCTGATAGGGCTGGTCCTCCCGTTTCAGGACTTTGATGATGTAAAAGCCCCGGGAGGTGGGGATCAGGCCGCTGGTGTGGCCGACAGGGAGCGAAAAGGCCGGTCCGATGAGTTCCGGAAGAAGCTGGTCCTTGGTCAGGTCTCCCAGAAGTCCTCCCGATTCGGCGTTCGGACCCTGTGATTCCGAACCCGCAAGCATTTCAAAATCATCCCCCCGTCCGATCTGGCGAAGGATGTGCTGCCCTTTTTTCTCGATCGCGGCGATCTGGGCCGGAGTCGCTCCCTCGGGAAGGGAGAGAAAGATGTCGGCCAGGGTGACGTGCGCGGGAAGACGGTAGTTGTCCCGATGCTTGAGAAAATAGTCCCGAACCTCGTCGGGGCTGATCACAACCGTCGACCGGACCTCCTGGTTTACGAGTTTCATGACCGTCAGCTGTTTCTTCAGCTTGTGCCGGTATTGGCGGAAGGTCAGTCCCTGAGAGGCCAGGGCGTTTTCAAGTTGCCATTTTGCGGTGATGTTGTTTTTTTGCATGATGTCGTTGATGGCCCGGTCCACCTCGTCGTCGGTCACGGAAAGGCCGATCCGGTCGGCCTCTTCGAGCTCGAGGCGCTCATTGATCTTTTTCATCATGACGTTGTATTCGAGCGAGGCGATCAGCTGGCGGTAGGCCTTCCCCTGATAGGCGGCATGGAGCTTTTCGAAGGTGGGTTTGAGCTCCCGGTCGATCTCGCTTTTCGTGATGGAGTGGTGGTTGACGACGGCCATGACGCTGTCGATCAGGACCCCTTCGGCGGCCAGGACGCTCCTCTCCCAGAAAACCAGGAGGAAACCGGAAAGAAGCGAAAGGATCAGAAATCTGCCGGGGGAAAATCTTTTTTGGTCGGAGCGGGGCTGGTTCAATGGGGTCCTCGAAAAAAACGTGTCAGGAAAAGATGTTTCCAGGATTATACCCGAATGCCGTCCCCCTGCCTATGGGACGGGTCAGATTCCGTTTTGAGAAAACAATGCCCGGTACCGCGGAAGAATCACCAGCGGATGGTGTTGAAGCTCTTTTGAAATCCAGTCTCCGAGCTCCTTCTTCCTGATTTTCCGGATGAGGCGTTTCCGGATCGACTCCTTTACGGAGGAAAAGGTCCGGACCCGGGCGGGACGGATCGAGACGAGCTTCAGAATGTGGTATCCGTAGGGAGAGGAAAGCAGGGGACTCACCTCCCCCGGCTTCATCGAAAAGACCCGGTTGAAAGGGGGGGGCATCTCTCCCATGGAGAAGGGGGGGAGAAGACCTCCCTTTTTTCCTTCGGGGGAGAGAGACTTGGCCTTCGCAAGGGCAGAAAAGGAATTTCCGGCGGCGAGGGCCGCGAGAATCGCCTTTCCCTCGTCCTCAGAACGCACGACAATGTCTTTGGCAACGGCGCGCTCCGGAAGCGTATAGTGAGCAAGATCCTGCCTGTAAGCCGTCCTGAGCTCCCTTGTCGTGATTTTTGGCGCCGGCGCCTCCTCCTCCGTCACCTTTTCCAGCAAAAGCTTTCTTCGGATCAGGGTCTCCGGGGGCAGGTAGGGGGATCGGGAAGGGGAGGGCGCACTGATCCCCGCCAGCCGTTTTCTTTCTTCGTCGACCTCCCCGGGGGAGACGTCCAGGCCGGCTTTTTTCGCCTTTTCATCCAGAAGACGGTCATAAACCGTTTCCCGAAGCACCAGGCTTGCCAGGACAGGTGACCAAGTGTCGAGAGGACGGGAGGACAGCGACTCGAGACCGATGAAGCGTGCCGTCTCCCTGAGCTCCTCCGACGAAACAGGTGTTCCGGAAAGGGTGGCCACCACTCCTTCCGGAGAGTGGTTTTCCCGATTGCAGGACGGGAGAAGAAGGAGAAAAAGTCCCGTCAGAAAGAGATGCCGGCATCTTCGGGGGGTCATTTTGATCCTGGGTCGGCTCCGGTCGATGCGGTTGTTGCGGCACCCATCACCTCGCCAAGTCCCTTCTGGTCGATCGCTATCTTGGTCTTGGCTCTGAGGGAGTTCAGGAAGGCCTGGTAGCGCTCCTGCTTCTGCTGGGAGGTCAGAAACTGGGAGATCCCGCTCCTGGCCTCATCAAAGGAGAGAAGTTTTCCGCGTTCCACCTTGTCGATCTTGAAGTAGTGCACCCCGTCCTTGAGGGCAAGAGGACCGGTCACCTTGCCCGCCGGGAGACCGAAAAAATACTTGGCAAACTGGGGGGGGACCGTTCCCTCGAAGATCTTTCCCACGGGACCGCCATTGTACCGATGGATGGCCTTGCCGAATCCGTGGCTTTTCCTGAGGGTTTTGGCGACGGCCTGGGCCGTTTTCATGTCCGGAAGGATCAGCTGGCGGACGACGACGAAGCCCGGCTGCTTGATTTCGTTTTTATGCTGGTCATAGTAGGTTTTGACGTCGGCATCGGTCACATGGACCTGGGAGTCGACCTTTTTCTGGATGAGGGCCTGGCGAAGAATCCGTTCCCGGCTGTTCCGGATCTTCCGGCTGATGGAGGGCTCCGTGGCCAGTCCTTCCCGTTCGGCCTCCTGGTTTATCAGGGCCCGGTCAATCAGTCGGTTCAGGACATCGCTCGGCACGGAGGCCGGGACCTTGGAGGGAAGCTTCATGGCCGAAATGGTTCGGACAAGTTCTTCCTTCGAGATTTTCTGGTCGCCGACGGTGGCGATGATTCCGGTTCCGGATGTTTTGTGGCAGGCGGCCAGAAGGACGAGGGCAAGGACGAGGGCCCCGGCCTTGCCGGTCCGGCAGGGGGCTCCTGAGGTCAGTGGTTCCGGGGGGGACGTCCGGGCACAGTGTTCGGTCTGGTTCAAGAAAAAACTCCTTCGTTGAGGAGGATCGCGGGCGACCTCCAGTGTCAATGGGTCATGAATGGTTGGGCGAAGATCCTGATCCGGACAGAAATCGTTTGAGGTCCTCGATCAGGATCCCGGGAAGGGTCCGGACAATTTTCCACGAGCCGTCCGCCTGAAAGGAGAGGCGGTCGCCAAAGAGATCCATGGCCCGGGTCAGACGGTCCTGGGAAAACATTCCGGCCCGCTCCTTCAGGACGACCTCTCGCTCCCTGAGGGAAACCTCCGTGAATCCGGAGTTTGTGGCGAGGACGCGGATCCGGGCACCGGCGAACAGGTGGCGCGTCGTTCGGGGAGGGGGTCCGAATCTGTCGCCAAGCTCATCTTCAAGACGTTCAATGGCCTCAAGATTGTCAGCATGAGCGAGGCGGCGGTAAAAGTCAATTCTTTCGGAGGGATGGTCGATATAGTCCTCCGGGATCCTGGCCTCGATCTTCCATTCGACGCGGGCTTGCTCTGTCCTGGGCGGGGTCCCGGAGGGCTCGGTCAGGTGGCCGATGGCCTCTTCCACCATTTCGAGGTAGAGATCGAGCCCAACCATGGCCACCTGGCCTGTCTGCTGGTGGCCGAGAAGGCTTCCGGCACCGCGGATTTCAAGATCTCTCATGGCAATCTGGTATCCCGATCCCAGCCCCGAATGCTCCTGGAGCGTGTGGAGCCTTTTTTTCGCCAGGTCGTTCAGGCTGTCTTCGGCCCCTGTAATGAAGTAGGCATAGGCCTGCTGTCCTCCCCGGCCGACTCGTCCCCGGAGCTGGTAGAGCTCGGCGATTCCGAAGAGGTCGGCCCGGTTGACGAGGATGGTGTTGGCCCACGGGATATCGAGACCCGCCTCGACGATCGTCGTGGAGACCAGAATGCGGCTGTCCCGCCGGATGAACCGGGCCATGACCTCCTCGATCTCCCGTTCCTGCATCTGGCCATGGGCATAGGAGACATTGGCTTCAGGAAAAAGGGTTCCGAGGTAGCGGGCCCACCGGGCGATGGAGGAGACCCGGTTGTGGATGAAAAACACCTGTCCTTCCCGGGCGAGTTCCCGGTCGATGGCCTCCCGGATGCGCTCCCGGTCGAAGCGGATGATGGAGGTCCGGATGGACTTCCGTCCCGGAGGAGGGGTCATGATGAAGCTGATGCCCTTGAGGCCGGACATCGCCATCTGGAGTGTCCGGGGAATGGGGGTTGCCGACAGGGTGAGCCGGTCGACATGGGGAAAACGTTCGGTCAGTTTTTCCTTCTGCCGGACCCCGAACCGCTGTTCTTCATCGATGATGAAAAGGCCAAGGTCCCGGAAGGAGATCTGGGAGGACAGGAGGGCCGTCGTCCCGACGACGATGTCCGTCTCCCCCCGGGAGAGGCGCTCCCTGACGGACTTCTGCCCGGAGGCCGACAGCATTCGGGAGAGGCTTTCGATGCGGACCGGGAATCCCGCGAAGCGGTTCCGGAAGGTTTCATGGTGCTGGAGGGCCAGGAGAGTGGTGGGAACGAGAACGGCGACCTGCTTTCCGTCGGCGACGGCACGGAAGGCCGCGCGCATGGCGACCTCCGTCTTTCCGAAACCGACATCTCCCAGAATCAGGCGGTCCATGGGGGTCTCCGATTCCATATCCTGGGAAACGGCCCGGATGGCCTCCTCCTGGTCGGGTGTCAGGTCGTAGGGGAAGGCTTGGTCGAACTCCCGGGTCATGAGGGATTCCCCCGAAAAGGAAAAACCCTTCGCCGTTTTTCGCCGGGCATAGAGCTCGACGAGTTCGGCGGAGACCTTTTCGATCTGTTTTCTGACCCGGGCCCGGGTCAGACTCCAGGATTTCCCACCGAGACGGTCGAGACGGGGTTCGACCCCCTCCGGACCCTGATAGGGGAGGACCTGGTCCATCTGGTCCACCGAGACGTAGAATCGGTCTCCTCCCTGGTATTCGATCACGCAGAATTCTCCCGAAACGGCTCCGACTGTGACTTCCTGGAGCCCCCGGTAACGGCCGATCCCCTGGTGGAGATGAACCACGAAATCCCCTTCGGAAAAAACGGGATGGTCCCGACGATAGGCCTGGGTTCGTGTGGAGAAGGAGCGGAAGGGGGGTCTCGAGACGGTTTTCCGGAAGAGCCAGGTGTCGGAGAGGACCAGGAGTCGGTCGCGGACGACCTCGAAGCCTTCCTCAAGGTCGCCCAGCAGAAGGGACACCGGTCGGCGACCCTCGTCTCCCGGGGCGTCTTCAAATGTGGTCAGGTAGGAAAGTCCTCCGGTCTCGAGAACGTCCTTCATCCTGTCCCGCTGGCCCCGTGTCCGGCAGAAGACGACAATTTTCATGGAGTCGGACAATTCCTCGAGAGCGGGGAGCCAGGAACGGGTCCGGTCGATACGGGAGGTGGCCGGAGCCAGGATCCGTGTCTCCGGGGATTCCCGGAGCACGGAAAGAGAGAGACAGGGACGCGACCTTTCCCAGTCCTCCCTTTCCCTGAGGTCGAGGAAGGCTCTGTCGGGAGAAGGCAACACCTTCTTTTCCGACTCGGACAAGGATTCCCAGCCTTCCGCAATTCTGGAGGACCAGTCCTGGATTCTTGCCAGGAGGGGCGTCCAGTCGTCCACCAGGACGAGGAGGTCGTTTCGTGAAAAGACGGGCGATCCGGCCTCCGGGAAGAAAAGCGGAAAATGGCGTTCGATGCCGGGGGAATAGGGAGGGGTGGCATTCTGGAGAAGCCATTGTTCCAGCTCCGGAGCGCGTTCCCGGTCGGGGAGGGGCGTGAGCCATTCATGGCTGGGGAGAAGGTCGGCCGACGACACGGGACCCAGCGAACGCTGGGTCCCGGGATCGAAGACTCGGATGGACCGGATTTCAAGGTCGTCCCACTCGAGCCGGACCGGCGTTCTCCGGTCGGTCGAGTAGAGGTCGATCAGGGCTCCCCGGACGGAGAATTCTCCGGGGGCCGTGACCTGGGGAACGCGCAGGTAGCCGTAGGAGAGGAGGGTGTCGATGACCGACTGCGGGTCGACCTCCTGGCCCGTCGACAGGGAGCGTCTTTTGTCGTGAAGCAAGGTCGGGGAGAGGGTCTTGCGGAGGATGGCCGCGACCGGGGAGACGACAAAATCCGGGGGAGCGGGTCCGGCAAGCCGGTCGAGGGCATGGATTCGTTCGGCCCGGATGAAGTCGGCGGGACTCTCCCGTTCGTAGGGCAGGGTTTCCTCCTCCGGGAAGAGAAGTCCTTCAAAGGGGCGGTCGAGAAGGGCGGCCGTTGTCTGGATCTCTTCGAAGAGGCGCTGGGACCGCTCGGGGGTTGCGGTCAGGATCCAGAACATCTCCCTCCGGCCCGCCTCCCTGAGAAGGGCCGGAAGGAAGGGAAAGGCCTCCCGGTCCACGCCTCGCAGAGTCCCGGAGGTCAGGGGCGCCCCGGGGGACGGAAGCTGTGTCCGGAGGGAATCTAGTGTCTGGCGAAGGGGATTTCGGGATGGGATGTCAGCCACGGTCTCGCGAATACCGATCGATGATCCGTTCGATCAGCCCTGTCGTGGAGGAATCCGGAACGAGGGGGATGGAGCGGACCTCCCCCCCCCGCTCCAGAACCATTCGCCCTCCCACGATCCTGTCGATACTCCAGTCTCCGCCCTTGACAAGAACATCGGGAAGGATCCGGCGGATCAGATCCTCCGGAGTCTCGGAATCAAAAAAGGTGACATAGGAAACGCAGGCGAGGGAGGCCATGACCCGGGCGCGATTGGCCTGGGGAACGATGGGCCGGAGGGGTCCCTTGAGTGTCGCAACCGACCTGTCGGTGTTGAGGGCGACGACGAGGATGTCCCCAAGACTGCGGGCCTGCTCGAGAACTTCCACATGGCCCGCATGGAGGAGGTCGAAGCATCCGTTGGTAAAGACGATCTTTTCCCCCTGGAGCTTGTGGCGCTCCAGGACCGGAAGGAGGGATTCCGGATCGAGGATTTTCGAGGAGGAGAAAAGGGGGGGGCGAGGATCCATCGGCATACCGGAAGCGGGCCTCAGTGTTTTTGCGGGAACAGGATTTCTTCGACCATTTCGCACAGGACGTGACCCAGTGTGATGTGGGTTTCCTGGATCCGGGGGGTCAGGGGGGAAGGGACGATGAAGGCGAGATCGACCAGCTCCTTCATCCGTCCTCCGGAGCCGCCTCCGAAGCCGATGGTCTTCATTCCGGTTGCCCGGGCCTTTTCCAGGGCCAGAAGGACATTTTTCGAGTTTCCGCTGGTGCTGATGCCGATAGCCAGGTCGCCCGGACGTCCATAGGCCTCGACCTCCCGGGCAAAGATGTGTTCGTACCCGTAGTCATTGCCGATGCTGGTCAGGGTCGCCAGTCCCGTTCCCAGCGCGATGGCCGGAAGGCCCTTCCGGTTGATGTAGAAGCGGCTGACAAGCTCGCCGGCGATGTGCGAGGCGTCCGTGGAGGAGCCCCCGTTTCCGAATATCAGAAGCTTCCCGCCGTTCTGGAAGGTCTCGACCATCATGCGGGTGGCTCGCTCTATCAGGGGAAGGGAACTTTTGAGGAAGTCTTCTTTTGTACGAATGCTGTCCCGGAAGATCGACTCGATCCTGGAAGAAAGGGTGGCGCTGTCCATGAGACGAAAACTCCCGGTTGTGGCCTCAGATCTGGGCCCGTGTTTTTTCCAGGGCCCTCTTGAAACGTTCCAGGGCCATGTTGACGATCTTGTCGTCGTGGCAAGTTGAGAGAAAAAGGGCCTCGAACTGCGAAGGGGGGAGAAGGAGCCCCTCTTTTCGGGCTTCCTGATGGAAAATCGAGAAAAGGCGGAGATCGGACCGCTCTGCACTTTCAAGATCGACCACGGGATGCGAGCTGAAAAAGAGGGTCATCATCGATCCCATGCGGTTCAACTGGAGAGGAAGACCGAGGTTCCGTGCGGTCGAGAGAATCCCGTCAGCCAGGATCCGGCTTTTTTCCTCGAGGAGAGAGTAGAGGGCCGGCGTCCGGAGTTTCGTGAGCGTGGCCAGTCCCGCGGCCATGGCCACCGGGTTTCCGGAAAGGGTTCCCGCCTGATAGACCGGACCCTCGGGAGCGATCATCTTCATGATGTCCGCCCGCCCTCCGTAGGCTCCCACCGGCATGCCTCCCCCGACGATCTTGCCCAGGAGGGTCAGGTCGGGTTCCATCCCGAAAAGGACCTGGGCTCCCCCGTAGGTCAGTCGGAAGCCGGTGATGATCTCGTCCGCGATGAGGAGAGCTCCGTTTTCTTCGGTCACGGTCCGCGCCGCGAGAAGGAACTCCTCGTCCGGGGGGACGACCCCCATGTTGCCGGCAACGGGCTCCAGAATGAGGGCCGCGACCGTCTTGCCCTCGCGTTTGAAAAAATTCCGGAGACTTTGGGTGTCGTTGTAAGGGAGGACGATGGTGTCCTGAATGACCGCCTCGGGAACTCCGGCGCTTGTGGGGATCCCGAAGGTCGTCCCTCCGGATCCGGCCTTGACGAGGAGGGCATCGGAGTGGCCATGGTATCCTCCGGCGAACTTGACGATCCGGTTTCGACCGGTAAAGGCCCGGGCCAGACGAAGGGCCGACATGGCGGCTTCGGTGCCCGAGTTGACAAACCGGATGCGGTCGAGGCCGGGAACGGCGCGCGTCAGGACTTCGCCCAGATGGATCTCGGTTTCCGAAAGCCCCCCGAAGGAGAGACCCTTTGCGGCCGTCTCCGTGATGGCCGCCAAAACGTCAGGATCGGCATGGCCCAGAATAAGAGGGCCGAAGGAGAGGACGAAATCGATATACTCCCGTCCGTCGACGTCGGAAATGAAGGCTCCTTTGCCCTGGCGGATGACGGGTGGATTTCCGCCGACGGCCTTGTAGGCCCGGACCGGACTGCTGACGCCGCCGGGAAAGATCCCGCAGGCTTTTTTGAAACCGTCTTCAGAGTTCAATCTGACGCTCCCGAATGGTGGGTTGTGTGGCATAGCCAGGATTTTTTGTCCAAGACTAAGGACGAAGATCCAACAGACTATCATGTTTTCCGGTCGGAAGGAAATGCGTCCGGTTTTCCGCACAACCGGAGTCCAGGGAACTGGAGCGCTCCCATCCCCATGTTTCTGCGCTGATACAAAATCCTTGCCGAATGTTTCCTTTGGCACCGTTTTTAATTTTTGACAGAAGAGAGTTGCAGGTTGAATCAGGAGTGGTATCTTTCTTGCGATGCCGGTCAAGATGCCGAAATCATGTTCTTCATTTGTTGAAGGAGGTGATTTGACGATGACTGAAAAAGGAATCGTGGGGTATTGGCTGAACGCGGCCTTTTCTGCGGTCGGGTCCGGATCGGTGGTGGGTTTTTGTCTTCAAGAGTGGTTCGGCGCCCATCGGTTCGAAACCTGGAGAGAATCCTACGTGTGGATCTACTGGATCATGGTTCTTTCGACGATCGCAGGGGCGCTGATAGGCCTCTATTCCTACTCCTATCACAAGAAAAAAGAAAACTGGACCTGGTGAGTATCCCGTCCGGCAGGGCTTGAGGCCGGGATCACAAGAAAAAGGGACCTTTCCGGGGGGCTGTCCGGCATCGAATCCTCTCCTCGTGAAATGTCCCTTTATGTTTTTTTCTTGTTCTCAAGGCATCTTCTCTTCCCGATCGACGGCATCCGGGGGACGTGGCGCATGGTCGGAGACTGGAAAAAACTTTGGATCATCGTCGCGGCCGCCTCTGCGGTGGGAGCGGCCATCGGCTTTTTTTTCGGGCTGCGCGGCGGGGGGTGAAGGCGCCCTCCCTGCTCAGTAACCTCCTCCCTGGTTTTTGAGATTTTTCAGAGCGACAAGGATTCCGGCAACAAGCGGAAGACAGGAGAATCCCGCCACGAAAACGGTTTTTCTCCATTCCCCTCCCCCCCGGAATCGCTTCGAGAATCGTCCCGCCAAGGCCCCGAAGAACAGGGACCCCGCAAGGCAGGAAATGATTTCCGCAGAAATGTCCGCATACGCAAGACCGATCACGAGAAGGGCTCCCAGCATCCACCCGGGTTCGATCGCGGAGACCCGGATTTTTCCCGTCCAGGAGGCCAGAGCCATCGCTCCGAAAACTGAGGCGAGGCCGCCTGCCAGTTGTCCGATCAGGAGACTTCCCGAAAGAGGTGAAAGAAAGGAAAAGGCCGCGGCCGTGAAAAAGGGCGGGAGCAGGAAGGTTGTATCGAGCCCTTTGGCTCCGTCGGCGGGGTAAAGGGCTCGGATCCCGATCCATGGGCCATAGATCCAGGCAAGGCTGGCCAATCCTTTGAACAGGGGTTCCTGTCTCAGCAGCGGGAGCATCAGGAGGAGCAGGGACGCCAGAAGGAGGAGCGCCTGGGAAAGGAGGGTCCTGGCCGGCGGGAGAATTGTCCTGAGAAGAAATGTAGCCGTGGCCAGAAGGGGAATCCAGTCCATCGGGCGGGCCGGATTGAAAAAGTTCTCGATCGAGCCAGGATCGAAGAGGAAGAAGGAGAGCAGAAGTCCCGACAGGACGACAAGATCCGGGAGAAGAGCCTGCGACCTCAACCTTTCCGGGAGAAACCCGGAAAGAATCAGAAAGGCAAGAACGAGAAGAAAAGGAAAGAGGGCCGGACGCATCAAGGCCACAGCCGGAGCAATGGAGAGTGATTCCATAAGGGTATCGATCCTTTTTGATCCCGGGCGTCGGGAGGACCGGGTCGGACCGGGAGAGGAGGATTCCCCCTCTCCTGCCGGTCTCCCCGTTTATTTTTTGACCCGGATGCCTTCGACGCTGATATAGAGCTGGACTTTATCCCCGATCATTCCAGGGTAAGTCGTGATTCCGAAGGCACTTCTGCTCAAAGACCCCTCGGCGTCGTATCCGGTCAGGTATCCTCCCCAGGGTTTCGGGAGGGCCGACACGTCGGCGGCTCCCACCTCGTGAACCCTGAGCGAGAGGGGACGGGTCTTTCCGTGGATGGTCAGTGTCCCGCTCAGGATTCCCGAATTCCTGCCTGTTTTTTTGTAGCGGGTCGCCACGAACCGGATGGTGGGGAAGGTTTTGGCATCAAAAAAATCCGGTCCTCTCAGATCCTTGTCGCGCAAGACTTGATTCGTGTCGATGCTTTTTGTTGCGATTTCGATGAGAACATCGGTCTTTCCGGGGTCGAGCCTGTAATGGCCCTTGATGCTGTCGAATCGTCCCACCGCCGTCGCTACGCCCGCATGGCCGACGGTAAAGGTCACCGAGGTGTGGTCGGGATCGATCTCGTAAAGTCCAGAAGGGTCGCTGTGGCCGGTCTTGTAGGAGGCCGCCTCTGCGGAAGAAACTCCTGCAGGGGCCATGGGCAGCAGGGAGAGGGCGACAATGGCCAATCCGAAGATTCGTTTCATCGTGACTCCTTTCGGAAGTTCGTGTTTGGGAAATCGTCAACGGTGCCGCCTGATCTTTCCTGGGGAAAGCGAACGGATTCGATCTTCCCACAATTTTTGTTTCAATGCAAACTTATCCAGGGAATCCATTTGATCATCCCGGACAATGGCCTTAAAATAAAAAAACCCAATATTTTGTGACAGTGACATTTTCCTGGACGGAGCGGGGCAATATGGAGAGGACTCCCGAGGAGATCAGGCGGGAATTGGCCGGCCACATCGGGCGCATGGTGTGCCGTTGCCAGGAATCCTCCTGGTTTTCGATCGAACGCTCGCTTGAGCTGGATTGGGCCGTGGGCGGCTTCGGTGAAATGGAGGAACGATTTGCCGAGCTGGACCGCCTTTTCAGCGGCCTTTTGGAGGAGGTGGCCCGGGAAACCTCCCGGGCGGGTCTTGCCAAGATCGCGAGAAAGTCCGAATTTCTCGAGGACCGCTTCGAAGAGCTGGACAGTCTTATGAGAAATCGTCCGAGGCGCAAGCGGGCGGCCTTTCCCTGGGAAAAATTTTTCCGTATGGGGATGGGGGAGGAAGGGCAGGCGCCGGGAACCGGGCGGGAAGAACGTCTTCGCGCGGCCTGCCGGGCTCTGGGGCTCCCCGAATCCTCCCTTTGGGATGAGATCCGGAAAAAGGTCCGCTCTCTTCTGAAGGAGATGCACCCTGACATGCGTTCCGGAGACAGAAGCCAGGAGGGACGGATGCGAGAGATCCTCGAGGCATATTCTTTTTTGAAAGAGTACCACGGAATGGATCGGCAGACGGGAAAAAAGGCCTGAAGCCAGGAGGGACAGGACAAAGCATGGATCCAGTGGAAATCAATGATCCTGAAAAGATTCAGGAAATCCTTAAAGGAATCACGCTTTCGGGGACGGGTTTCGTGACCGGCTGTCTTCTTGAGGATGTGTGGGATGCGGGTCTGACATACCCGGATTATTTCAAGGCGGCCGGAGAGGATCCGACGGCCTCCCTCAACGGGGTGTCTCCGGCGTGGGAAACCTACCATCTCCGCCAGGGAAAGAAAGTTGTGAATGTCTACGGACTGGGAACGAAGGGGCGAAGGATTCATGTGACAGAGACTCCGTGAGTCCAATCCGATACGAAGACGATACGGGAGAGAGCGATGCTTTTTGACGCGGATTTGCTTGAACATATCCGGCTGGTTGCCCGGGAAGGAGATGTGTCCGGGGACGACCGGGAAATCGCGGACATTCTTGAATTGCATCCTGAGCTGGCGAGAGTTTGGAACGATCCTGGTCTGGATCCGGCAAGACCTCTCGAAATCGAGGGCCAGACGGTCAATCCGTTTGTCCACATCGCCCTGCACCTGATCATAGGGCGGCAGATCCGCCAGGGGGTCCCTTCCGAGGTCAAGAAAGCCTACCTCCATCTTGTGGAGAGAGGGGAGAGCGAGCATCAGGCGCTGCATTTGTTGATGGGATGGTACGGAAAGCTCTATTTTGAATCCGTCCGGAAGAGCGATGCCTTTGACGAGTCCCGGTATGTCCAGGGACTGGCCTTTCTCTAGCGGTTAAGTCCCTTCGGGAAAGAAGGGGATCCTCTCCCGGAATTTTCGAGGGCATCCTTGACTTTAGCGGTGCCGGGCCTTTAGAATTGACGGACCGTTTCCCCCTTGTCGTTCTGCCGGACCAGAGAGGTTGAGCTGGTTTCCTGGCCAGATCGGCCGTTATCCTGTCTGGATGCTCTCCGATGACTTTCGATTTCAGGAGGGCCTAGGGGGGGAATATGTCCGGGTTGACGGTTTTCAGAAGGTCTTCGGTTCGCTGACCCGGCGGAAAAGCATCCTGCCTGGTCCCCTTGCGGATATGCTCGTACGATTGACATCCTCCCCTCCGTAAACGGAGAGGATTCCTTCCTGCCATCTCCTCTCTTGTTTATGAGGATAGATTGACGGGATGGAACGATCCACCCGCCAACTCGGAACCTTCGGTTCCGAACAGGCGCTACGGGTCTGCCCGACCCTGAATGTTATCGCCCGGACGTCGAGGATTTTACGGTCCCGACTTCCGGGACCAACCCGATATCTTCGGTTGTCAACGAGCTAAAGGAATATAAGCATGTCGGAAAAAGAAATTCAAGATCGCGCTATCCTTCCCCGCCCAGAAAGGCGAGGTTTGCCGCGCATCTGGTCAACCGGGCCTCCCGAAAAGTTGAAGGTTGTACGGCTTGCGGTTTCCGTGGCAGGCCCTTTTCGGATAGCACACAACTAAGGAGTAGAGACATGGCGACAGCGACGAATTCGAAGGTTCCCCAGATCGGCCAGAGAAACAAGAAAGGTCAGTTGATCACGGATCCGAACGAGATTTTCTTTCTTTCACCAAGAACTCCCTCATTCCTGACCGGCTCTGAGGTCATCCGCGAGGCCATCCGACGTGCCAGTGTGGATTTTTCGGTGGCCTATCCCATCACCCCCCAGTCAGAAGCCTCGTCTCTGGTGGGAGAGCTTTTCGCAGAAGGATATGTGGGCGACTACATGCGCGGTGAGTCGGAATTCGCCGTCATGGGCCAGTGCGCCGGGGCGGCATTCGGGGGCGCCAGGGTCTTTACGACGACGGCGGGTCCGGGAACGCTTCGTGCTTTTGAAAATTTCCCGATGTGGGCCGGAAGCCGGCTGCCGATCCAGGTCGTCTTCACTGTCCGTGGCGTGAATTCTCCGCTGACCATTCAGCCGGATACGCTTGAAATTGCCTTCATGCTCGAGACGGGCATGCTTCTCTGGCATGCGGAAACTGCCCAGGATCTCTTCGATTTCATGCTCAAGGGGTATTATGTGGCGGAGCAGCCGGAAGTGCATCTTCCCATCGGCGTCATCTGCGACGGGTTTTTCGTGACGCATACCAAGGACATGGTCATGATGACTCCCGAGGACATGGCTCTGCCCCATTACGATCCTTACAGGAGTCCCGTTGTCTGCATGGATATGGAAGTGCCCCCTGTCCGGATGATGAGGGATCCCTTCGTCATGAAGTCGAATTATATCAGCTACATGACCCATGCCAGCTGGCAGCTGGAGATCAGGGCGGCCATCGAGCGCTCCCGAAAGCATACCATTCCGCTTCTCGATGGTCTGATCGAAGTGGAAAACTCCGATGCCGAAATCATGATGGTGGCCTCGGGAACAGCGGTTTCCCAGGCTCGTGAAGCCATCCGGCTTTTCCGGGACAAGGGGGTCAGGGTCGGTCTGGTGAAGATCAAGACTCTCCGCCCCTTCCCGACGGAAGAGGTGAAAAAGGCAACGGAGCATGCAAAGCACATCTTTGTTCCCGAATTCAATGTGGCCGGTTGGCTCGCCCGGGAAATCAAGTCCACGATCGACCGCAACAGCCGAGTCGTAGCCGGCCCGCACGTCGCCGGCGGAATGACCATGCCGCCGGAAATCATTGTCGAAGAGATCGAAAAACATCTGGCTCACCGCCGGAATAAGGAGCTCGTCCATGGGTAAGAAAATCCAGATAAACAAGGAATTCGTCGATATCATGCCGCAAGATTACCTTGATCTTGTGGAAACAGGAACCTATGATTCCCCCAATCGTGGATGGAAAGACTTTGGAACGGCGACAGAGCTGATTGCAGAACATTCGCTCTGTGCGGGATGTCCGGAGTCGATCGCCTTTCGCCATATCATGGCGTCCATTCCCAACCCCGAGGATACGGTCATGGTGGGGTCGACAGGCTGTACCAGCCTGGTCTTCCCCATGATCGCCGTCCATAACATCCATTCGCTTTTCGGAAACCAGAATGCGATTGCGACCGGTCTGAAAAGGGCCCTGGCTGTCCGTTTCCCGGACCGGGTCAAAGACGTGATTGTGCTGGCCGGTGACGGGGCCACGGTCGACATCGGCCTCGACATGACGCTTCAGTCATGGTTCCGGAAGGAAAAATTTACGACGATCTGTTTTGACAACGAGCTTTATGCCAATACCGGCGGACAGGAATCCGGGCTTATGCAGAAGGGCTTTTTGGCAAAGATGGCTCCCGTCGGAAAGAGATTCGAGAAGGTGCGTCTTCCCGAGATCGCGCGCGAGTCGGGATGCGATTACGTGGCCATCATGACGGCGAGCAAGCCGAGTCTTGTGGAAAAAGTCATCAAGCAGGCTGTTCTTATTGCCCGCGAGGTGGGTCCGACCTATATCCAGATCTACACTCCGTGCATTCTGGAAATCGGAAAGCAGAGCATGGAAGGACTTCAGGAGATGCGGACCTCGGAGGCCCCCGGCGAACGCTTCAAGTTCAGGGAATTCATTTCACCCGAGGCCCAGTCCTTCCTCGACGGACTCGCTGAAAAGAAAAAAGCCGAGAAACTGGCCACGAGTGGAGCCACATCCTAACAAAAGGGAGTTCCGATGAAAGCGCGTGTCAATATTCGCATGTCGGGCCTCGGGGGGCAGGGGGTTGTGACCTCTGCCCACCTGATGGCCATGGCGGCGTCCCATGAAGGGAATTTTGCGATTTCCAATCCGTTCTTCGGCGCGGAAAAGCGGATGGCTCCTGCGGAGTCCTATGTCCGGATCGGTCCTGAAAAGATCTACGACCGGGGGGAGCTCGTGTTTCCCCATGTCGTCATGGTTTTTCACCCCCAGGTGATCACCATGGGAAAAAGCTACACCATGCCTTTTTATTCCGGAATCAAAGATGGCGGGCTGATTATCATCAACGACGATATCGAGCTTCTGACCGATGAAGAACGGGAGGACCTGGCCAAGAAAAAGGTGACGGTCTATTATGTTCCCGCGACGAAGATTGCCCTCGAACTTGCCGGAACCGAACTGGCGACGAACATGGGAATGCTGGGAGCTTTGGCCGGACTGACTCATGTCGTGACCATGGATGGTCTTGACAAGGCCCTCCAGGACCGCTTCGGGAAGAAGTATGTCGCTTCAGGCGGAACGGCCACCCTTGACGAGGCTATCAAGAAAAAATTTGCCAAAAAAGAAATGCTTCTTCAGAAAAACCTGGATACCATTCGCAGGACCTATGACGAGGCGGCAGCGTTTACGGCAAAACATCCCGCGATCAGCGCGGGCGTGGGCATGTAACCCTCAAAAGAATCAGGAAGGGCATCAATGTACAATGTGGCTGAGGTGAATTCGGAGGAGTGCGTCGCCCAGAAAGGATGCCGGCTCTGCATCATGTATTGTCCGGAGGCCAACTGCATTCAGATGGATACATCGAAGATGGTGGCAGTCATTGTCGAATCCCGTTGCAAGGGGTGCGAACTCTGCGTCGTCGTCTGTGATGCGGCAAAGCACAATGCCATAAAAATGGTGGCTCGCTAGCCTACAGAAAGGCCGGGGCGAAGAAGTTTTCTTCGCCCCCTCTCTCCTTATGACAAAAGAACCGTTCAACGAAAACCCCGAATGTGATGACTCGCTCTTGGCCGAGGCCTTTCAGAAAGTCGAGGAGTCCATCAAATCCTTCCATGCCCTGCTTGACACCGTCAACCAGGAAGTATCTGACGCCTCTCTTCCAGAGGAAGACCGAAAATCCCGACTTGTTGCCTCCCAAGCCCTGCGTGACAGTGCCACGATCTACCTGGACTGGGGCTGGCACTATCTAAGCCGCCTGTATGCGGTTCCGAATCCCCACAATCAAGAGGAAGAACTCCTGGACTGAAGGCCGGAAGGCCCGAGACCTGTTTTTCGTCTTGCCCGATTTCTAGAAAAACCCGTGAAGGATCTCCATAAGAGGATTGACTTGGGATTTCTTCTTGGAGGTCAGTCTGACCGAGACAAGGAGAATCCGTGGCGGGGATTTCTTGGACAAATCCGTCTCCCGGAGCTGAAAAGAGAGCCGGGTACGCGAGAGAAGTTTTTCGTTGAAGGGCAGGTGAAAATAAAAAAGACCTCCCGCACTGCCTTGATCGTAGAGTGTCGCCTTTTCGGGAAAGGCCTTGTAGGCCAGATCCCGGCCAAAGGGAGTCTGTGCGGGAATGGGCTGGGAAAACGGAGAGGGAAGAACCCAGATCATGGATCCGAGACCCAGTGTCGCAATAGTGAACAGGAACAGGCCGGTGTAGTAAAGAACCTGTTCGACATTCTGGTAGGGAACTTTGGCCTGCCATGCAATATCATAGGCTTCGGAAGGCGAGATGTTATGATAGTTCTTCTTGAGGACAGAGAGAAAGACGGAGTCCGGAACAAGTTGGATCTCGACATTGGACCCCTTATCGACTAAAGCGACCTGAACGGGGATGACATGTTCCCTCCAGAGTCCCTGGTGGCCGAAAAGGTTATGGGTATCCTGGGCGGTGTGATAGGTCCTGATCCCGACCATGAGGCCGGAGGCGGGTATTTTTTCGACAATAGGCATCGTGGCAGGATCGGGATGGGAGAGCGGACGGAAGTGATAGAAGGAGGCGCAGGAGGAGACCGTAAAAATGGTTGCAGTGGCCAGGGCAAGAGCCGGAAGGCGCCTCAGGCGCGATTTGTCAGTCATGCTGCCTGTTCTCCGCTTCGTTGGAAACGGATATCTTCACGAGAAGGCTATAGGAAAAAACAAGAATCAGAACGATCACCACATAGAGGATCAGCTGGAGGGAATGATAGGAAAAGTCGCCGAACCGTTCGCTTTCCTTGTAGGAAGACTGGGCTTCGACCAGAAGAATTCTCCGGATGGTGGAGATGATGCCGATCAGAATGAAGGAAGCGATGGGAAAACGGCGTCTGCCTAGATAACTCAACATGATCCAGAGGAGTTCGAGAATAATGACGACAAAGAGCATGTCGTTGATAAGCTGGAGGACGGAATCGGTCTGGAGGCTGGTCAGGCCCATGGCCGAATGGACGAGAACAATGACGGCTCCCGACATCAAAAAGATCGCGACGATGAGATGGATGATATCGTCGATACGGAGAAGGACCTTTCTGAGCCTCTGGACAAATTCCATGTGACTGTCTTGACGGGGAGAGGGGGAGACAGGATCAATCACAGGGCACCTTCCTTGTAAGGTCAGAGAGCCTAAACATCGGACAGGGGTTCCCGCGAGAGACGAAGAGCCTCGTCCATTCGCGCAAGGGTGGCCTCCCGTCCTGCCAGGAGGAGAACGTCAAAAATCCCGGGACTGACGGTTTTTCCCGTAATGGCGACACGAACGGGCTGGGCGATTTCGCCAAGCTTCAGATGGAGGGCTTCAGAAGCCTGCGAGAAGACATTTCTCAGATTCTCCCCCGTCCAGTCGGAGAGGGACCTGAGGGTCAACGTGAGATGTTCGAGAACAGGAATATTGGCGGGTGTGAGAATTTTTTTCCGGGCCTCCGGATCAATGGCCCGGGATTTGTCCAGAAAGGGGCGGGCAAACTGCGCGAGTTCCACAAGGGTTTTGGAGCGCCCCTTGAGTTCTTCCGCGACGCGGGTCCAGTGGTCGGGATCGGACGCTTGGGGAAGAGGGTCGGTCAGGGGGCCCAGCTGTTCCTTGACAAGAGGAACGAGATCTTTTCCTGAAGAGTTTTTGAGATAATGGCCATTCAGCCAGAGAAGTTTTTCAGGATTGAAGACCGAGGGAGAGGAGCCGACATGATCGAGGTCGAAATACTGGATCAATTCCTCCCGGGAGAAAATTTCCTGGTCCTTGTGGGACCATCCGAGCCTGACGAGATAATTGACGAGAGCCTGGGGAAGGAAACCCATGTCCCGGTAGGCCATGACGGAGGTGGCTCCATGGCGCTTTGACAGTCGCGTCCGGTCCGGGCCGTAAATCATCGGAAGGTGGGCGAAATCAGGCAGGGGAGCCCCCAGGGCCCGGAAGATGGGAATTTGCCTTGGGGTATTGTTGATATGGTCGTCCCCCCGGATGACGTGGGTGATTTTCATGTCGACGTCGTCGACCACAACGGCGAAGTTGTAGGTGGGCATTCCGTCGGTTCTGAGGATGATGAGATCGTCGAGGACGGCGCTGTCGAAGGAAAGTTGTCCGCGGATCAGATCGTCAAAGACGATCACTTCACCCTCGGGGTTCCGGAACCGAAGGACATGGGGGGTGGCGGGATCGATCGTGCGATCCCGGCACCGTCCATCGTAGCGGGGGGGAAGTCCCTTCTTGATCGCTTCGTCTCGCCTCGATTCGAGACTCTCCGCGGAACAGTCGCAGCGGTAGGCGAGGCCCTTGTCGAGCAGGTCCAAGGCCAGCTGTCTGTATCTGTCGAGCCGTTGGGTCTGGTAGAAAGGGCCTTCGTTCCAGTCGATCCCGAGCCAGGAAAGTCCGTCCAGAATGGCCGCGATGGATTCCTGGGTTGAGCGTTCGCGGTCGGTATCCTCGATTCTGAGGACGAGCGTCCCCCCGAAGTGTCGGGCGAGAAGAAAATTGAAGAGAGCTGTTCTTGCTCCCCCCAGATGGAGGTGGCCTGTGGGGCTAGGAGCAAAGCGGACGCGCAGGGAAGAATCTTTTGGCAAGGGCAAGGGGAGAGTCCCGGGTTAGACGTGGGGTCTTCTGGGTCGACTGTTAAAGAATACCATGGAACGGTCGCGCCGGACAATCCAAGTCGACCTTGAAAACCATTGCAGGCCGAATGGGCGGCACTTTTGACCTGCCGGGAAAGGGGGACTATAATTCGATCGCGAATGCCCGGAAGGGCCGGAGAGGACGGGTCAGGAAAAGGGACTGGGGTGAGGATGGAAGAAAAAGGAATGGCCGGATCGGGGCCAAAAAAGAGGGCTGAAGGCAGGAATTTCCCTATCCGGTCCGGAATGATCGCATTCGCCTTATTGGCAACCCTGGTTTCGGCCGGATGCGGGGAGGTCAAGCCGTTGACCCCGGAAGAGCAGTCGCTGGTCTCGGCATGGAAGGTCAGCGAATCGCTCCAGAAGGCCTTTGACAGGGAATCCGTCGATGAGGTCATGGGCCTTCTGGCTCCGCCCCTCTCGGTGCGTCCGGATACCAGGATCCAGCTGGAAAGGCTGTTCGGGATGTTCAAAAGGATAAACCTGACCCTGGTCATGGACTCCGGTGAAGTCGATTCCGCGACCCATTCGATCACTTTCAGTGCTCACTGGACATTGACGGGTCTCCCCAAGATCGGCTCCGGCCCACGCTATTTTCAGACGGGAGAGTGCCGGATGGTCACCTCGATGAGGAAGGCTCCGGCCCCATCCCGCCTCGAAGACATTTCGGGAGATACCTTCCTCGTGGCTCCCGCCAAGGCCAGACCGGCCCAATGAGCGTAAGCCCGGAGCGACGCCGGATCAAGGCAGACTTCCTGATTGTGGGGGGTGGGATCGCCGGTTACCAGACGGCTCTGGACCTTCTGCCACACGGGAGCGTCGCTCTCGTGTCCCGGGGATCGATCGCTTCCGGAAGTTCTTACTATGCCCAGGGAGGGCTTGCCATTCCCTGGAGATTCGACAGGGACGCCATCGACTCCCATATCGAGGATACGATCCGGGCCGGGGCGGGTCTCTGCGATGCAGACAGGGTTCGCCTCCTGATCGAGGGGGCAGAGGAGGCCTTTGCCACCTTGGTCTCCTACGGCGTCCCCTTTGACAGAGACGCGTCAGGGGAGATCCTTTTCACGAGGGAAGCGGCCCATTCCCGTCCCCGGATCGTCCATGCCGGGGGGGACAAGACCGGGTCCTTGATCCTGAAGACCCTGGCCCAGAATGTGCATGGCCATGAGCGATTCACCTTTCTGACCCCCTATCGCCTCACCCGGCTCGTCAAGGAGGAGAACCGGGTTTTGGGTGGGCTCTTCATGGATGAAAACGGAGAAGGGTGGCTGGAGGTTCTGGCGAAGGCCACGATCATGGCCACCGGGGGGTTTAGCGCCCTCTTCGCCCGGACGACCAATCCCCCGTCCCAGGTGGGGGACGCCGCGGCGGTATGCCACCGGGCCGGCGCCGTTCTCGAACGGCTGGCCTTCACCCAGTTTCATCCGACGGTCCTCGACCTGCCTGGGGGGACGCCCTTTCTTCTCACCGAAGCCCTTCGGGGAGAGGGGGGACATGTGGTCAACGGCGCGGGAGAACGAATCCTGTTCCGGTATCATCCGGAAGGGGAGCTGGCGCCCAGGGATGTCGTCTCCCGGGCCCTCTGGCTGGAGGCCCGGGCCAATCCGGGATCGGGGCTCTACCTTTCGGTGACCCATCTTCCGGGGCCCTATCTCAAAAGTCGTTTCCCCCAGGTCTACAGCCACTGCCTCTCCGTCGGCATCGACCTTTCCAGGGACCGGGCTCCGATCCGGCCGGCCGCCCATTTCCAGATGGGGGGAATCCGGACGGACATGGAGGGCCGGACCTCGCTTCCCGGTCTGTACGCCGTGGGGGAGGTCGCGAGTACCCGGGTTCACGGGGCCAACAGGCTCGCCTCGAACTCCCTGCTCGAGGCGCTGGTGATGGGGCACCGGGTCGTCCGGGGCCTTGTTTCCGAGCCGGCAACAAGAGAATCGGTGGGAGAGCCAACGTCCCGCGAAGCGCGCGAGATTCCGCGGACCATGGTCACCGTGCCTCCTGGCAGGGTCACGATGAAGATGATCCAGACCCTCCTCTGGGAAAGGGCGGGGATCGTCCGCTTCATGCCTCAGGTTCTCTCCGGAAGGGAGGAGATCCGGTCCTGTCTGGCCATGATGCGAGAAGGACCCGTCACATCCGAGGGCGCCCTGCTTCGAAATGCGCTCGAGCTTTCGCATGAAATTTTCGAAGACCTGCTTGTCGCTCCGCACATGGGGGCCAATTATTTTCTTGAGGACAAGCCGGCGGAACCCGGACCGTCGGTCCAGGAGAAGGGACAGGACTAGGATATGGCAAAGAATTATTACGACCGTCTTGGAGTGACCCGGAAGGCGACTCCGGAGGAAATCAAGAAAGCCTACAGGAAACTCGCCCGCCAGTACCATCCGGATGTCAACCCGAACAACAAGGAGGCGGAACTCCGTTTCAAGGAGATCAATGAAGCCTATGAGACGCTTTCCGACGAAGCCAAGAGAGCCGAATATGATGAAAGTCTCGAAGGGGGAGGGACGGGACATCGAAGAACGGCCGCGCCCGGGGGGGAAGGATCTCCTTTCGGGGATTTTTCCGGGGAAGGGATGGGCGATTTCTGGGATCTCTTCGGAGGGATGGGCCAAGGAAGGGGAGGAATGGTCACCGAGGTCCATCTGACGCTGACATTTCGCGAGGCGGCTCTCGGGTCCGAAAAAACGGTCCTCCTGTCGGATTCGATGGGAAAGACCCCTGAAAAGGTCACGATCAGGATACCCTCGGGGATCGAAGCGGGGATGGCCTTTACCGTCGGGTCCGGATCAGGTCCCCGAACACGGATCATCCGGGTGGTCATCGACGACATCCAGCCGGATACAATCTTCCGAAGACAAGGGGCGGACCTTCTCCTCGACTGTCCGGTCAAGCTGTCCGAGCTCCTCTACGGGGCGACGGTCGCTGTTCCGACACTCGAAGGAGAAGCCCGTCTCAAAATTCCCCCCGGGACGAAGGCTGGCCAGACGTTCCGGCTGAAGGGAAAAGGGGTGGTCTCCCCGGTGGACCACGAGCGGGGACATCTGTATGTCAAGATTCTTCCGGTGCTTCCGCCCCATGTCCCTTCGTCCCTGGAGTCCTGCATCCGTGAGCTCGATAGCCACTACCCGCCGGACTTTCGCTGGAAGTCACGGTGATTCCGGGAGAATTTTAAGGATCCCGGCTGCGGAAGGAGACAAGCTCGATGGTCGAAAAGAAGACATTCCCCGTCCCTCCCCGGTCCATGCCGGTCGAATGGGTTTCCGAAACCTATTCCGTGTCCCGGAGAACACTGGCCATTCTCGTGAGGGAGGGCCTGGTCGAAATCGAACGCGATGGTTCTGTGACCGCACTGAGTCCGGAAATGATCGAACGCGTCCGGATGATCATGGCTTTAAGGAAAGATCTGGGGGTGAACATGGCAGGAATCGAGATCATTCTTCGCCTCAGGCACCAGCTTCTCTGGTACAGAAACCGTTCCCGCGGCCAAACCGGAGAGTCCTGCATCGATATCGATCTGTCGTGATGCCGGCAGAATCCGAAACCATGACCGGAAGCCTCGTCATAAGGGAGGATCGACAATGGATGTGAACAAGCTGACCCAGAAGTCCCAGGAAGCACTACAAAAGGCCGTCGACCTGGCCCGGCAGAAGGGGAATACCGAGGTCGAGCCCATTCATCTTCTCAAGGCCCTGCTGGAGCAGGAAGGAGGGATCGTTCCCGCCATCCTCCTCAAGATGAATGCCTCCCCCGAAGAGCTTCTCCGGAAGACCGATGAACAGATCGGGCTTCTTCCGCGCGTCGAGGGAGGCTCGGGAGGGCCCTACCTCTCGCGGAATCTCTCCTTCCTGCTCGACAAGGCCCTGGAAGAGACCCGTCCCTTCAAGGACGATTATGTCAGTACCGAGCACATTCTTCTGGCCATGACCGAGAGCACCGGACCCGAAAGCCGGATCTTCAAGTCCTTCAATCTGACCCGGGAAAAAACCCTGGCGGCCCTCACCGAGGTCCGGGGAAATCAGCGCGTCACCGATCCCAATCCGGAAGAGCGCTACCAGGCCCTCGAGAAGTTCGGGAAGGATCTGACGGCCCTGGCCCGCCAGAACAAGCTCGACCCCGTCATCGGCCGAGACGAGGAGATCCGCCGGGTGATCCAGGTCCTGTCCCGCCGGACAAAGAACAACCCCGTCCTGATCGGAGATCCGGGCGTCGGGAAGACCGCCATCGTGGAAGGCCTGGCCCTTCGCATTGTGGCCGGGGACGTTCCGGAAGGCCTCAAGGACAAGACGATCTTTTCCCTCGACCTGGGAGCGCTTCTGGCGGGAGCCAAATACCGGGGAGACTTCGAGGAGCGTCTCAAGGCCGTCCTGAAAGAGATCACCGGGGCGTCGGGGCGGATCATCCTGTTCATCGACGAGCTTCACACGATCGTCCGGGCCGGGGCGACGGAGGGAGCCATGGATGCCTCCAATCTTCTCAAGCCGGCCCTGGCGCGGGGGGAGCTCCGGGCGATCGGCGCCACAACCCTGGACGAATACCGCCAGTATATCGAAAAGGATGCCGCTCTCGAACGGCGTTTCCAGCCGGTCTTCGTGGGGGAGCCCTCCGTGGATGACACCATTGCCATTCTCCGGGGGCTCAAGGAAAAGTATGAAATCCACCACGGAGTCCGGATCAAGGATTCGGCGATCGTGGCGGCCGCGCTCCTCTCTCACCGGTACATCACCGGCCGCTTCCTTCCGGACAAGGCGATCGATCTCATCGACGAGTCGGCCAGCCGTCTCCGGGTGGCGATCGACAGCATGCCGCTTGAACTCGACGAGGTGGACCGGAAGATCCGTCAGCTCGAAATCGAAAAGATGGCCCTTTCCAGGGAAGAGGACGAAGAGAGCCGGGGAAAGAAGGCCGGTGTGGAAAACGAGCTCGAGGAACTCAAGGCGCGATTTTCTGCGCTCAAGGCCCAGTGGGATACGGAAAAGTCCCGGATCCAGGAGATCCGGGAGCTCAAGGAGAAGATCGAACAGGCCAAGATCGACGCCGATGCGGCGCTCCGGGAAGGACAGTACGAAAAGGCCTCCCAGATCACCTACGGGACGATTCCCAATCTCCAGAAGACACTCGATGCCGCCCAGACGGCCATGGAGAAGGAAAGCCAGTCCGAAGGCCGTCTCCTGAAGGAAGAGGTCTCCGAGGAGGATGTGGCCCAGGTGGTCTCGAGCTGGACAGGAATTCCGGTGACCCGGATGATGGAAGGGGAACTCCAGAAGCTCCTGAAGATGGAGGAGAGACTCTCCCAGCGGGTCGTAGGCCAGAAGGAGGCGGTCATGGCCGTCTCGAATGCGATCCGGCGCGCCAGGGCCGGGATCCAGGATCCGAACCGCCCGCTGGGATCCTTCTTTTTCCTCGGTCCCACCGGCGTCGGAAAGACGGAACTTGCAAAGAGCCTCGCCGAATTCCTTTTCGACAACGACCAGGCCATGATCCGCATCGACATGTCGGAGTATATGGAGAAGCACTCGGTGGCGCGCCTCATCGGCGCCCCGCCCGGATATGTCGGGTACGAGGAAGGGGGGCAGCTCACGGAGGCGATCCGGCGGCGCCCTTATTCCGTCATTCTCCTCGACGAGATGGAAAAGGCCCATCCCGACGTCTTCAATGTGCTTCTCCAGGTTCTGGACGACGGACGGCTCACCGATGGACAGGGGCGGGTGGTGGACTTCAAGAACACCGTCATCATCATGACCTCGAACATCGCCTCGGATGTCATCCGGGATTCGTCCGGAGTCCCCGAGCCGGAGGTCCGGCGCCGGGTGATGGACATCCTGGCGCGATCCCTTCGTCCGGAGTTTTTAAACCGGATCGACGAAATTATCCTTTTCCATCCCCTCACCATGGTCGAGATCATGCAGATCGTCGATATCCAGCTTTCGTCGATCAACAAAAGGCTCAAGGACCAGAATATCGTCCTCGTCCTGACGGACCGGGCAAGGGAGGAGCTGGCCCAGGTCGGCTTCGATCCGGTCTACGGGGCACGCCCTCTCAAGCGGGCCATCCAGCAAGCCATCATGAATCCTCTTGCCCAGCAGATCCTGGCCCGGACGGTCCAGAAGGGGGGGGGCGATCGAGGTCGACTGGGACGGGGCCAGCTTCGTCTTCGGTTCCGCCGGAACCTCCGGGGGGGGGCCGTGACCGATTTTTCCTTTCCGATAAGGGACGGACTTCTTTTTACAAAAGACGGATCCCTTGCGGACCGCGTCTCCCGGTGCGTCCTTCACTGGCCCCTTTCGATCACGGTCCGGGATTCCTGGACCGACTGGGAGGATGTGTCCCCCGAATGCCGTCTCCTTCTCTTCGACCGGGCCACCATGCCGACGATTCATCTGGCCGACGGCCACTTCCGGATCATCCTTGCGGGAGAAGGCGAGATGCTCGTCCGGGCTCTGGAAGAGTTCCTTTTTCTCCGGGAGCCTCTCTCCTCGGCCGTGGGGATCGAACATCTCCTTCAGGCCAAATGCCGTCAGTACCTGAAGTCCGTGGCCAGCCTCCGCGAATCGGATTCGGCCTATTCCTTCTTTTCCGACCTTCTGGACCGGATGCTGATTCCGACGGCTCTGGATGTGACCGAGGGAAACCAGCACCGGGCCTCCCGGATCCTGGGGATCAGCCGGACAACCTTCCGGAACAAGATGAAATCGATCGTGGAGGGAGACCGTTCTCCCGACAACGAAAAATCATCTAAATAACTGTCTTAATTTTAAATTCATGACTGTTTATTTCTGTCGGAAAGATTTCGCTTGAGGAATTCGGCAAGAATTCCGGGCAGGACGCTTGACAGATCTGTCTGTTCAGTGTAATTTCCCCGATGGACGTTCTATTTTTCCTATAAAAATGCGAAAGGGGGGAAGAAAACGATGAAAAAATCGGAACTCGTGGACAAGATCTCCCAGTCTGCAAAAATCAACAAGACCCAGGCCAACGAAGCACTGAACGCCGCCGTCGATGCGATCAAGAAGGCCCTCAAGAAGGACACGGAGCGCGTGACCCTTCCCGGTTTCGGCACCTTCTCCACGGTGAAGAGAAAGGCCCGCACCGGCCGGAACCCCCGCACTGGCCAGGAGATCAAGATCCCTGCCATGCGCGTTCCCAAGTTTACTGCCGGCAAAGCCTTTAAGTCCGCCATCAAGTAGTTTGTCCCGAAAATGCGGGGCCATGGTCTCCCGTGGTCCCGTTTTATCCTGCAGGCACGTAGCTCAGGGGTGGAGCGCTACCTTGACACGGTAGAGGTCGGCGGTTCGAGACCGCCCGTGCCTACCATATTGCAAGTTATTCTCAGAACGTCCTCTCAAAAACCCATCTCCGGAATTTCTCGGATCGTGACAGCAATCCGGTGATTATCGGTAACGTTGTCCAATTGCATTTCCATTGACTCTCCCCCCGATTTTCACCGACAATTTCTTTTATCAGAGATATATGCCTAATAATAATAAATTTTAAACAACCAAGATGGTTCATGTCTGAATCGATTCACACGCTCGTCAGGGATCTGTAAAGTGCTCCGACACGACAAATTTGAAGAAATAAACGCACGAATAAACACACGCGTGTGTTTATCGCGCGTTTTCGAAATTTGGGAAATTCCCTGTGGACGGAAAGAGTATCGGCCATTCACGCTCTCCCATGTATGAGGGATAGTCCGTTTTTTTGTGGCCGCTTGATTGTAGTTACGTTTGGAGGTATTATTTTTTATGGAGTTCGAATGGGACGAAACAAAGAGAATGACGAATATTTCGAAGCATGGGCTTGATTTTGTTGATGGTCTGAAAGCGTTCCGAAATCGCCTTCTCGTTCGGAAGGATTCCAGAAAGGAATATGGCGAAGATCGATGGCAGGGTATCGGAGAGATTGAAGGTCAAATCGTTGTTCTTGTTTTCACGGAGCGTTCTCCCAAGAGAATTCGCATCATCTCTCTAAGAAAGGCCAACAAATATGAGCGTCAAGGTTACGAAAGATTCCGGGATGGAAAAGATTCCCTCGAAGACTCAATGGGACAGAGTTCGGAAGATGCAGGATAATGAGATCGACTACTCCGACAATCCTCCGCTGGATGAAGCTTTTTTCGAGGAGGCTGTGGTTTGGAAGGGGATCAAAAAGCAGATCACGCTTCGTATCGATCCGGATGTGATCGATTTTTTCAAGAAGCAGGGGAAGGGATATCAGACAGTGATCAACGAGGTTTTGAGGAAATATGTGGAGGCCCAGAAAAAACATGCCGTGTAGAGATTCATCGGACGGCGAGCCGGAGAGGGGGGCGTTCCGTGGGATGAAGCCGTTCGACGATGTGGGGGCCGGTACAAGAGAGATTCGCATCAAAGACGCGAGCGGTATCTATCGCGTGATGTGCGTTGCCAAGTTCGAAGATGTCATCTATGTCCTGCACTGCTTCCAGAAAAGGACCCAGACGACCGGGAAGCAGGACAAAGCCATTGCCAAGGCGTGCTACCCCGCGCCATAGTCACTGCGAGAAAGGCAAAGAGATGACGATCGATACCGAAGTGCGCCACATAACGAAGCCGGGGGTGAACCTCTTTCTGGAACTGGGTTTTGAGCCGGACGAGGCCGAGCGTCTTCAGGCTGCGTCCCTCAAACAGATCAATGATACGCGGCTTCTGAAACAGCAATTGATGGAAGAACTCTCTTCCTGGATTTCGGACCACCACTTGAAACAGGCTGAGGCCGTCGAGATTCTGATGGTCTCCCGTCCGCGCGTGTCCGATGTGGTCAAAAAAAACGGCCAAGTTCACCATCGACACTCTGGTGGAAATGCTGAGCCGCATCGGTAAACCGGTCAAACTGGCCATCGGTTGATGCCGATGTACGGATGTCGTATGCAGCCATCATGGTCAAAAACGCGTGGTCTCCCGGTAAGAGCGATGGTGATATCGGGCTGACGTATTGAAGGTCACGATCAGATTTTCACCGCTATGGAGAGCAGTCGCGAGACTGAGCAGCGATATCGTTCACTGACGCATAGGCGGCTCGGAAAACCGCTCCCAGGCATCGGGGGCGGCTTCTTTCCATTTTTGACTGACTCTGTTTCCATCGGGAAGGTCCCGGAGATCACCCGATGAGGGCGATCAGCTCTTCGTTCGAGAGCTTACCCGACATCTCCGCCCCTTCCAGGAGATCGTTGGCCAAGTCCCGTTTTTTTCCGTGGAGTTCGAGGATCTTCTCTTCGATGCTGCCGGTGGTGATGAGCCGGTAGACGGTGACCGGCCGCAACTGTCCGATCCGGTGGGCCCGGTCGGAGGCCTGGTCTTCGACGGCGGGATTCCACCAGGGATCGAGATGGATCACGTAGTCGGCGGCCGTCAGATTGAGCCCCGTTCCGCCCGCCCGGAGGCTGATCAGGAAAAGATCCCCCTCTCCCCCCTGAAAGGCCTCCACCCTCTTTTCCCTCTCCTTCGCAGGGGTGCTTCCGTCGAGATAGTGATAGGAAATTTTTCGATGGTCCAGGGCCTTTGCGACCCGTTCCAGATGACCGGTGAACTGGCTGAAGACCAGGGCCCGGTGCCGGTTTTCCCGGAGTTCGTCGACCAGACCCAGAAAGGTTTCGAGCTTCGCGCCGGAAAGCGGCGTCTCCGGGTCCACCAGGGCCGGATGGCACAGAGCCCTCCGGAGGCGGGTAATTTCGGCCAGGATGTGGATCCGGGAGTCCTTTCTGTCCGCGAGGCCGGCGATCTTGTCGAGGGCGTTTCTCCGGAGGGCTTCGTAGAAGGCCCGCTCGTCGGGAGGAAGCTCGACTTCGAGGGTGATCTCCGTCCGGGGCGGAAGTTCGGAGAGGACCGCGCTCTTTGTTCTCCGGAGCATGAAGGGCCGGATCAGGGAGCGGAGGGAGGACAAAATCCGGGTGTCCCGGCTCCTTTCGATCGGACCGGCGAAGCGGTTCGCAAAGCGTTCACGGGATCCCAGGAGCCGGGGATTGACGACGCTGAAGAGGCTCCAGAGCTCGTCGAGATCGTTTTCGACCGGGGTCCCGGTGAGGGCCAGCCGGAAATGGGCGTTGATCTTCCTGGCCGCCTGGGCCCGTTTGGTTTCGGCGTTCTTGAAGGCCTGGGCCTCGTCGAAGACGGCCATGCGCCAGGAGATTCCCGAAAGGAGCGCCTCCTCCTGGGCGAGAAGGCCGTAGCTTGCGACCAGGACGTCCCGGGGAGCGAGGGATCCGGCCAGTTCCCCCCGGTCCGCGGCCTCCCGAAGCGGGTGGACACGGAGGGTCGGGGCGAACCTTCCAAGCTCCGACACCCAGTTGTGGCAGACGGAGGTCGGGGCCACGACCAGGAGGGGCCCTTCGGAGGCCTGCTCGAGCATCACGGCAATCGCCTGGACCGTTTTCCCGAGCCCCATGTCGTCGGCCAGACAGGCTCCCGCACCCCAGCGGGCGAGCCGGCTCATCCAGGAGAATCCCTCCGTCTGGTAGTCCCGGAGCTCGGCCTGAAGGGTCGGAGGGATGGAGGGGCGATGGTCGGCCGCCTCCCGGAGGCGTTTCCGGAACTCCTTCCATCCCTTGTCCCCCGTCACCCCCCCGGCTTCGGAGAGGAGATCCTCGATGGCAAGGGTTCCCGGGAGCGAGATCCGGGCGCCCGATCCAGAATCCTCGGACACGGACTGGAGGCGCTCGAGCCTCTGGCGGAGTTCGTCCGCCAACGCGAGGAACCTCCCGTCGGAGAGGGGAATGTAGCGTCCTTTCGCCCTGGGAAGGGCGGACAGGATCTCTTTCAAGTCCAGAACCAGATCCTCGTCGACAGCGACCTTGCCCTCGATCTCGAACCAGTCCCGGGACTCCCGGACGGCGATCCGGAGCTTTTTCGTGGCCACGGGGGAGGTGACGCGAAGCGTCTCTCCCTGGGGCCACTCGATCTCCTTCGGAAGGGCGGTCTCCCGAAGCTCGAGCAGGAGATCGAGGGCGTCTTCGGGGTCGTCGACGAGCCAGGTGTTGTGCTCCGGCGGAATTCCCGCGAGAACCGGCAGGGCGGCGACCAGCTCCGAAAGGAGGTTTTTCTCGGCGTCGAGGTCCCGCCGCGCATGGAGGGTCTGTCCCCCGATCGTGGCCGTGACGAGCCGGCCGCCCTTTCCGGTGGGGAAAAAGGGGCCCGACGGACCGAAGGGGCGGACGCCGGAGGTCACGAGAAGCCCCTCCTGGAAAGGGGCGAGCTGGAGGACGGGGAGGGGTCGTCCTTCCAGCGCGGGAATGTCGGCCTCGGCGATCTCCGCGCGCAGGGCCAAAAAGGGGGCCTGGCGCCGCAATAGTCCCAGGATCCGGTCCCGGGCCTCCCGCGGGACGGACAATCCCTTGGGAGGGATCCGGGCTCCCAGGGCGACGACGGGCTTCGAGATGTCGATGACCCGGTAGCGGGAGGGCGAGTCGGATTCGAGGATGGCCCGGGGAGTCTCCGCGCGGTGCGACAGTTCGATCCGGTATCCCTCGGGCGTCTCGCTGAGAACGAGTTCGGGAAGGGCGGCCGCGAGCTCGAGGCGCTGTCCGGGATGGTCCCGGTGAAAGACGGCGGGATGGCCCGAAAGAGCCAGCGGCGTCCTCCGGGAATCGGGCTGGTAGACGGCGCGATTCCCGTAATAGATCTCGACGTCGAAGGAGTCCACGACCGCCCGGTCGGCTTCGGTCAGGGGAAGGGAGGGGTCTCCGCCGTGGAGCCGCTTGAAGGCGATCTTCTTCGTCCCCCGCCATTCGCCGCCCTTCAGGGTCTGTTCCACCGCCTCGGTCTCGAAGGTCTTGGGGTCGAAGAGCCAGGCGATCCGTTTTTCCCGGGAGGACTCCGCTTCCGGAGAGGCCGTCGCCAGAAGATCCTCGAGCCCCGCGAGGGAGCGCTCCCAGGGGGCCTCCTGGACCAGGAGGCCCCGGAAGGGCCGGAGAAGGGAGGGGAGGGGTTCCCGGGAGAGATAGGAGAGCGCCTCCGGCGGCGGATTCTCCATCCGGGAGAGAATCCCGGCGTACAGCCCGGCTTCCAGGGGAAGGACGGTCTTGAACTCCAAAAACCGGTCGAGAAGCGCCGGGCGGGATTTGGAGAGAAGGTCCGGCGCCAGGATCTCCCGGGCCAGCATGACGAGGAGGCCGGCCAGGGGGGAGAAGCCACCGGAGCCTTCATCGAGGTACATGAGTGCCTGCCGGCCCTCGCGGTCCATCCCCTGCCGCAAGGTGTCGAGGGCGGAAAGGGCCTTGTATCCGGCAAAGTTCCAGGTGCTGGAGGGGTAGGCCACGGCCAGGAGCTTATGGAGATCCTCCCGCCGCCGGTCGGTGCGGTCCAGAAGGAAGAGGGTCAAGGCGTAGAAAAGACCGAACGGCTCCTCGGGCGGGACCCTCCGTCTTGTCACGGACTTCCTGAATTCGGCCTGCATCTTTTTGAAGAGGGTGGCGGCCTCTCCGAACTCTTCCCGGAAGAAGGCCTCCCATCCCTGGATGCCCAGGAGGATGTAAAGATCGCACTTGGGATTCCTGTCCACGAATTCCTTGACGCCGGAGATGTTTCCGGCGATCAGGTCGAGTTTCAGAAAATAGTCGGACAGGGTCTTGTCGGGCCGGGGGGAGCCCAAAAGGCGCCGGCCCAGGGGAAGGAGCTCCGGAAGGTCGGTCGTCATCTGCCCCGTCGAGAGGAGGAGCGAAATCTTGGAGGAGAGGAGATCCGAGAGAAGAGGCGGGGGGAGCGATTCCGCCAGGTCGGCCGGGATCACCGCCCACAGGAGATGTTCCAGGAAGGACTGGAGGAAATGCTTCCCGCCGTAGGCTTTTTGGGTCAGGGTCTCGATCTCCTGGAGGGTCTGCGTGTCCTGGGCGTAAAAGGCTGTCAAATACCGTCTCAGGTAGGCCGGATCGTAGATGTTGATGTGGCGCGGGTCGCTCGGGGTGTAGGCGGGGACCAGCCTCTCCAGAACGGTCCGGGCGCGCTTGATTCCGTCGGGTCCCGAGAGGAGGTCCCGGAGGGCTTGCGAGGTCAGGGTGGGGTTCCAGCGGTTTCCCGAGGCGGAGTTCCATTTGCCGGGCGCGAGCTTCTGGAGAATCTCCTTCACCATAGTCGCGGACCAGCCCTCTCCCTCCGGATCCCGGAAGAGATCGCCTTTGGTCAGGAAGGAGGCAAGGTCTCTGGCGTATGTCACATTGGTCGCGATCATGACGCCCAGGACCAGACGCTCCCGGGGGGAGAGGTCCTTGTAGAAGGGGAGGGCCGCACTATCGGGTCGGAAGGCCATGCACTGTCCTCGGATCGAAGGATGAAGGGCGGAAGTCCCGGGAGAGGCCTCACGACAGGATGCGTCGGGAGCCTCGGCCCCTTGTGGGTCGGGAATCGGCTTCGAGGATCGAAATCCTCCCGGTCATTTTAGAGGATCCGGGAGCTTTTTTGAAGCTTGGGGAAATCCTCTTCGTTCCCGACGTGGACCTTCCGAAGCATCCTGCAACATTCTGAAACACCCGAATGATTCACCCAAGCAACAAACATCCCCCGGAGACGGCCGGGAAGACGGTTTGAAAATGAACGGTTATTCGTTCCGTCACAATTCCTTGATCGTTTTGTCACGGTCCGCCCCTCTCCCTGGCACGCCGGATGCAGGAGAGGAGTCGGAACCCGCCCGGTCGGAAGGGCGGGACAAAGGGAGGGATGCTCCCGTTTACGGTTATTTAAGGAGGTTTCGTTATGGCAAAGCAGGGATCTGTGTCCGTCGCCCGGGCTCTCACCCGGTCGCTCCTTTCCACGTCCGTTCTCTCCGCGGCCCTTCTCTCGGCCGTCCTGGTCTCTCCGGCCTTCGCAGGCGAAGCCCTCCCGCCGCCCACCCCCTCGTCCGCAGCCTCCCTGCCCGCCTCTTCCAATCCGGCCAACAACTCCACTGCGGGCCAGATGATGGCGATGCAGCAGGCGGCGATGGGGCAGTCGGCCAATACGTCGACCGATCCCTTCCAGGGGAATGTGCCCAAGTCCACCTCGCTTTCCGCGAACTTCGCGTGGGCCGATACATTTAATGCTATGGCACTAAATGGCGGCTATGGAGGAGGAGTCACGGTGACCCGGTGGATCACTGCAAACAGTGGCATCAACATGAATGTCGAGATTTTGTCTTTCGGTTTGGGAAATCTTAATAACACTTTATCTCAATCTTATCCAGCTGTTGGTCATCAGGCTGGCACTCCGATCATTCCGATCACTTTGGGATATGTGTACGATGTGACAGGTGGAAAATCGTGGATCAATCCCCAGGTGTTTGCCGACGGCGGTTTGGCAGTGACCCTAAACGGTGAGTCGGCTCCGCTCGTAATGGATGCGGGTTTCGGTGTTGTCGCTCCCATGGCCAAGCTGGCCGATGCCTTGGCTGGAATCGATCTGTTTGCCAACATCCGCTGGGCCTATATCAGCAACATCGGCGGATTGGCTGACACGGCTGTTGGGGCTGACTTTAATGCTGATGGAACAAACATTGTTCGTGCCAGTGGAGGAGCCCTCAACTACATGCCCGTCGAGTTCGGCGCCACCTTCGTATTCTAGACTCCGTTTCAACCCGGAGAGGGGGGAAAGTGCAACCTCCCCCCTCCCTTTTATCCCTTCCCGCTTCTTCCTTACCGTCTGTGACCGTCCGGAAACCTCCAGGGGTGCACCATGATCTCCGTCATACTCCCCCTCGCCTCTGTCGTGCCAGAATTTCCCTTCCGGATCCCCGGGGAAGGGGAACGGAGGCCGTCCCGGGCGTGTTCGGACCGGGATGAAGGAGACGAGGGAGCATGACGCGGGAGGAATTCCTACGGGATCTGGAACTCGGGCGCCGGGATTTTTTCGGCGAAGAGCTGTCGGACCTCGACCTGTCGGGGCTTGAGCTCTCGGGCCTGGACTTTGTCGACGCCAACCTCTCCGGATGCCGGCTTTCGGGAACACGCTTCGTGAAGGCGGGTCTCTCCCGCTCGAAACTCTCCGGCGCCACGATGGTCGAGTGCGACCTGACGGGCGCCAAGCTCTCCCGGGCGGATCTTTCCGGGGCCGACCTCTCGGGGGCCCACCTCTACGAGGCCAATCTCACCCGGGCCCGGCTCGCCTCCGCGCGGTTTTCGGGGGCCAATCTCACCCGGGCCCGCCTCCGGAGAGCCGATCTCACCCGGGCCAACCTCTCCGACGCCGTCCTGGTCGACGCCGACCTGTCCCGGGCCAACCTGACGGGGGCGGTGGTCTTCGGGGCCTGTTTCACCCGGGCCAACCTCGAACGGGTGATCCTGGTCGACGTCTGTCTCCTGAAGGCCCGCTTCGGGGGGCTCCGGCCCCCCCGTCCGAACATTCCGGGATGACTCGTCTTCCGAAGCGGATTTCCTGTTGTATTTTGCTGTTTTCAGGTCCAGAATCGAGAGGTTAACTTTGTCCGACAACGCCAAAAGGGAGGATGCCATGAAATCGGTCAGCGTACTTCTGGTGGGTCTGGGACGTGTGGGGAGCCGGTTCTACGACAAGCTCCATGATGTGGGAAGGGAGCGGGTCCGGATCGTGGGGGTCTGCGAGCGGGATCCGAAGAACCCTCATCTCGCCCGCGCCCAGAAGGACGGCATCGCCGTCTATGCCGACTACCGGGAGGCGGTCCGGACCCTGGGAAGCACCGTCGACATCATTCTCGACACCACCAACGTCTCCGCCGTCAAGCAGGATCTCCGGACGCTCCTCCAGGAGACCGCGAACCACCACACCGTTCTGCTTCCCCTCGTGGTCTCCTACCTCATTTGGTACCTCTCCGACCAGCGGGAGGAGATGGTCCAGGACCACACCGACACGGGGTATTAGAAGTCCTGCGCCGGCGCCTCCCCTTGGGCCGGACTCAAAGGCCGTTCTCCTTGTTCTTTTCCTGCGAGGCCCCCTTCGGGGGACTTTCAGCCGCGTTTTTCCTCCCCGAATCGGGTCGGTTCACGACGGGGGAGGGTGAACGCGGGCCTTGGATTCCCCGGGCCGGGACCGGGTCGCCCGGTCGAGAAGCCGGTTCAGCGCGTTGGCGAAGCGCTCGCGGTCGGCGGGAGAAAAGGGGGCGGGGCCCCCTGTCGAAACCCCGCCGCTTCTGAGCTCCTGCATGAAGTTCCGCACGGAGAGACGCTCACCCACCGTTTCGCGGTCGAAGATCTCCCCGTGGGGAGAGAGCGCGAGCGCGTTTTTGTCGACGACCTTCGCCGCGAGGGGAATATCGGCCGTGACGACAAGATCCCCGGCTTTGGCGTTCTCTTCGATCCACCGGTCGGCCACGTCGAGACCCGCTCCCACCACGACCCGTTCGAAGAGGGGGGAGTCGGGGAGGAAAATCGCGCGGTTGGCGACCTGAACCAGGGGAACGGAGGTTCTGATCGCCGCCCGGAAGAGAATCTCCTTGGCCGCCTTCGGACAGCCGTCGGCATCGACATAGATTTTCAAGACAGGAGGCTCCTTGGACATCGAGGGGCAAGCCGGACCGGGGAATCGTCTCTCATTCGCCCACGATACAGGAGCGGTGTCCTTTCGGCAAGACCCGGAAGGGATGAGAGGCGCGGCCGGAGGAGCGATCCTCCGGCCGGTGAGGGGAGGGCTACCGCGCGGCCCAGACGAGATCTTTTTGCGAGCCGATGCGGGCGGTGAGGAGGGAGAGGGCCCGGTCGAGGGGAAGATCCAGGGTCTGTCCCGAGGCGAGGCGGCGGATGCGAAGGACCCTTTTCTGGTCCTTCCGGAAGATCCCCAGAATCTGGATCCGTTCCTCCCGGTGGAACAGGGCCCGGGAAAGGACCTCGTCGATCGGACCCTGGTCGAAGAGGCCGTGGTGGAGCAGGTTCCCTTTGGCGTCGTAGCTCTGGACGATCACCCCCACGAAAAATTTCGGGGTTCCGAGGAAGCGGAAGACCATCCGCCGGCTTCCGGCAAAAGCCGTCGTCCGGGGAATGGGGATGTGGACTCCGGGAGCGCCTGTTTTGACCACCAGGGTCCGAAGGTCCACCGGCGTCCCGGGGCCGGTCGAGGCGGAGGCCTGAGCGGCGGCCGGAAGGCCCGCGAGACTTGACGACAGGAGTAGCGCCGACAGGCGGACGGTGGGACGAGAGATCACGGAAAGCTCCTTTCGGATCGTTTGAGGGGTGTGCCCGTTGGCCAGTCCATACTCTAGCAAGCTCCGTGCCGAAAGGATTCTGGGACCGTTCCTGCGGCGGGAGCCTTGTCTTTCGGCCCCGTCGGCGACGGGGAGCCGTCCGCTCCCCCGATCTTCGTGTTCCTCCCGGGAAACCTCCCCCCTTCCGGGGGGTTTCACGGGGGTGTCGCTCTGCAACTTTCGTAAAGGGGGGGCGGCATTTTTCCGGGCAGAAATCTGGTGTATGGTGTGACCGGGAGATCGAGCCAGGGGAAGAGATGCGGGAGCGGAACGCCGTGAAGGGTTTGGCAGGAAGGATCGGGGGAATCATTCTTTGTCTGGCCTGTCTTTGGGAGATGGCGAAAGTGCCGGAGGCCCGGGCAGACTGGACCCTTGTCGGGCCAAAGACCTATCTCGTGGGGATCCCCCGGGAGTATGTCCTGGCCTGGGCGCATCCCAGGGATCTGGGCCGCCAGCAGGAAAGCAACTGGTGCTGGGCGGCTTCGGTGGCCATGGTGCTGAACTTTGCCCATGTCCCGGTGACGCAGGACCAGATCGTCGCACGCGTCTTCGGCAAGGAAGTAAACAAACCGGCCACCGTTCTCCAGATCATGCAGGCCATCGACGGATGGCACTCCGTCTACGAGGGGAAGGAGGTGGCGGTCACGGCCTTTCTCGAGCCCTCCGGCGAGCAGATCCTCCACGATCTCTACCTGAACTATCCCGTCATCCTGGCCTTGAAGACCGGGAACAGGATCGGCCATGCGGTCGTGGTCACGGCCGCCAAGTACAAGGTCGTCAACGGCCGGAAGGAGATCCGGTATTTTCTGGTCCGGGATCCCTGGCCGGAAAACCCGAGCGCGGCCCGGATCGATCCGCCCTTCTTCAAGGACATCATCGGCGCCATCGGCGTGCGGATCGTCCTCGAAAAAAAGCCCTGATTCCGGGAGTCGCTCCCCGGCGACGGGCGGGCCTTCGCAGTCCCGGACCCCTTCGAAAAGGATCCGGTCCCGGGTTGCAGGAAAAAAAAGGGTCTTTGAATGGGGGGGTTCTGCTGATCGATGACGGCCGGATCACAGCGATGGGAGCGCCCCCAAAGCTGCCGAAAAAGTTATCGGGGGAGCTCGGGGCCTCTCCCCAAGGTATTGTGGCTTCCTGTGAGGCGATCTTCTTCCGCACCCCCTCCCCGTAGGGGGTGCCGGATCTGATGTTCGTCTCGAATGAAGGCTCCAGCCTCCTCGCCGGACAGAGCATCCAGAGGGTTCCGGATCTGGTCGAGAAAATTCTCCCTCTTTTCCCGGGAGGGCGGAAACTCGGAGTTTTTCCGACTTCAGGAAAACGGGCCGCTAGCGCGCGATCTCCCTCTGGATCCCGAGAACCCGGGAAAGGTCCACTTCGAGGGCGTCGGCGATCTCCTCGGGCGAAAGGATCCCTTTCCGGAGAAGCTTCCGGATGTCTTCCTCCCGGCCTTTCTCCAGCCCTTGCTCCAAGCCTCTTTTCATGGCTTCTTCTTCCAGCTCTTCGATGAAGGTGGGCATGCGCTCCTCCGCGTGAAGGTCCCTCACAAGCCGGACAAACCTCTCCCGG
>JAMCWM010000055.1 GCA_023481175.1 Nitrospirota bacterium
AAATGGTTGCAGAGAACAGGGCGAATCTATTTCTCAAAATATTCCTGATGATCTTTTCCATTGATTGAAGGAAATCCCAAAGGTTCATAGAGGGGCTTGTTGTAGTTTTGGAAGAGTCCTCTTACCCAGCGTTTTCACCCATTTTCCCCTCCTCGGAAGTTCCCGGAAGACCGAACGAAAATCATCCGAAAATTTACCTCCCGTTAACAGAGTTCTCGCCCCTTCCTGATAGGATGTTCGTATCGAGCCGGGAGCGGATTTCGGCCGAAGCCCTGTTGATCTCTCCTCTGAGGCGATTGTTCGATCCATTGAACCGGCCAGGGCATTTTCGGAGGGATTCGGAGGGATGAGGATGCGTTCTCCGTCGACCCGACCGTCCGGGTGGCCAGGGGTGAGTGAATGTCCGCCGGAATTCCCTGCACCGATATTCTCGGGGAAAGGACGGAGAGATCCACTCCTGTCCGCATCCATGGGAGGGAAGTCCATCGTGCGACAGGATCTATTCAGGAGAGGATTCACCGAGTTTCTGGCGATCGTCATGTTGGCCCTGATCAGTCTGGTTCTGGCCCAGATTTCCAACCTCCAATCCGAGTTTCGCGGCGGGGAAGAGGGATAGGGGTAAGGGATCAGATCGCGGATCCTGTCGAATGGAGGGGGACGACGGGACCCTGACCGGAAAGGATTCTACGGTTCCTTTGGTCGGCTTTAGAATCGTATTGATTTGGAGGTTTTCTGGATGGGGAGAGGAAATTGGCGTTCATGGGCGTTCGTGGCCCTGTTGGTTGCGGGCCTTCTCAACCCGAAGGAAAGTGTGGCCGGGGAGGGAGGAAACGCCAAGAAGAAAAACTCTCCGGACGATATCGACAGGATTGTTTCGCTCCTGCCGCCTCCTCCGGGTTTTGCCGACGTAAGAACGCTCTTCCTTCGGTTCGGACTGACGGTCAAGTCAGCGATGGTGTCCCATGTATCCGACCAGGACGCCATACTGGTCCGGATCGACTTCTTTCTTCCGGTTCCACAGGACTGCCATCCTTCCGAGGAGGAGCGAAAGCAGTATTATCTTGAGGAGGCCGTATGGACAAGGTCCTCCGACTCGGAAACCTTTCTTCCGATCGACACCTGGGCCCGGCACATCTCGCAGGCCCAGACGGAATGGTTCCAGAACATCTCCTGTTATCCCTGAGAGGCTCTGAGCCGGGTTAAGGAAGCTTGGCCCCGGAGAAAAGACAGTGTTCGGTGAGGGCCTGCCTGTTTGGTAGACGCCATTGTCGAACGATGTGATTCCTGGGGTCCGTTCCGAATGGAAATGCGGCCGGCGGTCGCGCTCTTGCCGATCCCCAAAGGAATGGAGGGGCGAAAGGACGAAAAGATGAATTTCACCGACGAACCTCTCGAGGACTCGAAGAATGTCATGCCCTTTCTTCTGAAGGTTCTCCTTTTTCTGGTTTTTTTCGACTGCCTCGGGGCCTCTTTTCAACCCGCACGTGCCTCCGAAGTCCCAATTGACGGATGGTCCACGGTGGACACCATTGCGCTTCCCGGACGGCCCACGCGCTTCGACTACCAGAGCCTCGACCCGCGGACCGGGCGTCTCTATCTGGCACACCTCGGGGACGGGCGCCTCGTCGTCTTCGACACCCGGAAGCGGCGTGTTGTGGGCGAACTGCCAGGATTTCCCCATGTTCACGGAGTCATCGTGGTTCCGTCGCTGGCCAGGGTCTACGCCACCGTCTCGTCCCTTTCCCGCCATGAGATCGGCCATCTGGCCGTGGTCGACGCCGGGAGCGGAAAGACTCTCGCCGATCTTCCGACCGGAATCCATCCGGACGGCCTCGCCTATGAAATGGCGACCAACAGGATCTTCGTCTCGAACGAATGGGGACGCTCCCTCAGCGTCATCGATGCGCGCACGAACCGGGTTCTGGGAACGATCCCTCTCTCGGGCGAAGCTGGCAACGTGAGAGTGGATCCCGAGACCCATCAGGTCTATGTAACGGTCCAGACACAGAATCTTCTTGTCCGGATCGATCCCTTCGCATTCCGGATCGTCAAACGCTTTCGCTTGCCATGCCGTCACCCCCACGGTCTCCGGATCGACGGTCCCAATCGTCTGGCCTACGTGGCCTGCGAGGGGGACGCCCGGCTCCTTTCGGTCGATCTTGGATCGGGCCGGATCCTCGCAAATCTTCCGACCGGAATGGACCCGGACGTCCTCTCCGTCGACCGGAGGCGGGGACTTCTTTTCGTGGCTTCCGAGTCGGGAATCGTGAGTGTCTATCGGTTGAGGGGAAGGGGACTGGTCCTGGCGTCGCAGGACTTTCTGGGTTTTCGGGCCCATTCGATCCTCGCGGATCCCAGGACTCACCTCCTCTATCTTCCGCTCGAGAACGTGGACGGACGTCCTGTTCTCAGGATCCTGTCGTGGAAAGGGAGATAGAATGACTTAGAGATCATGATCATTCCGGAAGGATTTCCCCCCAATTTGGGCTTGGGCGCTCTTGTGTAGTGGCAAGAATCCGATCATCCGGTCTTCCTTCCAGGCGACATAAAGCCTTGACGCTCAGACGAAGTCGGTGGTCAGCCTGGATCGGGTGCAAAAGGAGGCAGTCCTTCACTCCGCCTGATTAAACCCCAGGATCGCCTTAAGCGATTTCTCGATTTCGCGAAGCTCCGCTGGGGTCGCGACCGCCAATGGACCGTCGGAGAAACGGGAGCTGTCCAGAGCAAGGATTTGTTCGATGGCGACAAAGCATTCCCTCAACAGACGGTCCCGGGGGGGGCGATCCTGACCCTGAGGGCCTCGAAAGAGGAGTGGAATTGGGTCGTCAGGGGAAGGGCGATGATGGTCGAAAGTCCTGCATCGAGAAGGAGGGTTTCTTGTAAGACAAGGACGAGTCGAGATTTTCAGATTTCGTGGCCCCGGTTTGGGGTCAGACGGGCGACCCAGATCTCTCCTCGCCGGATCAACGCCACCAGGGCCCTTCCCTGGATTCGTCGCCCGCTTCGGCGGCTTGCAGGGGACCAAGACGGTCCTCTGACAGAAGGTCGTCAAGATGTTTCGCCTCCCTTCGGCTTTGGGTATCTCCGGCCAGGGCCCGGGCCGAGGAGGCAAGCGCGGACAGGATCCGTTCGTGTTCCTTTCGGTCCACATAGGCGGTGATGGCCTCCCGGACGACTTCGGAGCGCGATTTTCCCGAGTTCAGGGCTTCCTGGTCGAGACGATATTCGAGCGGTTCGGGGATCCGAATACTGATTATGCCCATTGGGTCTCTTTCCGGATTAAATGAGACTCCCATCGAAAAAAAGGATATCGACATAAATGTATTTCGTTTTATCATAAATTTTATAGATTCAATGTCTTTGCCTGAAAATCAGGGAGTGGGGAATGTCCGGGTGCAGGCTGATCGATACACCAGTGGAAGCCCATAGGGGAGGGGCTCTTGGCTGGGAGGATCAGGAATGGATCTGTCCGGCCTTCTTGTAGAGGTCGGAGAGAAGGGGGAATTTTTTTGCGAAGAGGTCGAACGCGGTCAGGGCGTATTCCCGGATTTCGTACTGGGCGTTCTCCTTGGTCCGGAGGTCGAAGAAATTCATGAGGGAGCGGAAGTTGACGGTCCAGTAGACGTCGCTGTAGGCCGAGACCGGAATGGCCGAGCGCAGGATTTCCCGAGCCCGGGCCCGGTAAGGGTTCCGTGCGGCCGGATCGGTTTTCCCTTCCGGGATCAGACCTTTCTCAACGGCCTCGTCGATTCTCTGGCAGGAAATCCGGTATTCGGCTTCATAGAATTCGAAAATCCGCTCCATGAGGGCCGCGTATCGCTCCGTCTGCTCCGCACTCACCACCTCAAATCGATGCACGGTCCGGGCCTCCCTGTCCGGGACGTAGAAGGCGGAGATGGGCTTTCTGTAGCGCATGGAAAACTCGTTCCAAGTCGAGATCCGGTGCTTGACCCATTGGCGGAGGACGAAGATGGGTGCGATGAACCGGAACCGGAAGTAGACCGTTTCGAACGGGGTCCCGTGGTGCTGGGAAAGAAGGTGGAAAAGGAGGGTCCGGTCTTTCTCCGTCAGGTCCTCGACCGACCGGAGTCTCCGGTTTGAGGTCGACACCCGGGCGGTGTTCAGGATGGTGGTTTCGTCGCCCCAGGTGTCCTCGAGCTCGATGAAGCCGAAGTCACCAAGCTTCCTGGCAAAATCGGGATTGGCTTTGGTCCGGGCTTCGATCTCCTCGGCGATTTCACGGGTTCCCTCATTTTGCATGGTCATGCCGCCATAGTCCTTCCTCGAAGTGGTTCCGGCCAAAAAGACGTTGTCGATCCGGAAAAAATCGTACCATTTTTGAGGCAAAATTTCTGCTAGAATGACGCTGAACCGACCTTTCGAGTCTTCCCCTTTTTCTGCCACCCGGCAAGGAGGTCCCATGACGCAGAAAAATACACATCTTTTCACCTGGCTGGGCCATTCGACCCTCCTTGTCCGGGACAAGAACGGAACGGAGATCATCCTCGACCCCTGGCTTTCCGGGAATCCCGCCTGTCCGGAGAGATTCAGGAGTCTGACAAAGGCGGATCTGATGCTTTTGACCCACGCCCACTACGACCATATCGGAGACGCCGTTCCTCTGGCGAAGGCGAGCGGGGCGGAGACGGTCGGGATCTTCGAATTGTGCTCCTGGCTGAATAAAAAAGGGGTCGAACGGACCCATCCGATGAACAAAGGAGGGACCCAGACCGTGGGGGGAGTTTCGGTCACGATGGTACATGCCGATCACAGCTGCGGGATCTCCGATGGTAATGCGATTCTGTACGGGGGGGAAGCGGCGGGCTACGTGGTCGAGCTCTCCGACGGGTTTCGCTTTTACCACGCGGGTGACACCAATGTCTTTTCAGACATGCGGCTCATCCGGGAGCTGTATCGTCCAGAGCTCGTCTGTCTTCCCATCGGGGATCTCTATACGATGGGTCCCCGGGAAGCCGCCATGGCCGTTTCCTTTCTGGAGGCCAAAACCGTCCTTCCGCTTCATCATGGGACATTCCCTGCGTTGACGGGAACGCCGGAGGCCTTTGCCCGGCTGATTTCCGGAACAAATTGCCGGATGATTTCCGTTCGCCCGGGAGAGCCGTTCTCGATTTGAGGCAAAAAGTTCCCGAGAAAGAGGAACGATCTCGACCCTTTCTCATGCCGGGAGGGCTCCTACTCGCCCCCCTCCCGGCATGAGAAAGGCACAAGAGGTCTTCATTTTCTGACGACTGAAGGAACTTATTTCTTCGGGAAGCCGGGTGGCCGGACATTCCTGATACAACATTAAAGATCCCCCGTGAGGGGTTTTAATTCTGGCGGGACGGTTCGGAGAAGGGAATTGGCATTTTGGGAAGAACCGGGTGGGGTGCTCCGCCCCGATCTCTCCGGTCCCCCTTCCCTGGCGGGAAGGAGCGGTCGGACCGAAAAAGCCGGGACGGAAGGAAGGATGAACGCGGGTGGGTATCAGGCAGGCTGGCCAAGGGGACGAACCAACGCCGGGATCGAGGCAGGAGAAGCCTTTTTCCGGTGAGTCAGTCCGCTTCCCGACCAGTGAGAGGCGACCGCGCCTTTGGCAGGAAAGGTTCGAGCCCAAAGTTCAACCAGGCCCTCTTTCACCTTATCGGTTTTTTGCGCCACGACGGGAGTCTGCTCGATCTTGATCGAAGAATGGAGCCGCGCTTCAACACGGTCGATGTCGTCTGGGGCGACGGAGACGCATTCTCCTTGTTTCAGGTCCCGAGGCGTCGGGTCCGCAGGAGACTCCATGACCACCAGTGAACTTTTGAGCCGTGCTGATTTTGCGAGAAAGATGCCACCCACCGACTCGACAGAAAGAATCCGGCCTGTGGGGGCATTGCAGAGAGGTCGCCCTGTCCGGTCGATCTTGGTTTCCCGGATCAGAAGGGAGATGTTCCGTGTCCCCCTCAGGTGGCGAACCTTCACCACGATTCCCCCGATCATTTTCTTGGCGATATGTCGATCTCCGGTGCCTTCATCCTCAATCATTGCAGCAGGAGATTCACCGGTCTGAAAAAGGGCGAGCGCCATTCCGACCAGAAGCCCCAGGAACCCTTTCGTTTTTGTTTTTCTTAGAATCTTATCCATCTTTATCCATCCTGATTCAATTTGGTGTCCGATTTTTATAATTACCTGCAATTTTAAATGCAATCGGTATGCCAAATTTAAATAAACAATATTACCGGTAGCTTAAGTAAAAACATCTTTTGCTGTGGTCATTTTTGTGTCCTGATTTGTGACACGAATGTCCATCCAGGGTGACAAATATGTCCCTCCTTGTTCAATCATCGGAAAAAGCGATTAAAGATAATAATGGAATCCAACCATCACATTCATAAGAGATCCCAGAAAGGTAAATCCTGTCGCGGACGGTCCTTCGTTGGGAAGATTCCAGTTGATGGAGAGGGGGTTCCACTGGGCGAACCAGGCGAGCCGTGGAATGTCCGCGATCTCAGTCTCGATTCCGATTCCGGCCGAGAGGCTGACGGCGGAGGGAAGCCCGGCCCCGGTATTCAAGGCGGGAATGAGGTCGAGGTTGGCGTAAAGAAGGGAGTGCCTGCGGCTGATGATCGCCAGCATCGGCTCGACATTCAATGTCGCGAGAAGGCTCGATTGGGGGGAGACCTGCGGAAGCCCCAGTCCGATACCCCCGGAGAGGCCGAAACGGTCGTTAAACCAATACCGGGCGTCCACAAAGCCCACGTTGCTGAAGACATCGCTTCCATTCTGCTGGACCATGTCCATGGGAGCGTAGGCGAGCCCGACCCCGAAGTGGTGAACATTGTCATAGGTTCCACCGGACGACGTCTGGGAGACTGCCGGGGAGTCGATGCTGGCGGCTGCCGCCTCGTCGGCAAGAGCCTGGTTGAGCGTCAGGGGGGCGGCCGTCACGGCAAATGCTAATAAAAGGGAGGCAAGTAGTTTTTTTCCGGCTGTCGTGTTCATAGGAGAAAGACCTCGACTATCTATGGGTTGATCGTAATGGAGCCTCATGGCTCCGGTGTTTGACAATTCCTATCTATTTTATCAGGGATCGTCCCGAATGGTTATGATCCCTGTCGCCGGAAATTGTGATGACGGTCACAGCGAGAGGACGGTTTCTGCGGTCAGAAGCCGGATATGGTGCACTGTGCGGTCCGCCTCGAGAAGCTGCGACATCGGATAGGTGTGGCCGACGCCCACTGTCTTCATTCCGGCCTTCCGGGCGGCCTCGATCCCCTGCACCGAATCCTCGATGACCGCGATCTCTTCTGGTCCACCCGCATGAAGCCCTCGGTCGAGAAGAAGGTGATAGGCTTTGAGATATCCTTCCGGATCGGGTTTTCCATGGTGCGTGTCTTCCGCGCTGACGACAAAGGCGAAGAGGTTTTTCAGGCCGTTTTGATCGAGTGCATGGAGGATCTCAGGACGAAGGGCGCCGGAAACAATACCGAGGGGAACGCGTTTGGCCAGCTCCCGGATCAGGGTGTGAACGCCTTCGTAAAGGGGAAGTCCTTCCGCCATCCGAATCTCGTAGAGGCGGGACTTGGCGTCGATCAGTTCCCGCAGGGTGGAGTCCGGGATGGGGGATTCCTTTGCCGCCTGCCAGGCCGCCGAAAGACAGCCGCGGTCGTCCATGCCGAGGTAGAGGGCGTCGTAGTCCTCGGGGGACAGGGGCACACCGTGGGGGGCGAGGACCTGGGCGAAAAGATCCCGGTGGACAGTTTCATCGTCGAGTATGACGCCGTTAAAGTCAAAGAGAACCGATCGGATCATAAGGGGTTCCTAAGTATCATGGTAAGGTTGGGGACCGGATTCGGAGGGTCCAAAAAAAAAGGCCCCCCGCAGCGTGCAGGGGACCGGGAGCATTCCGAACGGAAAGGATTGTCGGTAATTAAAGCTCCTTCGCGTGGTGAGCCAGATAGTCGGCCACGCCCGCGGGTGAAGCCTTCATGGCGGGCTTGCCTTTCTGCCACCCGGCCGGACAGACTTCTCCGTGCTGTTCGGTGTATTGGAGGGCATCGACCATCCGAAGCATTTCGTCCACGTTCCGTCCGAGCGGAAGATCGTTGACAACCTGATGGCGGACAACGCGGTTCTTGTCGATCAGGAAGGAGCCGCGGAGGGCCAGTTTCTCTCCGAGAAGGACGTCGTAGTCGCGGCTGATGCTCTTTGTCAGGTCTGCCACCATGGGAAAGCTCACATGTCCAAGCCCGCCCTTGTCCACGGGGGTGTTTTTCCAGGCGAGGTGGGTGAAGTGGGAATCGATACTGACGGAAATCACCTCGACATTACGGGAATGGAATTCCTTCAGGCGATGTTCGAAGGCCAGGATTTCCGAGGGGCAGACGAAGGTGAAGTCAAGGGGATAGAAAAAAAGGACGCCGTATTTTCCCTTCAGGACCTCCGACAGGGTGAACTTGTCGTTGAAGGAGTTGTCCCCCATGACGGCGGTGGCAGTAAAGTCTGGTGCAGGCTTTCCAACGAGTACGGACATAGGTATGGTTCCTCCGAAGATCAATGAATGATCGTTTGGGTGGTGGTCTAGGGTGCCGGCGCAAACCATAAAGAATTCCGCGTGCCGGGCATTTCCGATTCGGGCGCGCTTTTTCATTATACGACAGCTCTCAACCGGAGTCGACTCCATCCGCCGGATTCGGGGTCAGAAGGGCAGGTGCGAAAGGTCCCGCAATCTCCATCGAAGTCCGGAAGAATTTTCCCTGTCTTACAATGTCTCGGCAAAAAGACCCGAAGGTGACCGGGGTCTGAGCCCCAGACCGTGTCTTCTGGTGAGAGCATCCTGCGCGACAAGGGAGATGCGTGATACGCTTCCCGGAAGGATCCCCGGCTGGTAGCGGGAGACGCCTGGGGCAGACCTTTGGCGGATGGCAGCAAGCCAGGGGGAGGGATCCCTGACCGCCCTCTTCTGGGAACGCTCTTTTTCTCCGACCATTCGAAGCCTCCGTGTGATCTCCGTCCAGAAAAACCATTGCGGGCCATACCGCTCCATGAGAAGACGCGCGACATCGTCCTGGGTTCGTTCCTGGTGCATGCGAGTCTCCGGATGGAGGTGTTTGTTCCAAATGAATCTTCAACTTGGACATGATCCCGCAAGGCGATGACGTCCGATTCAAGACCCTGTGACGCGCGTGTCACAGAAGAGGGGAGTAAGCGGGGAGTCTGGAAGGGGACTCCCCGGGGGGAAGAACGAATCAGGGTGTTTTCGTCCACCCAGAGGCTTTGGAGTAATGGTAACCGGCGGCCTCGAGTTCGCTCTTCGGATGGAAGACGTAGGCACCCGAGGGGAGCATCTCCGTCATGGAATTTTCGTCCTGCTGGATCACGGCGCCTCCGAGGGGTCCATGAGACGGAGAGGGAGGAAGAGCGACGATGTGTCCCCGGGCACTTTCCCGTGCCTTTTTCTTTTCCTTTTTCAGGGCCTGTTGGGCTTCCCATTCCTTTTCCGCCTGCCAGTCCTTCCGGAGGGCGACGAACTTTCCCGTATAGAGATAGCGGTAGGGACGGCCCCCGATTGGACGGATCCACCGGTAGGGCCTCTCGGGGGTGTTTTCGGCATAGAGGCGTCTCCGGCGGAAATCCATCAGGTAAAGTCGCCCATGGTAGGGGCGGGGTTTGGACTGGTAAATGAAATCCATGGGGGAGAGGCGGTGTTTCGTCTCCAGGCGGACCTCCTTGACCACGACGAGATCCCGGGGATCGCTTGGAACGGGAATGGTCTTGACATAGTTCGGAAGGGAGCGGGTATTGATCAGGTACTGTCCCTGCCGGTTGTCCGTCCCCGATGCGGAATAGAAACCACAGGAGCCGAGGACGAGAAGGAAAGAGAGGAGGAAAGGTCGGATCTTGAGCATAGGGGACATCTCCCGGAGAATGATCAGGAGACTTGTGATGGGGTCTCCCAATAAGGTCATGTCCTGGCAGGACATGGCATGCGCCTCGAGGGCCGGTTCATGAATCGGGACGAATCCCGAAAATTGCGTTAGACTTGATGGGGAAATTGTCTCCCAATCAGCATAGGAGATCAATGTTAAGATTGTCTCAAGAAGGAGCGCAGTATCGATGATCAAGTCCTGGAAGGGGATCTGGCCGGTCATCGACCCGTCGGCATGGATCGCGGAGAATGCGGTCATCGTTGGGGATGTCACGATCGGTGCGGAGTCGGGAATCTGGTATGGGGCGGTGGTGAGGGGAGATGTCCATCGCATCCGGATCGGGGCCCGTACCAATGTGCAGGACCTGTCTGTCCTCCATGTGACAAGGGACCGGTACTCTCTGACGGTCGGGGACGAGGTGACGGTTGGCCATCGGGTGATTCTTCATGGCGCCACATTGGAAAACAGGATCCTGGTCGGTATGGGAGCGATCGTCATGGATGGGGCGCATGTCGGGGAAGACGTCATCATCGGGGCGGGATCCCTGGTGACGGAAGGAACGGTGATTCCGTCGGGGCATCTGGCCTTCGGTTCTCCCTGCCGGGTCCGACGTGAGTTGACGGCCGAGGAGCGCTCGTGGATTCGGGAATCTGCACGGCATTATGCTCTCTACCGCCTTGAGCATGCCTCTGCCCCGGCGGGGGAAATTCCGTGAATCCCTGGCAATCGAGAACGCCCGGGATCAGGACGATTCTGGCGCTGGTCGTCGCGGTCCTCATCGTGGGGCTGGTGGGAATCCTGGGGGCGGTGGACGAGTTTCTCGTCCGCCACAATGCCTTCAAGATCCTCTCCCGGGAAGGGCGCCTGGTCGCCCAGGAATTCGCATTCGGAGTCGACATGCGCCACGAGGCGGACCAGTTCCTCTCTGCCACCGTGCCATCCCCCGCCAACCAGTGGGCCCATGTCCGGGAACTCGTGGCGATCCGACGGGAGATGTCGGCTGTGCTTGCCATCCGGCACAACGTCACACGGGTCGATCTTTTGTCCCGCCAGACGGGACTGCCCCATATTGTATCGACATCGGGCACGCCGATGTCTCCCGAAGAACGGGCGGCACACGATGCCGTTGGTATGGAACACAGACCCTGGGTGTCCGTTCGGGAACGCTCGAAGAGGGATGCCATCTATGTGGTGGTTCCGTTCCGTCATAATAATCAGATCCTGGGAACGGTGGGAATCCGGCTTTCCTACTATGAGATCGACGCGTTGGTCCGGCAGGAAAAGGAGAGAATGGCGTTCATCCTCCTGGCCGGTTTTCTGCTGCTGATGGGAGGACTGAGCTTCGCTCTCAAGCGATGGCTGATCGATCCGACGAGGGATCTCGAACGGGCGATGAGGGAGGTCGGCGAGGGAGATCTGAGCCGGGAATTCTCTTCTTTAGGGTCTTCCGAAATCCAGCGGACGGGAGACTCCTTCAACCGGATGGTGGACATGCTCCGGGAGAGAACCCGGGAAAAAGAGCTTCTGCTGGCGGAGGTTCGCCGCCTGAACGCAGGTCTTCAGGACAGAATTCTGGAGAAAACCCGGGAGCTTCAAGCCAAGAATCAGGCCCTGGCGGAAACGAACGAGGCGATGTACTTTTTGCAGCGGCGTCTCGCGGAGCTTGAGCGAAGGGCGGCGATCGGGGAAGGAATGGCGGTCGTGGCCCATGAGCTTGGAAATCCCCTGCATTCGATCGCCGGCCATCTTGAACTCCTTCTGGAGGAGACCAACCTTCCCCCTTCGATCGAGTCCTCCCTGCGGATCATATCAGGACAGGCGGACAGGATGATCAAAGCCATCCGGAAGCTTCTCTCTCTGTCGCGCCGCTCGGAGACCCCCCGGGACAGGATCAGGATCGAACCCCTTCTGGCAGAGATGGAGCGGCTGGTGCAACCCCGGCTCCGGGCAACCGGGGTCGAGGTTCGCATGGAGATGGAGCCCGGAGGGAGGCCTTTGGAGGTCAGGGGGGATTCTGACGCACTCCAGAGCCTCTTTTTAAATCTTTTCGAAAATGCTCTTGATGCGGCAGGAGACGGAGGGAAGATCGTTGTCCGTGCCGAGCGAACGGGGTCTGGAGTCCAGATAGGCTTCCGCGATTCGGGCCCCGGCATTCCCCACTCTCTCCGGTCCCGCGTTTTTGATCCCTTCTTCACGACCAAACCGTCCGGAACGGGGCTCGGACTCGCCGTCTGCAAGAAGATCGCCGAGGACCTCGGAGGGGCCATTCATCTCGGAGACGGACCGGGAGGGGAGGTCATCGTCCTTTTCCCCCTGGACAAGGGGGAGGAAGACGTCACTCCTGCCGTAGGATCGGGAGGGGAGGTCGCGTCCCGGACTTGAACAGCCGTCCTCTTTTTGGTAGTGTGGGCTATGTACTCGAGCAGAAAAAAAAGTTCGAATATCCGTCTGGTTTCCGAAAGCGATGTCACCGGAAAGTCGATCCTCGTGGTCGAGGACGATGCCGTGGCGCTCGACTTGTTGGCGGAAATTCTTCGCAGAAACCATTTTCGTGTTTGGATGGCGTCCTCTGTGGAGATGGCGCTCGAACTTCTCGAAAAAACCTCCGTCGATCTCGTCCTCTCCGACATACGCATGCCGGAAAGGGGAGGGATGGATCTTCTCCGGCATCTTCGGGAACATCATGCTGACCTCCCCGTCGTTCTTCTCTCGGCCTTCGGAGATGAACATCTTTGGGTGGAAGCTCTTTCCGCAGGGGCTGTCGACCTTATTCCGAAACCGTTCAAAAAACAGGAAATCATCGATGTCATCAATCGGACTCTGTCCGGTCGCGGATAATTCTGCCGCTTCCAACGATAACCGCGTTCTTGAGGGGTGGTCCTGATCATGAGAGAGAGAGAACAGAGAAAAGCCGGCCAGAAAAAACTATCCATTGTCGCTCTTTTGACCGGGGTGTTCCTGGGATTCCCGTTCCTTCCAGCGATGGCCCTGGCAGCGGCTCCAAGTGGAGACCCCGTTGTTTCGGAAAAGGATGTTGCGGCGGGACTGGCCCTTCAGAAAAGCTTCGAGGCTATTTCCCATGCGGTTCTCCCGGCGGTGGTCAACATATCCACGACCGCCCTTGTCTCGACCTCTCCCCACCTTCCCCCTATGTTCGATGATCCGTTCTTCAAGAGGTTCTTCGGGAATCCCTTTGGTCCTGGCGGCGGACAGACTCCCCAGAAGCATGTCGAGCGGAGTCTCGGTTCCGGTTTCATCATCAGCTCAGACGGGACGATCGTGACGAACAACCATGTGGTCAAGAACGCCACCAAGGTGACCGTGCTCCTCAGCAACAAGAAGTCCTACCAGGCGAAGGTGATCGGAACCGATCCGATGACCGATATCGCCGTGATCAAGATTAACTCCCGGACTCCTCTCCCAGTGGTGACCTGGGGGGACTCCAAAAATGTGGATGTCGGAACGATCGTCCTTGCAATGGGATCTCCCTTTGGCCTGACCCAATCGGTGACGATGGGGATTGTCTCGGCCCTCAAGAGAAGCAACATGGGAATCGAACAGTACGAGAACTTTATCCAGACCGATGCCGCTATCAACCCCGGAAACTCCGGAGGTCCCCTCGTGAACCTCCGTGGGGAGGTCATCGGAATGAATACGGCCATCTACACCACCAATGGCGGTTATGAAGGAATCGGCTTCGCCATTCCCGTCACGATGGTCCGGCAGGTTGTCCAGGACCTGATCACAAAGGGCAAGGTCGTCCGGGGCTGGCTCGGAATCTCGATTCAGAATGTGACCCCGGTCATCGCGAAACAGTTCGATCTCAAGAAAAATTCGGGGGTTCTCGTCAGCGACGTTCTTCCGGGAAGCCCGGCCGAATCGGCACGTCTCAAGCGGGGAGATGTCATTACCGCCTTGAATGGGAATACGGTGGAAGATGCCAATGACCTTAGGATGCATGTGGCTCGAATCCCACCCGGAAAAGTCGCCACGCTGACTGTGGTCCGCTCCGGAAGAACGATGACGATTGACGTAAAGGTCGGTGAACTTCCGAAAAAGCTCGCCATGAACAACCGTCATCGGGAAGGAAGCACCGGGAATTTCAATAATGTCCTGAAAGGTCTTCGGATCCTCGATCTCAATGGTGAAATAAGGCAGCAGCTCGGGATTCCCTCGGATGTTCACGGGGTCGTGATTCAGGCCGTTCAGCCTGGATCCGCTGTCGAGGCGGCAGGTCTCCGGAGAGGGGACATCATCGTCGAAGTCGACAGGAAGCCAGTCCGTTCCGTGGCCGGGTTCGTGCGGATCGCCCGCAGGATTCCCGCTGATGCTGAAGTGCTTCTGACCATCCTTCACGATGGGCGGCACAGCTATGTCTCCGTTTCCCCTTAAGGGGGAGGGACTTCGGGGCACCCCTTCTCCGAAATCGGGGAAGGGGACCGTTGCCGTCATGGGAGTCGACCCTGGACTGGCCCGGACCGGTTGGGCGGTGGTTTCCGGGGATTCTTTCCAGCGCTTGACCTTCCGGAGCGGGGGGACGATCAAGACCCTTCCAGGCGAGAGGTTGTCCGAACGTATCGGTACGATCTGCGATGTGCTGGAGGACCAGATCCGGAACCATGGAGTTTCGGCGCTTTGTCTTGAGGATCACTTTTCAAGGCGAAATGCTCCAGGCGTCGGACACCTCCTGGGACCAGTCATCGGGGCGGTGGCCTATCTCGCCTATCGCCACAACCTTTCTTTTCTGGCCATTCCTCCGAAAGAACTGAAGCATCGGGTGACGGGAACAGGGGGCTCCTCCAAGGAAGACCTGATCCGGGCCCTTTCTTTCTGGTTCGGTCCAGGTCTTGAGGTTGGGACAACCCACGAAGGAGACGCCCTGGGTCTCGCGTTTCTCGGATTCGGGAGGCTCGACCGACCGTGATTGCCCGTTTGTGGGGAGCCGTAGAGGAGTCCGGACCGGATTCCATTATCCTCCGCGCCGGATCTGTCGGGTACCGTGTCCTTCTTTCTCCGTATTCACTTGCGGTTCTTTCTGGATCAACGGGTCCGGTGTCGCTCCGGACATTTCTCCTCTGGAGCGAACATCAGGAGTCACCGCTCCTTGTGGGATTTCTGGATGCCGAAGAAGAGGAGCTCTTTCATGAATTGCGTCGGATCGGAGGACTTGGAGCGACCAAGGCGATCCGAATGATGTCGTTAGCCCCGCGGGAAATCTGGCAGTCTATCGCTGCGGGAGACATATCCCGCCTCAAAAAACTCAAAGGGGTGGGAGAGACGACGGCCAGGAAGCTGGTCTCTGAGCTCAGGGAGAGATTGCCGGATCATGTGTCATCCGCCTCCTCCGGACCGGTCCCTTTTTCCGAATCCCGTTCGGCAACGGAGCCGGCTCCGAGGGGATCGTCGATCGTGGATTCCGTCATGGAAATCCTGAGCCGGCAATTTGGTCATTCCCCGGGGGAGGCAGAAAAATTGATCCGTCGGGCTTTGTCCCGGAACCCTTCCGTGAAGACGGTGGAGGAGCTATTCGATGAAGTCTACAGGCATGGAGTGGACTGATCCGGAGGCGGGTCCCATGGATCTGCCGGACCTGCCCTCTCCCGAACTTCCGGATGGCTCCCCGGGAATCCGCCCCCGAACCTTTGACGAATACATCGGTCAGGAGGCGGTCCTCGCCGGGATTAAAATAAGTATCGAGGCCGCGCTCTTGAGGGAAGAGTGTCTCGACCATGTTCTCCTTCATGGTCCTCCGGGTCTGGGGAAGACAACTCTGGCAGGTCTGATCGCCGGCGCCATGGGAGTTCCGTTCCTGACGACATCCGGACCGGTTCTTGAAAAGGGGGGGGACCTGGTGGGGATCCTGTCGCGTCTCGCCCCCCGGACGGTCCTCTTTGTTGACGAGATTCACCGCCTTCCCCGTCCGGTCGAGGAAATTCTCTATGGGGCGATGGAGGACTTTGCCATAGACGTGATCTTCGACCGGGGACCCTCGGCCAGAACCTTCAGGCATGTCCTCCCTCCCTTCACCCTCGTCGGAGCCACGACCCGGGCAGGCCTTCTGTCGGCTCCCCTGAGGGACCGCTTCGGGATTTTCCAGGATCTCGATTTCTACCGGCCGGACGAACTGGTCAAGATCCTTCTACGCTCCGCATCAGTGTTGGGTTTTTTGCTTCCGGAGGAGGCCGCATTCGAAATCGGGTGCCGCTCCAGAGGAACGCCCCGGATAGCCAACCGTCTTCTTCGAAGGGTGAGAGATTACGCCCAGGTGAAGGCGGGGGGAGCGGTCTCCCGGGAGCTCGTTCTCGAAGCCCTGAAGGTGGAAGGGATCGATGATCTCGGCCTGAACCGTGTCGATCGCAAGGTTCTTCAGACAATCGGAACGGTCTATAATGGGGGACCGGTCGGTGTGGAAGCACTCGCGGCGACACTCCAGATCGAAGTGGATACGATCATCGATGTTGTCGAGCCGTATCTTCTCAAGGAAGGACTCCTTGCCAGAACGCCATCGGGACGTCGGCTGACCGAGTTCGGGCTCAAGAGGATCTCCGGAACGTTCTTTCAGGAAAATCGTCTTTAGAGCGTCAAGGCCGGTCCGGGGTCAGGAGCTGTGAGGGATCTTGAAGTTGTAGGTGATTCCCAAAAGGACCGGAAGGGTCCACATGACGCTGGATGAGACGTCGGTGTGGGTCTGGGGGTCGTTGGCGGAGATGGGGCCCTGGATCATGGTGGGAAGAACTTCGCCATAGAGGGAAAACCTGGGGGTGAGAGGAACGAGAAGTCCTGCCCCGACATCGACAGTAAATGAGACCGAGCCCACGTTTCCCTGGTTGGCCGGGAGGCTGTTGAAGGAGGGGCCAAGGTCGACGGCCAGATAAGGAATGACCGGTTCCAGTGTGACCCTGGGATCGAAGAGCGGAACGGTGGCTCCGACCGTAAGCGGAAGAGCCGAAAACCCGTGGAAGCCAAGGCTTGGAGAAAAGGACGCGTATCCCACCGAAAATCTGAGGCCCAGGTGGGCAGCCAGTTGTGAGCTCCACCGGAGATGGAAGTCGATTCCCGTGTTTTCGAGTTGGCTCATCTGGGTGGCTGGAACGGGGGTCCCGTCAATCGGGCCGGCGATGCTTCCGGAGAGAATGGGATCAACCCCTCCGTCGAAGGAAAGGCTTTGCCAGGCAAATTCTCCGGCTGCGACTGCCGTGGCCGGCTTTTCAGCCACGACCAGGCCGGCCAGAAGAAGTCCGGTCAGGGCAAAAACGAGTTTTTTTGGAATAAGGTCCATGCGCTCATTCTGGCGGGGTGGGCCGTTAAAGTCAAACTCTGGATCAAGATTGAGGTGAGGCGTGCAGTTGGGAAATCTGATATGGCTTTTTTTCATTCTGATGATGATCCAGCCGATCATGTCCCGCAGGATGCTCGAGTATGCCCGTAGCCAGGCGCTCAGGAACCTCGAGCGTTCCAGAGGGTCGCGGGCCATTGCCCTCGTCCACCGGCAGGAGACGATGAACCTTCTCGGTTTTCCCATTCTTCGCTACATCAACGTTGAGGACTCCGAGGAGATCCTGCGTGCGATCAAGATGACCGATCCCGAAACCCCGATCGACCTCATCATTCATTCTCCGGGGGGGCTTGTTCTGGCCGCCATGCAGATCGCCCATGCCCTGGCGAACCGGAAGGCTCCCGTCACAGTGTTCGTTCCCCACTTCGCCATGAGCGGCGGAACCCTGATCGCGCTGTCCGCCTCGCAAATCGTGATGGATGAAAACGCGGTTCTCGGTCCGGTTGACCCCCAGATCGGGGAGTTCCCGGCCGCCTCCATCCTGCGCGTCCTCGAGCGCAAAAGCCATGACGAGATCGACGACAAGACCCTGATCCTGGCCGATGTCTCCGAAAAAGCCATCCGCCAGCTTGCCGACGGGGTGACCGGTCTTCTGTCCAAGCGCATGCCGGAGGAGAAGGCCCGGGGACTCGCCAATCTTCTGGCCACGGGGCACTTCACGCACGATTATCCACTGACGGTCGAAGAGCTTCGGAGGTTTGACATCCCCATCTCCACGGAGGTTCCCGAGGAAATCTATCTCTTCATGAGACTTTTTCCGCAGCCCAAACAGATGTCGCCATCCGTCAGCTATCTTCCGACCTTTCCCGGGCGACACTCCCGCTCCTGAAAGGGATGGCCCGGTATTTTGGGTGTCAGGCTCTGGTATAATGCTAAAAAGAGATCCGGCCAATCAATAAAGAAAGGACTGCCCGATGATTGTTGTCGCAAACAGGATAAGGGTCGCAAAAGGCCATGAAGCGGAGTTCGAAGAGCGGTTCAAAAACCGCAAGGGGATGATCGATGGATTCCCGGGATTCATCAGGAATCTGATCCTTCGGCCGGTGGACTCCGAGTTCTATTCCGTCATGACCTTCTGGGAATCTGTGGAGGCTTTCGAAGCCTGGACCCGTTCGGATTCCTTCCGGCAGGCACACTCCCAGAGACCGCCCAAGGAGATGTTCTCTGGTCCGAATGTCCTTGAGATCCACGAGGTGATTATGGACACGGATAAAAATGTCTAAGGGAGTCCTTCTCCTGTCCGGGGGGCTGGATTCCTCTCTGGCAGGGTTGATCCTCCGGAATATGGGGGTTTCCCTCGTGGCGCTTCACCTGGAAAGTCCCTTCGGATGCGACTCCATGGCGGAGAAAATGGCTTCGGAAATCGGCGTCCCTCTGGTGGCCCGGCCCAAGGGAGAGGGGTTTCTGGAAATCTTGGCCAAACCCAAATACGGCTATGGGAGCGCCATGAATCCCTGCATCGACTGCCGGATTCACATGTTTGCCATGGGAAAGGCCTTCATGGAGGAAGTTGGGGCCTCTTTTCTTGTGACGGGCGAGGTGCTTGGACAGCGTCCCATGTCTCAGAAAAAGCGCTCCATCGAAGCCATCGATGCCGACTCCGGGATGGAAGGGCTTGTTCTTCGTCCCTTGTCGGCGAAGCTCCTTCCCGAGACGCTTCCGGAAAAGAAGGGGATCGTGGACAGGAGCCGTCTCTTCGGTTGGGCGGGTCGTTCCCGGAAGCCCCAGATGGCCCTGGCCCGTCGTCTTGGATTATCGGTCATGCCTTCTCCTGCCGGGGGATGTCTCCTGACGGATTCCCATTTCAAGGAGCGTGTCGGAGATTTTGTGGCGATCGACTGGCAAGAGAAGGGCCGGAAGGGGGCGAGTCGCCTCCCGGTGGCCTCCCTGCTGCGTTACGGAAGGCACTTTCGCTTCGATGAAGGGGAGTGGGTCATTGTGGGGCGTGACCAGTCGGACAACCGTCATCTGGAAGACCACATCCGGACCTCCGGAGTCGCATTCAGGCCCGATGGATTCGACGGTCCCCTTGTCTGTATCCTGACGACAGAAAGGGAGGTTTCGTCCCGGATGGGAGAACTGGCCACAGGAGCCCTTCACGCCTTCGGCGGAGGAAAGGTTCCCTCCGGCCCCCTCAATGTGACGGTGTTGACCGGTTCCGGAGAGCGGCCCTTCATACTTCCCCCCCTGACTCCAGACCGCTCCCACCTCATGAAGAAAGACGCATGGATGCCCCTATGGCGACAGTAGCCTCCCTTCATGCCGATCATTCCCGTCTCTTTATGCTGGAAGGGCATCCCTTCCGCACGGTCTATCCGGTCCTGTCGAGACGGTCGGGCGGGCTCTCCATCGGGATCAACCTGAATCTCGACAAGGGATGCAACTTCGACTGCATCTACTGCCAAGTCGACCGGATGGTTCCGGAAATGGAGATGAAACGTCTTCCGGTTCTCGAGGGGGTCATGGAGGAGCTAGGTCTTCTCTTCTCTGCCATGGATTCGGGGACTTTTTTCCGGGAGACCTCTTTCGGGGCACTTCCCCAGGAGCTGAGGGCGGTGAAGGACATCGCCTTTTCCGGGGATGGGGAGCCTACTCTGGCTCCAGCCTTCCGGGAGGTTTCCCTGGCCGTTCGCCAGTTCCTGTCAGGGCGGGAAGGGGACGGAGGATCTCACCCGATCCTTCGTCTTATCACGAATGGAAGCGGCCTCTTTCCCCGCGATGCCCGGTTATGGACAAGAAAGATCTTTCTGGAGGAAGGGCCAGGAGAAATATGGCTGAAGCTCGATGCGGCCGACCGGAAACTCTTCGACTTCATCAACCGCTCCCGGGTTCCCTTTGAGCGAATGATGCAGGGACTCGATCAGGTGGTGGCCGACCTTCCCGTCACGATCCAGACCATGATCCTCGACTACGGGAGTCCAGGAGAGGCAGAGTCATTCACAGCCGGAAGGGATCTCTGGGATCCTCTTCTGGAAAAGGTGTCCGGATGGGCCAAGATGGGGGCGAGAATCGGGGCCTGGCATCTTTACAGTGTCGCCCGTTCCCCCGCTATGGAGGGTGTCCGTAAGGTTCCGGTGGAGCGACTCGAGGCGTGGGCCAGGGAGGCCTCCTCGCTCCCTTTCCCGGTTCTCGTATTCCCATGAGCCGCTCCCAGGCGGACTACTTTTTCGGATACGCCGGTCTTTCCCACGACAGCGGACCGGATCATCCCGAGTCGCCGGCCCGCCTCTCCTGTCTCCTCCCGGTTCTCGAATCCCGTGTGAAAAAAGGAAAAGGGCGATTCCTCGACCTTCGTCCGGAACCTGATCTTTCCGCCTACCGGGCAAGCCACGACTTCCACCATGTCGATTTTCTGGAATCCCTTACCCCCTCGGCTCCTTCGGTCAACCTTGACGGAGATACCCGGGTCGGTCCTCCCACACTCCGGGCACTCCGGGAGATCGCGGGAGCCCTGCGGGATCTTTCAGCCGTTCCGACCGGAACGGTTCGTCGGGTCTTCTGCGCGCTTCGTCCGCCGGGCCACCATGCCCATTTCCATGGAGGGATGGGGTTCTGTGCGCTCAATCATCTCGCCGCCCTGGCGGTCTTGCGCGTACAGGCCAATCCCTCCGAGACAATTCTCGTTCTCGACTTCGATGTCCATCATGGAAACGGGACCTTCGATATCCTGACCCGCCTCCTCCCTCAGCAACAGTTCCTTTTCATCAGCACTCACCGCTATCCCTTCTATCCCGGCACAGGGTCCGGCCGTGAAAATCGGGAAGGCCCTTTGGGAGAGGGCGTGCTGGACATTCCACTTCCGGCCGGGACCGACGACGAGGATTACCGGACAGTCCTGGAGGAGTGGATTCTGCCCCGATGGGACAGATTTGCCCCTGCGACGGTTCTGGTGAGCGCCGGTTTCGACGGTCATGTGGCAGACCCTCTGGGAGACATGGCGTTGACGGAAAAAACCTACCGCCGTATTGGAGAGGTCCTTGCGGAACGGGAACGGGGTCTTTCGGCCTGCTTTCTGGAAGGGGGCTACAGCCTTCCGGCGTTGGCGGCTTCGGTCGACGCCTTTCTCTCAGGATGGGAGAGGGAGTAGAATGGGACCATCCCGAAGAGTTTGGCACCCACAGGTTGGGAATAAAATGAGAAGAGGAGAGGGTGGATAACCCATTCGATCAGATCAGAAAAGGCGTCGGAGAACTCGTCCGACAGGTGGCAATTCTGCCGATGGAGACAGAGGATGGCGCCCCCGAATGGTGCTTCGCACCTGGAGAAGGGGATAATCAGGAGATGACCCGTCTCCTGTCCCTCTTTGATAGCTGGGAATGTCATGTGCGCGACTCCCTCCTTCGCGTTCATCCCGGAAGAAACCAGGAAATCATTGAAATTCTGAGGATCGTTCGTTCAAAAATTGCCTTGAACCGGACCAACCGCCATTTCATGGGGTACATCCGGGAGGGAGCCCCTCCCTCATCAGGGCGGGATTTCTATCTGACCACCTTTGAGCGGACCCTGGATCATCTTCAGGGGATCTGGGAGGAAACCCTTCGCCAGGAAGATCCTTCGGCCTCATCCTCCCTCTTGTCGGAAGGGCGATGACGATGGAAAAGACAGACCAGCCCGGACGCTGCGACTCGTGCTGCCGAGTCAGCTCGGTTCTCTACAAGGTTTCCCTGGGGCATGACTTTTTTGATCGCGCCTACAACCGCTTGTCGGCGGTGGACGATCAGGCACCGCGCTGGTACTGCGAGGAGTGTTCGCGGGAGAAGGATTTTCAGCGCGATGTCAGAAGCATCCGGGAGGAGTTTCTTCGCCTCCGGTCCGGATCCGATTCCCTTCTTTCCGATCCCTCCAACTTTCTTCGGGCAAGGCAGCGGATACGCGAGATCGACCAGCAGATCAAAAAAGGACGAAGTCCCCATGTGATTCTTTCACCGCGGGACGTGGCCATTCTTCTCATGGATCTCGATTCATGGGCGGACGACCACGGAATTGCAGGGTAGGGCCCGGGACCCAGTCAGTTAAGAAGGAGGATTCGTTTGCAGGAAAACAGGTCGGGTCGGAAGATTCACCATGAAAGAGAGAGCCGGCTTTCTCTTGAGGAGTTCATTGAAAAGGCTCCGGATTTTACGACCGGTGAGCGGATCGCAGTGAGGGAAATCCTCGAGAGTGTCGCCGAAGGGGGGCGGGAGGTTTCCCACAGGCTTGCTCTGGGTCCTCTTCACGGACTGACGGGAAGTTCGGGGCAGGTCAATGTCCAGGGCGAAGAGGTCCAGGCCTTTGACGAAATCGCCCAGGAGGTTTTTTCCGGCTTGTTGGGAGCCTCCGGAAGAGTTTCTGTGCTGGTTTCGGAGGAGAGGGAAAAGCCCGAAGTTTTTCCCTGTCCCACGGATTCGTTCTATGTGGCGATGGATCCCCTCGACGGCTCTTCCAATCTGGCCGTTTCAGGCCCTGTCGGATCGATCTTTGCCTTGTACAGGTCGAGGGATGGGAACGAGGATCCTTCGAGGGCCATTCTCGAATCCGTCCAGGATGTGGTTTGCGCCGTCTATGTCCTATACAGCGTTTCGACCCTCATGGTGGTCGCTTTCCGTGAGGAGGTGCGGATGTACGCTCTCGATCCCGCATCGGGAGGATTCCTGCCGCTACCGGGTCCGGTCCGATTTCCCGATGGCGGGGGACAAATCGTCAGCATCAACACCGCCAACTATACCCGGTGGGACCGGGGGGTTCAGGCCTATGTCGATACCCTCCACTCCCATTCTTCGTGGAGCGCCCGTTATGTGGGGGCCCTCGTCATGGACTTCCACCGCAACCTTCTCAAGGGAGGGATCTACATCTATCCCGGAGATCTCCCAAAAGGGAACGGTGGAGGCCATCCGGAAGGGAAACTGCGTCTTCTCTTCGAAGCCATTCCCATGGCCTTCATCGCACGGGCGGCCGGGGGGCTTGCCACAAACGGCCAAAAACCCATCCTTGAACTTCCGGCCACGCACATTCACCAACGGGTGGCTCTCATCGTGGGATCCCGGGAGCGCGTTCAGGAGTTCTCCCGAATTTCGGGATCCCCCGAGCCGAATTAGGAGAGAGGGATCCGGATCGCCAGCAGTCGGGGCCGGGTCATTTCCTCCATGGCATAGCGGACCCCTTCAAATCCCAATCCGGACTCCTTGATCCCTCCGTAAGGCCAGTGGTCGAGCCGGAATGTCGGGATCTCATTGATAAGGACTCCGCCCGCCTCGATCTTCCTGGCCCATCCGATGGCCCGGTCGATCGAGCGGCTGAAGATCCCGGCCTGGATCCCGTACCGGGAGTGGTTGATACGTGCAATCGCCTCTTCGGGGGTTTCGAAGGAATTGATCGTTGCGACCGGACCGAAGATCTCTTCCTGTTCGATTGGCCATTCGGCCGAGGTTTCGGCGAGAAGGGTCGGATAGAGAAGTGTTCCCTCCTGCCGGAGCGGCAGAAGGAGCCTTCCGCCCCGTCCGACAGCCTCCTCCACTTTTTTTCTGACGTTGTCCGCATGGCTTTGCCGAATGAGCGGCCCCATCAGGGTTCGGGGCGATGAGAGGTCCCCGATCCGTCCTTCCGCGTCGAGTCCCCGTATTTTTTCGACCAGACCGTCGCGGACCCGCTCATAAAGGGGACGTGCGACGAGAATTCTCTGGATTGAGATGCAGACCTGTCCCGCGTAGGCGTAGGCGCCTGCCAGCAGGCGGTCGAGCAGATCGGTCGACCATCCGTCTTCCCAAACCATGACTGCGGCGCTTCCCCCCAGTTCGAGCAGGACTTTTTTCCGTGGAACGCGGTCCCGGATGTTCCATCCGACGAGGGCCGATCCCGTAAAGGAAATGACAGGCAGGGCGGGATGCGAGATGAGACGCTCGGCATCGGGCAAATCGCAAGGCAATACCGACAGGGCTTCGGGAGGAAGGCCGGCCTCGAGAAGAAGAGCCCCCAGGGCGATGGCCACTGTCATCCCCAGGGGGGCGGGTTTGACGATAAGAGCACTTCCGGTGGCAATGGCCGGTGCGACCTTGTGGGCAAGGAGATTGAGTGGGAAATTGTAAGGAGTGATCGCAAGCACCGGTCCATTCGAGACGCGATCCACGAGCCCAAGCATGCCGGTCCCCTGGGGAACGATCTCCCCTGGAAGGGAGGCAAATCCGTCGGTTTCTGTACAAGAGGCTGCCACGCGAAAGGTGGTGATGGCCCGGTCGACCTCGGACAGGGCGGCTGAAATAGGTTTCCCGACCTCGGCGCAGATCAGTCCGGCCAGGAAGTTCCTGTGATCCGCCAGAAGTGTGGCCGTCCGATCCAGAATCTCCCGCAGCCGATGGCGAGGCAGGGAAGAAAGGATTCTTTGGCCTACGGAAACAGAGTCGGCCGCCCTCAGGACATCTTCGGTTCCAGGCCTGGCGACAGTCCAGGCGGGTCGCTCCCCCGGAAAACCCGGCAGTTTTTTTGTGAAGGAGTCAAGACGGTGGGGAGAGATTCGGGAGCTGCTGTCCTGCCATTCTCCGGCGACCAGAAAGGGAATCGGGGAGCGGTGGAGGATGTCGTCCAACATGGCGGGTCCTTTCCGTTTGTCCAGAAGCGGGCTTCGCTATCCTGTCTGGGGATGGCAGACTTTCTGGATTCACAGGATAGCATATCCCGTTTGAGATCTTGAGCGGTGCTAAGGATGAAGAAGGAGAAGAAAATATTTTCAGCAGGATGGGCGGGTATCCCGGCCGCTCCCGGGAGGGAGCAGCCGGAGCCTCGCCATGATTTTAGAGAGGCTTTAGTCGTCATGAGCAGGGCTCACCCTGCAGAATGAAAATGGGGTATCCTTTTTCCTGTCGTTCTCGCCATACGTCGCGTTTTCTTGGTACCGAACCAGGAGTCCGTCTTTAGTCTGACGAGGGAG
>JAMCWM010000023.1 GCA_023481175.1 Nitrospirota bacterium
CATGTTCACCTGCTGGTCCATTATCCGCCGAAGGTTTCGGTTTCTTCCTTGGTCAACAGCCTGAAGGGTGTCTCCAGTCGATTGATCCGGAGGAAAAAATACCCTCGGATTCAGAAAAAACTGTGGGGAGGATCGCTCTGGTCCCCCAGCTACTTTGCCGGAAGTTGTGGGGGAGCCCCCATTGGGGTGATTCGCCAGTACATCGAACAGCAGAAGACGCCACACTAAAAGCCACGACAGGGACGGCCATGCCGTCCGCGCTATCCTTCCCCGCGCCTTTCGGGCGAGGTTTGCCGCGCGATTGGATCAAACCACATCAGTCCAGGAAAAAATGGCTCGGCTCTGTTGGGACCGGCATCAGGCTCCAAACGCAAGAAACGGGACTCCGACGCCCCTCGCCTCTTGGGCATCCATTCCCAAATCCTCCAGCAGGCCCCCAAGGGCTCGAGCGGACCGAGGGTCAGTTTTCTGATACAGGCGGGACAGCTTCCGTTTGGAGCCATGGCGATCCGGAAAACATGGGGACGCAATCCGTGCTCCATCGCCTCTCCTGCGGGGGCTCGGAGAACGCGATCTCAAATGCGGCATAAAAATATTGAAAGCAGCGACACATGCGGATTATAGAATGACCGCTTTTCCAGAAGTCGGGGAGTCGGCGCAGAAGCGAACCGACGCGGCCTGACTCCAGGCCGCCGCCGGAATCCCCCTTCCATTTGCCCAAAGAACGAGAAAAGCGGGAGGAAGGGGGGGGATACCATTACCCGACACAGGTTAAAGCGGGCGTCCCAAGAATTTAGAATCCCGACGCGAATCCCAGGATCTCGATCGTGACGTTCTCCTCTCCCACACGGGCCTGACAGGCCAGTCGGGACTTGGACCCCACCCCCACCACCGCGTCGAGCCGCTCGTTTTCGACCCTGTCGATCTTGGAAAGGCTCTTCCGACCCTCCGTCACGAAGATATGACAGGTTCCGCAGGAGGCTTTCCCTCCGCATTTGTGCCCGATTCCCGGCTCCGATGAAATAATGGCCTCGAGAAGCGTTGTCCCGGCAGGAACCTCCAGGGTTTTTCCGGAAGGCATGATGGTCAGCGTAGGCATTGCAAAATCTCCTTTTTCAAATCCGCAAAAAGGGCGTAGGCCTCATGGCGGATCACGATTTTTATCGGAATGTCGGGACTGCATCGCCCCGTGAGAGAAAACCAGGAATGACAGGATAGGAACAGCTTCAGACAATCGCCGCCCCCATTTTCAGATTTTAATGGACCCGGAGGGATTTCGTCAACGGCATCCGCCAGGTGGACGGCTCCCTTTATATTCCTTTACGGGAAGAGGTTCGGGTGGTAGAGTTGAACCATCGTTCATTCCAATCCGCAAACAGTTCTTGCATCCATGGGGGTTCGATCAATTCATGGATGATAACAGGAATCATTGACTTTAATACGAGGAGGACACGATGATCGAAGCCAAAAAAAATGCCCAATCCCCTGGAGACCGGAAGGATATCGCCTCCCACCGTTTGAAGGAGCTGACAACAGCCGCCCTGGCTGCTGCCCTCCTTCTTCTTCCCGTCTCGCCGGCCCTGGCCAAGACCACCATCAAGATCCTGTCACCAAAAAACGGCGCGACCGTCTCGCCAAAAGTCCGGGTCAAGTACGCCTATCACAAGGAAGGCCGGGCCAATCATGTCCACATTTTCGTGGACGGCAACTTCCTCGAGGCCACCCACGACGATCCGGTAACCCTCAATCTGCCCAGCGGCCACCACACCATCATGCTCCGGGCCGCTTCGCGCCATCACGACCTTCTGAAGGCCCGGGCCTCGGTCGACGTCGACGTCAAATAACTCCATCAAAGCCAAAATGCAAGGGAGAGGCCTCCTGTCACGAGGCCTCTCTTCAGCTCACCTTCAAGACCGCTACACCCTTGAGACGGTCGTTCTTGAGATCCTCGAGAGCCCGACCCGCCTCATCCAGTCCATACACCGCCACCTCGGGAACAAGGGCACGCTCACGGGCCAGGTTTAGCCATCTCCTTCCGTCCTCCCGGGTATTCGCCGTCACCGACCGCAGACGCTTTTCAAAAAAAAGCTCCCTTTGGTAGTTGAGAGAAGGGATATCCGTCAGGTGGATCCCCGCGGTCAGGAGAATCCCGCCCCGGTCGAGGGCGGCCATGATCCCGGGAACCAGTTCCCCTGCCGGCGCGAAGAGGATCGCCCCGTCCAGCGGCTCTGGCGGAACGGAGGCGGCGTTCTCGCCCACCCAGTCGGCCCCGGCCTCGATGGCCCACTGCCGATGCCGTCCACCGCGGGTGGCGACATGGACGGTGAGACCCGAAGACTTCGCGAGCTTAAGGACCAGATGGGCGGAGGCCCCGAATCCATAGAGTCCCAGGCGCTGACCGGCCCCGAGCCCCGACTGGGCGAAGGCCCGGTACCCGATGATCCCGGCGCAGAGAAGCGGTGCCTGGAGGACGGGATCGGTGTCGGAAGACAAGGGATAGCAGAAGGCCTCGTCCCCCACCGCGAACTCCGCATAGCCTCCGGGTCGGTGGTATCCGGTAAACACGGGGGAAAGACACAGATTTTCATCCCCTCTCCGACAGTAGGGACAGTGGCCGCAGGCCCGGTAGAGCCAGGCGATCCCGACCCGGTCCCCGGGCCGGTAAAGGCCCCTCGTACCAGGCCCGTTCCGGACAATCTCCCCCACCACTTCGTGGCCCGGGATCCCCTCTCCGGGCTGGACAGGAAGATCTCCTTCCACCACATGCAGATCGGTCCGGCAGACCCCGCACGCCAGGACGCGGACGAGCACCTCGCCCGCTCCCGGCTCCGGAACCGGCCGTTCCACGAGCTCAAGCGTATCGGGCCCCAAGGGCCCGTGGCGCCGGATCACCTGGGTTTTCATGGCCCTCTCCTTTCTAGACCCCGCATCCTTCCGCGCCGTCCGGACGGGGGCGTTTCAGGATCTTCCGGAGAATGCTCTCCGCCAGACACCAGCGGGTCAGGGATGACTGGAGGAGATTGGCTCCCACAAAGGCCGTAAGCCACAACCAGTTTCTCGAAACATAGACCGACAGGATAAGGCTCACCAGAATGAGTGTTCCCGCCAGGGCCCGGATCATCCGTTCAATGGACATTGTCGACTCCTTTTTATTACAGGTTGAGATCATTCTTTCAATGCTGTCCCGGGTAATACCGGATTTCCGGACCCCGTTTCCAGGAGTTCCGGAGACCGCCGACCCGCCTCCCAGGACTTCCCCTCCACCAGAAGGATCAGGAGGGGAACGACGAATAGCGTCAGAAGGGTCGAGACCACCGACCCGAAGAGCAGGGCGATCGCCATCCCCCGGAATATGGGGTCGGAGAGGATGACGAAGGACCCGGCGATCAGGGCCGCCGCCGTGAGCAGGATCGGCCGCGTCCTGACCGCCCCCGTCTCGAGAATGGCCTGGCGTATCGGAATCCCTTCTGCCCTCTTGGCGTGGAGAAAATCGACGAGAAGAATTGAATTCCGCACCATGATCCCCGCCAGGGCAATGAATCCGATCATGGAGGTGGCGGTGAAGTTTGAGCCCAGAAGGATGTGGCCCGGAATGACCCCGATAAGCGCAAGCGGAATGGGGCTCATGATCACGAGAGGGGTGACAAAGCTCTCGAACTCGGCCACGATCAGGAGATAGATCAGGATAATGGCCGCCCCGAAGGCGATTCCCATGTCCCGGAAGGTGACGAAGGTCACCTGCCATTCCCCTCCCCACCGGACCGTCATTCCCGAAGTGGACCAGGGATAGCCGGTGAAAATCTGTCGGAGGACCACCCCGTGGGCGCGGGCATCAGAGGCGATCCTGCGGGAGAGGTCGACGGCGGCATAAACCGGACTCCGGGAGGATCCGATGGTGTTTCCTGTGACGTAAACCACAGGCCTCAGGTTTTTTCGGAAGATCGGCTGCTCCGTGGTCCTCCGCTCGATCTTGACCAGGGAACGGACCGGGATCAGATGGCCTCCGCTTCCCCGGACGAAGACGCTCGCAAGATCCCGGATGTTGGAGCGATCCCGAACCGGATACTCGATCAGGATTGGAACATGGCCCTTCCCCGTTTCGGTGTGAAGGGTTCCGCTCATCCCGTGGAGGGCGAGGCCCATAACCTGGGCGACGTCTTTCGGGGACACCCCCGACAAAGCCGACTTTTCCTGATCGACGACCACCCGATAGAGCGTCTGGGAGTCCCGGAGGGAGGTATCCACGTCCACGATCCCCGGCGTCGTCCGGAAGAGGTCGGCCAAATGACGTCCTTCCTTCACCAGGATGTCATAGTTCGATCCGTAGAGTTCGGCAGTGATCGGCGCGTAGACGGGAGGCCCGGGGGGCACCTCCACAACCTTGATCCGGGCTCCCAGGGAGGCCGCGGGACCACTCAGGCTCCGCTCGATCCCCTCGGCAATGGCGTGGCTCCCCAGGGAGCGCCGGCTCTTGGGAAGAAGGTCGAGATGGAGCTCGGCGACTCTTTTTCCGGAACGAAGATAGTAGTGGCGGACCAACCCGTTAAAATCAAAGGGACTGGCGGTTCCCACATAGGCCTCGTAGGTCCGGACATAGGGATTTTTCCTGACAACGGTTTCGAGGGCGTGGGCCACGGCCGCTGTCCGTTCGAGCGTCGTCCCCGCCGGCATGTCGATCACCACGTCGACTTCGCTCTTGTTGTCGAAGGGAAGCATTTTGAGCAGGATGGTCCGGGAATAGAAGAAGAGCATCGATCCCACGGTGAGGATGACCACTCCTCCCAGAAAGGTCCACCGCTTCTTGGGGGAGTTAAGGAGGGGCTCCATGAGGAGACGGTAAAGATGGCGGATTTTCAGCTCGATCTTTCCGGTCCCCGTCTTTTCTTTTGCGCCGGGCCGTATGAGCCGGATCGCCATGTAAGGTGTCACGATCAGGGCCACCAGGAGTGATCCGAGCATCGCCACCGAGGCGTTAACCGGAATTGGCCGCATGTAGGGCCCCATCAGGCCGCTCACGAAAGCCATGGGCAGAAGGGCCCCGATGACGGTAAAGGTGGCGAGGATCGTGGGATTGCCCACCTCGGAGACGGCCACGATCGCCCGGTCGATCAAAGTTTGCCGATCATGACGCCCTCCCAGAAAATGGAAATGGCGATAGATGTTCTCCACGATGACGATGGCGTCATCCACAAGGATCCCGATCGAGAAGATCAGGGCGAAGAGGGTCACCCGGTTGATTGTGTACCCGATCATCATCGAGAAGAACAGGGTCAGGGAGAGGGTCACCGGAATGGCGACGGCCACGATCCCGGTCTCCCGGAGGCCAAGCGCCACCCCGATGAGCAGGATGACCGAAGCCGTGGCGATCAGGAGATGCAGAAGAAGATCATTCGCCTTTTCGTTGGCGGTGTGGCCGTAGTTTCGGGTCACCGTCACAGTCACATCGGAGGGGATCAGGGTTTTCTGGAGCTCGCGGACCTTCCGGAGGGCTGCCCGGGAGACGGTCACCGCGTTGATGCCCTTCTTTTTGGCCAGGGCGATCGTCACCGCCGTCTCGTCAGGGACACCGGGACGGCCGGGACCGTATCCCAGCCAGAGATAGTGGGAGACCGGTTCGGGACCGTCGCTGACGGTGGCCACCTGGGAGAGGCGTATGGTTCTCCCCCCGGAGACACCCACCACGAGGTTTCGGACATCGTCGGCGGTCTTGAGGCTTCCCGAGAGGTTGACCCGAAAGGAGGTGTCGTTGCGGTCGAAGCTCCCCATGGAGAGGCTGATGTTCGAGCGGGTCATGGCCCCCGCGATATCGACCGCCGACCGGTCGAAGGCCTTCATCGCCGAGGGATCGAGCTGAACCCGGATCATCCGGTGGCGACCTCCGATGGTGTAAACCGAACCGGTCCCGGGGATCCGCTTAAGCCGGGAGACGACCCGCGTGGCAATCCGGGTCAGGACAAAATCCGATTCCGTCCGGGAGGAGAGGGTCACCGCCAGCACGGGAACATCGTTGATGTCCTTCGGACGCACGAGGATCGGGCCGGTTCCCTCGGGAAGGTAGGCCCGGGCCTTCATGACCTCGTTGTAGACCTTCACCAGGCTGTCGTTCATGGGCTGACCGACCCGGAAACGGACGGTCACCACCGTCCTTCCCCGCATCGATTGGGAGTAGACCGCCTTGACGCCCTTGAGGCGGTCCAGATGCCGCTCGAGAGGCTCGGTGATGCTCTTCTCCACCTCCCGGGGAGAGGCTCCCGGGTAGGACACAAAGAGATCCATCATCGGAACGCGGATCTGAGGATCCTCCTCCCGGGGAGTCCGAAAGATGGCCAAGGCTCCCACCAGAAGGGCGACGATCACGAAGATCGGCGTCAGGCGGGAGTCGATGAAGAAATGAGCGATCCGTCCGGCGATCCCTAGGGCTCTTCCGGAGGGTTCCTCTCCTTCATTTTTCTTCATTTTGCCTGCTCCACGATCGCCCGTCCGTCCTCAAGGGAGGAAGGGGGGGCCGCGACGATTTTTTCCTTGGCGGAAAGACCGGAAAGGACCTCGACCTTTCCGTTTTCCGAACGGCCCGTCCGAACATACCGGAGCTCCGCGTGGCCGTTTGTCACCACGAAGATTTCATGGAGACCTTCGTGGTCGATGACCGCCCCTGCTGGGATGAAGAGCCCCGGATTTCCCGAGACAGGAATATAGAGCTTGCCGTACACCCCCACGAGGTGATCAACCCCATGGAATCGTGAGGTTTTCTTTTCTGGACTTTTTCCGGAGGCGGCGTCGAGGAGAACCTTCACCGTCACCGTGTGAGTCAGGGGATCCGAACGGGGAGAAATCTCCCTGATGCGCCCGGAGCGCTCTTCTCCGTCAACCTCGAAGCGAACCGGAAGACCGATCTTCAGGAACCCGACATTGGCGTCGGGAATGTGGGCCACGACTTCGAGACGCGAGGAGTCGATCACGGAGAGGAGCGGCATCCCGATATGGACGACATCCCCCCTATGCACGGCCCGGTGGGCAACCCGACCGGCAAAGGGCGCGAGGACCCGGGTCCATGACAGCTGGGCAGAGGCCCCTTTCTCTTCGGCTGTCGCCACGTCAAGCGCCTGCTTGGCCCGGTCCCATTCGGAGCGGGAAGCGCTTCCGTCGCGAAAGAGATGGTCAATCCGTGCAAAGTTTGTCCGGGCGTAAGCCAGCGCCGCCTGGGCCCGGGAAAGATGCGAGGCGTAGGTTTGTCCGGACAGGACGATCAGAATTTGCCCTTTTGCGACTTTCTCTCCGAGGTGGACCGGAATTCGTTCCACCTGCCCCTCCACCCGAGCGGTCAGGTCGGCTTCATGAATCCCCCGGACGACGCCGGCGACAGAGATCTCCCGGGTGTTTCCGGAGGCTTCGGGAGAGATGACCCGGACGGCCAAGGGTGGCGCGCTCGGAGGGGAGGTGGCCTTTTCTCCGCGAGAACACCCTCCCAGGGTGAAAATCCCCAAAAGGAGAACGCCTCCCATGATTCCAACCACGGAGCCGGGAGCCACCCGGCCACTCAGACAAGACATTGCCCTCTCACCTCTTTTCATCATATCGACATTCATTCCCGGCCGAATACGGACCTGCCTCCACGAACACTCCCCCTCTCTTCCGTCAGGGACTCCGGAAGACTGGATCTTTCTCGGACAAGGCTCCGACGGCCTTCTTGAGGGCCAGGACCGCCTCCACGAATCGGGTCCGGTCGCTGAGAAGACGTAGGCGGGCCCGCCGATAGGCGACATCGGAGCGGAGCATGTCGGCGAAACGGACGAGGCCCACGCGGTAGCGCTCGTGGACTATCCGGCGCTCTTCGGACTCCTCCTCCAGCCGTCCCTGGTCCACCTTCAGGGCGCCGAACAGGGTTTCGCTTTCGGCCCATGCAGCCCGGACATCATAGATGAGCGCGTTTCGCCGGTCTTCTTTCCGGTATTCGGCCTCAAGCAAAGAGAGCGAGGCCCGCTGGCGCTTTTCCTTGTCGGACATTCCGTTGAAGAGGTTCCACTGGACCTGACCGATCACCGTGTAGTCCTGCTTGCCCCAGGCCAGAGTGGGATTGTATTCGTTGTAGAGCCCCTGGGCGCTCACCTGAGGGAAAAATCCGGCCAGGGCCCCACTTGCCATTTCACGGCGGGCCGAAATTTCCTTTTCCAGTGCCAGGTAGTCCGGGCGATCGGAGAGGGCCTGGCCGACAAGGGCCTCGACGCCCCTCTCTCCCAAGCTCTGATAGGCAGTCTCGGCCCGGCCGAGAAGCTCCGGATCCCGTATGAGAGTCCCTGAATTCGTCTTCTGTCCCATCAGCCTCGCCAGACGGATCCTCGCCAGAGTCACATCCTTCTGGGCCTGGAGAAGACGGACTTCGAGGTGCTTCTCATGGACCCCCGCCGCGAGATATTCGGCGCGAACGCTCTTACCAGCCGCGACATTGTCCCGCGCGATCTTCTCCTCCTCCCGGGCCGCCCGGACCATCTCGTTCAGAACCGAAACCCGATCTGAGGCGAGCAGAACGTCCAGAAAGGCGCGCGAGGTCTGCTCGACCAGCATCTGCTCCTTCCAGCGAACCATCTCATGGCGTGCGGCGCTCTGCCGGTTGGCCGCCCGGAGCCCGTGAAAGCGTCCTCCCCCGGAAAAGATCGTCTCGGAGAGCTGGGCCTGAAAGCCGAATGTCTGGGTGTTGGCCGGATTATTCAGGGCGTTCAGGTTTGAAAACTGGGTCGATGTGACCAGGGCTTCGTTCAGAAGGATTCCGAAGGATGTCAGAGGATTGTTGGTCGAAATGAAACTTTCCCCTACCGCCAGAGTCGGCAGGTAGGTTCCGACAGCCTGCACGCTGCGGGTTTTCTGGGCCTCTTCGTCGAGACGGGCCGCCCGGAGATCCGGATTGCCGTCAATGGCGGCTCGAACCGCTTCCGATAGGGTCAAGGCATGGACCGGCCCGGCAACAAGGGAAAAAACCGCCGCAAAGACGACGGCCGGACTTTTGAGGGGAGGGATCTTCATCGGCAGAATATCTCCTTCATCATGGAAAAGAACTGGGGAATTCTCGGATCCGCCAGACGGTAGAAGACCTGATGGCCCGACCGTCTGTCCGCAAGGATCCCCTTATCGCGCAAAATTGCCAGATGCTGGGAGAGGTTGGACTGGGATACACCCAGCTCCTCGGCCAGAACCCCCACACTCTGCTCCCCTTCGGTCAGGATTTCAAGAAGATGGATCCGGACCGGATGACCCAGGACCCGGAGACACCGGGCTCCTATCGTGACCTTTTTATCCATGGTCTTATCTACATTCTTCATAATATTATGATATTGGAATATTAACAACGGAGTCAATACCTCCGAAAGAAATTCATTTTAAAAATGAAAAATGAGGAAAGAATTGGAAAAAAAGATCGTATGAGGGAATGTGAACGACAAGAATAAGGGGAATGTTCTCCTTGGCTCGGGACTGGGATAGGCTGATTCTGCGATTTCTGATTCAGGGAACATGTCCATTCCCCGACCTGTGAACGGACGCTCGCCCTCGTCGGGGGCCAGCGTCCATCGTTTCCCGATCCTTCTCACCCTGAAAAGCGAGGTCTGCCCCCTTGGATCAGTGATCGGGGTCACAGAAGCGTAGGTCCCCGGAATACTAGAATTTCTTTAAAAAATCGGGATCCGCGCCAAAAATGCTTGACCCCTTTTCCTCACCCCTCTAGAATGAAAGCGCTCCTCCGCAGTCGGGTGAAAGCAAATCTCCTTCGTCGCTCATTATCCGGAAAGGAATTCCTCCGCGTGGCACAGGTCAAAAAAGGTTTTGGTCTTCTTCTTTTTCTTATTTTTGCCGGGGCGGTTCTCGGCTCCGTCCTGACCGTCATCTTCAACGCTTTTCTTCCCTCCGGCCCCATCGCCACACTCTTTCTCTCCCGAGTCTCCTTCGGAATCAGCAACCCAGTCACACTCCATCTGGTCTTGCTGGACCTGGCCTTTGGACTGAGCTTTCACATCAACCTTTTAAACATCCTCGGGATCTTTCTGGGCTACTACATCTACCGGAACTCCTGAATCTCGGCGTGTCAGTCCCTCTTCTTGCGACGTCCTCCGCCGCGGGGGGACTTGAGCACGATCCCTTCGCCTGTCGGCCTCTCTCCCCTGGCCCGCAACAAATCCCGATAGTGGGCCGCCATCTCAAAATCCAGGGCCTCCGCCGCCGCAACCATCCGCTTTCTGATCTCGCCCTCCGGAAGTGAATCCTCCGGACCGGCCTCATCCCCTTCCCCGGCGACGGGGACGGTGACGTAATCGCTTTCCGAGACATGATAGAGGGCCTCCGGGATGTTCTTCTGAATTCCCCGCGGCACGATCCCGTTTTGTTCGTTGAATGCAATCTGAATTGCCCGTCTCCTGCGCGTCTCGTCGATGGCTTCCTGCATGGAACCCGTGACGGAATCGCCGTAGAAGATCACCCGTCCCCTGAGATTCCTGGCCGCCCGACCGGCCGTCTGGATGAGGGAGCGCCGCGAGCGGAGGAATCCCTCCTTGTCGGCATCCAGAATCGCCACGAGAGAGACTTCGGGGAGGTCGAGTCCCTCCCGAAGCAGGTTGATCCCGACCAGGACGTCAAATTCCCCCCTCCTCAGATCCCGGATGATCTCCATACGCTCAAGAGTGTCGATCTCGGAATGGAGATACCGGACCCTGACTCCCCGATCGTCAAGATACTCGGTCAGATTTTCCGCCATACGCTTGGTGAGCGTCGTCACAAGGACCCGGTCTCCCTGGGCTACGGTCCGACGAACCTCTCCCAGAAGATGATCCACCTGATGGAGCGCCGGCACAACCTCGATCTCCGGATCGAGAAGCCCCGTGGGACGGATGACCTGCTCGGCGGTCACCCCTCCGGAGGCCCCAAGCTCGTAGGGCCCGGGGGTTGCCGACACGAAGAGGGCCTGATGCATGATCTTCTCGAACTCGGGAAAGGTGAGCGGCCGGTTGTCGAAGGCCGACGGCAGCCGGAATCCGTACTCGACCAGACTTTTTTTCCGGGAGTGGTCCCCGTGGTACATGCCCCCCACCTGGGGGATCGCCACATGGCTTTCGTCGATGACAAGAAGAAAATCCGGCGGAAAATAGTCGAAAAGGGTCGGAGGAGGCTCCCCGGGAGCCCGCCCCGACAGATGGCGGGAGTAGTTTTCGATCCCGTGACAGAACCCCACCTCCCGGATCATCTCGAGATCGAACAGGGTCCGCTGCTCGATGCGCTGGGCCTCGACGAGCTGGTTGTTCCTCCGGAAATAGGCAATGCGCTCCGTCAGCTCTTCCTCGATGCCGGCCAGTGCTCCCTCGAGCTTGTCCGGGGGCAGGACATAATGAGTCCCCGGATAGATGATCATTGACGGGATCTGGGTCAGTTCATGACCGGTCAACGGGTCGATTTCACGGATCTTTTCTATGGTGTCTCCCCAGAACTCGACCCGTACGGCCCGGTCCTCGTAGGAGGCGGGGAAGATGTCGACCACGTCGCCCTTCACCCGGAAGGTTCCTCGGTGAAAGTCGATCTCGTTTCGCTGGTACTGGATCTCGACGAGGCGCTCGAGAAGACGGTTTCGGCGGATCTCCATCCCTCGCTCGAGGTAGAGGTGCATCTTGAGATAGGAGTCTGGGGAACCGAGGCCGTAGATGCAGGAGACGGAGGCCACCACGATGGTGTCGAGCCGTTCGAGGAGGGCCGTCGTCGCACTGTGGCGCATCCGGTCGATCAGGTCGTTGACGGCCGAATCCTTTTCGATATAGGTGTCTGTGGCCGGCAGGTAGGCTTCGGGCTGGTAGTAGTCGTAGTAGCTGACGAAGTACTCCACCCGGTTCTTCGGAAAAAACTCCCGGAACTCGCGGTAGAGCTGGGCGGCGAGGGTCTTGTTGGGGGCCAGGACCAGAGCGGGCTTGCCGGAATTCGCAATGACGTTGGCCATGGTGAAGGTCTTTCCCGAACCCGTCACTCCGAGAAGCGTCTGGCGGGGCTTTCCGGCCCTGACGCCCTCGGACAGGATCCCGATGGCCCGAGCCTGGTCTCCGCAGGGAGCATAGTCGGAGACCAGCTCGAAGGTGCCGCTTCTGACCGGTACGGGAATCTCCCCTGCCCTGTCTGGCCCCTTCATGAGCGTCCCGGCCCATACAGGAGGACCAGGACCCCCATCCCGATAACCCCAGCCCCCACGAGATCCCATCGGTCGGGACGAAAGCCGTCGACCTTCATGGCGAACAGGAGGGATATCACGACAAAGACACCCCCGTAGGCGGCATAGGCCCGTCCAAAGGGAAGAGGTTCGAGAGCCGCCACCACCCCATAGAGCGCGAGGCCCGCCATCCCAAGAATCCCCACTCCCAGAGGTGAACGATCCTTGATCCAGACCCAGACTCCATAGCCTCCGCCCACCTCAAGGATCCCGGAAAGAATCATGATGAGAAGGATCTTCAAGCGGAGCTCCTTTTGGAAATTCTTTTCGACCGGACGTTCATCTTGACTCCATTTGCCGATTCATTCAGATTCAGAATATCCGGTAAAACTGGAGAAGACCCTGAAGGAGCGCTCATGACCATCGATCCCGTATGCAAGACTGTCATTACTCACCACCACTCCGCCGCCGCAATAAGGATCTACGACGGCCATCTCTACTATTTCGACAGTCTGGACTGCCGCGACACCTTCGACAAGGACCCCGAGCGGTACAGGGCGAATGCCCTTGGCCGAACCCTGACGGTGGGAGTCATGGGCTCGGCGTCCGGGGAGCTGTCCCCCGAACAGATTCGACTGGCGAGGGAACTGGGCCGTTCGATCGCCCAGAGAAAGTTCGGCCTCATTACGGGTGCCTGCCCGGGCCTTCCATGGGAAACCTGCGCCGGCTTCAGGGAAGTTGGAGGATTCTCCGTCGGGATTTCACCGGCCCTTTCCGAAGAGGAGCACCTTCACAGATACCACTCCCCGAACGATCTCTACGACATGATCATCTTCACCGGCTCCGGACTCATGGGCCGCGAGGTCATCAACATCCGCTCCAGCGATTTCGTCATCATCATCGGTGGACATTCCGGAACGCTTGGGGAGTTTTCCATCGCGTACGACGAAGGGAAGCTCATCGGGGTCGTCGAAGGCAGCGGCGGCATCACCCAGATTCTCGAAGACATCGTCAAGGTCGTCGCCAAGCCCACCGGAAGCACCGTCCTGAGAGACGGGGATCCAAGCCGGCTCCTGGCCCGGATGATCGACTTTTACACCCAAAAGCACTACCAGCGTCCCTCGGTCTTCATGGGATAGGACAAAACCGGCGACAGGAAATCGAAACAGAACCCTTCCCTCGGGAGGTCCGGCGAACGTGTTGCCGAAGGACTAAAAAGGCCTCTGGGAAAACAGAAGACCTCCCCCCTATTTTTATCGCCGCTGAAAAAAACGTCCGAAATTTTCCTGCTGCTCCCGGTAGATCTCCCCGTTAGACCGGATGGTTTCGAGGGCCTGTGCCACGGCGCGTCGTGCGGCCGGAACCGGATGCTCCTTGAAAAACTCTTCCACCAGCGTCTCCTCTTCTTGCCGTTTGAACTCGTCGGAAATTCCTCGAACCAGCCGGTTCAAGGCAAACCCTCCCGATTCGTAGCGGCGATAGAGCTCCTCCCAGTGAGCGGCGACGAAGTCGAAGGTCTTTCGGCGGCCCAGCGGGTTCTTCGCCAGAAATCCGATCACAGAAACGGCATCCTGGACCCTGACGAGCGGCGACAGGACCAGATCCAGAGCCCGGTCGAAAAGGCCCGCATCCGGGGTCCGGGCCAGTGAATAGAGCAGCTTGTTTTTCTCTTCCTGGTCATCCGTCCGGGAGGCCATCTCCACGACCGCATCGAAGGCGGAGGAGCCTCCGGCCGTGATCGCCCCCTGAAAGACGGCGAAACGCAGATCGGCCGGGAGGGATCCCGGCTCTTTCCGGTACTGTTCGAACTTCCGGACCGACTCCCCGAGAATCCCTTCGTCCCGGAACCTGACGAGAAGTCCCAGGAGGGTCGCCCGGAGAAGCCGGTCCTGATGGGGCTCCCCTTCTGCAGGAGAGAATCCGAGCCTTTCGAATGAGGGCCGGACAAGGGCTGCGCCCCACCGGAGAAATTCCGGATGTTTGTCCTCGCCCGCCCAGAGTCCATCGATTGTCAGGAGGTTTCCCGCCATGTCCGACCAGACAGCATAGGAGTGTTCGTTCTTCATCTGCTCGAGCAGGCCCAGATAGTCGGCGATGGGTGCCAGCCCGGTCCGGACGAAAGCAAAAAGATCATTCTCGAGCGCCAGTCTGTCCAGGACCGGGAGGCGGTTCTCCTTGAGCCCCTTCACCAGACCTTCCTGAAGCCCCCCTTCGTAACGGACCCGGAAATATCCCGTCTGGCCAGCATTGATGTTGACGGAGGTGCAGCCTGGATCCGTGAGTGAAAGACTCGTCTCTCGGGTCGAGAAGAGTTGCCGGACGGGATCCCGCCCTTCCTCCGAGACTTGGAGCATCAGGGGCCAGACAGAGGCATCGGGGCCCTTCTCCCGGGCCATCCGGTCCCCCTTTCTTATCAGAAACGGGTGCTGGGTGATCCGGATTACGGTCCCTTCCCGGCGAACGTCCACCCAGGGATATCCGGGGGTCCGCGTCCAAACGGAAAGAACCTTGCCGACCCCCCCTACCGACTCAAAGTAAGGATCCGAAAAACTCCGCCAGAGATCGCCAGTGGTGGCGTTTCCATAAGCGAACTTCTTGAAGTAGGCGGCCAGGGAGCGCCGGAATGTCTCCGGCCCAAGCGCCGATTCAAGCATCCGGAGGAGCGACCCTCCCTTTGTGTAGGAGATGGCATCGAAGATTTCGTTAATCTCTCCCGGGTCCCGGACCGGGACTTCGATGGGATGGGTCTGGACCAGGGCGTCCATCTCCAGGGCCTCGTTCCTGTCCTCGCTCTGGAAAAGCTCCCACATTCCCCATTCCGGGAAGAGGGCGTCGACCGCCTTCACTTCCATCCACGAGGCAAACCCTTCGTTCAGCCACAGGTCGTCCCACCAGGCCATGGTCACGAGATCGCCAAACCACTGATGGGCCATCTCGTGGGCGACCACAATGGCCACCCTCTGAAGATTGCGGGCGGAGGCCCCAGAAGAAGGCGCCAGAAGGGCCGTCTCCCGGAAGGTCATCGCCCCCCAGTTTTCCATCGCCCCGGCCGCGAAGTCGGGAATCGCGATCAGGTCGAGCTTCGGGAGGGGGTACGGAGTGCCGAAGTAGTCGTTGTACCAAGGGAGAAGGCGCACGGCCACGTCGAGAGCGAACTGCCCGTCGGAGGCGCGACCCAGCGGGGTATAAACCGCGATCTCGACACCGGCCGAAACGGCCGAGACCCTGTCCCAGCGCCCCACCGAAAGGTGGAGGAGATAGGTGGACATGCGGGGCGTGCGGCGAAAGACGACCCGGTCGAAGCCTGGCTCCTCGGGCTCACGGGATTCGACCGGCATGTTGGAGAGAGCCGTCATGTTCTCCGGAACAACCACCGAAACCGAGAATGTCGCCTTCATCCGGGGTTCGTCGAAGCAGGGGAAAGCCCGGCGGGCGTCGGTCGCCTCGAACTGGGTGGTACCCATGACCAGGGGCTTCCCGTCGGAATCCTTGCCAGTACATCGGTAGAATCCGGCGAGGAGATCGTCCACTTCCCGCGAAAAGTCGAGCGACAGGACGACCGTCTTTCCCTGTTCGAAAAGACGAGTTCCAGAAAGGATCGCCCTTTCCTCCTGCGGGAGGAGCTTCACCGTCAGGGGGAAATCGACCCCTTCATACCGGGCCGTCGCCCGGGTGATCACCAGGTCCCGGGCATTCAGGACAAACTCGATGATGTTCCGATGAATCTCTAGCGAAATGTCCACATGACCTGAAAGAGTCCTGAAGCCGGATTCGGTCCGGAGATGAAGATCGTAATGGCGTGGAAGAAGATCGTCGGGAAGCTGGTAGAGGCTTTCGGGGTCCATGGCATCCTGTTCGTCGAAGGAGGGGAGAGTCAGAGAATCATCTTCAGGTACTGCTCGATCGTTGCCTTCGGGTGGGCTCCCACCAGGCGGTTCACCTCGTTTCCGCCCTTGTAGAAAAGGAGGGTCGGGATGCTCGCGACCCGCAACTCACGCGCCGTGTAGGGGTTTTCGTCGACATTCATCTTGGCCGCACGGAGCCGGCCGTGGTATTTTTCCGCGAGTTCCTCGATAATGGGACCGACTGTCCGACAGGGCCCGCACCAGGGAGCCCAGAGATCGAGGAGGACCGGGAGGGGCGAGGCCAGGACAGATTCCGGAAAGTCTGCATCGGAGACCTCGATCGGACCGGATGAGGCCGACGGCATGAGCGGAGCCCCGCACTTGCCGCACCTGGCTGTCTCGAGCCCCCGGACTGGATCGATTCTGTTGGCCACGCCGCAGACGGGGCAGAGAACGGTTTTTCGGGTTTCGCTCACAGGAACCTCCCTTCGCAGGACCATCGATGAAAACACCGCTTTCCCTTATCATCATACCGTTGGGCCGATGGGCCCGGCAAGTCTGGCGCCCCCAGGCGGCCCTTCTTGTCGGGGCTCTTCTGTGTCTTCCCGCCCCTCCCGTGGCCGAGGGTTGGCCCCGAAGTGAATGGAACGCGTCGCGATCCCATTCACGGGGAGAATGTCCGTCTCCTCCCCGGAGATCCTTCCCCCTTGGATTCCTGGGGGAACACTACTCTCCTGAGGAAAATCTCGAGGCGATCGATGTGGGTATGATCGATCACGCCCGCCGGAAGATTGACATCGCCATGTACGCCTTCACCGACCGACGAATTGCGGATGCCCTGATCCGCGCGGCGGACCGAGGCGTGCGCATCCGTCTCTACCGGGACAGGACACAAGTCAGGGACCGGGGAGACAAGACCCGCCGCCTTCTCTCCTCTTCCTCCCACGCCAACATCACCGTTCTCGTCAAACACAACTCCTTCCGGAACATCATGCATCTCAAGGCCTATCTGATCGATGGAACCTATCTCCGGACCGGTTCGGCCAACTGGTCTCCACCCGGTGAGGGGGCCCTATGCCGGCGCGGACGAAGGACACACTGGAACCAGCAGGACAACAACCTCTTCATTACCCGAGATCCCCATGAGGTCCGCCATTTCGAGAAGACTTTCGACCGGATTTTCTCCCGAAGCGGATCGCGTCACGGAAATCGACCCTGGAATCCCGCCATGGGACGGCCACGACACAAGAGGAGGGATTGACCACCCCCCCTCAACTCCCTCCCCTTTTCCTCCGAAAAGAATGGTGGAGTCCGTCTTTCAGGATGCCGGGGAGGGCCCTATGCAGGAAAAGGAACATTGGTCGGGAGACGTGGTTTTTTCCAAGGGAATCTCCTTTTGCCTCCTCTGCGTCTTTTTTATCCTTTTTCTTTCGACAGAAATCGCCCGTGCGGATGATGATTTCAGCTGCGACAGCCTGACCTCGGTCACACCCCAGGAAGGGACGGTCTGGAGCTGGTTTGAACATCCGTGCCCCCCTCAACCGGGAGAAGAGTCACCCGCGATTCTCCCAGGGGTGGGGGTGACCCTTCAGGGATTCTGGATTCCGACCACCCTTTACAACCCTACGGGAACACCCGTCTCACCCTCCCTTCCCCTCATCAACAGCTCTGTCGAAAACGGTTACGGAGGGGGGATCGAGATCACGGGATGGCTGGCGGCCAATCTGGCCGTCCGGTTTCAGGCCGACCTGTGGACCTTTCCTCCCCAGACAGGAGCGTCCGCCTTCACCATGCTGCCGATTCTTCTCGGTTTCGAAGTGAAGGTTCTCGGGAATAGCCGGATCTATCTCTATCTTGCAGGCGATGGAGGAGTGGCCCTGAACGGTCAGGATGTTGCGAATGCCTTCGTCGGAACAGGAACAAGCCCTTACGCACAGGCCTCGGTGGGACTCAACGTCTACGCCTTCCAGGTCGAGGCGGGATACGGGGTTCTTCTGTCCCCCGCCTTGACTGGGTCCGCCAAGGCTCCAGGAGGAAGCTCGAATCCGTTCTTCATTGTTCCGCTAACGATCGGCTTCCATCTCTGATGAAGAATCGGTCGGGGGGGGGACGAAGAGGGCCTTTCCGGGGGAGAATCGTTCACAGAAACACGATGGAGGTCTTTCCTCCGGACCGAACGGCCTCAAACGGAAGGGAACGGTCAAAGGTAACCAACTGGCCTTGATGACGGACCGCCAGAGCCACCAGATAGATGTCCGTCAATTGTCCGGAATGCTGGAGTCTGGAGGGATCGATGATCGCATCATCGAGCAGGCTCAGATCATCCGGCCAGAAATCATGAAAAGGCGTGGAACAGGCTTCGGCAAGACGCTCCCTGACCGCCGGCACAGGCAAAAAATTGGGGTAGGACGGATTGGACATGACCCGGAGGCATCCGTTCTGGGTCAGGGGACAGGAGGCCCATCCCCTGCCCCCGTGGCGTGCAAACCAGCGGACGGTCGAGGCATGGTGCATATGGTCGCTGTCGAGCAGGGCAATGAGAACGTTGACATCCAGAAGAAACCGCTTCACTCGCCCTCTTCATTTTTGAGGCGGTCGATCATCTCGTTTGTTACAAGTCCTCCCCGGGAGGGGAAGGCCCGAAATCCGAAAGTATTTTCGGGCTGCTCGCCGGCCACCCTGTCGGGAATCGCCGTCAGCGCCTTGCGGGCAAGGCCGGACATAACCTTTCCGATGGTCTTTTTCTGACGGCGGGCGATTTCCCGCGCCGCCTCCAACACATCGTTGTCGATCTCCAGTGTGGTTCGCATGACCTCGATCATGATGCATCACGCATCAGATGTCAAGAATCACCGGGAGTCATGGCACAAAACATTATTTAGAATAATATTCATGAGATTTCAGTGTACCCCGGGACTTTCTTCATAAGGTCCTTTCCGAAGAATCCCCAGAACCCCGCCACCGCGATCACACCTCCCAGAATCTGGCCGAAGGAGAGAGGGCGGTGCAGGAACAGGGCCGTCCCCACGGCTGCGACGATGGGTTGGCCGTTGGTCCAGAGGCCGGCCCGGGCGGGCCCGATGTCGGCAATCGCCAGATTCCAGAGAAAGTAACAGATGAACAGGGCCACGACGATCGAATAGAGCAGGGATAAAAGGACGAGGGTGGCGTGGGGCCCGGTGGGAGGCAGAATCCAGGAAGGGTGGAGAGGGACCAGGAGAAGTCCTCCAAGAAGGATCGGGACAAGGGTCACCTGGAGGGTGCCGACCCGGGACAGAAGGGATCGGGCCATAAGGGTCGAGAGGGTGAAGAAAAGGAGGGAGAAGAAGGCCATCAGGAGCCCCAGGGCCCGGTGGTCGTGAAGGCTTTTTCCCGCCGGCTCCCCCCGGACCACCAGAAAGATCCCAGCGCCGATCAGGATCATCATTCCCCATTGGAAGGCCGAAAAGGACTCATGGCCCCGCGCGTGGCTGTAAAGGGCCACTAAGACCGGTCCAAGGGAGAGGATCAGGACCAGCGGGACAGGATCGAGGATGGAGGCGGCTTTGAGAAAAACCCACTGGTAACCCACGATCCCGACAAGTGAGAGAAGAAGCAGCCGGCCCCAGTTGGCCGGAGAAATGCCCCGCAGGAAGGGGTGGAAAAAGGCCAGGAGAAGAACCACGCTGCCTGCCCAGCCGAACCGGAGAAAAAGGTAGCGCTCCGGGTCGATGATCCGGAGGGGACGGTAGAGGACGACGTAATGGAACCCCCACAGGAGAACGAGAATCCAGGCGGCCAGCGTTCCCCTTTTCCTGCGGCCGGAGAAGGAGGTGCCGCCAGTGGTCGTCTCCATCCGGGGTGATTACCTACCGGACGGGGGACTGAAGCAGGGTCACGATCCGGAGGAATGTTCCCCAGAACTTTCCTTCAAGGGGTCCCGCCTTCTTCTCGATTTCTCCGAAGGCCTCCATGTCGACGAAAGGCTCCGAAAGGAGGTCGTCCACCGACCGGTCGGAGACCGTTTTTTCAGCTGCCAGGCTCCACAGCCAATTGCGGGCCTTGTGATAGCGGCGGGCCAAAGTTTCGCGGGCAGGGCCGGAGAGGGATCCCTCCATGACCCGTTGCCACCGGATGGAAAGCATCCGGTCCGCAAACATGAGGGCGGAAGAGACGGAGACATCGGCCGAGGGTAGAGCCGACCTGTTCCTCTGGCGAAGCATCTCGATTTGAGGGGCCGTCAGAACGGCCTGCAACTCCTTGAGCGACGATAGGAACTGCATGGCCTCCTTCCCTTCGACTTCACCAATCCGGGCGTTCAGAGCGTGGAGGCGTTTTTCCGGAACCCGTTTCCCGACCAGGAGAGCTTCGAAGAGCTGGACCAGACGCAGGTCTGTGGCGTCACTCCGGATCAGCTCCGGCCGGACCTTTCCGAGAATCTCACGAAACCTCTTCCGCTGGTCCTCCGAGACGGCCAGGCCGGTCTTCTGGCTTTCCCAGAGGGCGACGTGGTTCACGAGAATCTGCATGAACCGGTTCCCCGGGGTCACCGCCATCGGGGGAGACTGCCCGCCGACGAAGGAAGGAGTCTGGGCGGGAATGACGACCCGGTTCAGGGAGTCGTCGACGGCATATCCTCCCAGCGAGGGAGCGGTTATCGGTCCCTTCTTGACCTCGGCCGCATGAACCGGAAAGGATGCCATAAGGACGAGAAGGAATCCCCCACACAGTCCCAGCGTCCCTCTCGAGATGTCGATCCGTCGCACGTCCATTCCCCTCCTTTCTTGAGCCCGTCTTTACAGGTCTTGTGATATGATTCTTCTTGATCCCGATACTGTACCATACTCAAACGTCTTAGACATCCCACACACCAAGGCAGGTCACGCATCGATGGACAAACCCTCCCGTCTCTCCGACTCCGAACGCTATTATGCCCAGGTCCCTGTCTGGGAACCCCGCCTCCGTCTCTGGCATTGGGGAAACCTTCTTCTTATTCTGCTCCTGATCCTGACCTATCTGCTCTTCGACTGGCACCGCGAGCTTGGCCTTCCGAAACCCACCTATGTCCTGACTGAAAAGATTCATGCCTACATCGGATACGTCTTCGCGCTCCTCGTCCTGGCTCGACTTCATCTGGCCTTCCATGGACAGTCATTTTCGCGCTGGGCAGATCTCGATCCCCGCCACGAAGGAAAAGGGTTTCTGGCTGTCATGAAGGAGGAGATCGCCCTTCATCTGCGCCCCAGAACCGACTCCAAGGGGCTGCCGCTCCCTGACCCCGATCCGGGCCACAACCGTCTGGGGCGATTCCTCTATCTTCCCCTCTTCGTCGTTCTTCTTCCGCTTCAGGCCCTCACCGGAATTCTCTGGGCCTCCCTCAAGTGGGGTTTCTATCCCCTTCCCTTTCTCCACGCCCTTTCCCCCGCGATCGGAAAACCCCTGAAGGAGGTCGTCTCGAACATCCACGCCGCCGGCTTCTATGCGATCCTGGGATTCCTGGCGCTTCATCTGGGAGGGCTGGTCAAGTACGAACTGACCTTCGGAAGCGATCTCTTCTCATCCATGATCCACGGACGAAAGATCCTCACCCGTGAGGCTGCGGAGAACTACGAAGAAATCGCAAAGGACCGGATAGCCGAACCATAAGACTCGAATCCGGGAACCACAAGGTGCGGGAGTGATAGCCCCACATCCCTACCAACAGCCGAACCGTGACGCACTCAAGGCCCTGATGAACGATCTCGTCGCCGCCCCTTCCATTCGACGAATCATCGGCAAGGGCCTCTGGGCCGTTCCATCTCGCCCCTGAAGACGGACCCGTTATGACCCCGCCAACAGCATCATCGCCTTCCCCACGATCGTCTTCTGTATTGGCTTTTGATCAAAAGCGAAGAGGGTTTTCATGGGTAAACTGGCCTATCCAACGAAGATCGGGACAATGGTCTCTGGGAAGAAGGGATCCGAAGGACCCATTGGGAGGGGACATTTCTGAGATAGGGATGAGCGAAGGCAAAGGAAAGCGGAACTCTGATAGTTTCTATGGCCTTGTCGACAATCGAGAAAGCATGAAGGATCTGACGTTTTCGCAGTCGGTTCTCCCCGCCTGAAACGCAAGAAGGGGCCCGAAGGCCCCATTCCCCAATCTCCATATTTACGTCCGTCTTGCGGACCTGGTCGCGGTTGCGTCAGGAACGGCTAGAGCGCCGCCTCCCCCTTCTCCCCCGTCCGGATCCTGACGGCTCCGAGGATATCGGAGACAAAGATCTTTCCGTCCCCGATCGCCCCCCGGCCGGCCGCCTTCTGGATCGCCTCCACAACCCGGTTTTCATCCGGATCGGTGACGACGATCTCGATCTTCACCTTGGGAATGAAGTCCACCTGGAATTCGTTCCCGCGGTACTGTTCCGTATGGCCCTTCTGGCGCCCGTATCCCTTGACCTCGGACACCGTCATCCCGAAGACGCCCAGGGCGGTCACCGCTTCCTTGACGCCTTCAAGGCGATACGGCTTGATGATCGCTTCGATCTTTTTCATCGAGACTCCTTTCTGGTTGTCGCGATCCCGATCCGTCTCTAGGGCCGGGTCGTTTGGCTGAGCGCATGGGCCGATTCAATCCGTGAGGACGAGGCTCCCTCCGCGGAAGTTCCCAGAGGGGCCGTTCCTCCGAAAGAGGGGTTGAAAACTTCCGGATATCCCCACATCTTGTGTTCGCTGATATCGAGTCCCTGAAGCTCTTCCTTCTCGGACACGCGGATACCGACCGTGACCTTGAGAGCGTAAAGGACGAGGAAGCTCATGATGAAGACGTAGGCAAAAGACGCCGACACCCCTTCGATCTGAACGATGAGCTGGTGAAAGCCTCCCCCGTACAGAAGGCCGGGTCCGCCCACCCCGAGGAGCTTCGCCCGATCGGGGGTCGCGAAGAGTCCGTTGGCCAAGGTTCCCCAGACTCCGGCAAAACCGTGAACAGCCACGGCTCCGACAGGGTCGTCGATCCGAAGGCGGTCGACGAGGAGCACTCCGACGACTGCGATGATACCAGCAACAGCCCCGACCACGATAGAGGCCCAGGGATCAACGAAGGCACAGGTGGCGGTGATGGCGACAAGAGCCGCGATCGCGCCGTTGGCGATCATACTCATGTCGGGGGTTCCGAGAAGCTTCCAGGCCATGAACATTGCGGCAAGAGATCCGGCAGCGGCCGCCAAATTCGTGGTCATCGCCACATAGGCGAAGTATCCGACCGACGGCGTGGTCGCCATCATGGTGGAACCGGGGTTGAATCCGAACCATCCGAGCCAGAGGATCAGAGTTCCCAGAACCACGAAGGGAATATTGTGACCGACAATGGCATTGGACTTACCGTCCTTCGTGTACTTCCCGATACGGGGCCCGAGGAGAATGGCTCCTGCCAGCGCCGCGGAGGCACCCTGCAGATGGACGACGGTGGAACCGGCGAAGTCCTGCATTCCCAGGGTCGAAAGCCATCCGCCACCCCAGATCCAGTGGCCGACCACCGGGTAGATCGCGGCAGAGAAGACGACGCCAAAGACGAGATAGACGATGAACTTCGTCCGTTCGGCCATCCCGCCCCAGACGATGGCGAGACTCACCGCGCAGAAGACCACCTCAAAGAGGTACTTCGCGGCGAGAGGAATATCCGAAAAGGAGAGGGAGGAAAAGACCGTGTTGATGTCCTTGTCGGAGACGGCCAGACCCCATCCCGAAGTCCCGAAAATGGCATTGCCGGTCCCGAAACAGACGGCGAATCCCACCGCCCAGAAGACGAGCGAGGCGATGGAGAAGATCACGATGTTCTTGACGGCGATGTGACCGGCGCTCTTGGCCCGGGTCAGCCCCGCCTCAAGGAATGCGAAGCCAGCCTGCATGAACATGACCAGGACCGCGGCAACTACCGTCCAGATCGTGTCGGCCGCGATGGCGGCGGGTGTCGGACCGGCCGCGGCCTGGGCCACGCCGGGTATGAGCAGGAAGGGAAGGGCCGACAGAAGCCTTTTTCCTGAATCTCCGAATCGTTTCATGATAAACGCTCCTCAAGGGAAGGTTGATAAAGGGGGCCGGCCGGATGCCGGCCCCTGCGGGGAATTCCCCCGTTTGCTAGAAGGTGTAGATGAGTTCGAGATCCACGGTGTCCTGGGAATAGAGGGCCGGACCCCGGTTTGCCGAACTGTAGGAGCTGTTGTTGAAGAGCGCGTTGTTCGAGTTGTCGTGGCGGTACTCGATCCGGCTGATCACGTTCGGCATGAAGTTCCACTGGAAATCCACCGTCTCGTCGTTGATCGCCGTCCCCGGAAGTCCCGTCATGAAGCCGTTGGGATCGTAGTAGACCT
>JAMCWM010000042.1 GCA_023481175.1 Nitrospirota bacterium
CATTCGCCAATACATCGAACAGCAGCAAACCCCTCACTGAATGTCAAAATTCCAGGACGGCTTTGCCGTCCGCGCTATCCTTCCCCGGCATGAATGCCGAGGTTTGCCGCGCGACTCGATCAATGCGTCGACGCGAGACCGTCCCGGCGACGAAGCCCGGATCATGCACGAGATCGACAAGAATCCCGAAGAATTCGATGAAGAATGGAGTAAAACGAGGCGATCTGGTCACACTCGCGCTGTCGGGCGACTATGGCCAACCCCGCCCTGCTCTGGTCATTCAGGATGATGCCTTTCCCAGCCTGACTTCGTGACGGTCCTTCCCGTCACGAGCGACTTGCGTGACGCCCCTCTGCTTCGAATCTCGATCCAACCGACAGCAGAAAACGGTCTCGAAACGAAGTCGCAGGTGATGATCGACAAAGTGGTGACGGTGAAGCGGGAAAAGAGAGGCCGGCGCATCGGCCATGCAGACGCCCGGACGCTGGAGACAGTTGCTGCGTCTCTGGCAAGCTTTCTCGGACTGGAACGCTTCGATCCGTCAGAAACAAGGCTCTCCTGACGCTCCTTGACTCTCCTTGCTCCTAAAGAGAACGGCCCCGGGAAGAGGGCGGGCAGGCCCTTCCCGCTTTCGAACCGTCTTTCCGAACGATTCCCAGGGCCCGCCAGGCTCTGCCCGCTCCCGGGCGGGACGCCATCCTCAACTCTTCCATGACAGGATCCGGAGAACGGGACGACCGTCGTCATTTTCGAGGGGGAGGTAGAGGAGATGGGTCAGGGGGTCGACCAGAAGGCTGTGTGCGCGAAAGCCCAGAAAGCTTCCGGAGGAGACCGGCACGATGTTCGTCCCCAGTTTTTGGTAGACGCTGACAAAGCCGGATTCCGAGGCCACGAAGAGAAGACCCCGGGACGAATCGAAGGCAAGGACGTCGGGTCTTGGGCCAGTGGGAAGCTTCGCCCGGATTTTCCCGGAGCCGAGTTCCAGGACCAGGAGGCGGGCATCGCCCTCGCAGGCGATGTAGGCGAGACCCGGGGGTCCGTCGACCCAGAGTCCATGGGGACGGCGACACGGCAGGCGGTATCTCCGGACGACATGAAGGGAATAAGGGTCGATCCGGACGAGACGGTTTTCTGTCTGGACGGTGGCATAGATCCGGTGGGTCACGGAATCGGTCCGGGTATTGCCCACCTCTCCGTGAAGGGGGATCCTGGCGATGACCGCGTTCTTCCCCGCATCGACCACGCTCACGCTCTTCCCCCACTCGTTCGAGACGAAGATCCGCCCCGTCCGGGGCTCGTAGTCGAGGCCGTCGGGATGGATCCCGACAGGGATCATCCCCACGGTCTTGAGAGTCTGGCTGTCGACGACCGCCAGGAACCCGGGGTTCCTCCGGGAAAGGGAGGAGACGGTGGCATAGACCCGGTGAAGAGACGGGACAGCCAGAACCCCATGGACATTCGGGAACCCCGGGAGATCGGCCACGACCTTCCGGCTTTTCGTGTCGAAAACCACGAGGTGGCTCTCCCCCAGATGGGCGATATAGAGGCGCCCCGTCTCCGGATCGAGACTTTGGTAGTCGAACCGGGTCGCCCCTCCGGGAAGGGCAACCGTCGCCACGCTCTGCCACTCTCCCCCCTGAGCGGCAGGAGGGGCGGGCGCCGGCAGGGGGTCCGCCCCCGCAGGAGGCGCCAAGAGGATCAAAAGGAGTCCAAGGCCCAGGAACCAGCCACTGTTCGATAAAAGATTTTTTTCCATTCTCTTTCCTCCTCCCGGATCCGTCTGCGAAACCACTTTCCCTTATTATTCCAAAACCCGGACCAATGAAAAAAGGCCCCGCCGGAAGACAGGGCCTTTCTGTGGATCTGGATTCCCTGGAGGATCCTCGCCCCCTAGAAGGTGAATTTTGCTCCGGCGAAGATGTTGACAGGCTCTCCCGGATAGACGAAGAGGGTGGCCAGATTGTTGGCCGTAGAGGTGTTTCCGGAGCCGTAATATCCGGCCGGATTGTAGTAGTTGGTGTTCAACAGGTTGTAGGCCGACACATAGAGATTCGCGGCCTTGTACCATCCATGAACCTTCGGAAGGTCATAGGAGGCGTAGAGGTCGGTCACGAAATACCCGGGGACATTGGCCATGGGATTCCCGGGAGTTCCTGACAAGTCGATGACATTCATCATCCCGGTATACCGTTCGTCGACCGTGATGTGATAAGGACCATGGTCATAGGATACGGCCAGATTCCCCATGTCCAGGGGAACGAACGGAATCATGTCCCCGGCAAAGGTTTGGCCGTTCAAGCCGCTCGCCGGAGTGTTTCCCAGAACATTGTTCATGTAGGTAAAGTTGGCGGATCCGGTGAATCCCAGCCCCAGGTCGATCTTTCCCTCGGCTTCGATTCCCTGTTGCCGGGCCTGTCCGATATTTTCATACTGGTTGTATACCGATGTCCCGGATGTGAAGGGAACAGCCACCGGCATATTGGTCAGATAGTCTGTGTAAGCATCCAATGCGACATACCCTTTCTTGGTCGAATACCGGGCCCCGATGGAAAGGTCCCAGACGTTCTCGGGCTGGACTCCCCCCACCAGCGCACCGGGGGCAAATCCCTTGTAGTCGAAAATTGCCGGAGGAGCGAAGGACTCTCCGCCCGTGACATACAATTTCCAGTTGTCGCTCGGATAATAGTTCAGTCCGACATGGGGCATGGGGATCAGCATCGAACCCCCGTTGCTCACGCCTGCGCCCCCGCCGGTATAGTTTCCTGGCACCTGATCGTTGAAATACTGCGCGACGCTCGCAACCCGGAATCCGACATTGAACAGAACTTCGTTGACCGGACGCCAATGGTCTTCGAGGTATCCCGTGATGGTCGTCTGCGAATAGATCGCATCGGCCGTTCCGCCGACGATGTTGTCCGACTGAAGGGGATCGATATAATAATGGTAGGTGGCGTATTGGCCCTTCATTCCGAGAAAGAGATTGTCATTCTTGAAGAGATTGTACTTGACCTCGGCAATGTCTCCGGCCTTGTAGCCTTCCGCCTGATAATAATTTTGAAGGAACTGATAACCTAGCTGACCGCTCATGTTTGGACTGATGTTCTGAAATGTGGATCCTGGGGCAAACTGATTGGACGTGCAGGAGATCCCATTGCAGCTCCCGAATCCCGCCGGCATGTTCGTATTCCCGTAAGGCTCCACATTCGCAAAAAGAGAATTTTTGATCCGGATCGACGGGGTGATCTGGTCGTTGACGCCCAGGTCCAGCATGAACCGGCCGTACTCCCAGTTCTTGAAATACGGGGAGTTCGGGGTATCTCCCGGGTTGGTCGGATTGCTGTAGCTCGGTCCTCCGTTATTGGTCGGACCGTAGGTATTGAAGTTGCTCAGAGACATCGACGCGCCCCGGTCATAGGACTTGTAGTTCGCGGTGGCGATAAAATAGAGTCTCCCTCCCGTCAGGTACTTGGTGAGGTTTCCGTAGTACTGATATTCGGTCAGGTTCGTGAACTGCTGGAATCCGTCATTGTGAATGATGGTGAAATCGTTATAGCCACCGATATTCGTGGTGGCGTTGATCCCGGAGTTGTTGACGTAGCTCGTATAGTAGAGCCCGTAGGATCCCCCTCCGGAATTGATCGTCTGGAAGGGATCCTGGCTCGGGTCCACCAGCTTGAAGTTGACCGAACATCCCGCCGCGTAGTTTCCCGTTTCCCGCGAGGTCGTGACACCCCGAAGAACGCTGGCGGACTTGATATCGGTGTTCATGATCCCGAGGTCGTAAACCTCGCCGCCGTCGGCTTCAACGTTCATCGGGACCCCTTCCACCGACATTTCGATCCCTGAGTTTCCGTTCGGGTTCGTGTTGCCTCCACCCACCGTGTAGCCCCGGCAGGACATATAGTTCATGCCACCCGTGAGACCCTGGTTCCCGGAGCGGGAGTAAAATTCAATACCAGGGGTATTTTGCATGAGGGTGTAGGTCGCCCCCGTCGTCAGGTTCTGCTGGAACTTCTTCTGGTCGACGATCGAGATGGCCCCGGTGGTATTCCGGATCTTCTTGTCTCCGAGAGCCTGGATATTGGCCCGGGCCAGGCGGTTGATCCTGAGCCGGATCTCCTCGGAGGTCTTTCCGTTCACCGCGATTTCCTGGGAATAGGGAAGATACCCTTGTTTTGTCGCCTGAACGATATAGTTTCCGGAAGGAATATTCTTGAGGCTAAAAATTCCTGTCTTGTCCGAGTTCACCTGATAGACTTCCTTCGTCTTCACATTCTCGACGGCGATCCGGGCGGAAAGAGGAATTTTGTTGTCTCCGTGTCCCTCGAAGATCGACCCGACGATCTCGGAGGTTCCCTGGGAGAGCGGGTTGACGGCAAAGTCCATTTCGCCGACCGTTCCCCCCTTCAGACGGCCTTCCTTCTGCTGGACGGAAAACATGCCGCCTCCCACACGGACCTTGTAGTCGCCCGGGGGAAGGTCCGAAAAGATGAACGCTCCCTGCTGGTCGGTCGTCTTCGAAATGATCTCTCCGCTCGATGTGTTCTCGATGCGGATAGGGACTCCCGCCAGGGACTTCTGATCCTTGGCGGATCGGACCACTCCGTAAAGAACCGAGGGAGTGGTCTCCGCGGTTCCGGAGATGGTCGGTTTCTGGGCCGGAGGATCCTGCGCCGACCACACGTCGGTGGTGACCCCTCCCAGCACCAGCCCTGGAATGACAAGCCAGGCCATGGCACGTTCTTTAATGAACATGAAATTCTCCTCTGCTTTGGATAGGAATCGGCTCAGTAAGATTGGGCATCGGAATCCCACATCGGAGATCTTGCGGAAAAGAAATGTCCGGACGGTTAAAACCTAGTTAAAAATAAAAGAAACACATCAGACCATTTCTGCGCTCTCCGGTCATAGGCAGAAAGACGAAGAGGCGCGGAGAAGAGTCGGCGAGAGAACGCGGGGGCGCAGGGGAGAGACGGGACTTAGAAAACCGGAGAGGAATCGCGCATCCGGTATCCGAATCCCCGGATGGCCTCGATGGCGGGAGCCCCCACGATCTTCTTCCTGAGGGCGTGGATATGGACTTTGAGATTTTCCCGGCTCCGTTCGGAATGCTCTCCCCAGACAAAATCCAGGATTTCATCGTAGGGAAGAGCCCGTCCCGGACGGGAGACGAAGAG
>JAMCWM010000030.1 GCA_023481175.1 Nitrospirota bacterium
AATCCAGTGAGTTCGTCGCCTGACCGTTCAGTCGGCGAATCGATCCCCGTTTTCAGTCCGGGGAGTTGGCAGGAAGGAATCCCCTTCCTTTCCGCTTTCGCGGCGAGCGAAGCGAGAGGGAGGGGAGGATGTCGACGGACGGTTCATTGTTGGGGAAGGCCCGGCCAGGGAGTGGGATATCCCGGATTCCTGCGGCCAGGAAAATCAGGAGAGAGAAAAGGAAGACCAGTAAGAGCTGGTCAATGGCGATCTCCTTGTCGTATAGGATGTGGCAGTCTGGAAGAAGTGCGGAGAATCCCCGGAAAGAAGGTCCACTTTTTTAACGTATGGCGGTTTAAAATCTGACTGAAGGGTCGTGACGGGAAAAGACCTTGTAGTAAAGGCCCAGATAGGCTCCCTGGAGTATGGCTCCCAGAAAGAAGGGAAGTCCGAGCCACCCGTGGGCGATCAGGGCCGCTCCCGCGATGGGTCCGACCGACTGGGGGATCTGCATGGAAACATTGTGAAGGCTTGCCGCCAATCCTTGTCGATCCTCCCCTACAAGGCCGATCGAGAGGGCCTGACGGGCTCCGATCGTGCTCTGGTTCAAGGCAACGCGCAAAATGTGGGCGAGGACGGCCAGCCCAAAGGTGGGCATGAGCGGAATCAGAAGTGTAAAGAGAAGACCGGCTCCCCGTCCGGCGATGACGGTCAGGACTGTTCCATACCGGGTCGACATGCGGCTTGCCAGGTAGGAGAGTATCGCCGCAAGGAGATACCCTCCCGACATGGCGATTCCGATGGCATCGGGACCTTTGTGGAATCTGACGGAGAACCAGTAGGCCATGAGGGGAGCGTAAAGACCTAAGGAAATTCCGTTCAAGGCATTGATCCCGATCAGGGTTCGAAGCATGGACCATTCCTGACGGAGTGTTTCGGAGGCGACCGTCGGAGAGGGCCCTGTTTTGTCGGGAACGAGAAGGATCATCAGAAGGGCAAGGGCGGCTCCGGCCATGACAGTCAGGAAAACGGCCCGGGCCAGACCTCCAGGGGAAGAGGTCCCAGGGATAACGTGGGAGTAAAGTCCGGTCAGGGCGCCAATGGCCATACCTGCAAAGCCCAGGGCCGTATTGACACTGAAAATCGCTCCCCTCTCTCGGACCGGAAGAAGGCGGGCAAGCCATGACTGCTCGACCGGTGAAAAGGGGCCCGCCCCCCCGCCGGTGGTTTGTCCAAATCCTCCGACGATAGCGATGACTCCCATAACGTCGTCGGATGGCGTCCCCTCTTCTGTCATGAAACCGGCCGCGGCGCAGAAAAGCTGGAGTGATTCGTATCCCAGGAGAAAACGTTTCCGGCCTAAGCGGTCGCTGGCAGGACCTATCACCAGAGTCGCCAGAATCGAGAAAAGAATTCCTCCAGACAGAAGAAATCCGATCGACGGAGCAGACCAGCCCAGACGCTTGAGCTCAAGGATGAAATTGGCGGACAGGGCCCCCTGTCCGATGCTTCTGGCGGTTCTCGCCGCAATGAGAAGCGGAACGAAGGGGAAGCGCGTCCAGGCGCTCATGATCCGGAAGAGGAATGGAGCCTTCGGATCATCCGGCGAATCCGAAGGAGGCATAACCGGTCGTCTGTCTCCCCTCCCCGGATGCCTCTTTCGAATTGGCCGACCGAAGGAGACGGGGAAGAAGGGATCTCTTTTTTGCCTGAATCCCCAAAGCGTTTATGCCGGTCGACCCGCAGACGTGCAGGGGATCGACCTTCTGACCGGAGCAGATCCTTTCGATGCTTTCACGGTCGATCAATTCCGCCTGAACGGCATCGAAATAACGGGAGAAGTCCGCAGATATCAGGACGATGGTTTCGGGATCCTCGAAGAATGGATCCAGGATACGCGCCAAAACATCGGCCGGAAGATCGGCATACCCCAGGGGAACGATGGGGACGGGTCCCCAAATGGCTTGCAGAAAGGGAAGCTGGGTTTCGATAGAATGTTCGAAAAGGTGGGCTTCGTCGGAGAAAAGTGTTTCCGAGAAGAAGGCGAGTTGCTGGATCGTCTTTCGGTCGACAGGAAGAGATCCGGTAGGGATCCGGTAGGAGGGGAAGGTGGGCAGGATCAAGCCGTATTCGGGCCAATAGTGAAGCGGGGCGACGATCAGGACTCGTTCCGGTTTTCTCTTCCTCTTACCGAGGAGTCGGTAGGCCGATGCCGCAACCTGTCCCGAACGGACGTATTCTCCATGGGGGACGATGACGGCCCGGAGGGTCTCCGGGTCAAGGTCCTTGAGAGAGTCTTCGACGGGGGCGTCGAGAAGTGTCCGGACGAGGGAAGCCAGGGAGTCCGGATTCTCAGGGTAAAAGGTGCCGGCGTTGGCAGGATCGCGCTCGTGTGTCATGGTTGATCAAGAATCCGGACAGAGAAAACGCCGGAATGTCCCCCTTTTTCGTTTAGAAAAATGCCTCATGTCTGCGGACTCGGGTCACGAAAAATGAAAGAGAACCGCCCTGTTTTTCTCAGGACGGACCTATGGTAGCATGGGTTGCCTTTAGGGGAAATGTCCTTGGGAATAAACCGTCCTAATGCGGAGGATCTGGGAACTCGTGATTGTCTCGGGGTTTACGTTTTGCCGGAATGTGAAGAAGCTCGACTATCCCTTTGTGGAGTCAATCCGGTCGCTTTTGCCGCTTGTTGACGAGTTGGTGGTCAATGTGGGGGATTCCGATGACGGAACCCTCGATACGGTCAAGGCCATCGGGGATCCCAAAATCAGGGTGGTGGAGTCGGTCTGGGACCCGACCCGGTCCCGGGATGGTCTTGTCTATGCCGACCAGACCAACATCGCCCTTTCCCATTGCCGGCCCGATGCCGACTGGGCCTTCTATCTTCAGTCGGACGAAATCATTCATGAAAAGGATCAGGCGGGTATCCGGCGCTCCATGGAACGTTATAAGGATGATCCCGCACTGCTGGGGCTCATGTTCCGGTACAAGCACTTTGTCGGGGACTATTTCCGGCTTGATCCCTGGGCTTATCGCAGGGCTCTTCGGATCGTCCGTCCAGGCAAGGTGGTGTCGGTCGGAGACGCCCTGGGATTTGCCCGGGCCTCCGATGGCTTGTTCATCGGAAAACACCAGAAAAATCTCTGGCGTTACTCCGAAGGCCATATCTACCACTATGGGTGGGTCAAATCCCGGGCCCTCTTGCGCCAGAAAATCCAGGTGCAGGTGGATTATTACTGGGAAGGCAATCCTCCGGAAAAAGATGTCAGGGTTCTCTCCCGAGAGGACTACATGCCCGAACACTATGAATTTCTCAAGCCCTTTACAGGAAGCCACCCTCGTGTCATGAAGGATCGGATCGCCTCCTTCGTTTCACCCCCCCCGTCCAGATCGCGATGGCTTCAGTCGGCCTTTTACCGCTACGTGCTCCGCCACGGCTTCAAGGGGTAGAAACCAGCCTGGACTCGATGACGGGAAGGGGGATCCCGCCTTCCTTCACGATTCGGTCCCGCGTTCGGCAAACTCGTTCCCGGCAGATCGACCAGATGGTCGGAAACCCGGGATGGGCCGTTGGAATCCCCGCCTGAACAAGAATCGACGGCCTTTTGCCCCCGTCTTCATGGTTTAGCTCGAGGACCGATTGTCCCGTCGTCCCCGAACCCGCAAAGAAATCCATGACAGGATCGGAGGATCCCGGAGGAGAGGCCCAGCCGATCAGATCCCGGATCAGTCGGGAGGGTTTGGGAAAGTCGAGGAGGACCTCTCCGAACATCTCTTTCATTTCCCGGGTCCCGTCGGTGGTTGTGGCCCGATCGTAATAGGACTCCGGAGTCCTGCGGCGCTCTGCTCCCTCCGTCATCAGGTACTGTTTTGTGTAGACCGTCCAGCGGCCTTTTGTGTTTTTCTGGATCAGGATCTCGTCTTGTCGTCTGTCAAATGTTTCCCGGCTCCAGCGCCACTGATGGGTGGGACACGGAATGGTGGTTCCATCGGGGGCGGTGATGGGATAGAGAAGATTCGGGCGGGGTGACTGGCGTGTCCCGGACTTGGCAAAGGGAATCTTTTTGTAGGGACCTCTGTCATCCGCATAAGGATAGTCCTTCCTCATCGAAGGGGTGAGAGGTTCGGAGAAGGGAGGAAGGGCGGCGGTTTCCCGGGCAAAGACCACGATGTATTCCGTCTGGGGGAGGATATGGCGGCTCCCCCGACCCCGGACGACCTTCTTCCTCCAGGTGACCATCGAAATGAAGTTTTCCTCCCCAAAGACTTCATCCATCAGGGCTCTGAGGTGATGGACTTCGTTGTCGTCAATGCTGACAAAAAGGACCCCGTCCCTTCTCAGAAAACGTCGGGCGAGTATGAGGAGCGGGAAAATCATGCTGAGCCAGCTGTCGTGACGGTCAACACTCCGGGATCCTTCGGATTTCGAGGAGAATCGGTCGTGATAGACCATCCGGTTGCCGGTATTGTAGGGAGGATCTATATAGATAATGCGTATTTTCTCGGATAAATGGGGAAGAAGCAGCTTCAGGACCTCGAGATTGTCCCCCTCGATGAGGAGATGGCCGGAAAGGTCAGGAGTGGAAACGGGGGCAAGAAATCCCTTCGAGGCCTCGAAGGCCTTTTTTTCTGCCACGCCCCGTCCGGGCCAGACGAGCCGGGTTCCAGGAAAATCCATAGTGTTTTTGAATCCTCAAGACGTTGAATGTGGTTTTTTCTTGGATTGCCGACCCATTTTGGCATCCTCCCTTCCCTCCCTCTCGCTTCGCTCGCCGCGAAAGCGGAAAGGAAGGGGATTCCTTCCTGCCAACTCCCCGGACTGAAAACGGGGATGGATCGGCGACCTGAAAGGTCAGGCCGCCGACTCGGAGGTTTTCGCCTCCGAACAGGCGCATCGGGCTTGCCCAGCCCTGAGAATATTCTTTGCGGCATTGACATCGGCGTTTTCCGCATGACCGCAGACCCCGCAGACGAACGCCTCCTGCGTCTTCCGATTTTCCGGAGCGGCATGGCCGCAGACGG
>JAMCWM010000012.1 GCA_023481175.1 Nitrospirota bacterium
GGCAGACCGGCCTGGATCTCTTTCGAGGAAAGATCTCGACGACCACGGATTCTTCTCCTTCGACCTTCCTGAAAAAGACGTTCCCGAAGACAAAGCCCTTGAAACGAGCGAGACGATTCAGTACAGTTTTGATAAGCATTGCTCGTTCTCCAAATGGTTGATCGTTATCGCAAAAACAATCATACCAAAAGAGAAGGGCAATGCCTTATTGTTTACCCACAGATTCTGCGGACGAGGCGGAACCAGGGTCCGAGTATCCGTGAAATTTTGGATGCTGGGGGGGGGTTTTAGAGAGAGTTCAGGGGGTGGCAATCATCGCCGGAATAAGTGGCCATCGTGCATCGGAATCAGGTGGCAACCATGGATCGGAATATGCACTATGCCATTCCGAATTCGCTGATCGAGGAATGCCGATCGGTTTTTCGCCTGGGGCGGGTTCGTCGACAGCGTCACCCAGTACCAGGGGATGGCCACCTGCGAGAAGATCAGCGAAGCCTATCTGGTCCCGGTCCTGGAAGAGATGCTGGAGGGCCCCCGTTCGTGATTCTGGGCATTCGTTCCGACAACGGATCAGGCCAAAAACGGACTTTGAACTCCTGTCGATGCCGAGCATCGTAGTCTTCATGGTGGTGACTCCTTCTTTTGACACGTGATTGGTTGGCTGTCACTCTACCAATTTGGCCTTCTTGAGGCCGTTAAGGAAGAGGGAGGGACCATTTTCAGCTAGCAGATAGAAAAGAAATCTGGTACTCTTCAACAGAATCAAAGGGCAGGCGGGTGTCGAGGGATGATCGACTGTCTGCGGGTTCCCGCTTCATATGAGGCGGAACTCTTTATCTTCTTTGACTTCTATTCACACAAAACAGAGGGAGGACTTATGAAACGCATGAAGGGATTCATTGCCGCCTCCGTGATCCTGGGAACGATGCTTCTGACCGGTTGCAGCATGTGGACCGCTCCCTATGGGACGGAAGAAGGGTCGGCCGGAACCATCTATACCGATCTGACGGTTGGTTCTCCGCTCAAGGACAATCCGAACGGATCTTCGCTCAAGCGAGGGGAAGCCTGCAGCACGGCGATCATCGGCTTCCAGACGGACGGGGACTCGTCTACACAGACGGCCATGAAGAACGGGAGCATCAAGCATCTTGTCTCCGTAAAGCACCATATTACGAGTATTCTGGGAATCTATACCAAGGTCTGCACGATTGCGAAGGGCAATTAATCACTCATGAGGGATTGCGGGACAGAAGCTGCCATTTTGATCAAAATCATCTAGAGGGCACCCTCTGTCCCGATTCCGGAATTTTTTTATATCGTCCGGGCGGGAAGTCGTATTTTAGTCAGGCACCACCAAGTCCCATTGAGTTTCGAGATCGTCGTCGCGATTCCGGATGTTGCGGATGATCCAGATGCGACCCGAAGCGTTTACTCCGACTCCTTATCTGTCCTTCCAGCCCGCAATCGCCTTGCGCGTAAATCCGGGAACCTCCGTCAACGTGATGTGCAAAGGATGGCCATGATCGTCGAGAGAGACCCCTGCGACAAAGAGCCCCTTGTTTTCCGAACCCCGCCCCGCCTTGCCGCCTGAATGTTCTCCGCCTAAAGTGATGTCGTCTCCCTTTCCCTGGCTCTCGAGCGTGTAGAGAGTTTCGCGCTCGGCCATCGCTTGCATGAGTTTGTGATGCATCCGCCAGGCGGTGGGGTCCGCTGACTCCCAAGGCCCGTTTCAACGCCAGAGAGGACAAGCCCGTTTTCACCTCGCTGATCAGAGAGATTTCCAGGAACCGGAGGGTCAGAGGCAGATGCGTGCTTTGGAACAAGGTGCCGGCGATGAGCGATGTCTGGTGTCGACAAGCTTGGCATTGAGAGGTCTTGCGCAATCCCGATTCGGCAGGAAGGACGCAATGGCTTGAGTTTCCGCACTGTGGACAACGAAAGCCGGAAGGCCAGCGCGCTTGCTCGACGGCTGCCGCACATTGCATTTCGGTCCCGGAACTGCTGGAGAAAAGCCGGCATCGACAGGCCTGGCTGAGATTGAACACGATTCATAGGAATGGGCGTCCTCCGACTACAGGTAGACATAGAGTCTGCGCCTTCTGGTTGCGAAATATCGGAGCCGGGCTGAACAATCGTGGTAATAAGACACCCAAATTTAATAACATAGATCCTTTCCCGAGGGAATCTTGACGATTCTCTCCCCGGGATGGTGTACAATGTCATCCAAAAGAGGTTCGCAACCGTATCAAGATCATGACGTGTTTTTTGGAGGAGGCGCTCCCATGAAGATCTTCGTCGAACGATGGCTTCCCTCCGGATTGCTCCTGGCCCTTTTCCTTCTTCCGGCCGCCTGCCAGACCTCTCCGGCCGTTCCCTACCTTCCCCCGCCTCCGGGGACACCCGCCCAGCGGGGAATCCCCCTCCGGCCGATCGTCTCCGACATCGCAAAGCTCCTGCACGATGCCGGTCTCCGGAGCGGCCAGAAGATCCGGGTGGGGGTCATCCGCTACACGACCCCCTCCGGAGCCTCCCGGACCTTCGGCCGCTACCTCTCCCAGAAAATCGGGGAAGGCCTTTCGGAGGATTCGGGGATCTACCTCATCGATCCCGGTCAGATCTACGAGGCCCTCCACGAGATGGGCATCGAACAGGGGCTTCTCGACACGAAGAGGCTGCTCGAAGTCGGCCAGAAGGTCGGGGCCGATGTCCTGGTCATCGGCACCTACACCGACCTGGGGCAGAAGATCGATATCCAGTCCCGGCTGGTGGCCCTGCCCGACGGCCAGCAGCTGGGGCTTTTCTCCCGGAAGATCCCGAAGACAGGGGAGGTCCTGAATCTCATCAAAGTCGGCCCCTAGACCCACACAAACAGACTGAAATAAGGAGATTTCCCATGGAGACGATTCCTCTTCCCGCAGGTCGGAGCACCGGTCTAAAAGGCCGCCGGACAAGGGCCAGGGGGCGGGCGGCTGCAGCCGGCCTTTCCCTTCTCGCCCTTTCGCTCTTGTCCGGATGCATCGAGTCCATCGATCCCGGAAAGGCGGCCGTCCTCTGGACCATCAGCCAGGGCACCGACACGAAGACGATCTACCGGGAGGGCGTCCAGATCATCGCGCCCTGGAACGAACTTTACATCTACGACCTGCGGACCCAGGAGGCCAGGCTGTCGCTTCATGTCCTCTCGGTCAACGGTCTGGCCATCGACGTGGATTCTTCCGTTCTCTACCGGATCCAGGGAAAGGCTCTTCCGACACTTCAGGAAAAGGTCGGGCCGGACTACTATCATGTCCTGATCTCCCCCTATGTCATGAGCGAGGCCCGAAAGATCGTGGGGCGCTTTACCCCCTCCCAGATCTATTCGAGCCAGCGGGAGACGATCGAGCGGCTCATCCTCGAGGGAATCCGGGAGAAGCTCCGGAACTATCCCATCACGGTCGAGGGCTTCCTGATCAGGGACGTGCGCCTTCCCCGCATCATCCGGGTGGCGATCGAGCGAAAGCTCACCGAGGAGCAGAACTACCAGCGCATGGAGTATGTGCTTGAGGTGGCGCAGAAGACGGCCCAGAAGCGCCGGATCGAGGCCCAGGGCATCGCGGCCTTCCAGAAGATCGTCCAGGAGAACCTGACCCGGAGCTACCTGACCTGGAAGGGGATCGAGGCGACGGAAAAGCTCGCCAAGAGTCCCAACACGAAGATCGTCATCATCGGAAGCGGCAAGAACGGACTCCCGGTGATCCTGAACGCCGATCCCGGCTCCGGGCGATAGGGCGGAACGGGCCCGGAAAGAAGCCTCCGGTCCGTAAGGGAAGAATGATGAAGATTCTGAGAGAAGACCTGAAGAAGACAGATTTTTCTGATATCACCACCGGAGAGGGCATGCGCCCCCTGCACCCCGGCGTCTTTTTACGGGAGATCATTGAGGAATTCGCCCTTTCCCAGGCCAGGCTTGCAGACATGGTAGGCGTCAGTCCTATGCGCATTTCCCATGTGATGAACGGGACGCGATCGATCACAGCGGAGCTCGCCTTGAAGTTTGGCGAGCTCTTTGGTCAAACTCCCGAATACTGGCTCAGTCTTCAGTCCTCGTACGACCTGGAAAAAGCAGGAAAATCTCCTGATTTGGATCTTGAGGCAATCAGGAAGACCCATAAGTGGTTGCTCTCACAAAGTCGAACATTGTCCCCAGCAAGAGAGGTCCGAGCTTCTCGTCACCGATCGCCTCGTTCGGGATCAAATGGCAAGGAAGCCCGTCAGACAATCGCGGGACGCAAGACAAAGACAAAAGGATAAGATCACAAAAGAAAAGGTTTTTCAGCTCTTTCGCGGGGCAAAGGAGTGGTCCCGATCCCTCACTTAAAGAGACCTCCGGACCATGTCCGGAAATCTCAGTCAGCGGAACTTCCGGGCCTAGTGTCGGGGAAGGGCTTCTGTCCCGATCAGGGGGGGCAGGGGGGAGGAGCGGTCCCGAAGCCGTCTCCCATTCGCGCGGAAATCCCGCAATCCCCCGGAGGGCGGGAGAGAGCGGAGAAAGTAGATTCTCGGAAATAGACGGAAAAATCACATAAAAACTCGGGGGTCCCGGAGGCGTTTCGGGGCCACCCCTATATCGAAGGAGGAGGAATTGACGACGAAAATGGGACTGGTCGAAGGAGACAAGGCCCCGGATTTTACGGCAGAGGCGGCGGGGGCGTCCGCTTCCAAAGTCTCCCTGTCGGATTATGCGGGAAAAACGGTCGTGCTCTATTTTTACCCCAAGGACGACACGCCGGGATGCACCACCGAGGCCTGTGACTTCCGGGATTCGGAACGGGCGCTGTTCGACCGGGGGATCGTGGTCCTCGGGGTCTCGAAAGATTCTGTGGCGAGCCACGAGAAATTCCGGAAGAAGTATGGCCTGATCTTCCCGCTTCTGTCGGATCCCGACGGAAAAATCTGCGAATCCTACGGGGTGATCAAGGAAAAGACCATGTACGGGGTCAAGCGTCTCGGCATCGACCGGAGCACCTTCGTGATCGGTCCCGACGGCAAGATCCTCCGGATCTTCCGGTCGGTGAAGGTGGCGGGCCATGTCGCGGCGGTTCTGGAGGCGATCGAACGAAAGACCTAGAGCCGTCTCGACCGCCTCTTCCTGTATCTGGGGAGAGCGTCCTTTCTTGCGACGTTCGACGTTTTCGGGGGGCTTCCGGCTTGCGAAAGCCCATCCGCAGAGGGGAGGGGGTGTATGTTCGGCCTAAGGGCCGGGACGCGGCCCCATCTCGATTCTCACCCTGGGAAGCTCTCCGCCCCCCCGTCGTTGGAGGTAGCCCAACAGACCTTCCCGGACATAGACGGACAGGTCCCAGCGGGAGCCTGAGTCCCGGGCGGAGAAGAGAGCTCTCATCTGGACCGCTTTTTCGTCGAGGGAGGTGACCTGGAGATTCCAGACATGGCCGTCCCAGAGGGGCGTCGAGTCCAGGACGACCTTGAGCTGATCCCGAAGATCCCGGATGGAGACGGTATAGTCCGCATAGATGTGGACGTACCCGAGAAGGGCCGCAGATTTGTAAGTCCAGTTCTGGAAGGGCTTCTCGATGAAGTAGGAGAGAGGCAGGACCAGACGCCTCAGGTCCCAGATCCGCACGACGACGTAAGCGATTCCGATCTCCTCGATCCACCCCCATTCGTTTTCCGCAATCACCACATCGTCGATCCGTATCGGCTGGGTCAGGGCGATCTGGACCCCGGCAATCACGTTCGTCAGAAGGGGACGGGCCGCGAGGCCGATCACCAGCCCGGCCAGCCCGGCCGAGGCCAGAAGGCTTTCCCCGAAGGAGCGGATCCGGGGAACGGTCATAAGGGCGGAGGAGGCCGAAAGAATCACGATCGCAATGATCAGGAGGCGTTCGACAAGAACGATCCTTGTCCGGGTCTTCCGGGATTCCAGATCGTCCGTGGAGGACGACGGATAGCGGGAGGAGAGGATGTCCCCCGTGATGCGGACGAGCGCGATCAGCGTCCAGGCGACGGTCAGGATGGTGAGAAGAACCGCCACGCGCAAAAGGACCGTTTCTGTTCTTCCGGAAAAAGGGAGGGCCGGATGGATGACCAGCATGACGAGTTCCATGGAAAGGAACAGCGTTGGCCAGCGGATCCGGTTCAGAGGGTGTTTTCCGGTCACATCCGTCCACTTCTCCATCTTCCGGCTGGCGATGTGCAGGAAAAAGCCATGAAGGATCCCCCCCGCGGCCAGGGAGGACAGCAGAAACACAAGCGGTTGCTTCCACGAATTGTCGGCAAAAGGATCAGAAGGCATCGTCTGGCTCCTTATCTTTAGAGGAAGGGAGAGTCCGGAGCGGGCGACCAGCCCGGGGCGGACAGTCTCCGGAACTGGGTGTTCTCTTCGGACGGAACGGAGAAGCACTGCCTTTACGACACCGCTTCGGCCCCGCTCCGCCGGCATGTCAAGATCAAAGGTCATGCCAACCCGTTGGTAGCGTAGCAAATCGGAGACCTGAGACAGGAAATTGAACTAAACGTACTCCAGGTTTTTGGGATCCCTCTCCAGTGTCGCCGTCAGGCGATCACCAACGTAGATGTCGAGAATATCGCGGTCCATCTAGATCTCTCCGGCCAGTCGCATCTTCTTCAGTTCGTCCATGTTCGGAAACCTTCCGGCAACCCGGCCACGGTCAACCGGCTTTTGGACTATTCTGAGATCCAGCCCGAGGACATCAAGCAACCTCACGAGCGTTTCAACGGACATGTTGGTCGTCCCCTTCTCGATGGAATTGAGTGCGACCCGGGAAATTCCGCTCCGTTTCGCCAGGACGGCCTGGGTCAGACCCATGCGCTTCCTGGCATCTTTAATTTCCGCGGCAATGCCGGCAACCCTCTGACTCATCAACAGGCCCTCCTTTCAACGAAAAAGAATGTCATTGAAACGAGGTGATGTCAAGTAAACTTTACATCTCCGTTTGAGACACGAGTCGGAGTCTCGGGAATATACACCGGAAGCCCACGGCCAAAGCCGGGGAGCAGTCATAGCGGAGATGTCCCGCTTTTAAGCAACTGTTTTTCCATCTTTACGACGGTCGTCATCGAAGGAGGAATTTGAAGTTATCTCATCGCTCCCGGCAATACCACCCCCTTTCGGCGCCCGTCCCCGCAGGGTTTTCCCCTTCCCGGAAAAGTCCCTCTCGCACGAGGAACGGCAAGCCTTTCCGTGGTCCCGGGGGCGTGTCCCGTTTGACCATCTTTTTTGCCGGGTGATATACTTTGACCTCGGGGGGAATGACGCTCCTGTCGTTCGCCCCCTGCGAACCCACATCCGAACACGCCGTCCGGGGAGCCGTTCCGTCGATCCCTCCGGACGCAGGGTCCATGTGGAACCCTCGCAGAAAGGAGAAGCGATGCACGACTCTGCCGGCAACGAAGAGCCATGGGTGGACGTCAACCCCCCCCGTTCCGCGTCAGCACGTCCCGGGGAGATGGATGATCCGGGCGACTCCGAGATCTTCCGCCTCCGTCGACGCCTTGCCTTCCTCGAACAGATCGAGCGCTCCCACGCCGAAACCCGGGAAATGCTCGACTCCTCCGCCGAGATGAACCGGAAGCTCGAGGAGACCCTCAAAAAGGCCCGCAAGGAAATCCAGGCCCTCCGCGACGAACTGATCCGCCTGACAACGCCTCCCAACAGTTTTGCCGTCGTCCTCGGGACCAATCTCCCGGCTCCGGGAGAAGTCTCGGCCCGGGGGGCCGCCGTCGAGGCCTCGGTCGACATCATCGTGGCCGGCCGCAAGATGCGGGTCAACATCGACCGGGCCATCGATCCGGACTCCGTCGCTCCCGGAGACGCCGTCCTTCTGAACGAGGCCTTCAATGTGGTAGGGAAGGCTCCGGGAGAGCGGCAGGGTGAGATCATGACCGTGAAGGAGCTTCTGCCGGATGCCCGGATCCTGGTTTCCGGGGAGGCCGGAGTCGACCGGGTCGTCCTGCTCTCGCCCCTTCTTTCGGGAACCCCCCTGTCGGTGGGCGATCCCCTCATGGTGGACGTCCGCTCCGGATTCGCCCTCGAGAAGATGCCGAAGAGCGAGGTCGGACAGGTGGTGATCGAGGAGATCCCCACCGTGACCTTCGAGGACATCGGAGGGCTCGACGAAGAGCTCGAGATGGTCCGGGACGCGGTGGAGCTTCCCTTCCTCCATCCAGAACTCTTTACCCGCTATCAGCTCGAGCCCCCCAAAGGAGTCCTTCTCTATGGACCTCCCGGGTGCGGAAAGACCCTGATCGCCAAAGCCGTTGCCAATTCGGTCGGGCGCAGGATGGCCGAACGGGGGGGAGAGGCCAGGTCCTACTTCCTGCACGTGAAGGGGCCGGAGCTCCTCAACAAGTATGTGGGAGAGTCGGAGCGCCAGATCCGGGAGGTCTTCGCCCGGGCCAGGGAAAAGGCCCAGGAAGGGCATCCGGTGATCGTCTTCTTCGACGAGATGGACTCCCTCTTCCGGACGCGGGGCACCGGCGTCTCCTCCGACATGGAAAGCACCATCGTCCCGCAGTTTCTGGCCGAGATCGACGGGGTCGAGCGGTTGCGGAACGTGATCGTGATCGGGGCCTCCAACCGACAGGATCTCATCGATCCGGCCATCCTCCGCCCGGGACGTCTCGACGTCAAGATCCGGATCGACCGGCCCGACGAACGCAAGGCCCGGGCCATCTATCGCCGGTACCTGAACGAACGGGTGCCCCTGGCCGAGACCCTGACCGCGGGCCATGCCACTCTCTCCGAAGCGATCGAATTCCTGATCGACCGGACGGTTGAGTTCATGTACCGGAAGAGCGAGGAGAACCGCTTCCTCGAGGTCGCCTATGCCAGCGGGGAGAAGGAAGTTCTCTACTTCAAGGACTTTTCGAGCGGGGCGATGATCTCTGGCATCGTGGCTCGGGCCAAGCAGACGGCCATCAAGCGCCAGCTGTCGGGAACCGGACCCGAGGGCCTCACCTTCGAGGACCTCTCCCAGGCCATCCGCCGGGAGTTCCAGGAAAACGAGGACCTCCCCAACACCACCAACCCGGACGACTGGGCCCGCATTGCGGGACGCAAGAACGAGCGGATCGCAAGCGTCAAGACCCTCTCCTCCCGGGAGGCCCGGGAGCGGCCGGTGGAGACGATTCCCGTGGGGCACTACCTGTGACCGAACCCCGGGAGAAGGCCCTCTCTCCCGCGGGGGGAGGAGGGATGGGAATGCCCTGCTTCGGCCGCATCGTCGGCACGGAGGTCGAATACGGGATCTCCTTCGCATCGGGAACGATCGGAGACGCCCAGGGGGAGATCTCCCACGAGCTCGTCAACCGGCTTCCCGGTCTCTACGCCCCGGGCGCCCTCTGGGACTACGAGGAGGAGGATCCCTTCCTGGATGCCCGGGGCTTCCATGTCGAGGGAGACCGCGAACGGCCCGACCGGGGCGAAAACCGCTGGACGAACCGGGCCCTTTTCAATGGGGGACGCCTGTATGTCGACGGAGCCCATCCGGAGTATTCCGCCCCGGAGTGCACGAGCCTTCGGGATGTCGTCCGCTTTGAACGGGCCGGAGACCGGCTGGTCGAGGCCTGCCTCCTTTCCTGGGAGGCGGAGGACCCGGCGCGGCGGAGCCTCCGGGTCTTCCGGAACAACAGCGACGGATGGGGAAATTCCTGGGGATACCACGAAAACTACCTTCTCTCCCGGGAGCTTCCCTTCGACCGGATCATCGCGGGACTCACCGCCCATCTGGTGAGCCGGATCGTCTTCTGCGGGGCCGGGAAGACGGGATCGGACCGGGGACGGGAAGGACCTCCCTACCAGCTCTCCCAGCGGGCGGAGTTCTTCGAGGTTCCGGTGGGGCTTTCGACCACCTCGCGGCGGGGGGTCGTCAACACCCGGGACGAACCCCATTCCCGGAAGGAGGCCTACCGAAGGCTTCACGTGATCACCGGGGATTCGAACTGCTCCGAGATCGCGACGGCTCTCAAGGTCGGGTCCACCCTCCTCGTCCTGTGGGTGCTCGAGGAGAGCCACCGGCAGGGAGTTCCCCTCGACTTTCCCCTTCTGGCCGATCCCGTGGCGGCCTTCCACCAGATCTCGGCCGACCTGACCTTCGAAAAGCCGGTCGCCCTGGCCAACGGGAAGACGATCACGGCGCTCGGGATCGCGGAACGGTATCTCGAGAATGTCCGGCTCTGGTTTTCGCGGGAGGGAATGGACTCGGAGGTCCGGGATCTTCTGGACCGGTGGTCCGTTGTTCTCCGGCGTCTCGCAAGCTACCGGAGGGATCCGGCCGGCCTCGACCGGGAGCTCGACTGGGCGATCAAGCGGCGCATGATCGAGCGTTACCGGGAGTCGCGCCATCTCCCGGAGGGAGACCCGAGGCTCCGGATGCTCGACCTCCAGTACCACGATATCCGATCGGCGAGCGGGCTGTTCCGTCTTCTTGAGGCAAAGGGGGAGGTGGAGCGCCTTCTGGACCCGATGGAAATCGAAGAGGCCCTTCTCCACCCGCCTTCCGATACCCGGGCCTTCTTTCGGGGGACTCTCCTTCGACGTTTTCCGTCCGAGGTCGTGGCGGCCTCCTGGAGTTCGGTGGTGGTGGATGACGGAAGCCCCTCCCTGAAGCGGATCCCGCTCACCGATCCCTTCCGGGGAACGCAGAAGAGCGTGGGGGCGATCATCGACCGCGCCCAGAGCGCAAAACAACTGCTGGACGGGCTTTTGGCCAAGGGCGGTCCGTCCGGAACAAGCGAGGATTTGTCATGAGCCAGAAGGAAAAGGAGACAAGAAAGCACGAAAAGACCGAGGAGACGGCCCCCGAGCCGGAGGTTCCGGCCGAGGCCCAGGAAAGGGCGAAGAAGGTCACGGAGGAGGCGGACGACATTCTCGACAAGATCGACGAGGTCCTGGAAAAGAATGCGGCCTCCTTCGTCAAGTCCTTCATCCAGAAAGGCGGGCAGTAGACGGTGAACTGGAAGAGTTCCGCTCCCTTTGTCCAGCCATTTGACTCCCCGTCCTTTCTCGACTGCCTCAGATCCTCGGGATACTGGGACCAGTCCCCCCTTCCGGGGGGCCACTCCCCGGGGATCGGGTCTCTGCCCCACGCGACCACCGTCCTCGCCGTCCGCTATGCGGGGGGGGTGGTCATGGCCGGAGACCGCCAGGCCTCGGAGGGCTACCAGGTGTCGAGCCGGGCCATCTCCAAGGTCATTCCGGTGGACCGCTTCTCCTGCGTCGCGATCGCGGGGGCCGCGGGGCCCGCGATCGACATGGCCCGGCTCTTCCGGGTGGAGATCGAGCATTACGAAAAGCTCGAGGGGGTGATGCTGACCACCGACGGAAAGGCCAACAAGCTCGCCCAGATGGTCCGGGAGGCCCTTCCCATGGCCATGCAGGGTCTGGTGGTGGTCCCTCTTTTCGCCGGATACGACGTCGGCCGGGGGGCCGGGCGGATCTACAAGTACGATCCGGCCGGAGGCCGGTACGAGGAAGACGCCTATCACGCGAACGGCTCCGGAGGGCTGTTCGCCAGAAATGCCCTCAAGATGCTCTGGAAAGAGGGACTTGACCGGAACCGGGCCATCGAGGCCGCCCTCCGGGCCCTCTACGAGGCGGCCGACGAGGACCTGGGAACGGGAGGTCCGGACTTTGTCCGGGAGATCTACCCCTCCGTCTTCACGATGGATCGGGAGGGAACGATCGAACTTCCCGCGGCCGAGGTGGCTCTCTATTACCGGAATCTCGTCGACTCCCTCAAGCGAAAGGACTAGCGCCCGATGGCGGCCCTTCCCTTTTATGTCTCTCCCGAACAGCTCATGCAGGACAAGGCGGAGTATGCCAAGAAAGGCATCTCCCGCGGCCGTTCGGTGGTCGTTCTGGTGGTCCGGGAGGGGATCCTCCTCGCGGCCGACAACCCCTCGGCGAGCCTCTACAAGATCTCCGAGGTCTACGACCGGGTGGCCTTCGCCGGGGTGGGCAAGTACAGCGAGTTCGAGAATCTCCGGAAGGCCGGGATCCGCCATGCTGACCTCAAGGGGTTCATGTACAGCCGGGAGGATGTGACGGGGCGCTCGCTCGCGAACGCCTACTCGCAGCTTCTGGGCTCGGCCTTCAGCCAGGAGGTGAAGCCCCTCGAGGTCGAGATCGTCCTGGCCGACCTGGGAACGGACGGACGTCCCGACGAGATCTACCGGATCTCCTACGACGGATCGATCTTCGACGAGCCCCTCCTGACGGCGGTCGGAGGACGGGCCGAGCAGCTCGGAGCCCTGCTCCGGGAGAGGATCAGGGAGCCCCTTCCCCTTCACGAAGGGCTCCGGATCGTCCGCGGCGCCTTCCAGGAGATCTCGGAGGCCCCCCTTCCTGTCGAGCAGATGGAGGTGGGGCTCCTCGACCGCACGGCGGCCGGCCGCACCTTCCGCCGGTTTTCGAAGGACGACCTGTCGAAGATCCTCGACACCCCCGTCTGATCGGAGGTTCCGATGCACCGCCGGATCATGGGACTCGAAAGCGAATACGGATTCATGTTCACCAACACGGGAGACAGGATCTTTCCTCCCGAACGGGCTCTCGAGTACCTGTTCCAGGGCATCATGCAGAACAGCTGGTCCAGGGACGCCTTCCTCCCGAACGGGGGACGGATCTACCAGGACACCGGGAGCCACCCTGAATATTCGACGCCGGAGTGCGACAAGGTCCGGGACGTGGTGATCCACGACAAGGCCGGGGAGCGGATCCTCTCCCGGGCGGTGGAGGCCGTGACCCACCAGCTGGAGCTCGAGGGTATCGACGGCCATCTCTACGTCCTCAAGAACAACACCGACTCCGCCGGGAACTCCTACGGGTGCCACGAAAACTACCTGATCGACAGAAATGTCACCTTCTGGCGCCTCTCCCGGACCCTGATCCCCTTTTTCGTCTCGCGCCAGATCCTCTCCGGGGCGGGGGGCCTCGTCCGTAAGGCGGACGAAAGCGTCCGCTTCGTCATCTCTCCCCGCTCCCTCCACATCCGGGAGAAGATTTCCTGTTCGACCACCTCGAGCCGTCCGATCATCAACACTCGGGACGAACCCCATTCCGATCCCCAGAAGTACCGGAGGCTGCACATCATCGTGGGGGATTCGAACATGAGCGAGATCAGCGATTTTCTGAAGATCGGGACGACGGCCCTGGTTCTCGAGGTGATCGAGGGAGGGGGACTTCACGACCGGATGAGCCTCGAGGATCCCATCCGGGCCATCCGGGAGATTTCGGAGGATCCCACGCTCTCCGTCCGGGTTCGCCTTGAATCCGGTGCCGAGCTGACGGCGCTCGAGATCCAGGAGGCCTATCTCGAGGCCTGCCGGGATTTCTTCGACAGGGAAGGGACGACGCCGGCCGTCCGTGATATGCTAAATTTATGGGAAAGAATCCTGGGAGAACTTTCGCGCCGGGACGAATCCGTCCTGGCGCGTGAGATCGACTGGGTGATCAAGTGGCAGCTCCTGACCCGCTACCGGGACAGGAAACAGGGAGCATGGGAGGATCCGGCCTTGGCCATGCTGGATTACCAGTATCACGACGTCCACGAGGAGAAGGGACTCTACAACCTCCTTTCGAAGGCCGGGTGCGTGGACCGGATCGCCGCGGATCCGGAAATCCTCTCCGCCATGGAGAAGCCTCCACAGACCACCCGGGCCCGCCTCCGGGGCGCCCATATCCGGGACGCCATGGAGCATCACCGTTCCTACACCGTCGACTGGACCTACATGAGGCTCAACGATCCGCCCCAGGAAACGCTCCACTGGGCCGACCCCTTCAATGCGGCGGAACTTCCGTGAGACGCGGAGGCGGCCTTGACGCCCTTCTTCTCATCGTCTGGTGCCTGATCCTGGCGGGCCAGGGCCTTGGCCGCTACGATCTTCCCGGAGGAGGTTTTTCCGGCGTTCCCGAGGGCACCCCCCACGAGAGGCGGCCCGCTCCCGGCTCCCCGCACGGCGCCCGATCCCTTCATCCTCGCTTTACCCCCGTGGCGGTGCTCGTTCCGCCGATCGGAAGCCCCCCTGTGGGACCGGTCTCCCTTCCCGCAACGCCCAACCTTCCGGGAGCCTTCGGACAGACCTCGGGCGCCTTTGCCCCTCCGCCCCCGACGGGGCTGTCGGTCGGACCTCCCGCTGTCCTCCTGATCCCGCAGACGCCTCTGGGCCAGGGAAGCGGCGCCTTTGCGCCCTCGGCCCCGACCGGCCTCCAGTTCGTTCCTCTGGCGGGAAACGCTCCCCAGACGCAGGGGGGCATTCCCTATTTCGTGCCCTTCGCCATGGGGCCGACCTCCATCATCAACCAGTTCGTCCAGCCGCCCCTGGTGCCCTTCGGGCAGGTGGGGGTTCCCGTCCAGCCCTATCTTCCGGGCTTCTTCACCGGAAACGCCAACCCCTTCAACCGGTCCTGCAACTACTATTATTTTGCCGGATGCGGCCCGTCCGGGGGCGCCGTCACCGACTTCAACTTCTCGACCCGCTAGGCCTCCGCCTGTTTCTCTCCCGTTCGGAGAGGGCTTCGCCGATTCCGGGGAAAGGGACAGAAATTCCTTTCCGGCTCCCGGCCCGATTTCCGGGAACCCGGGACATCCCTTGCCGGACGTCCCGATAAAGACCAGGACAGAGGACTTTCCCGGGGCGAAAAGAGCCCCGGAAGGCCCGGGCCAGCTTGAGCGAATCCGACGTTTGGAAATCTCTCGCAAATCCGGACGAGGCCCCTGAGAGCAATCCTGTATCAGAATTCGTGAATCCTGAATCGATTGACAGACGGAGCTTGAATGGATATCATTCAAGGCATGAATGATATCCATTCAAAAGACGAATTTGTTTACAGACCGAGATGGATTGTCCCTTTTCTTCGCCAGTCTCTCGAGGATCATCCGATTCTCATTCTTGCCGGAGCTCGCCAGGTCGGCAAAAGTACCCTCCTGAGAGAAGAAGAACCGTTTTCCGGATGGAACTACCGGACGATGGACAACTACGATACCCTGGAACAGGCGAAACGGGATCCGGCCGCCCTTTGGGCCGGAACGGACCGACTCGTCCTCGACGAAGTCCAGAAATCCCCCTCTCTCCTGTCGGCCGTCAAGGAGGCCGTGGACCGGAGCCGAAGGAAAATCCGGTTCGTGCTCTCCGGGTCCCAGAATCTTCTTCTTATGCAAAGAGTCACAGAAAGCCTGGCGGGACGGGCCGTGTATGCCTCCCTCCTTCCCATGGCCTGGGGGGAGCGAGCGTCACGCCCCCCCTCCCGCTTGATCGAAAATCTCTTTGCCGGAGAGTTCCCGGAGGAAGGCCCGCGGGGGAAAGGGGAGGAAGCCACCCAGGACATTCTTCTCCGGGGTCTTTTTCCTCCCCTTGAGACGTTGTCCTGGCCGGCGGGGGTTCTTGGATGGTGGGAAGGGTATGTCGCCACCTATCTCGAGCGAGATCTTCGCCAGATCTCTTCCGTGGAGTCGCTTCCGGATTTCAGGCGGGTCATGGAGGCCCTGGCGCTAAGAAGTGGGTCCATGCTCAACCAGACCGAAGTCGCCCGGGATACGGGAGTCAGCCAGCCGACCGTTCATCGTTACGTCAACCTCCTTGAAGTTTCGTCTCTTCTGACCCGTCTTCCAGCTTTTTCCAGGAACCGGACCCGGCGCCTCCTCAAATCCCCCAAGATCCACTGGATCGACCCCGCTCTGGCTGCCTATCTTTCCGGGTTGCACGATCCGCTGGCCTTCAAGCATTCCCGGGAGGCCGGAGCGCTTTTTGAGTCTCTCGTCTTTCTTCACATTCAGGTCCCGTCCGGCCTCATGGTCCCCAAACCCCGTCTCTTCCACTGGCGAACGGCGACGGGACAGGAGGTGGACTTCGTTCTGGAGCGGGGGAGACACCTCCTCGCGGTCGAGGCAAAATACACCACCGCCCCCCGTTATGCCGACACCAAGGGACTTCAGGACTTCATGGCGGAATATCCGGAAACGGTCGCCGGTCTTCTGGTTTACGACGGAGATGAGATTCTGAGACTTCACGAAAAGATCGTGGCCCTTCCCTGGTATGTTCTCGGTTGACAAAAATCGGCCGCGCAAGCCCTGCGTCCGGCACGGGACCGACGCTCATCATGGCTTCGGACACCCCGATCAGACGACACATCAAGATTATCAGTCAAGCCCATCCGTTCGACCCGGAATGGACGCCCACCTTCGAGGAGAGAAAGCGAAAGCCGACTTTCCGAGAGGCCGTCAAGAAGAAGATACAGGCGGCCAAGGCGTTCTTCGGGTTTCCCGACACCCCTGAGAAGTGAATGCCGGGTCCGGGTAGCACCGGGCATCAGAAAGGCTTGAGCCGCTTGCGGAAAGACCCGCCCAGGCGGTTCTTGCGGAATCCGGGAGTTCCCGGAAAGTAGGGAACTCCTGTCGACAAGGCCTTGGGCCTTGCTGGGATGGATGTTCGGAGCGGGGCTCGGAATCCGAAAGGTCTCCATGTCCCACGAATGCCTGAAAACGCGCGACGTGTCCTGTGTTTTTATGGTCAGTGTAAGTTGTTTAGGTAAAATAAATATTTGAATTTTGAACTCCTGTCCGCGCTAATGGAATGGTCAGGGAGGCTCTGGGGTGGGATCCCCGCTCCCCCTTGGGTATACTTGCCGGAACGAAAAAAGGGGAAGGCGCTCGAGAACGCCTTCCCCCCAACACAAACCAGACTGTTCCATTATCGTAGGAGTCGCGATGAAAGTCCAGATCTCGAAGAAAAAAACCGAAACAGCCCGTAACGAAGCCGCGATCGAGCGCGTTTGCGTGGATCTTGCGAAGAGCACCTTTCATGTCGTGGGCCTCGATGCCGACAGAAAGACGGTTTTCCGGAGAAAGTTCAACCGGAAGGGCTTTCTCGAGTGGCTGGGAACTCTTGAAAAAAAGGTTCTCGTGGTGATGGAGGCGTGTGCGGGGTCCCAGTGGTGGGGCCAACAGTGCCAGGCTCTGGGGCATACGGCGATGCTGATTCCTCCGCATCGAGTAAAGCCTTATGCTCTCTAGAAAAAAAATGATTTCAATGATGCGGAGGCCATGGGAGAAGCGTCCCGGAATCCCAAGACCGTTCCCGTTCCGGTCAAGACGCTCGAACAGCAGGATCTGGCCATGCTGATCGCGGCCCGGCAGGGGCTGATCGAGGAGCGCACCGCCCATGCCAACCGGATGCGCGCGTTTCTTCTGGAACGGGGGATCGCCCTTCCCAAGGGCATCCGGATCCTCCGGCACCAGATGTCCGATGTTCTGGACGACGGGACGAACGGATTGACCCAGATCGCGCGCACCTGTCTTCGGGAGATGCAGGCGCGGCTTTTGGAACTCGACGAGAAGATCGAGGAGATCGTCGGCATGATGGGTCAGATCGCAAGCCTCAACGAGGTGGGAAAGATTCTCCAGACGATTCCGGGATTCGGCCCCCTGATCGTCGCCGCCCTTGTGGCGGTGATCGGAGATCCCCGACGGTTCCGGTGCGGGCGCGACATGTCGGCTTATCTCGGGCTTGTCGTCCGGCAGAACACGTCGGGCGACAAGATCCGCCTGGGAGGCATCACCAAGCGGGGCGATGCGGGTCTTCGGACGCTTCTCATCCATGGAGCCCGAGCCGCTCTCCGGTGTCTCGCGACCAAGGAAAACGGCAAGATGGGGAACGGCCGGCTTCGCGCCTGGTGCCTGGCCCTCCTGGAACGAAAGAGCAAGAAGAATGTGGTCATCGTGGCGTTGGCCAACAAGCTCGTGAGAATCGCATGGGCCGTCTGGACAAAGGGAACAGCCTTCAATGCGGCGATCGCCTAGAATGGATGTCTTTGCGTTGCCGGACGGAGCGAACATCATGGGCTCCTGACGCCTTACGCGTACACATAAAGATGATTTTGGGTCCCTCCGCAAGACGGATGCCCACGCCTGGTTGATGGCGGAAACGGCCCTGTCACCTGCAGAGAGCCCGAAAGAGAATGGCCCATCGAGGCCGCTTTACTAACCTCTCCCTAGGGGCACTGCAGGCGCGAATATCCATCATGGCCCCGGAGACTCTCCGTGAGGTCCGATATATTGGAGCATCCGATCCCTCCCCGGGATCGAGAGTGCTGACAGGCCAGGAGAACGGGGCAGACGGTCGAACGGAGAACCAACAGGAACGAACCTCTTTCGAGGATTTGCGGGAGAGTCTTGTCCCCAAAACCCAACAATCGGGAGCGGGGGTCCCGCCCCAGAGGGCACGGCAATCTAAGTTCGCAGGGGAATTTGCTACATAAGCCGTCGCGCTTATTGAACATTTTGCCACCCCGACAGAAAAGAGGGTTCTCTTTTCCAGGGGGCTTGACATCCATCCCTGACCATATATTCCCCTTCTTGGGCCGTAGGCCAAGAGGGGATCAAGCGGGTTTTTTTTCTCGCTCCACACTCTCATGTTTTCCATGCGACGTGCCGCAAGGCACGTCGTCCGACCCGCGGGCAACGAGGGCCGGAACGGTCCGAAGTCAAAGCCTCCTCCGATCCCGATAAGACGCGAAGCTCCAAACGCCTTCGCGTATCCTCTGGCGAACGGCGACGGGACAGGAGCCGGAGATCGTTTTGGAGGGGAGGGGAAGACACCTCCTCTCCGTCGAGGAAAAACACATCCCCCTCCCTAAACTTGTTCGCCCCCCCCAATCCCCCCTCCGTCCCTGTCAGCCCCTCCCTCCGGAGGAACGTTCGGCCTTTCCTTTCTCCAGAAGGAGCAGTCCCCCCCCGGCCGCGGCCGCCAGGGCGGCGACCCCCATGCCGAACGCCGTTTCCCCCCGGTCCCAGAGGTGGGCGAGAAGGGGCCAGAGGAGGAGCGACAGAAGGGCGGCCGAGATTTCGAAGAGCGCAAAGCCCCGGCTCCGGAGCTCCGGGGGCCAGAGGGCGGCTCCCCGGACCTTGAGGCCCACCATCGCGCAGGCCTCCCCCGCGCCCCAGGCCGTCATGGCCAGGAGATAGGCGGCGGGATGAGCTCCCCCGCGGGCCAAAAGGAGGGCCGAAGAGGCGATGAGAAAGGCCGCGATCCCCATCAGAGGGCGCGGAGACTGAGGCAGGATTTTCCGGACGATTCCCAAATTGGCCAGAACGGTCAGGAGGCTCGCCAGGAGGAAACCCACCACCGTCACCGGGAAGCTTCCCCCCTCCGAGGCGAAGCGGAACATGAGGAGGGTGGCGGGAAGCATTCCGGCTCTCAGGAGGGTCCCGCCCAGAAAATAAATCCGGATGTCGGGCCGGATCAGATGGCCCCGGACGGAAGAAGAGAAGAGCCCGGGGGCGGAGGCGTGTCCGTCCTGCGTCTTCCTCTGCTCCGCCGCGGCCCTGCGGGTGGCCAACACCGAAAAGGCGAGGCACAGGACTCCGGGGAGGGCCCCCAGAAACAGGAGATGCGCGGGGGAAAGGAAGCCGGCCAGAGCCAGGGCCAGGAGCGGGCCGGTGATTCCCCCGACCTGGTCCAGCGACTGGACGGTCCCGAAGGCTCTTGCAAGGAGTTCCGGAGGAAGAGCGTTGGACAGAAGGGCGTCCCGGGCCGGTCCCCGGAGCCCCTTCCCGAACCAGGAGAGGCTTTTGAGAGCGATCAGGGCCCCGGCCGACCCGGCCGCACCCATGAGGACCGTCGACAGGACGGTCAGGCCGTAGCCTCCCCGCACGAGAAGAATCTCCCTCCGGGGAACTCCCCCCAGACGGCCGGAGAAGAGGAATCCCCCCATCCGTGTTCCCTCCGCCAGAGACTCCATCAGGGCGGTCGCCATTCCCGTTCCTCCGAGGTGGAGCATCAGGGCGGGAAGCAGGACATGGGCCATCTCGTAGGTCATGTCCGCAAACAGGCTGGTCATCCCGAAAAGAAGCGGAACGGAATCCCCGCGGGGCGGAGGGGCCGAGGACGGGGAGGGGGGAGGGAGAGGGGCGGTCATGGGGTGGACTTTCCTGTCATGCCGCCTTTTCGGAGGGCTAGGCCGAACAGGAGCGTCAGGGCTCCCAGAAGGGCCAGGCCGGCATGGAGCGCGTCGGACGAGCCGGTCCAGGTGGAGATCAGAAGCCCTGCGGCGATCGACAGGGTGACCTGAAGGTGGATCGAGCCCCAGAGGAGGACGAAGGATTGGGTCAGGCTCCGTTTCCGGAGGAAGTGGGTGAGGGTGAGGAGCTCCGGGGCTTCGGTCGCGATGGGGCCCAGGAGTAGCGCCGTCCAGAAGGAGGACAATCCAGAGGCCTCCTGGAGGCCGGCGATCCCCGACAGGAAGAGATGGCTTCCCAGACCCATCAGAAGGGCTCCTCCCCCGACCGAGAGGCCGTCCTTCATGGACCAGCGCGCAGGGGAATCCCCGGCTCCCGTGGAGTCCTCATGGTCCGGAGAGGAGAGGAGCCCCCAGAGATACAGGGCTCCGAGCGCGAGCGCGAGGAGAGCCCGGAGAGGGAGGCTCCGGCCAAAGAGCAGGAGGGCCGCGGCGAGCCCCGCCGCCAGAAACGGAATCTCGCGGAAGAGGCTCCGGGCCTGGGCTCTCCCCAGAAAAAAGGCCAGGGGGACCAGAAAGAGGCTGAGAAAGAGGGGAGGGCCGAACAGGGCCCCGGTCCCGGCCTCGATGAGGGAGCGGCCCGCTCCCGGTGTCAGAAAGGCGATCAGGGGGAGGATCAGTTCGGGAAGGGAAAGGGAGATATTCCCCAGAATCCGGAGCCCCCGGTTCCGGTTTTCGAAAAACCGCTCCACCGTGGCTTCGAGCGACCGGGTAAAGAGGGCCGATCCGGCCACGATGAGGAAAAAGCCGGTCGTCAGGGTGGCTCCCGCAGGGAGGAATGTCATCGGAAAAGGAACTCCTTGGAACCGGTCGTGGCTCTCTTCTGGGTATACGGTGTGGGCAGATAACGTTTCCTTCTCTTTGGCAGAGGCAAGGTGGTATCCATTCTAACTGCGGTTGTGCGGACAGTCATGAGAGTGTCGTGTTCCCCTGATTCCGAAATAGGGAGTCAAAAAAATAAACAAGCCCTCTTTACTGTTGGATTTTCGGTGAGGTATAATCTCACCTGTCAGGTGAAAACCATAACAGTATCGGAGGGCCAGGATCATGGTACGAAACGGACAGAAGGGAATCAAGCTGGAACGGACTTACGAACCCCTGACCGGTCAGGGAGGATATTTGCCCTTTTCGGGGGGTTGGAACGGGATCCTGGCCGGGGTATGATGGGAGAGTGTTCGCAACGCCCAAGGAGGTTTCCATGAAAACGGCCAAGCTCAAAGAATGGACCTACGAAGACTATCTGGCGCTCCCCGAAGGGGATCCCTTTCGTTACGAGGTGATCAACGGAGACTTGTACATGACCCCTGCGCCCAATCTCAGACATCAGAGAATTTCCATGAATATTTCGAGAATCGTCAGTAGTTTTCTTCATCAGAATCCCCTTGGGGAGATTTTCTCCGCTCCTTGCGACGTGATCTTTGTCCCCGAACCTCTCCAATACGTGGAGCCGGATCTCGTATTCGTTTCGAAGGAGCGTTCGGCCATCCTCACCGAGAAAAATATTCAGGGAGTTCCGGACCTGCTCGTGGAGATCCTGTCCCAAACAACGAAAATAAGGGATCGCCGTCTGAAACTTTCCCTCTACGAACGGTTCGGGGTTCCCGAATACTGGATCGTCGATCCCGAGACGGAATCCGTCCAGGTCTTCCAGCTTGTCGACGGGCGCTATCCGGCTTCTCTGGAATTTTGCAAGACGGACATTCTGGAATCCCCCCATCTTCCCGGTCTGGCGATTTCCCTCTCCGACGTGTTTTCCTCCTGAAAGCGTAACTACTCAGGTCAGGTTCTGCCCCGTCGGATTCACCGAGGGAGATTTCTGAACGCGCCAAAGTCCTGAGATCTTTTGAGCGGACAATCTTTTCAATCGGACTGCTGGCTTTTTCCGAATTTCCCGTTTATCATGATCCCCATGACGACTCCCCATCCCGACAAAGACGCCCTTGTGGCTCTGGTACGATCCGACCCCGAACAGTCCGTCGAACTCTTTCTGGAACTCCTCTCCCTTCTTGCGACGTCCGAGACAGAGATCCGGAGCCTGAAGGAGGAGATCAAAGAGCTCAAAGCTCGGCTGAACAAGAACAGCCAGAACAGCTCCAGACCTCCCTCGAGCGACGGCTACCGAAAACCCGCCCCCAAAAGTCTTCGGACTCCTTCCGGAAAGAAAACGGGAGGACAGCCCGGGCACGACGGAGACACGCTTCTCGCCGTTCCGGTCCCGGATCGGATCGTCGAGATTCCGGTCCTCTCCTGTTCCTGCGGGGCGGATCTCTCCGGGATCACGGCCTCGGAGTACGAAGCCCGCCAAGTCTTCGATCTTCCGGAACCCCGTCTCGACGTCACCGAATACCTCTCGGCAAAGTGTGCTGCCCGTCCTGCCGGAAGAGTGTGACCCCTCCGGCTCCCGAAGGGGTGACCGCTCCGACCCAGTACGGATCCCGTTTCAAGGCCGCCCTGGTCTACCTGCACGAGGACCAGGCCCTCCCCACGAACCGGGTCCGGCAGCTCTGTTCCGATCTCTTCGGAGCGGTCGTGAGCGAAGGGACCATTCTCGAGGCCAGCCGTCTCCTGTCCGGCCGGCTCGATCCCTTCGTCGAGCGCGTCCGGGAGCTCCTGGTCGCCGCCCCGGTCCTTCATGCCGACGAGACGGGACTCCGGGTGGCTTCCCGTCTTTCGTGGTGCCACGTCGCCTCGACGGAGAGAGTGACGCTTCTGGGTCTTCACGAGAAACGGGGACAGGAAGGCATCGACGCCCTCGGGGTGGTTCCCCAAGCCCTGGGAACCACCGTACACGACTTCTGGGGGCCCTATCTCTCCTACCCCGGACAGCACGCCTTCTGCAATGCCCATCTTCTCCGGGAGCTGACCGCTCTCGAAGAGTCCGACGGCCATCGCTGGGCCACGGAGATGAAAGAGTTCCTTCTCGAGACGAAGGCGGAGGCCAAATCCCGAACAGGGCCTCCCGACGAGATCCGCCAGAAGGCCGTGCTCGATGCGATGAAGAGAATCCTCGACCGGGGATGGGAGGAGGCGGGACGTCCCGAAAAGCCCCGGAACTCCCGGGGACGTCCCAAGGCCACCCCCGCCCAGAACCTTCTTCGACGCTTTGAGGAGTACCAACGCCAGATTCTCGCCTTCTTCTTCGATCCGGCGATTCCGTTCACCAACAACCAGGCAGAACAGGATCTCCGGATGGTCAAGGTCCGCCAGAAGGTCTCGGGAGGATTTCGGACCGACCGGGGAGCCCAGGTCTTCCTGACCATCCGGAGTTATACCGGAACCCTCCGGAAACAGGGCCGAGATGTCTGGGCCGGCCTGACACGGGCCATGAAGGGACTTCCCTTCCTCCCCTCCGACGCCTGATCTCCCTCTTCTGTCTCCCCGGACATCCTTCCTGATCCTTCTCGAACCCTCCTGCCTCGATCTCTCCCAACTCCTGCGTGTTCATCTCGTGGGGCTCGGGACTTGACCTGAGTAGTTACCCGTGTTCTAGGGGATTGACAGAATTGCAGGGACTCAACCCATGAATTTCAACTAGTCTTGGTCGGTTTTACGCCACCTTTGCGGCCCAATCCGAAGCCGACCCGATACAGATCGGGCATATCGATGCGCCCGTCCGACCGGATAGTGAAAATCCCCAATCGAACCAAATCATCCCGAACGCCATTCCAGCCTTGTCCAGCATGTTGCGGCGGCAAGCGATCCGAGCGGATGTTATTCGGGCCGTCGGGGAACTTCTGATTCCAGGATTCCATGATTTCACCATAATCAACGGGCACGTTCTTCCCTTTCAATGGCCCCATGACATGAGACACCCAGGGATCATCCTCGGCTACTTCCGAGACCCGAATTTCCGATGCTTTCTGAATGCCACGCTTGAGGCTCTCGTAATGCATCGCAAGCGGATAGTCCCCATAGCGCGCATCGCTATCTTCGGCGGCACCTCGAATGGCTGCCAGGAAAGACCGAGGTGACGTAAGTCCGTGGCCATCGGCGAGATGGCTGACGCTCCACACATAGGGCACCCCACGGCGCGCATCCTTTCCCATTTTGTCGCCCGCCAGGATCTCGAACAGGAGCCGCTGATAGGGTGGCTCGGATGTCAGCTGAGCGGGCAAACGCCATACTGGGCCATCCCCCCAGGCGCTTTCCCGGATCAGGACCGAAGATACTACGGCACGCATGCACTCCCCGTTATTTTTCGGCGCGTTGATGAGGCGCTGCCACATCATGGCATGAAGGTCATGTCGTTCCCACGTCAGGTCGGCACGCGTCGCCATCAGTTTGGAGGCGTCGACGAATGCGGTTGTCGATAGCTGCAACTGATCGGGTCGCAAAAATACTTTGGCCCGAAGACGTGAAAAATCACGCAGTCTCAAAGCCAACCGCAAGAGACCCTGAACGATGCGGTCCATCTCGGCCCATTGGTGGCTGGTGCGATCCAGTGCATCGAACACAAGGAGGACAAAGTGATTGTTTTCAGCCAGTTTCGCATCAGCCTCTTCGATCAGGCGTGCGACCGGTTCAGGGTTCTGGACGATCCACTTTACCGTGGTTTCCCAGGAATCCGCGGGCACCGACTTCCCGATGATGTTGGCCAGCCTGCGCGCCACCACGGCACGCCAAATGATTTCCGGATCGTAGTTCCTGTCGACTAGAAACTTGAATGTGTTTTGATCCGGATAGTGTTGGATATCGGGTTTTGCCGCATGGCCGACCCAGATCCTGGCATGGGCCAGATCGGTCACCGATGCCCCGATTTGCTGACGCAGAATGTCATTGCTCAAAACGGCGGTCCAGAAAGATTTTCCAACGCCGCGAGCACCCACGACCAACGAGCCGTCAAGAGAAAGCGCCTTGCGATGAGCGGGAGGGAGATAAAGGGTACCCGGACTGGGCACCTCATCTCCCTTGGTATCCAGTTCGAAAGGCGCAGTCATGATGGCCCGGCGGATTTCCCTTGCGCTACTCAAGAAAATTCTCCGGAAAGGGTGCGCTCCAGAAACTCCAGAAGTGGGCCATAAACCAACCGGACTTCGTCGTCATCCACCTGTGTCATGCGTCCATGCAGGCTCATCAGGCCGTACCACCCCCGGTTCCATCGGATAGGCAAGGGCATGTGCGGGGCGTATTCGTCATCGGGCTCGTAGTTCCATCCGCCAGTTTCGCCTGGCCCTGTTTCATCGTAGGTCGTTTCGAAAAGGTCGTAGGCATCTTTGCGTAGCCTTGCAAGGTAATCCGCTCTCCGTTCATCGTCCGGTACCAGGCCCGCAACCAATTGCAGACGCTCGCGTATTTTGGTGATAACCCCACGGCTCTGCCAATGGGCGAACAAGGATCGGTAGCCGGTCCATGTTTGCTGGCCCTGAATTGCGAACAGCATGATCGTGTGAGCCCCCAGATCAGTGACGCAGGCAGCCGCCACCTCGTCGATGCCTGCGCGCGAATCGATCAGAACGATCTCGGGATGCAGCCGTGCTTCCAGCGCCCCGATCAACCGGTTCAGGCGGGAGGACCACGCTTCGGGTTGCAAGGGGTTCTTCAGCTTGGGCATCCATACACGCCCCAACTTGGAGACATATTCCCCCGGATCTTGCCCGTGCGAGGGAACGATATGAATAGAGCCATCCGTGGGCAAATCACTCATTGCGAACAGGCTGTCGATCAGTCCCTCTCCGTTATCGACGAGATCTTCCACCAGCCAGTCGGTGATGCCGTACTTTGGTTGGCGTTCATCCGGCAGCAAGGCGCTCGAAAGACCCGGCGATTCCAGATCCAGGTCCAGCACCAACACTTTTTTCCCAAGCCTGGCCAGGTGCCAGGCGCTTGCTGCAAGCGCCGTTGAGCGACCCACCCCGCCTTTGATCGAGAAAAACACGATTCGCGGGACATCCTCGGCCACATTCTTGATCGGCACCCACTGGCTCTCGCTGGCCAAGCGATCGACGACCCAAACCCTATCGAAATCCTCCAGCGCGAATCGTATAGTCCCTTGGCAAGCCTGGTCGATGTCCTGCTCGTACAGGATGCCGCACTCGACCGGATATCCGTGCGGTTCGATATCCTCGGCAAGGGTCCGATAGAGATTCTCGACCCGAACGCGTTGCTCTCCTTCGATACGCTCGGACACGATGAATCGTACCCGACCGTTGAGGTCGCGGTTGATCAGCAGCCAGTCCAGATCAGCCAGAAGACCGGAAGAGGTTCGGAGCACCCGGGCCACAGTGGGCAGTATTTGATCGAACGTCGTCATAAGATCCCGTCCCGTTTGGCCTTTTGAATCAGTCGGCAGACTGCCTTTGCGCCTGCTTTATGGGATTGTACCAGCTCTTGATCGAAGCCTGACTGATGGGCGTAGCGTTGCGAAGCATTCCAGTTATGGAACGGGTTCGACGTGGGTAAGGGATAGGCCATTCCCCGATGATGTCCACAGCGATAGCTTTCAAAGCGGTCCCAGATACCGTTCGCATGCTCCCGATCCTGACTATTATCAGGACGATCCCTGGTCGTGTCGTAGGGCATGCCAAAGATCAGCATCAACCGTTTCAGTCCACACTCCGCAGCCAAGCCATAAAGATGGTCGGCATTCGCCCAACGGTGAGCCTGAAGCAAACGCTCCGCATCCTCCCAGTGTCTGTCGTGCGCATCAAGAAAATCCGTTTTCATTTCCCCTCCGTTAAGTCTCAAAGAGATGATTTTCGAGTTGGCACCAGCTCCCCCACACACCATAAAAAAATTCTTTAGGCCAAGGAGGCTTGTGTTTAGCGGAGACCAGAACGACAGTCATCATGACAGCCGCACTTCCAAAAATCGGATTCAGGACTGCTCCAGACAAGGGGATTTTTATAAAAATGTCGAAAATAAGTCTTTTTGTCAAATTCCTTTTTCGTCTCGACAATCGTTTTCCTGTTGCAGGAGTTCAGGGGTTCCAGGAAGTTTTCCAGAAATCCTTCATGGGAGAAGACCGCCTATCTGTGGCGAACTTTGAAGGAGAATTTTCATTCTTGCCCCGAAGGACAGATCGAAAGCCTTGCGCACCCTGTAAAACCCGTGGTCGGACGAGTCGGGGCCGGGAAAGAGGATCTCGGGACCTTTGGGAGCGGACAAGCCAAGAACCGGATTTGCGAAAAGGGGGAGAAATTCAGGAACGGGAAGCGATTTTCAAGAACGATCCGATTTTCTTGTGGGGGGGCTCCTCTTCCCGTCCTGACCCCCAGCCTGATCCACGATGGTGTCACGATTTTGCCCGGCACGATTCCGGAAAGATCCGGAGGAAATCAGGCTTCCTCCGCATTTTGGGAGAGCCCGACCGCGGCGGACGAGGGCTCTCCGAGCCTTGCCGACCGATACAGGACCAGGAAGAGGAACAGGGAGAGTCCCGCCAGAGATCCGGCCAGGATCAGAGGCGTATCCGTGTCCCGGGCCTGCCAGAGGAGTCCGGCTATGAGGGGACCAGCGATCTGGGCGGCCTGGAGGGAGGAGAGGTGAAGGCCGGCCGCCAGACCTGTCCGGTGGGGAGGAACAAGGGAGAGCGCCAGGGCCTGCCGGATGCCTCCGGGGGCCTTGATCCCCGCAAGCCGGACGGTGTAGAGAAGGACGGCCGGTCCCAGGAAGGGGGAGAGAGGCAGGAGAAGGCCCGCCACGAAGGAAATCGCGGAGATCGCGAGGACGGTCTCCGGCATCATTCGGGATTTCCCCATCCGGGCGAGAAGGGCGGAGACGAGAGAGGCCGAAAGGTAGGCCAGGGCCAGGAAAAGGGCGGTCTCCCCGGGACCGGCATGGAAGCGGATCAGGAACCAGTAGGCGATCACCGGATCGACCAGTCCCAGGGCAAGTCCCCCGGAAATGTTCGTTGCGACCAGCAGGACCAGGCGGCGCTTTTCCCGGGAGGAAAGGCGCGCGGGGGAAGGGAGGGCCGCCGGCTTCGGGCGTGGCTCCGTCCCGGCCGGACCCGGAAGGAGGGCTGCGAGAAGAAAGCTTCCGAGGGAGAGAAGGAGCAATCCTGAAAGCCCGACCCGGAGACCGGCCGCCGGGGCGGGATTCAGCGTCCCGGAAAGAAAGGCGCCGGCGGCCATTCCCAGAAGCCCCAGGGCCATGTTGGTTCCGAAGTGGAAAAAAGGAGCGGACGGAAGGGGGAGCCGGGCCAGGAGCACCTGCTCGGAGGGTGCCCAGGGGCCAGGGGAACCGTTGCTTCTCTGCCCGGCTCCGGCCAGGAAAATGGCAATGGCCAGGGAAAGAGGCGCCGGATGGAGGAGGAAGGGAAGGGCGGAGAGGGCATTGGCCATTTCTCCGGCCATGAGGAGCCGGCGCGGGGAGATCCGGTCGGCGACGGGGCCCATGCAAAGGGTGAGGAGGAAGTCCGCAAGGAGGCCTCCCGAAAGGGCGCCCCCCATCTGGAGGCTCGACCAGCCCAGCGCATGGAGGTCCGGAAGGAAGCAGGCGACCAGGTAGCCCTGGACGATCCCCCGGAGCCCCCTGGCAAGACCCAGGAGCACAGGGATCCCTTCGAGCGGCCTCACCGGGAGGGCCGCCTGTCGGTGCGGAATCCGGCCAGGGGGAATCCCTGGCCGTCCGAGAAGCGGAAGGGAAGAGAGGGGACGTCCTGGTCCCCCGAAGCCCCCCCGGCAAGACGGAATTCGACCTCCCGGACGACCCGCTCCACCGGAAGGGACGAGAGACAAACATTGTCTCCCCCGCAGGGGGGGCGGGAGACCTGGTAGAGACAGGGGCTGCAGTAGTGGGGCTCGGTCAGGACCGAGAGGGACCGGAGTCCCTCCGGGTCCAGCACAAGGTCCGGCCGGGTCGGACCGAAGAGGCCGACGGAGGGGGTCCGGAGGTGGAGCGCGAGATGAAGGGGGCCGGTATCGTTCGAGAGAAAGACATCGGCCCGGGCGAGGAGGGCGATGAGGCTCCCGAGGGAGAGTTGTCCCGCCAGATTGACGATTTTTGCTCCGAGGGAAGGGGGGAGAGCGCGGGCGACCCGGTCGGTGTAGTCCCGCTCTGCGGCAGAGCCGGTCAGGACGATCCGGAGGGACGGGTGGCGCCGGAGGAGCCGTTCGGCGGCCTGGGAAAATTTTTCGGCGGGCCACCGCCGTTCCAGGGCCCGCTCCGAGGCGTTGGGATTCAGGACGCAGATTTTTCCCGGCCTGGAAAGAGAAGGATAGACCCGCTCGAGCTCCTGAAGGTCGGCCGGAGATTCCCGGAGAACGGAGTCCAGGGCCTCCGGCCGGGTGATGTCCGGACAGATTCCCAGAAGGAGGGCGGCCTGCCCGTAGGCCTGGCGGGAGGGATGATGCATGTTGAAGTAGAGGGGATGGGTCAGAAAGCGCATCCGGGGGCCGTCCTCCCTCCGGACGAATCCGACCCGGCGGGGGGCTCCGCTCGCGAGGCCGAGCAGGAGGGCGGTCCTGCGCCAGGTGTGGAGCTGAAGGTCGAGAAAGAGGGCGGGGCTCTGGGCCCGGATCCGGAGAGCCAGGGTCGCCAGGGCAGGAAGCGACATCCTCCCGCCGGTCGCGGGGGCCTCAAGATAGAGAATCCGGTCGGGCCAGGGAAAGCGGGAGGCGACGGGAGCGTTTCTCCGCTCCGTGACAAGAACCTGCCGTGTCTCCGGCGCCCTTTGCCGCAGTTCGGCCAGGAAGGGAGCGATCCCCAGAAGGGTGCCCCACCCGGAAAACTTGAGGATCACCATCGTCCCTCCCTCCACGCTTTTCAGAAGGGAGGAGACGGCGGGTTCCGGAATTTCCTCCGGTTCGGGTGAGGGGACTTCCTCCAGGGGATGGACTCTGTTCACGTTTGCTCCATGAAAACAGAAGACCGTCCTCTCGAGGGAAAGTCCGGACCTCTGCATTCTTATTTGAATGGTCGCCGGTCGATGGACCGGATGAGTCAGAGCCATCCCTTCCGGAAGGCCTTGACGGCCGCATCGGCCCGGGTGGTGGCCGAAAGCTTGACCAGGATGCTCTGGATATGCGCCTTGACCGTGCTCAGGCTGATGTCGAGCTCGCTTGCGATTTCCCGGTTCGGCCTCCCCTCGGCCAAAAGCCGGAGGACCTCCGTCTCCCGCGGGGAGAGAGGGGACTCCGGCCCGGGCTCGGGGGAGGAGAGGATCCGTCGGATGGCAAGATGGGCGATGCGCGGGTCGACATACAGGGATCCCAGGGAGACGGCCTGGATTCCCAGAAGCAGGCTGTCGACGTCGCTGTCCTTCAGGCAGTACCCGTCGGCTCCCGAAGAAAAGGCCGCAAAGATCTCGTCCTCCAGCTGGTGGACGGTAAACATGAGGATCCTGAGGGACGGGTGCGCCTCCTTGAGCCGCCGCGTCGTCTCGATCCCCGAGATCCCCGGAAGGCCGATATCCATGACCACCACGCCGGGGAGCGAGCCGGCGGCCTCCGGTGCGAGAAGGACCTCCAGGGCTCTCTCTCCGCTCTCCGCTTCGCCTGCGACCTCGAGGGAAGGAATCCGGTCGAGGGCCGCCCGAAGCCCCTGCCGCATCAGGAGATGGTCTTCGACCAAAAAAATACGGGTCATGGAGATCTCCTTTCCGGGAGTTCCACCGTAAAGAGGCTTCCCGGATCTCCCGGCCGATAGCGGATCCGTCCGCCATGGAGTCGGGCAATCTGCTGGGCCAGATAGAGTCCCAGCCCAAAGCCCGAGCCGGGATGGAGCCCTCCGAAACGCCGGAAGAGGCGCGGGACCATCGCCGGAGGGATGCCGGGTCCGGAGTCCCGGATGGTCGCCAGAAATGCGGAGCCCTCCTTATGACAGGATACAGCAATTGTTTCTCCAGGGGGAGACCATTTGATTGCGTTGTCGGCCAGATTGAGAAAAAGGCGCTTGAGGGCCTGGCGGTCGCCCTCGATCAAGCCATCGCCCAGGCAAGACGAAATGGCGATCCGGTTTTGCCGGGCGAGGGGGGCGAGCTCCCCTATGACCTCCTCCAGAAGGGGGGCGAGAGGGAAAAGGCTCCATTCGAGGGGTTGGTCGTTCAGTTCGTAGCGGGACAGAAGGAGAAGGCGGTTCGAGAGCTCCAGGAGGGAGCTGTTCGAGTGGATCATCTGTTCCAGGAGCTTGGCCACCCCGTCCGGCACAGGCTCCCAGACCCCCTCGAGGGCCAGCGTCATGTTCAGGTTCTGGGCCAGGAGGGGGGTCCGGATGTCGTGGGAGACCCCTGAGACGAGATCCCGGATCATGGCGTTTTTCTGGAAAAGCCGGTCGTTCGTCTCCTGAAGATGGCGGAGGAGCTCGAGCCTTCTTAGCATTTCCTCGAGGACGGGGAGAATCTCGGAAAGGATCAGGGAGGTGTCGGGTTCGCGGGGGTCCAGGAGAAAGAGGAGAAGGTCGGGAAAATCTCCGTCTCCTCCGTTTCCCGGCGACAGACGGGCCAGGATCCCCTCGCCGACGCCGTTCTCCTCGAGGACGGGGGCCAGGCTCAAATGGGAGACGGGACGCGGGGAAAAGGGTCGGGCCATGAGCAGGGACAAGGCTCCGGGCAGGGTTTCGCCCTCTTTCCAGAAGGCGAGCGCGGGGGGGTCGGTGAGGATGGGGGCGCGCCACCGGTTGTCATGGGCCGCCGCGAAGATGATCCCCCGGGCTGAGAACAGGGTCCTGAATTGGGTGGCGATGCGCGCCAGGAGCTCCCGGGGGTCTCCCTCTCGGGAGAGCTCTTCGAGCAGGCCCCGGATCTTTCGGTCCCGGTCGGCCCGGAGCCGCTCCGAGAGGACCTTGCCGGTTTCGAGGGCATTGTCCTGGATCCGCATGGCCAGATAGCCCACCAGGAGAAAGGAGAGGACGGCGAAGATCCGGTTGGCGATGGCGATAGGGCTGACGGCCCCCTCCGCATGGGCGTTGATTGCCTCCGCGAGGACATTGGAAAGGATCCCGAAGAGAACCATGCCGAGGGTGAATCGCCGATTGAGTGTCAGCCCCGTCAGCGCGATGGGAACGTCCTGGAGAATGGAGACGACCAGACGCTGGGGGGTCAGGGCATCGACGAGAAAAAGGAACAGGGAGAGCGAGACCGACAGGACAACGATCCGGCGGGAGAAGGGGTCCCGACGGAAGGAGCCCGTCCGGACATCCTCCCTAGGGGCGAGAAGGGGATTCATGGAGGGGTCCCGCCGGACCCATCTTCCGGAACTTCCAGAGCGTGACCGGAAGACCGGACCGCCCGACGGCCGTTTCGATGGCGCCGGCGATCGCCGATCCGGTGTCGTTGATGACGAGGGTGTCGGCCTTTTCCCGGCGCAGGGTCCGCACCAGGACCTCCCCGGCCGACCGGCCCCGGAGAAGGCGCGTGTCGACCAGGACATCCCGCTCCACCCCGATCGCCTGGCAGAGGGCTAAGGTCTGGCGGGCGGCCTGCTCTTCGGCCGGAAGGGGGGCGGCCAGCGGAACGGAGAGGGGAACCTCGAGAACGGTGACCACAAGAAGCCGGGCTCCGTCGGTTTTGGCGATCTTCAGAATGTCCGGAAGAACGGGCGAGGGGGCGGTGGGGGAGGTGGCCACCATGAGCGTCGTGTGGGGGATGTCGACCGGGACCGGGGGTTCGGGGATCTCCGTTACCGACAGCCGGTCCATGAGAGGCATCCGGGCCTTCTTCCGGTAGACATAGTAGTAGGCGATTCCGGCCGCCATCCAGAGGGTTCCGAAGACCCGCCCGTACTTGTGGAAGATCAGCACCATCGCAAAGACGCTTCCCGTTCCGAGAAGGCCGAAGACGGCGATCAGCGGGATCTCCCGGCCGAAGATCCGGAGGGAGAGGGGGACACGGAAGGGGCGGGGAAGGTCCGGGTCCGTGTTCCGGAGCCGGATCAGGGCCAGGTGGGTCATCGTAAAGGAGATCATGGCGCCGTAGTTGTAGAGGTCGGCCAGGACCTCGAGATAGGGAAAGAAGGCCACGATGGCGGCGCCGAGAGAGCCGAAAAAAACGAGGGAATAGACCGGGGTCCGGAAACGGCGGGTGGTATGGCGAAAGATCGGATGGATCAGGAAATTGTGGGACATGGAAAAGGCCAGGCGGGAGACCCCGATCAGCCCGGCATTGGCGGCCACCGTCAGGATCGTCGCGCCCAGAAGGGCCACCCAGGGGCCCAGGTAGGTGTTCACGTGGGGAATGAAATGGGCGATCCCCGCGATCGGGTCGTTGACCCAGACGGTGGAGAGGAGCCGGGGGCTCATCGCCGAGACGGCGACCAGACTGATGCCGGAATAGAGGAGGACGGTCGTGCCCATGGTCATGAACATGGCCCGGGGAACGGACTTCCCCGGATCCCGGGCCTCGGCCGACATCTGGCTTATGGCCTCGATCCCGATATAGGCCACCATGGCCACCGAAATCCCGTAGAGGAAGTGGGGCCAGGTCGGATTGGTTCCCAGGGAAAACTGGGACAGGATCCGGGGGAGGTCGAAGAGGAAGACCAGCCCCAGGACCATGAGGGAGAGCTGGGTGACGATGTCGAAGCCGGCCAGGAGCAGACTGAAGCGGGAGGATTCGCGGAGCCCCAGGATGTTGAGCAGGATCAGGAGCAGGATCAAGGCTCCGGTGAAGGTCACATTGGCCTGGACGTTGTCCTTCAGGATCGGGAAGAAATATCCGAGATAGGGGCCGACCGAAAAGGCGCTGATGGCCAGGGTGACGATGTAGTCGAGGAGGAGGGCCCATCCGGCGAAAAAGGCCCACCCGTCCCCGAAGGCCCGCTGGGCGAAGAGGGAGGAGCCCCCCGCCTCCGGAATGGCCGAGGAGAGTTCGGCATAGGAGAGGACGGTGGCCACGAAAAAAAGTCCGGCGATGAAGATGGCGAGAAAGGAGGCGCCTCCGGCGTAGATGGTGGTGACCCCCAGGGCGAAATAGATGGAGGATCCCACGTCGCCGTACCCCGAGGAAAAAAGGGCGCCGACGCCGATGACCCGTCCGAGGACCGCCTCCCGGAAGCGGACGACGCTCTTTCGGGTTTCGTGATAGAAGTGAAAAGCGGACATGGCGGGTCTCCCTGATTTTGGTCGGAATTTTTTTTATAACCCATTGGAGAGGGATCCTGCAATTGGCCGGATGGCCAGAGGTGGCCCCGGGGGCCCTCCGGTCATCCGGGCGGGGAGGTCCCCTGCGGGAGGGAGACGGGCGGGCGGGGCCCTTCCCCCCGCGTCACGTGAAGATTCTTGGTGACCATGATCCCGAACAGAATGGCCGCCAGCAGAAGAAAGAGCACGACATCCAGAATCGAGGCCTCTCGTTTCGGGCCATCTCCTTTTTCGTTCACCTGATTCTCCTTTCCGGTTTTTAAATCCGGCCGCTTTCCCTCCCTCCGTTTCCGGTGTCCCGACTCTCCCCGGATCGGCTGCGGAGGCGTCTCCCCGGGTCAGGCGGCCCTTCGGGAGAAAGGCTCCCGGCTCTTCGCCGTGCCGCGTTCCAAAAGCCCGGATCGGGAGGCAGGCCCTTTCTTCACAGGATCCGGCGGCCAGATTTCCACGATCCCGTCATGGACACGGTCGCGGGTTATTCCGGACCCCGGAGGCGGCAGGAGGCGGATGCGCCCCCGCACGCCCTCCCGAGTGTCAGGTCTCACGGTGACGCACATTCCCCTCTCAAGCTCCCGGGAGGAGCGATCCTCCGGATTCTCCATGATCACAAAGGCGCTTCTTTGCGCGTTTTGCCCGGACGAAACCACCGCCGTCACCGACTCGACCGCAAGGAGCCGGCCGGTCGGGGCGGAACACCGGGGGTGTCCGTCCTTTCCGATCCGGACCTCCCGAAGGGTGAGAGAGAGACGCCGGGTCGCCGGATCTTTCCGGATGTCGGCCACGAGCCCCCCGAAGATCGTCCTTGACGACCGGGGATCGTCGCCCCCGGAAAGGAGAAGGAGAGAGCCGGCATTCGTCGTTTCGCAGGCCGGAAGGCACATTCCAAAGATCAGGGCCACGGCCAGGAAGATTTTTTTCATCAGTGTTTTCGCTGTCTTTTTCACTCGGAACTCCTGCCCTCCGGTCTCCGGACCTCTCCGTTCCCCGGAGCGGAGGCCCTTATCCGGGCCAATCCGCCCATCCCGGCGAACAAGGTCGAGAGGAAGTCGGGCATCAAGAGAATCTGTGGCCTCGATCAATGGTCCGGATCGAAAAAAACCTTCCGGACCGGGATCTTCCAGGGTTTCTGTGATCTTTGTCGATCCTCGACAAACGTCGAGACAATGTTTCTTTTGCGGGCATGTCGACAGAAAGAAGCGGAAATCCTGATCCGATTCTCTTTGCGTTCAATGGAATTTCTCCCGGAAAGTCGACTGGAATGCGACAATCAACATTGCTTTAAGGACGTCGGTCAATACGCCTAATGCGGTCTTGATTTAAGGCTTGACCCGCAAGCTCCGGCCTTCAGGCCGGGGGAGTTGACGCAAAAGGATTTTCAACCGGAAAGTCAGACCGAGCCCGGTTCTGGAGGACTCGTTTTTAAGTTTCGGATTTGCGCCTCCATCTGGGCGAGGTCCCTCCTCATGCTCAAAAAATCAACGGTCCCTTTCGCAACAATACTGGCTGCGACAAGAAACGATATCCCTCCGATGATTTCGTAAAGATCATTGGAGTTCCGGCTGAAAAATCGAAACATCGCCAGACCCACGACGGTCATGTTCAATCCTGTCGTGATGTGCAGGAGAAAGTTCCGCTCGATGGCCAGGAGAAACTGGTCGAAGGCGATCTGATCGGAAAAGGTCAGCGGCTCCCGAATCTGCCCCTTCAGACTGTTTGCCCGCACCCTGTTCATCCTCTCCCTCCTTTTTCGCCCTTCCCGACAGCTGTCCGGAGGCTCGAATTTTCGGCAAGATCCCGGAGGCCGCTCAATCAAGCGTCGCGGGGCGGATCCGTTCTTTACGGGGGCTCGGAGAGGCATCCCCTCTCGCCGGACCGTCCGGGGCCTGACTGGAAATTGCCGGACTTTCCTGGAAACCGGTTCCGGGTTCCAGGTTCCACCAACCCACAAAACCTTGTCGGAAGCGCTCCCGGGCCCGGCTCGATTTCCGGGAACCCGGGTTCGTCCGGATTCCCCGGAACCACCGACCAACCCTCACCTTATCTGGTCTGGGTCGATTTTCCGTCTTGACGATAGGGAGCCCTTCACCCGGTCTCCGTTCGGATCGGATGAAGGGGAATCTGGCAGATTGTCTCAGACGGTCATCCCCTTTTTGAGACGCTTCGGATCTTCTCGAAATGGTTCACGACCGATTTCCCGTCCATCAGAAGGTGTAGATCAGCTCGAGGTCGACGGTGTCCTGGGAGTAGAGGGCCGGACCCCGGTTGGCCGAACTGTAGAGACTGTTGTTGAACAGGGCATTGTTCGAGTTGTCGTGGCGATACTCGATCCGGCTGATGATGTTCGGATAGAAGTTCCACTGGAAGTCCACCGTCTCGTCGTTGATGGCCGTTCCGGGGATCCCCGTCATGAAGCCGTTGGGGTCGTAGTAGACCTCGTAGCGGGCCACGAGATCCATCGTGTCGCTGATGTCGTAGCGCACGAAGTTCTCGCTCGAGTACCAGGTGGCGTTGCCCACCGGCATCCCGGTGGTGGAGCTGATCTGGCCCTCGGCCTGCCAGCCGTAGGAGTCGTCGGTGACCAGGGTGAAATGGGCGAACGGCCCCACCTCCACCACGAAGGCTCCGTAGTTTCTCCAGGTCGGCGTGTTGGCGTTCCCGTTGGTGTACTGGGCCTGGGCCGCAGGTGAAATGGCCCCGAAGAAGAGCGGGTCGAAGTACATGTTCCGCACCTGGGGTCCCAGGTATCCCGAGAAGTTGATGTTGAGCCAGGAGACGGGATTGGCCACCAGTCCCAGCTCCAGGTCCTGGAAGTAGGAGCCCTCGTTGGACTGGAAGTTCGAGTTCCACCCGTTGTTCACCCCCAGGTAGAAATTGGTGGTGGCGTTGGGGGCGTAGTGCACCCGGACCCCGGTCTGGGTATAGGGCCCGAGAAAGAAGGTGTAGCCGTCGGAGATCATCCAGTTGCCGTAGGGCTGGATCACCTCGAAGTTCGCGAGCGTCTGGAACTGTCCGGTGTAGACCTCGAGCTCCTTGTTGGTGTCGGGCACGAGGAAATTGATGTAGGCCTCTTCCATCCAGAAGGAGGAGTAGGGCATGCCGGCGGCGTTGGGAGCCTCGAGGGTGGTGCCGTTCGAGCCAAAGGCATGGCCCCCGCCCAGGGCCCCGTAGTAGCCGGGAGAGAAGTTCTGGGCCGACGCGTAGGCGCCGGGACCGAAGTCGGTCCGGAGGACGAAGCCCACCCCGTCGTCGTCGGGACGCCAGAGCTTGAGCTGGGCCATGTTGACGTTGAAGGAATTGGCCCCGTAGTCGTAGGCCCGGAAGTCGGTGGTTCCCGCCGAGGTCGGATTGTACTGGGCGTAGACGTCCACGAAGCCCTTGAGGTGGATGTTCATGGCGGGCACCACCAGATCCGACGGGGGGGCCGGCGCGTCCGCGGGGGCTCCCGCCGGAGCGGGGGCGGGCGAGGCGGTTGTTCCGGACGAGGCCGGGGCGGAGGCCGCCGGGGTGCCCGAGTCGGCAAAGGCCCGCAAAAGCGGGGCGGGTCCCGCGAGAAGAAGACCGGTCACGGCCGAGAGGGCCGCAAGCTTTGAGCAAGCCGAAAGCGATGATCTGAAAGAGAGGGACATGGAGGCGGATCCTTTCGTGTGTGGTCGAGGCGCAGAGGCCCTGTCGGAAGTTCCGGGACAGGGCGGGTCGCCGCCGGAAGATTTTCTAGGGTTTCAGGGAGTCGAGCGCCAGGTTCAGTGTGAGGACATTGACCCGAGATTCGCCGAACAGCCCCCATTGGGGTCCTTCGACACGGGAGAGCACCAGGGTCTTGAGGGCCGCCGGGTCCATGGATCGCGCATGGGCCACCCGGTTCACCTGAAGGAGGGCATTGGCCAGACTGATGTCGGGATCGAGACCCGATCCCGAGGCGGTGACCGCATCCGCGGGAACGGCCACGGTGGGGGGAAGCCCGTTTTCGTCGCGATAGGCCTTTGCCGCCGCGGTGACGGCCTTGATCTGGGCCCCGTTCGTCGGAGCGAGGTTCGAAGCCGACGAGAAGGCGGCGTCGTAGGGGACAGATCCCGACCCGGAGGGATCCGGCGTCGCCGACGGTCGCGGATGGAAGTACCGGGGTTGGGTGAAGGCCTGCCCGATGAGGGAGGATCCGACCACCACCCCGTTTTTCGTCAGGAGGGACCCGTCGGCCTGGTGCGGGAACAGGAGGTGAGCGATCACATCCATGCCGATCGGGTAGGCGAATCCGGTGACGAGGACGAGAAGAAGCGTGGCCCTTACTGATGTACCAATGGTTTTCATGACGTCCTTTCCTTGTGACTGGCGGCGGCGGGGGGACCCGCCCCCGCGCCTTCGTTCGTTTCGGCGGAGAGTTCCCGTCCCTTCCGTGGGATCAGAACGACACGCCGTGCAAAAGCGACAGCTGTTCGAGGATCGGCCCCAGCATCAGGGCCGGGAAAAAGGTCAGGAGCCCGACCATCAGCATGAATCCCAAAAGAAGGACCACAAAGAGAGGCGTGTCGGTCTGAAGGGTTCCCGCCGTCTCGGGATGGGTCCGCTTCCTGGCGAGGGACCCGGCCAGGGCCAGAAGGGGAAGAAGAGGCAGGTATCGCCCCAGCAGCATCTCGATGCCGATCGAGTCGGCGTAGAACGGGGTGAAGACAGTGAGGCCGGCCATGGCCGAGCCGTTGTTGGCATTTCCGGAGGAGAAGGCATAGAGGACCTCCTCGAATCCATGGGGGCCGGGATTGTCGATCGTGCTTGTCCCGACGGTCGTCGTCACCCCCACGGCCGTGAGACCGAGGACCAGGAGGGGAGTCACGATCAGGGCCAGGGCCGCGAGCTTGATCTCGCGGGATTCGAGCTTCTTTCCCAGGAATTCCGGCGTGCGTCCGACCATCAGCCCTGCCAGGAATATCGCGAGAATCGCCTCCTTCAGAAGTCCTGCGAAGCCCACTCCCTTCCCGCCCGGTTCCTCGTTGAGCCACATGTGGGAGAAGTAAACCATGAGGCTCGAGGGAGACATGCTGTCCATGGCGGCGTCCACGGCGCCGGTGGTGGCGGCGATCGTCGTGTTGGAGAAGAGGCTGGTCTGGGTGATGCCGAACCGGACCTCCTTGCCTTCGGTGTTTCCCCCGGACTGAAGGGGGCCCGGCGCCTGTGCGACTCCGGCCACCGACAGAAGAGGATTCGGCGCTTTTTCGAAGGTTTCGATCACGGCGAATCCCCCCCCGTAAAGAATCATGATCACGGCGAAGAGGGCCCAGGCCTGACGCGGCCGCCGGGTCAGACGCCCGAAGAGGAAGGGGAGGGAGGCCGTGAAGACCAGCATCCCGAGGAATTCGAGCGTGTTCGAAAAAGGGGTCGGGTTTTCGAAAGGATGGGCTCCGTTGGCGTTATAGAAGCCCCCGCCGTTCGTCCCCAGGTTTTTCACGGATTCGAGGGAGGCGACGGGGCCCAGGACGATCGTCTGGGTTCCCCCTTCCAGGGGGTGGGCCACCACCGATGTCGCGAGCGTCTGGGGGCATCCCTGCCAGACGAGGACGAGGCCCAGGATGACGCAGGAGGGAAGAAAGGCCCGGACGAAGAAGCGGAAGAAGTCGTCCCAGAAATTTCCGATCGTCGACGCCCCCGACCGGGTAAAGCCCCGGAGGATGGCGACCAGTGCCGCGATTCCGGTGTTGGCCCCCACGAACATCAGGAAGACGATGGGGACCATCTGGGAGAAGTTCGACAGCTGGGCCTCTCCGGCATAGGCCTGCCAGTTGGTGTTGGTGACGAAGGAGGCGGCCGTGTTGAAGGTGACCTCCGGCGTGAGGGCGGCAAGGTGGCGGGGATTCAGGGGAAGGTGTCCCTGGGCCCACAGGAGGAGGTAGCCCGCCGCGAAAAAGATCGCGTTCGCGACGAGGAGGGTCGTCCCATATTCGCGCCATCCCATCTCCCGGTCGGGGTCGGAGCCGATCGCCCGGAAGATCCAGCGTTCGGGGGCAATGCGGGGGCTTGTGAAGACCCATGCGAGATAGCGCCCCACGAAGGGGGCCATCGCGCCGATGGCCAGGAAGGCCAGAAGGATTTGAATGAAGTCATGGGCTGTCATGTCAGAGCTTCTCCGCGTTTAGGAGGGTCCAGAAGAGATAGAGAGTCAGGAAAAACGTCAAAAGTCCCAGAAAAATCCAGAGCGTCACGGGTCCCTCCTATATCCGCCCGAGGGCGGCGATAAAGGCGGCGAGGAGTCCGAAGATTCCCAGACCCACCAGAAGGTAGACTGTCATCATGGTCGATCGTCCTTTTCTTTTCGTGAAATCGTTTCGATCCTCCGTGCCAAACCCACGGCTCTGTCAGCTGAAATGCAGGAGCGCGAGCGCCATGTCGATCAGCTTGATGCCCAGGAACGGCACGAGGATCCCTCCGAGGCCGTAGACGAGAAGGTTGCGGCGCAGGAGCGCCGCGGCCCCCAGCGGCCGGTAGCGGACCCCCTTGAGGGCGAGCGGGATCAGGGCCGGGATGATGAGGGCGTTGAAAATGATGGCCGAGGTGACCGCCGACACGGGGGTGGAGAGCCTCATGACGTTCAGGACCCCCAGCTGGGGAAAGCTCGCCACGAACATGGCCGGAAGGATGGCGAAGTACTTGGCCACGTCATTCGCCACCGAAAAGGTCGTCAGGGCGCCCCGGGTGATCAGGAGCTGCTTGCCGATCTCCACGACCTCGATGATCTTGGTCGGATCGGAGTCGAGGTCGACCATGTTTCCCGCCTCTTTGGCCGCCTGTGTTCCCGAATTCATCGCCAGGGCCACGTCGGCCTGGGCCAGCGAGGGGGCGTCGTTGGTCCCGTCTCCGCTCATGGCCACAAGACGGCCTTTTTCCTGCTCCTTCTTGATCAGGGCCATCTTGTCCTCGGGCCGGGCCTGGGCGAAATAGTCGTCGATGCCCGCCTCCCGGGCGATGGAGCGGGCGGTGAGGGGATTGTCGCCCGTCACCATCACCGTCGCGACTCCCATCTTCCTGAGCCGCGCGAACCGTTCGGTGAGCCCCGGCTTGATGACATCCTTCAGATGGATGACGCCAAGGATCGTCTTGTCCCGGCTCACGACCAGGGGGGTCCCTCCGGATTCGGCGATGCCCGACACGGCCGCCTTGAGCTCCGGAAGCAGGGGATGGCCGATGAAGGCCTCCATCGCGTCTTCGGAGCCTTTTCGGAAGGAGCCTTCCGGGGTGTCCGCCCCGCTCATGCGGGTCTCGGGGGTAAAGGGAACCGGATCGATCTTCTCCGGAAGGGCGGGTGTTCCGGGAAGAAGGCTCGCAGCCAGGGCGAGGGTGCTTTTCCCTTCGGGGGTCGTGTCCTTCTGGGAGGCCAGGAGGCAGGCCCGGGCCAGATCCTCGGGGGAGACGCCCGGCGCCGGGAGGAGCTGGACGGCCTGGCGATTTCCGAAGGTGATGGTCCCGGTCTTGTCGAGGAGAAGGAGGTCGATGTCCCCGGCCACCTCGACCGCCTTGCCGGACTTGGCGACGACATTGGCCCGGAAGGCCCGGTCGATGCCGGCGATCCCGATGGCCGGAAGGAGGCCCGCGATCGTCGTGGGGATGAGGCAGACCAGAAGGGCGATCAGGACGGTCGGACTTGTCGGGGTCTTGGCGTACGCCGAGAAGGCCGGCAGGGCGGCCACCACCACCAGGAATATCAGGGTCAGCCCGATCAGGAGGATGGAAAGGGCGATCTCGTTGGGGGACTTTTTCCGGGTCGCCCCTTCCACGAGGGCGATCATCCGGTCGAGAAAGGTCTCCCCCGGGTTGGAGGAAACAGCAACGCGGATTTCTCCCGCCAGAATGCGCGTTCCCCCCGTCACCCCCGACCGGTCGCCGCCGGCTTCGCGGATGACCGGGGCCGACTCTCCCGTGATGGCGGACTCGTCGATGCTGGCGATCCCTTCCAGGATCTCCCCGTCGGTCGGGACGATCTCCCCCGGAGACAGGAGGAACTGGTCCCATTTCTTGAGGGAGGAGCCGGGAACGCGCCGGGTCTCCTGGCCCACGACCAGCCGGGCCTGGACCTCGGAGCGGGTCGTCCGGAGGCTTTCGGCCTGGGCCTTGCCCTGGAACTCGGCCAGGGATTCGGAGAAATTCGCGAAAAGGATGGTCAGCCAGAGCCAGACCGAGATGACGCCCGCGAAGAGGGCCTCTCCCGTGTGATGGAGAAAGCCCAAGACGCAAAAGACGGTCGTCAGAAGACTTCCGATCTCGACGATGAACATGACGGGGTTTCTGGCCAGGGTCTTCGGGTTCAGCATGACGAAGGAGCGCACAAGGGCCCGCCGGTAGGTTTCCGGGCTGATCGACACGGTTTTTTTCATCGGTAATCCTCAGGTTGATCGGTCGTGACAGATGACCTTACGGTTATAGCCCGAAGGGAAAGGCTCCGGCAATTGGCCGGACGGAGACGTCAGGTTGGCCAACCGGCCAGTCGGAAGCCTCCCCCCTCCTGTCGTATCATCAGGACAGGGCAGAAACGCAGTGTCGGAGGAGGGAGGGGAGCATGGAGGAGCGGACGGAGGAGGGGAGACCCGGGCATGGCGGAGACGGGGAGGCCTTCCGGGGGGTCGGCCGGGGCCGTCTCAAGATCTACCTGGGGTGGGCGCCCGGCATCGGCAAGACCCGGCGGGCCCTTCTCGACGCCCGGGCGATGGCCGTCCAGGGGGTCGACATCGTCCTCGGATGGCTGGAAGAGAAGGGGCGTCCGGACCTTTCGGAGCTGGCCCGGGGTCTGGAGCGGATCCCTCCGAAGACCCTGATGCGCTCGGGAGTCGCCGTTTCGGATCTCGACGTCGAGGCCGTTCTCCGGCGCCGTCCGGCGACCCTCCTGGTCGACGAGCTGGCCCGGACCGGGGGGCTTCCCGGAATGGGGCCCCGGTGGCAGACGATCGAAGGGCTCCTGGAGCAGGGCATCAGTGTCGTGACGACCCTGAATGCCCTGCATATTTCGGAGCTCGCGGGACCGTCCTCCCAGATCCTGGGACATCCGGTCCGGGAAATCGTGCCGGTGGACTTCGTGAGAAGAGCCGACGAACTGGTCCTGGTCGATCTCCCGCCGTCGGAGCTGGTCGCCCGGATCCGGTCCGGAGGGGTGTTCGGGGCCGGTCCGGACCCCTCTGTCCGATCCCCCCTCTTTTCGGAGAGCACCCTGAACCGGCTGCGGGACATGACCCTCCAGTTCGCGACCAAGGTTCTCGACGCCCGGCTGACGCGGGCCGGCGGAGAGAAGGGAATCTTCGAACGGGTGACCGTCCTGGTGTCCGACCACCCGGAGGCCTTCCGGACCCTTCTCGAGTATGGCGGCACCCTGGCCCGGAGGCTGGGGGGCGAGCTTCTTGTCCTCCATCTCGAAAAGGTTCCGCTGTGGGGCCGGTGGTTCGTCCCGGAGCGCCCCTTCCCGGACGCCTTCCGGAGGATGGTCCGGGAGGCCGGCGGCAAGCTGTCGGTCCTCCGCACCCGCCAGGTGGCCTGGACCCTCTGGCGCTTCATCGAAAGGACCCGGACGACCCGGGTGGTCCTGGGCCATGCGGGGACCCTCCACCCCTGGCGGAAATCTCTCGTCCGCTCCGTCCTTCGCCACTTTCCCCGGATCGATGTCGAGGTCTCCCTGGTTCCGACCCTTCATCCCGTTTTTCCGGACCTGGGAGGCTCTCCGGCCGGGCCGAGCCAGGCGACGGAGCGGGCGGTCCCCGCCCCCGCCCCCGGCCGCGGACGATTTACGCTTTTTCTCGGGGCCGCGGCCGGGATCGGGAAGACCTACCGGATGCTGCAGGTGGCCCGGGAGCGTCAGGCGGCGGGGATCCGGGTGGTGGTGGGCTTTCTTGAGACCCATGGCCGGCGGGAGACGGAGGAGATGGCCCGCGGCCTTCCGTCTCTTCCCCGAAAACGGGTCCCCTACCGGGGGCTTCTCCTGGAGGAAATGGATCTCGAAGGACTTCTTTCCGTCCGCCCGGAACTCGTCCTGGTCGACGAGCTCGCCCATACCAACCCCCCGGGATTCCCCTCGAAAAAGCGCTACGAGGATGTCCTGCGCCTTCTGGAGGCGGGGATCGATGTCTTCTCGACCCTCAATGTGCAGCACGTCGAGAGCCTCAACGACCTGGTCGAGCTCCAGACCGGCATCCGCGTCCGGGAGACGGTCCCCGACACCATGGTGGCCGGGGCGGACGACCTGGTCCTGGTCGACCTCACCCCCGAAGAGCTTCAGACGCGACTTCTGGAAGGGAAGGTCTATCCTCCGGAGAAGGTGGAGAGCTCCCTCGCGAACTTTTTCACGACGAAAAACCTGACGGCGCTCCGGGAGTTCGCCCTGACCTCGGCGCTTCGCTCCGGGGGCTACCCGGGGAGAATCGCTCCCCGGGGGGGGACGCTTCTTGTGGGCGTCTCCGCACGGGCGGAAGACCAGGCCCTCGTCCGGCGAGGAGCGAGGATCGCGGAGCGCCTCGGGCTGAGGCTCCTGGTCCTCTTTGTACGGACGGAGGGGGCCGACGGAGAGGAGGAGACCGGAGCGCTCGGGCGGCTGGTCTCCTCCCTCGGGGGCGAGTTCCGGGTCGAGAGCCGCCCCTCCTGGGAGGGGCCTTTCGTCGAGAGATGCCAGGAGATCCGTCCCGCCCTCGTCCTTCTCGGACAATCGGCCTGGCGCCCGGGAAACGAGTCCACGGCGGAAAAGATCGCCCGGAAGCTGACCTCCTTTCCGCTCCTGATCGTTCCGGTCGACATCCGGAAACACCGGACGGGGTAAGCCCGGTCGTCCGGGGGGCTCCCCCCGGGCGGGGCCTTGACCCCCTCCCTCCTCTGTCCGAAACCAGACACAAACGCCCCACTTCCGGTCTCTTTCGCCTCCCGGCCTCCCTTTCCCCGATCGGGAGCGGGCGGGCCGATTCCGGTGTGGCATCCAAATTGCTTTTCTTCGAGCGGGTCCTCTGGCTGACGAAAGCCTGAGCCCGTCACTTCCGGAACCCCGGTTCCGCGGTCCACAAAATTCCTGTCCCTGTCCGTCTGGTCCCATTTCAAAAAGCGAAGGAGCGGCGTCCCCCTTTACGGGGACAATAATAGCGATGAACGGCGTGCGTGCGTGCTTGAAACGGATTATGGGTCCGGAGGCGTTCCGGGCGGAGGAGCTCTGGGGGTCTCTCTTCGATCTCTGGTTCCTGCTCCCCATGGTCGGGGTGATGGTCGGATCGGAGCGGGGCGGAAATGCCCTGGCCATGGGGCGCGACCTGATTTTCATGGGGGGAGCCTGGCTCCTGTCGGCCGTCCTTTTCCGCACCTCCCTCCCCCTCCAGCCTCTCAAGGTCTGGGCCTTTCTCTTCCTGATCCTGCATCCCTCCCCGCTGGCGGTTTCCCTCTCGGGCGTCCTTCTCGGGGGGCTGATCTTCCTGTCCGGACAGGCCGGACTCGTCCGCCGGCTCGAAGAGACCCTTTCTCCGAGCGCCTTCGACAGGATCCGGCGGGGGGTCGGATTCTACGTCCGTGGCGTGGCCTTCCTTTCGATGGCCCTGGTCCTCCTGCGGCACTGTCCGGGACTTCTTCCCGCCGGAGCCTTTTCCGCCTGGCCGATTCCGGGCGAAGGCTTCTCCGGCCTCTTCGTCCCGGTCCTCCTCCTGGTCCTTCCGCAGCTTCCGGTGACTCTGGTCAACGGCCTGGTCTCGACGGTCCGGGAGCGTCGGGAGGCGGCCTCCCCGTCGTCCGGCGCGGGAACGACTCTGACGGGACGCCGCCTTTCCCGATGGGTCGGTCTGGCCGACCTTGTGGCGGGGGCCGCGGGCCTCCTTCCCTTTTGCCACGGCTCCGGCAATCTGTGGGTCTATCGCCGCCACGCCATCCGCTCGCTCCTGCCCTCCCTCGCCTCGTCCCTGGTCCTGATCGGATTGGGATCGGCCCTTTCCCGGGGACTCCTGCCCCTTCCCTCCATGGCCCTCTCCGGCGGCCTCCTGGCGGGATTTCTGGCGGCAGAATTCTTCCTGAAGGGAGAGAAAAAGCGGGCGGTCGGCCCGAGGGGGGAGGAACATCCCCTCTCCGGTCTTCTCGAATTCTGGGCCATGGCCGGAGGGGCGGTTTCCGCAAGCCTCCTTCTGGGAGGGCTCCCCCTTCTTCTGGTCTTTCTCCTGGGGGTGAACGCGGCGCTGGCCGTCCCGGCGAAAGACAAGGGGAGCCGGCCCGGCGTCGGCCTTTTTCCGGCCGGGGGGACTCCGGAGGCGGGCTCCGGAGGGACCTCGGTCCTTCCCTGCCGGACCCTTTCCCCGCTGACGGGGACGCTTTCCGCCCACCCGGAGATTCTGCCTCTCTCCTCCACACCGGACCCCGGAGTCGATCCCTCTTTCGCGCTCGTTGTTCCGGCGGACCCGGAACGGATTGTTGAGGCGTTCCGGGAAAGATTCTTCCGGCGGCCCCGGGAGATCCCGGACGACCTCGTGCTCCCGATCCTCCTCCTTCTGTTTGCCTTCCCGGTCCCGACCGTCTTTTTGTCCCGTTCCTCATTCCGCCCCTTCTTTTTCCATCTGTCGGTTTTTGTCCTCCCTGGCCTGGCCCGGGCTCCCTAGGGGACCTGCCTGTCCGTCCTTCACTCTTCTCAAACGACGTCAGGATCCACTTTCCAAACACGGGGAGCCTTCCATGAAACGCCTGATTTCCGACCGAATCCGTCATGCCTGTCTCATGCTGTTTCCGATTCTCTGCCTTTTGTCGCCCCCGGAAGGAGAGGCCGCGTCTCCCTTCCTTGCCTCCGGCGGGAGCGCCTCCGGACAGGACTCCTCTCCGGCGGGGGACGGATTGTCCTCGAACGGCCCCGATGCCCTGGCCGCCTACCGGAGGATGTGGAACCCCCTGTCGGCCGGTCCCGAACTCATCCCGATGGCCGACACCGCCCCTCCGGGCGAATTTTACGTCCGTCCCTTTTTCTATGGCCAGTTCGTCCAGGGGGAGTACGGCGCCGGAGGAGGCGTCCACTCCCTCCCCAACGGGTTCTACGAGACCCAGCTCCTCTCGCTTGCGGAAATCGGCGTGGGGCTCAGCGACAACGCCCAGTTCACGATCTTCCCCTCCATGGCCTCGGTCTGGTCCTCCTACGGCGGAGCCTTCACCGACGGCTCGGGCTTCTCCGACCTGACGATGGAGGTCAAGTACCGTTTCTATGTCCAGCATCCCGACCGCAAACTTCCCTCCATGGCCTTTGCCCTCCATCTCACCCTTCCCACCTCCGACTGGACCAACGCGCCGGTGGTGAAGGGAGGGTTGCCCCCCCTGGCCCGGATTCCCTCGACCCATTACGGGGCTCCGGCCCTGACGCCGGCGCTTCTGACCCGGTACATCGCCAAACCCTTCCGGTTTTATGCGGATTTTTTCTACACCTTCGACTTTCCCAACAACGGCACATTGCCGGGGGCCCCCGGGAAACCCCTCGTCCAGTACGGGGACATCGCCCAGTACCGGCTGGGGATCGAGAACATTGTCGACGACAGGACCGGGACGGGGTACATCCTCGAATTCGTCGGAATGTCCGGACTTCCGTTTTCCGTCGACGGCCTCCCGGTGAACGGGCTTCCCGTGACGGCCAGCGGCCTCCATGTCGGCGCCTTCAACCTGTGGGGCCTTCAGCCCACCTTCGAAACCAACATCACCCGGAACCTCGTCTTTTCGGTGGGAGTCCTCCTGCCGATCGCCGGAACGAACCAGTACCAGTCGATCAGTCCCAACCTGTCCCTCTACTGGTACTGGGGGCCGGACGGGGGAGAGGTCGTCGCCCGATAGAAGCGCGGGGGGAAGGCCCTCCCCTCATCCCCCCGCGATATTTGTCCGTGTTTTGTCCACATCCTGACAAATGATGTCCGGCGGTCCGGGAGTATCCCGGAAGACGAAATTGCTCAAGTATTTTTAGCTTAATATTTTTTTATTTTGGCACAGGGATTGCTTTAATCGTGGCAACGTCCGTTTCCGGAGCATTCGATGCAGGAGGCTTTGGAGACGGGATGAGCTACGTGATGGCGGAAAAGAGAACGGGCCGTGGAGTCGTATACCGGCCAAGGCGCTGAAGCCGAATGAAGGACACCCTTCGTTCGGCTTTTTTCATTTCTGCGAACCCTCCGCGGAGGGATGGCAGACAACCAGGAGGAAAACACTATGCGTCAGATTGCATTCTACGGAAAAGGCGGCATCGGAAAGTCCACAACCTCCCAGAACACGCTGGCGGCCCTCTCCGAGATGGGGAAGAAGATCCTGATCGTGGGATGCGACCCTAAGGCCGATTCCACCCGTCTGATCCTTCATGCCAAGGCCCAGAACACCGTCCTCTCGCTCGCGGCCGAAGCCGGAACCGTCGAGGATCTTGAAATCGAGGACGTGATGAAGACCGGCTTCAACGAGATCCGCTGCGTGGAGTCCGGCGGACCCGAGCCCGGAGTCGGCTGCGCCGGCCGCGGCGTGATCACCTCGATCAACTTCCTCGAGGAGAACGGGGCCTACGACGGCGTGGACTATGTCTCCTACGACGTGCTGGGCGACGTGGTCTGCGGCGGATTCGCCATGCCCATCCGGGAAAACAAGGCCCAGGAGATCTACATTGTCACCTCCGGGGAGATGATGGCCATGTACGCCGCCAACAACATCGCCAAGGGCATCCTCAAATATGCCAATTCCGGAGGCGTGCGCCTGGGAGGCCTCGTCTGCAACGAGCGGCAAACCGACCGCGAGTACGATCTGATCGAGGCCCTGGCCAAGAGGCTCAACACCCAGCTGATCCACTTCGTGCCGAGAAACAACGTGGTCCAGCACGCCGAACTTCGCCGGATGACCGTTCTCGAATTCGCGCCGGAATCGGATCAGGCCAACGAATACCGCCAGCTGGCCAAGAAAATCGACGCCAATGCGGGCAAGGGGACGATCCCGACCCCGATCACGATGGACGAGCTCGAGGAGCTTCTCATGGAGTTCGGCGTCATGAAGACGATCGACGAGTCCATGGTCGGGAAGAAGGCCGAGGAAATCGCCGTCGCCTGACGCACCGCACCGTCATTTTGCACGCGGCGGAGGAGGTCACGCGCCTCCGCCATTCTTTCCTCCCGGTTTTTCCGGGGGGCCATTGCGAGATCCGTCATCCGATCGGGGGGGTCCATCATGAGCAGCAATATCGAGGAAGCCAAAAAAATCATCGCGGAGGTTCTGGAGGTCTACCCGGAAAAGACCCGGAAGAAGCGCGAGAAGCACCTGAATGTTTTCGAGGAAGGAAAGCCCGACTGCGGGGTGAAGTCGAACATCAAGACCGTTCCGGGAGTGATGACCATCCGGGGGTGCGCCTATGCGGGATCGAAAGGCGTCGTCTGGGGTCCGATCAAGGACATGATCCACATCAGCCACGGGCCGGTGGGCTGCGGCCAGTATTCCTGGGCCGCCCGGCGCAACTACTACATCGGAACGACCGGGGTCGACTCCTTCGTCACCATGCAGTTCACCTCCGACTTCCAGGAGAAGGACATCGTCTTCGGGGGCGACAAGAAGCTCGAGAAGATCATGGACGAGATTCAGGTGCTCTTCCCGCTGAACAAGGGGATCACCGTCCAGTCGGAATGTCCGATCGGTCTGATCGGCGACGACATCGAGGCCGTCTCCAAGAAGAAGAGCAAGGAATATGACGGGAAGACCATCGTTCCGGTCCGCTGCGAAGGGTTCCGCGGGGTGAGCCAGTCCCTGGGCCACCACATCGCCAACGACACCATCCGGGACTGGGTCTTCGACAAAAAGACGGGGAAGGAGATCGAAACCACGCCGTACGACGTGGCCATCATCGGCGACTACAACATCGGCGGCGACGCCTGGTCCTCCCGGATCCTGCTCGAGGAGATGGGGCTCCGGGTCGTGGCCCAGTGGTCGGGGGACGGGTCGATCGAGGAGCTCGTCAATACGCCCAAGGTCAAGCTCAACGTCCTTCACTGCTACCGGTCGATGAACTACATCTCGCGGCACATGGAGGAAAAGTACGGGATTCCCTGGGTCGAGTACAACTTTTTCGGCCCCTCCAAGATCGCCGAATCCCTCCGGAAGATCGCCGCATTCTTCGACGATACCATCAAGGAGAACGCGGAGCGGGTCATCGCCAAGTACGAGGCTCTCACGAAGGCGACCATCGAGAAGTTCCGGCCGCGCCTCGAGGGCAAGACGGTCATGCTCTTCGTCGGCGGCCTCCGCCCCCGCCACGTCATCGGCGCCTACGAGGACCTGGGCATGAACGTGATCGGGACCGGGTACGAGTTCGGCCACAACGACGACTACCAGCGGACCACCCACTACGTCAAGGACGGGACGATCATCTACGACGACGTGACGGGCTACGAGTTCGAGAAGTTCGTCGAGGCGCTCAAGCCCGATCTCGTCGCCTCGGGGATCAAGGAAAAGTATGTCTTCCAGAAGATGGGGTATCCCTTCCGGCAGATGCACTCCTGGGACTATTCCGGTCCCTACCACGGCTACGACGGGTTCGCGATCTTCGCCCGCGACATGGACATGGCCATCAACAATCCCGTCTGGCAGATGGCGAAGGCCCCTTTCTGAAAAAAACCGCGACGCATTCCCCCGGCCGGGGCATCCTCCGCCCCGGCCCAACATGAGGATCCGACCATGAGCCAGAATCCCAAGCACGTCCTCGACCACTTCAACCTGTTCCGGGAGCCGGAATACGTGGAGATGTTCGAGAACAAGAAAAAGAACTTCGAGAACCCCCATCCCCAGGAGAAGGTCTCCGAGATCATCGAATGGACCAAGACCGAGGAGTACCGGGATCTGAACTTCAAGCGCGAGGCCCTGACCGTGAATCCCGCCAAGGCCTGCCAGCCGCTGGGCGCGGTCTTCGTCGCCCTGGGCTTCGAGGAGACCCTTCCCTTCGTCCACGGCTCCCAGGGATGCGTGGCCTATTACCGGAGCCATCTGTCCCGGCACTTCAAGGAGCCGACCTCCTGCGTCTCCTCCTCGATGACGGAAGACGCGGCGGTCTTCGGAGGCCTGAACAACATGATCGACGGCCTGGCCAACGCCTATTCCATGTACAAGCCCAAGATGATCGCCGTCTCCACGACCTGCATGGCCGAGGTGATCGGGGATGACCTGAACGCCTTCATCAAGAACGCCAAGGAGAAGGGATCGGTTCCCCAGGAATACGACGTGCCCTTCGCCCACACGCCGGCCTTCGTCGGCTCCCATATCACCGGATACGACAATGCCCTGAAGGGCATCATGGAGCATTTCTGGGCCGGGAAGGAGCGACACGAGAACGAGACGGTCAACATCGTCATGGGCTTCGACGGCTACAGCGTCGGCAACATCCGGGAGATGAAGAAGATCCTGGGCCAGATGGGAATCGACGCCCTGATCCTTTCCGACACCAGCGATGTCTTCGACACGCCCACGGACGGAACGTTCCGCATGTACATGGGAGGGACAAGGCTCGAGGACATGGCGCGGGCCGTGAATTCCAAGGCGACGGTCTCCTTCCAGGAGTACAACACCCCCAAGTCCCTGGAGTATGCCGCCTCCCTGGGACAAAAGACCCTCGCCTTCAACTATCCGATCGGGATCCGGGGAACCGACCGCTGGCTGATGGCTCTCTCCTCCCTGACCGGAAAGGACATCCCCGAGGTCCTGAAGCTCGAGCGGGGACGTCTCGTCGATGCCGTGGCGGATTCGACCTCCCATATCCACGGCAAGAAGTTCGCCCTCTACGGGGATCCGGACCAGATGCTGGGGCTTTCCGAGTTCCTGATGGAGCTCGGGGCGGAGCCGGTCCATGTTCTGGCCACCAACGGCGGAAAGGAATGGGAGGAGAAGATGAACGCCCTCTTTTCAAGCTCTCCCTACGGCGCCGGATGCCATGCCTGGCCCGGCCGGGATCTCTGGCACATGCGGAGCCTTCTCTTCACGGAGCCGGTGGACTTTCTGATCGGGAACACCTACGGGAAGTACCTCGAGCGCGACACCGGGACGCCGCTGATCCGCATCGGGTTCCCGATCTTCGACCGCCACCATCACCACCGGTATCCGACGGTCGGCTACCAGGGGGCGATGAATGTCCTGGTGAAAATCCTCGACAAGATCTTCGACGAAATGGACAAGAACACCAACGTTCCCAGCAAGACGGACTACAGCTACGACATCATCCGGTAGCCGGACGTCCGGTCGGACAAGGGGAGGCCACGGCCTCCCCGCGCTCCGGGGAGGAGATCATGATCAGCCAGAAGGTTCAGGAGGTCTTTCAGGAAGCGGCCTGCGGACACAACCAGGCCAAGTCCGAAAAGGACCGGAAAAAAGGGTGCACGAAGGTGGCGACGCCCGGGGCTGCGGCCGGAGGCTGCGCCTTCGACGGAGCCAAGATCGCCCTTCAGCCCATTGTCGACGCCGCCCATCTGGTCCATGGACCGATCGCCTGCGAGGGAAATTCCTGGGACAACCGCTCCGCCCTGTCTTCAGGTTCCCGGCTTTACCGCACGGGCTTCACGACGGACATGAACGAGATGGATGTCGTCTACGGAGGAGAGAAGCATCTCTTCAAGGCGATCCGGCAGATCATCGACCGCTTCGATCCGCCGGCGGTCTTCCTCTACCAGACCTGCGTTCCCGCCATCATCGGGGACGACATCGAGGCGGTGGCGAAGGCGGCCTCGGAGAAATTCGGCCGTCCGGTCATCCCCGTCAACGCGCCGGGGTTCGTGGGCGGAAAGAACCTGGGCAACAAGCTCGCCGGGGAGGCCCTTCTCGACTATGTGATCGGGACGATGGAGCCCTCCACGACGACTCCGACCGATCTCAACATCATCGGAGAATACAACCTCTCGGGGGAGCTCTGGCAGGTCAAGCCCCTCCTCGACCGGCTGGGGATCCGCATCTCCGCCTGCATCAGCGGGGATGGACGCTACCGCGAGGTGGCCGGATCCCACCGGGCCCGCGCCGCGATGCTGGTCTGCAGCAAGGCGATGATCAACATTGCCCGGAAGATGGAGGAGCGTTACGGGATCCCCTGGTTCGAGGGCTCCTTCTACGGGATCTCCGACATGAGCGCTTCCCTCCGGAACATCGCAAGACTCCTTGTGGAGAGGGGAGCCCCCTCCGATCTCCTCGAACGGACGGAGGCGCTGATCGCCTCCGAAGAGCGGGAGGCGTGGGCGGCCATCGAAGGGTTCCGCCCCGGACTCGCCGGCAAAAGAGCCCTTCTCATTACGGGAGGGGTCAAGAGCTGGTCGGTCGTCTCGGCCCTCATGGAAGCCGGCCTCGTCGTCGTCGGGACCAGCGTCAAGAAGTCGACGGCCGGGGACAAGGAGCGGATCGCCGAGCTCCTGGGGGAGGATGCCCACATGATCGATACCATGACCCCCCGGGAGATGTACCGGATGCTCCGCGAGGCCGAGGCCGACATCCTGATGGCCGGCGGCCGCTCCCAGTTCGTGGCCCTGAAGGCCAAGGTTCCCTTTCTCGATGTGAACCAGGAGCGCCGCTTCGCCTTTGCCGGCTACAAGGGAATGGTGACCCTGGTCTCCGAGCTGCACCGGACCCTTTCGAACCCCATTTTCGGGACGCTTCGCCAGCCTGCGCCGTGGGCGCCCGGTTGTCGGATCACCCCGCTCGTGTAGGGAGGAGGGCGCGATGGAAACATTGAAGACGGCCCCGACGAAAAAGGACGACGCTCCCCAGGAGTTCGTCTCGGTCAACCCCCTCAAGATGAGCGCGCCTCTGGGGGGCGCCCTCTTCTTCCTGGGGCTCGACCGGAGCCTGCCGGTCTTCCACGGCTCCCAGGGGTGCACCTCCTTCGCCCTGGTCCTCCTGGGCCGCCATTTCAAGGAGTCGATCCCGCTCCAGACGACCGCCATGAGCGAGGTGACGACCATCCTGGGGGGCGGGGAGAACATCTCCGCCGCGATTCTCAAGATCCTCGAGAAGGGGACCCCCGGAATCATCGGCCTCTGCTCGACAGGGCTCACCGAGACGAAGGGGGAGGATATCGCGGGCGAGATCGTCCTCTTTCGCAAGCGGCACCCCGAACACGACGGTGTCCCCATCGTGGCGGTCTCCACCCCCGACTTCCGGGGATCCCACGAGGACGGCTTCCGGGAGGCCATGGTCCGGACGATCGAGGAACTCGTCGGGGAGGGGGGATCCCCGGTCAAAAACCAGGTGAATGTCCTGGCCGGATCCCACCTGACGGTCGCCGACATCGACCATCTCAGGGAGACGATCGAGTCCTTCGGCCTGACTCCGATCTTTCTTCCGGATCTCTCGCGCTCCCTCGACGGAATCGTCCCGGAGAGCTTCGAGCCGGTCTCGATGGGGGGGACGACGCTTCAGGAAATCCGGAGGATGGGAGAGTCGAGCCATACCCTCGTCCTGGGAGAGTCGCTCCGGCCCGCGGGGGAGGCTCTCCTGAAAAAGGCCGGCGTCCCGTATGTGGTTGTCGACCGGGTCATGGGGATTGCGGCCTTCGACCGCTTTCTCGTCACCTTGCGGGACCTGTCGGGGAAGGACTATCCGGAGACCCTGAAACGGGACCGGAACCGGCTCTCCGACGCCATGCTCGACGCCCATTTTTATCTGGGAGGCCAAAGGGTCGCCGCGGGGCTCGAACCGGACCATCTCTACGACCTGGGCCACTTTCTTCTGGAGAACGGGATGGATCTGGTCTCCCGGGTCACGACGACCGCCTCGCCGCTCCTTGTGCGGATGCCGGGCGGAAAGGCCCGGCTCGGGGATCTGGGGAGTCTCGAAGGTGAGGCCCGGGAGAGGAAGGCCGGCCTGATCGTCACCCACTCCCATGGGCGCCAGGCGGCGGAGCGACTGGGCATCCCGCTTTTCCGGGTCGGCTTTCCCGTCTTCGACCGGCTCGGGGCGACCCACAGGCTCTTCGTCGGCTATCGCGGAGCCCGGGAGACCCTCTTCCGCCTCGCGAACATGCTCTGGTCGCGGGATCCGGAAAACCGGCCGGACACCTGGTATCCGGAGGCCCGGAAAATGGACAGCGACGACTGGGTTCCTCTCCCCGTGACCGGGGGAGGGTCCCGGAATTTCCAAGGAGAAAAGCGATGAGGATTGCCTTTGCGACGCAGGACATGGAAACGGTGGACGCCCATTTCGGATGGGCGAAGAACATCGTCCTCTACGATCTCGATGCCCAGGGGTACAGGCTTTCGCACGTCGCCTCCTTCGAATCGAACCTGGCCGAGGACGGCAACGAGGACAAGCTTGTTCCGAAGATCGAGGCCTTGAAGGGATGCGCGATCCTCTACGTCGCGGCCATCGGAGGATCCGGCGCCGCCCGGGTCGTGGCCCAGAGGATCCACCCCGTCAAGGTCGAAAAACCGGAAAAGATTTCCGATCTTCTGGAGAGGCTTCGAGTCCTCCTGAACGGAACGCCTCCCCCCTGGATGCGGAAGATCCTCCGGGACCAGGGCGAGAAAACGGCGGACTTCCTTTCGGAATAGGACGTCTCGAGAGACGGCGGGGCGTTGGCTCCGCCCGGAATCCACGCACAGAATCAGGGGGAATAAAGATGACGACCGGTGATGCGACAGAGGAAAAATCCGACCCGTTCTTTCGGGACCTGGCCCTGCAATTCCGGTCCCACGACGGGTTCGGGGCCTGGGACAAGCTCTCGGACGAACAGGTGCTGAAGCCTTTCATCCTCGACGCGGAGGCCCGGCGGGCCATCCCGATCATCGGGGATCCCGATCCCGACGTGCTCTGGCGTCTCGAGATCTTCTACAACACCGTCGCGCTCGCGATCGAAAAAAGGACGGGGGTCATGGTGACCCCCCTCATGAAGATGTCTCACGAGGGCTTCGGCCGCATGGTCCTGATCGGAGGCCGCCTGGTCGTCGTGAACAAGAATCTCAGGGATGTGCACCGCTTCGGGTTCGCATCCCGGGAGAAGCTCCTGGAGGAGGCCGAAAAGCTGATCCGCCAGGGCACGGAAATGATCGAAAAGTTCAAAGAGGTGGCGACATTCGGATAGGGCGACATTGACCGTATCTCAAAGTCCCCGAAGGAGGGGACGAAGGGGGAGACGATGGATTCCAGGGACACAGACTTTCTGAAGATCATCCAGGAACCGGAGACCGAGGCCTCGGGCTGCTCCGAGAAGGCGACCTGCGGAAGTTCGGCCGGGCCGGCGGACATGGATCCCGAGGTCTGGAACAAGGTGAAGAACCATCCGTGCTACAGCGAGGAGGCCCATCATTTCTACGCCCGCATGCATGTGGCGGTGGCCCCGGCCTGCAACATCCAGTGCAACTACTGCAACCGGAAGTACGACTGTTCCAACGAGTCCCGCCCGGGCGTGGTCTCCGAGCGCCTGACTCCGGAACTTGCCGCCAAGAAGGTGCTCGCGGTGGCCTCCGAGATCCACCAGATGACCGTGGTCGGCATCGCCGGCGCCGGGGATTCGCTCGCCAATCCCGACAAGACCTTCAAGACCTTCGAGCTCATCTCGAAGGCCGCCCCGGACATCAAGCTCTGCCTCTCGACCAACGGTCTGGCCTTGCCGGACATGGTCGACCGGATCGCCGACTACAACGTCGACCATGTGACGGTGACCATCAACATGGTCGACCCCGAGGTGGGGGAGAAGATCTATCCCTGGATCTTCTACAACAAGAAACGGTGGAAGGGTCGGGATGCGGCGAAGATCCTCTCGGAGCGCCAGCTCCTGGGGCTCGAGATGCTGACAGCCCGGAAGATCCTCGTGAAGGTCAACTCCGTGATGATTCCCGGAATCAACGATTCCCACCTGAAGGATGTCAACCGGGAGGTCAAGAAGAGGGGGGCCTTCCTCCACAACATCATGCCGCTCATCTCCGAGCCGGAGCACGGGACCTTCTACGGACTGACCGGACAGCGGGGACCGACGGCCGAGGAGCTGAAGGCTCTCCAGGACTCCTGCGAGGGCGAGATGAACATGATGCGCCACTGCCGCCAGTGCCGGGCCGATGCGGTGGGCCTTTTGGGCGAGGACCGGTCCGCCGAGTTCACCAACGAGAAGATCGAGGCGATCGAGATCGCCGATGTCTCCTACGATCTTTCGGCCCGGGAAGCCTACCGGGACAAGGTCGAGGGGATCCGCGAGAAGGAGCGGAAGATCAAGGAGATGCTGGTGGCCGGCCTGGGCCGGGACAGCGGCATTGGCCAGGCTCCTCCCATTCTCGTCGCCGTGGCCACCCAGGGCGGCGGAGAGATCAACCAGCACTTCGGCCATGCCCGGGAGTTCCAGGTCTATGAGGTGAGCGCCGCCGACGCCAAGTTCGTGGGCCACCGGCGCGTCGACCTCTATTGCGAGGGAGGCTACGGGGAGGAGGACTCCCTCGGCCGGATCACGGCCGCCCTCTCCGACTGCGTGGCGGTCATGGTGGCCAAGATCGGGGGGTGTCCCAAAAAGACCCTCGAGGAGGCCCGGATCTTCGGCATCGACAAGTACGCCTACCAGTCGATCAAGCCCTCGCTCCTCTCCTACTTTGCGGAATACGTGGAGGGGGTGAAGGCGGGCCGGATCACCCCGAAGGCCTCGGGATCCCAGACTCCGATCCGGTCCGGGGCCTTCACGCCCACCGGGCAGATTCCCCTGACCGTGCTGTCCTGAAGGAGGGAGAGATGGCCTATACGATCGTCCTGGAAAACTGTACCGGATGTTCGGCCTGCGAGCCGGAGTGTCCGAATGCGGCCATCGCCCAGACCGGCGATGGCCTCTACCAGATCGACCCCGACCTGTGCACCGAATGTGTCGGCTTCTTCGACGAAGCCCAGTGCACGGCGGTCTGTCCGATCGATCTCACCTGCATCCCCGATCCCGCCCGCGTCGAGGATCGGGAGGTGCTCATGGCGCGCAAGGTGGCGCTTCACGGATCATAAGGAAACGGAAGGATCCGAAACGACAAGGAGAAGACTGTGGGCGTAACGGTGACAGAAAAAGCAGGCGTTTTTCTGAGACGGATGATCCGGTTCAACGGAGGGACGGAGAAATCCGGGATCCGGTTGATCGTGAAGCCCGGAGGATGTTCGGGCCTCTCCTACGACATGGAGCTGGCCGACGAGGCGCGGCCCGGGGAACAGGTCTTCGCCGGGCCCGGATTCGCCCTGCACATTCCGGGGGACTGTCTGTCCTATGTGGAGGGCTCCGTGATCGACTTCGAGGACAACATGATGAACACCCAGCTCGTCTTCAGAAATCCCAACGCCGTGAGTTCCTGCGGGTGCGGGACCTCCTTCAACGTGGAGGGGGGGCCGGCGGCCCCGGAGGGAGGATGTTCGAAAAAGGGATCCGGGCCCTGATCCGGTGAGGGAGCCGGGAGTTCTCGAAGAGGCCTGGGAAGAACGGGCCGGGGATCTCTTTCCCCCGGCCCCTGCGGAGGCGGAGGCGCTCCTGTGGCGCGCCGCCCGCTCCTGGTCCGACACCGACAGGGCCAGGGGCTGGCTCCTTCTGGCGGATCGGGACTACGGGGACCTTCTTCCCGTCGTTCTCGGATGCTACAAGTTCCATTTTTACAAGGGTCTTCTCCGGGAAGCGATCCCTTACGCGGAGAAAGCCGCCCGCATCATGGGAGAAAAACTCGGCCTGCCGGCCGATTTTTTTCAGGTGAGGCCCGAGGATGCCGATTTTTCAGGCTACGAAGCCGCCCCGAGGTTCTATCTGTTCGCCATGAAGGCCGTCGGCTATCTTCATGCCCGTCTGGGCGAGACCGAACGTGCCGTGGCCGTTCTTGAAAAAATCCTGGAGCTCGACCGGAAGGACCGCCTGGCGGTCTCCCGCCTGATGGCGGTCATCGAAAGGAAAGGAGGGGAGGAGGAATGAGAGTCTTTTGCGGCAACGGACAGCCGGCGTTTCCCCGGGATGTCCCCGAAGCTTCCGGCTCTTCCTGCGACGGGTGTGCCGTTCGCTCCCAGAGCTCGTCCACCGGATGTTCCCCCGGTTCCTCCTGCGTCCGGACTCCCTATGCCCGTCATATCGAACGTTTTTTTCGCCAGAATCCCTCCCTTGCCATCCGCTTCTGGCAGGATCCCTATTTCGAGGTCCGGGCGATCGTGACCCGGTATCTCCCCCCGGAGATCCTGCGCCGGATGGCCCGGGATTCCGACGAGACCGTCCGGATGAACGTGGCCCTCTTCCTCCCTCCGGCGGACCTCGTCCGGATGATGAACGATCCGGACCGCGAGGTCAGGATCCGGGTGGCCGGCCGGATCCCGGTGGCGCTCCTGCCGATGATGGCGGGCGATCCCGACTACTACGTCCGCCACCAGGTCGCCCTCCGGATCGCTCCGTCGGCCCTGATCTTCATGAAGGAGGATCCCGACTCCGAAGTCAGGCGGGTCGTCGCCCGGAGAATCCCCGAACCCCGCCATCTCGACCTTCTCTCGGACCCCGACGCCCTGGTCCGGATCGAAGTTCTCGAACGGGGAGGGGAGGCCCTCTGGAGCGAGGCACTGAAGGATCAGGACGTCAGGGTCCGCTTCTGGCTGGCCGAGCGGTCGACGGGGGAGGCCCTGCACCGGATGGCCCATGACCCGGACCCCTTCCTTCGCCAGATTGCCGTGCGGCGGTTGCGCGAACAGGCCGGGAGGGCGGCCTCGTGATCGCTCCCGCCTCCTTCGTGGACCTCGACTCCTCGGCCACCACCCCCGTCTCCGAACGGGTCCTGGAGGCCATGCGCCCCTGGTTCCGGGAGTCCTATGCCAATCCCGGCAGCCCCTCTCCCGGAGGAGAGCGGGCGAAGATGGCCGTCTCGGAGGCCCGCGCCGCCCTGGCGGAGTTCCTCGGGGCCAAACCTTCCGAGATCCTCTTTACCAGCGGGGGAACGGAGTCGAACCAGACGGCGATCCGCTCGGGAGTCCGCGCCCGTCCGGGCCGCCGGAGGGTCCTGGCGAGTGCCGTCGAACATTCCTCGATCCTGGGGCTCGCGTCCGAGCTCGAAGGCGAAGGGATCCGGTTCGAGAAGATTCCGTCCCGGCCGGACGGGAGGATCGATCCCGAGGAGGTCGCCCGCCGGGTCGACGGAGAGACGGCCCTCGTGGCGGTCATGTGGACGAACAACGAAACCGGCTCCATGAATCCCGTAGACGAAATCGTCGAAATCGCGCACCGGGCGGGAGCCCTCTTCCATTGCGACGCCGTTGCGGCCGCAGGAAAGGTTCCGGTGGATCTCGGAGGAGTACCGGCGGACTTCCTCTCCCTCTCGGCCCACAAGATCCACGGCCCCAAGGGGGTCGGAGCCCTGTTCGTTCGCTCGGGAACGCCCTTCTTCCCCTTGATGCCGGGATCCCAGGAACGGAAGCGGCGGGGGGGGACGGAGAACGTCCCGGGAATCGTAGGGCTAGGGGAGGCGGCCCGGGAGTCCCGGAGCTATCTCGCCCAGGGGGGGGCCTCGCGGCTCGAGGACCAGCGGAACCGGCTCGAGGAGGGGATCCTCGCCCTGTGGCCCGGAGCCCGGAGAAACGGACCGGCGGAGCCACGGATCCGGGCTCCGCACATCGCGAATTTCCAGTTTCCGGGAACGCCGGCGGAGAAGATTCTCCTGGCTCTCGGCCGGGAAGGGATCTATGTGTCGATGGGATCGGCCTGTTCAAGCGGATCGATGGATCCTTCCCACGTGCTCCTGGCCATGGGCCTCGGCCGGGAAGAGGCCCTGTCGTCCCTCCGCTTCTCCCTGGGACGGGACACGACTCCCGAGGATATCGGACGGACCCTTGCGGCGCTCTCCCGGATCCTTGCCCAGGAAACGGCCCGGAGGGTCTCGTGAAAAGACAGGAGGGAAAGATGGGAGGGGATAGGACGATTCCCTTCGACGCCCCCCAGTGGAGCGCCGAGGAGGAGAGGGAGCAGACGGAGAGTCTGGGAAAGGAGGCCTCCCTGCGTCCGGTCGAAAGTCTCGAGGCCCGGCTGGGGTTCGTCTTCGGACGGGCGAGGGCGCTGGTCGTTCCCTCTCCCTCCGTGGCCCTCTACCTCGTCCTGGCCGGCCTGGGAATCGGGGAGGGAGACGAGGTGGTCGCCTCCCCCTTTTCCTGGTTCGGCATGGCCCGGGCCGTTCCCTGGCGCAATGCCCAGCTCACGGTCTCCGACATCGATTCCTGGTCCTTCACCCTCGATCCGGAGAAGGCCGCCAGAAAGACGGGGCCCCGGACCCGCCTTCTCCTGGTGGGCAATGCCCTGGGCCATCCCGCCGACTGGGAGCGCTTCGAGGCCCTGGCCCGGGATTCGGCCGCTGTCCTGGTGGAAGACGCCACGGAATCGCTCTTCTCGGAGTACCGGGGCAGAAGGACCGGAAGCTTCGGGGATCTCTCGATCCTGGCCTTCGGCTCTCCCCATCCCAACCTGGGAGAGTCCTATGCCGCGATCCTCACCGACCGGGAGGACCTCGATCTTCTCTTCCGAACGCTCCGGGGAGGCGATCCGGCGGTCCTGCCTTCCGGGACGCCCCCTCTTCTTCCCCTGGAGCTCTCCCTCTCCCCGGGGATGGCCCGTCTGGCCCTCCGTTCCCTAGGAAGGCTCGCCGCCGGCCTCAAGAAGCGGGCCCTTCTCCTGTCGGCCTACCAGGAGGCCATGCGTTCGTTCGAGGGGGTCAAGGACCTCTATCAGTCCCCCCACGTGGATCGGGTCAACTGGTTTTCCTACATGGTCCACCTGGGAACGCGCTTCTCTGTCCTTTCGCGGAACGCCATCGTCGACGACCTTCGGGGGGCGGGGATCGGGGCCCGGCCATTTCCCGCCCCCCTCCACCTCCATCCCTGGTTTGTCGCGCGGGGATCGCGCAAGGGGCTGGCTCCGGTCGCCGAAAAACTGGCGGAACGGGCGATCGCCCTCCCCTTCCATCCCGGCCTGGATCCGGAAGAGGCGGGCCCCATCGTCGAGCGCCTCAAGGAGGCCGCCACCAATGTCGGAGCCGGATCCGCCATTTACTGACAGACGGAAAGGGGTGGCGGGAGAACTCCGTCCCCCCGTCTTTCCGGGAGACGAAGAAAAATGGAGGATTTCTGAGATGGAGAGGATTCATGTGGTCTTTGAAAATGACGGGAGCGTGAAAATGATATCCGGCTGTCCGGAAGGAGTCGCTTACCAGGACTGGTTCAACTTCCTCTCGAGGTCCACCCGCGACTGTTACGAGCCGCTCTCGGGGGGGCGGGGGGTCTTCCGCTTTTCGCCCGGGGAGACCGAAAGGCTCCGGGGAGAACTGATCGGGAGCCGGGCATAGGCCATTTATCCGGAGGAGGGATCCCATGGCCGACGGAGATATCGTGGAACTCACCGGACCCCCGTTTTTCGAGTTCGGGGAAAAGGTCCGGATCAAAAAGCACATCCGGAACGACGGGACCTTCCCCAACCGGGAGGTCGGCGACATCCTGGCCCGAAAGGGGGACGAGGGCTACATTCGGAGCATCGGAACCTTTCTCCAGCAGTTCTACATCTATGCCGTCTATGTGCCGGAGACGGGGGTGACGGTCGGCTGCAAGCGCCGGGAGCTCGAGTCTCTGGACTATGACGACGGGCCGGAGGAGCCGGCGAGCCAGGAAACGGCGCGGGAGGAGGCCCCGTGAAGGGGGACTTCCGGACTGGCCGCTTCCAGGCGGGACAAACGGTCGTCCTCCTCCGGGACATCACGAACGACGGTTCCTATCCGTCCTTCCGGGAGAGGGATTTTCTGGCGGAGGAGGGGGACCGGGGAGAGATCCTGGGTGTCGGCTACCAGGAGGAGAAAAAACGTGTGGTCTATTTCGTGGGGCTTCTGACGGACAACCGGGTGATCGGATGCTTCGAGGAGGACCTGCTTCCTCTTGCGCGGCCCGTTCGGCATCCCGGCCGGAGGGAGTCCTCCGGCGTATCGAAAAACCTTCTCGGAGGAGGATGAGATGGACGAGATCTTCGAGGAACCCGGAGCCGACCGGGAGGATTTCGTGGGGGAGTTCTACTGGTCGCTCGCCAGGGTGATGGATCCGATCCGGTTCGAGCTGATTCTTTCCGGAGGAGACGTCCGGCTGGCGGGGGTCGGCACCGACGGGCGGGTGGTGGTCCGTCTGACGGGTCCGTTCACCCGGTCCTGCACGGAGAAAAGGGCGGTCATCGCCCGCATCGAAGGCTATCTGAAGGAGAAGGACCGGCGTGTTTCCGCGGTCGTTCCGGTGTGTCCGGCTCCGGAGGAGACGCTCTGACTTGGGGGGATGTCCGGGACGAAGGTCAACGGCCTCGATAAGGAGAAGGGACGACGATGAAGGTCATGGTTCGGAAGAATGTCGAAGGGGGATTCTCGGTCTACGTCCCCAAGAAGGATCTCGAGGAAGCCGTCGTCTCTTCCGAGAGGGAGAGCCTTTTCGGAGGAACGGTCACGCTTGCGAACGGAATGGTGCTGGAGCTTCCCGAAATCCCCCCGGGGCAGGGTCTTCCCCTGACGGTGGAGGCCCGGAAGATCTCCGGATAGGAGGGCGGAAGGTCATGGAGGAGAATGTGGTGAGGGAGGTGGCCGAACTGGTCGACCTGAACTGGCAGGGACTGGGAAGGGGAACGCTGCGCCTTCTCCGGGAACGCTTTCCCGGGGTGGTCTTCATCGCCGTTCCGGCCTCCGACGTCTCGGAGGAGCCCTTCCGGAAGGCCGGGAGGGTGGAGTTCCATTTCATCAATACGGCGGACCATTGCGTGTCTCTGGTCTCCGATCGCCGGGCGGCGGGAGGAATCCTGCTGGCCGTCAGGGAGTGAATTATGAAGCTGTCCGAATCCGTGTCCCCCGAGTCCCTGCCGGTCCTGCCGATCTCGTCCGAGCGGGATCAGGCCCGGACGATCGACAGGATCGCCGCCCTCTGGAAAAAGGGGGATCTCGTCGTCTACCTGGGGCCCGATCTCTATGACGGCCCCCAGGACATCCCCCTCGACCCCCTGTCCCTCGCCAATCTTCTGGGAAGCCGGGTCGCCGTTCCGGGCCGTCTCTCAGGGAGACTTCACGAAGTGGCCCAATACATCGAATCCCACAAGCACCGGAAGACCCTTCTGGCCCTGATGGAGGAGATCTTCCGGAAGAAGGGCGCTCCCGCCCCGGTCCACCGCCTGCTCCGCGAATGCCCCGTCCCCCTGGTCGTCGACACCTGGTACGCTCCCGCCTCCACGGAGCTCCTGGTCGAGACGGAAGATTTCCAGATCAGCGGGGTGAGCCGGGCCGAATACAGGGACCGGTGGAGCCGGATGGACCGGAAGACTCCCGGCGGGTGGGAGCCGGTGGAGGAGGTGCCTCCGGGGGCCCGCGTTCTCTACCGGCCCTTCGGAACCATGGATCCGGGGGTGGAGGTCCTGGTCTCCGATGCCGACTTCGTGGAGGTCCTGACCGAGATCGACATCCAGACCCCCATTCCCTCGTGGGTCCAGAGCCACCGGAGAGGACGCCATTTCCTTTTTCTGGGTTGCCGCTTCGACAACCAGACCTCCCGGATCTTTGCCCGGCAGATCATGAAACGCTCCTCCGAGAGCCATTTTGTCGTCGGCGTCGGGACGCCCACCAACAAGGAGCGCCTGTTCTACGAACGCGAGGGAATCCTGCGTCTGCCCGTCGCGCTCAACGGACAGTTCCTTCCGGAACTCGAAAAGCGGCTCCGGGAACACTGAACGGAAAAATCTGAGAAAGGGGGATATTATGGAAGAGTCCCGGTGCGTGGTCGCCCCGACCCGGGGCGGGGGGGCCTGGACTCCCCGCTTCGTCGAGGCGATCGATACGGACAAGTGCATTGGATGCGGCCGGTGCTTCAAGGTCTGCGGGCGGGGCATCCTCGCCCTCATGGGGATCGACGGGGAGGGAGAGATCGTTCCGGTGACGGCCGACAACGAGGACGAAATCGACAAGAAGGTCATGAACATCGTCCATCCGGAGCTGTGCATCGGCTGCGAGTCCTGCGCCAAGGTCTGCCCCAAGAAGTGCTACACTCACGGGGAGCTTTTGGCGTCCTGAGAAAAACACGGGAACAAGGAGGACTCAATGGAAGACTGGGAGACGGAATACCGGAAACTGGTGGATGCGGAGGACTACTTCCGCTTCTTCGATGTCGTCTACGACCCCCGGGTCGTCTCGGTGAACCGGCTGCATATCCTCCGGAAGTTCGGAGAGCTCTGCGCGGCGATCGACGGGGAGTGGCCGATCGAGGCCTCCGGCGCAAAGAAAAAGGAGGCGTACCGGACGGCCCTCGCCGCCGCCTACGATACCTTTCTTTCCCGGACGGCCCAGGATGAAAAGCTCTTCAAGGTCTTCCGGCAGGATTCGTCGGGGATCAACGTGACCTTCCATCCGGAGGGGCTCGAGAAGAAAACGTGACCGGGCGATCCGCGGGACGCTCCGGAGGAAGGCCGGCCGACGCCGGCCAACAACAGCAGGGGGAAACGATGAAGATGGTGCGCGCCATAGTCCGTCCGGAAAAGGAAAACGATGTCGTCCTGGCTCTCGAGGCCAAGGGATTCCCCGCCATGACCAAGACCCACGTCTTCGGCCGGGGCAAGCAGAAGGGACTCAAGGTGGGACCGATCCATTACGACGAGCTTCCGAAGGTCATGCTCATGATCGTGGCCGAAGACGAGGAGGTCCCGGTCATCGTGGAGGTCATCCGGAATTCCGCCCATGTCGGCTACGAGGGAGACGGGAAGATTTTCGTCTCCCCGGTGACGGAGAGCTACACGATCCGGACGGGCGAAAAGGCCTAGAATCCGGCCATGCCGGGAGGAGGAGGGACGATGCTTTTGGAAATTACGGCGGTCATCCGCCGGGACAAGGTGGCCCCCACGATGCGGGGACTCGAGGCCCTGGGTCTCGGGTCGATGACGATCACGACGGTGAGCGGGCGTGGCCTCCAGGGGGGCAATGTCATGACCGACCTCGACCGGGAGGTTCCCGCCGAATACGATGCGGTCTCGAAGATCACCCGGAACCTGACGCCGGCCTCCTTTGCGCTGGCGCACTCCCTGACGCGCCCGGTCTTCTGGATCCCCAAACGGATGATCCAGATCGTCATTCCCTCGGGAATGAAGGCCGAGGTGGTCGACATGATCATGAGCGTCAACCGGACCGGCTGGATGGGGGACGGAAAGATCTTCGTCAGCCCGATCGAGGAGAGTGTCCGGATCCGGACGGGAGAACGAGGGCCGGAATCAGTATGACGCGAATGGAAGACGTCGGACTTTTTTGCAGGAGGAATGACTCTTCTGTCTTACGGTCAGGCCCGAAAAGGGGGTTCGGAAAGAGTTTTTGGAAAAGGCATGGAATTTGCTCTACCCATTCCTGAGTTCTTTCGGGAGGAGGCGCCGCAATGCGAACGATCGTGCTTGTCCAGAAAGATACGAGCCGGCATGGGGAGATTGTCCGGGAGTTGACCTCCATGGGGGTGGACCGGGTGACCGTCCTCTCGCTGGAGGCCTTTCTGGAGCAGGCCTCCCGGCTCGACGTAGACGGGATCCTGCTCGACCGGGGGGAGTCCCTCGGCACCTTTTTCCAGATCGTCCAGAGCGCCGGAAACGGCCCGCCGATTCCCATCATCCTTCTGATGGAACGGCGGGACGAACAGGGAAAAGATTGCCTCACGGGCGTCATGCTCCAGCCCTTTTGCGACCTGCGATTTGCCTCGCTCCTGAAGGAGGCGGTCTTTCATATCCGGGACTTTTGCACGGTATGCGAGGAGAACCAGAAGCTCAAGAACGAAATCTTCGAGCGAAAGATCATCGAGCGGGCGAAGTGGCTCCTGGTCAGCAAGGAGGGCCTGTCCGAAGACAGGGCCTACCGGCGGATCCGGGCCGAGAGCATGAAAAGGAGGCTCTCGATGAAGGAGGTCGCCCTCGACATCCTCGGCCGCTCGGACGGGGAATTCGGAGAAGACTGGAGGGACGGTACGGCGCAGCCCCCCATCCATCCCTCCGGAGGGACGATCGGAATCCGGGGTTGAAGGAGGAGGAATGGACGTCAAGGAGCTGGAAGCGCGTTTCAGGAAACTGTCGCGGCAGGCGGCCGAAACCGCCATGGAGCTGCACGATCTGACGGAGGAGCTTCCGGGGGCCTACCGGCGCATAGAAGAGGTGGCGCGGAAGGCCATCCTGAAGCACCAGGAATGGGCCGAGGCCAAGGAGGCCTTCGAGAAGGCCAGCAAGTCCTGACCAGGCCGGCCCAGGGAAGGAGGGGGAAAGATGGCAGAAGAGACGGGGGTTCCGGGCGGAGTGCCGGTCTTCGTGGACACGACCCTTCGGGACGGAGGACAGTCCCCGGGGGTTTTCTTCGACCGCCCCACCAAGATGGCCGTCGTGACAACCCTGTCCCGGATCGGGGTCCGGGAGATCGAAGTGGGCTCCCCCTGCCTGGGAGAGAAGGAGATCGAGGACCTGAGGGTGCTTCTGTCCCTGCCTGTGCCCGCCGAGCTCTTTCCGTGGCTTCGTCCCGTCGACGAAGATCTTGATGCCTCGCTGAAGCTCGGGTTTGGGCGCGTCCATCTCTCCTTCCCCACCTCCGACATCCACATGGCCGTCGTCCGGGGCGTGAGCCGGGGGGAAACGGTCGAACGGGCCTGGGGATCGGTCAGGAGAATGGTCTCCGAAGGATGCCGGGTGTCGGTCGGGCTCGAGGACGCCTCCCGGGCGGAGATGGGATTCCTCGAGGACGTTGTCATGGCCGTGCGGGAAGCGGGCGGTATCCGGGTCCGCTATTGCGACACCGTCGGCCGCCACCATCCCCTCGAAATTGCGGAGCGGATATCCCTCCTCGCCTCCTTCGGGCTCCCCGTCGAGGTCCACTGCCACAACGACCTGGGGCTGGCAACGGCCAATACGGTCTCGGCCTTCCATGCCGGGGCGACCTTTCTTTCGACGACGGTCACCGGGGTCGGCGAACGGGCCGGGAACGCGGCGATGGAGGAGGTGGCCTTTGCCCTGGCCTTTTCGGGGAAAGGCGTGGAGACCGGAATCGACTTTCCGGGGCTCGCCCATATTTCCCGGTGGCTCTATGCGGCCATCGGACGCACCCTGTCTCCCTATCGTCCCGTCGTGGGGTCCCGCATCTTCCACCACTCTTCGGGAATCCATGTGGACGGGGTCATCAAGGAGCCGGCGAACTACGAACTCTTCCCGCCGGAACTCGTGGGGCTGAAGAGGAAGATCGTGGTCACCCACCAGACGGGCCGCTCCGGCATCCGGAACGTTCTCGAAAGGATGGGCTACCGGCCCTCTCAGGAGATCCTCGACCGGCTTGTCCCGATCGTCCGGGCGGAGGGGTGGAAGCTTAAAGGGATCGTTCCGGCCCAGACCATTCTCAACCACTTCATGGCCATTCTCGAGTCCGGCCAGGGAACCTCTCCCGCGAGGCAGGGCTCATGAACCTTCCCGGAGCTCTCGCCGACCGCCAGATGACCCTTCCGGGCTGGACCCCGGAACACCAGGAGCGTCTCGGGAAGAGCCGGGTCTTCCTGGCCGGGGTCGGAGGGGTGGGGGGCGTCGTGGCCCAGTATCTCGCGATGGCGGGGGTGGGCGAGCTCGTCCTTGTCCACGAGGGGGCCCTCGAGTTCCCCGATCTCAACCGCCAGACCCTCATGGAGATGTCGGGACTCGGGAAGAGCCGGGCAGGCCTCGCCTCCGAACGGCTCTCCCGTCAGGTTCCCGGGTGCCGGATCACGGCCATCGACGCCCGGATCTCGCCCTGGATGGAGCCCCTTGCCGGGTCCGCCGATCTTCTGGTCGATGCCAGGACAAACTTCGAGGAACGCTTCCTCCTGGGAAGCCTCGCGCGCAAGCTCGAAAAACCGCTGGTCTTTGCCGCGATGAACGGGATGGAAGGAATGGTGGTCCCCCTTCGCCCCGGAAGCGGCCCCTGTCTCGAATGCCTTTTCCCCGAGGGGGATCCGGCGTGGGACCCTCTGGGTTTCCCCGTCCTGGGGGCCATTTCGGGGGCGGTAGGGGCCATGGCGGCCGTTCTTTCGATCCGGATCCTCTCCGGATACGGGGGATCCCCCGACTCCCGGATGACCCTCTTCGAAGGAATGGATCTTTCGACCCGGTCCTACCGGATTGCGAAAAACGGCCGGTGTGCGGCCTGCCGGGAGGGAGCGGAAGAACAGGGATCGGATCACGAAAAGATCTGGAGGAGAGAATGAACGGAAAACCGGTTTCCTTCCGCCCGTTAAGCGCAATCCTGTGCGCCATCCCATGCCTGGCAGCCCTTCTGGCGGGTCCCCAGGAGGCGAAGGCCGGAGAGGCCCCCCTTCATGTGGCCGCCGCCGCTGACCTGATGCCGGTCCTGCCCGCCCTGGTCCGGAAATTCACGAAAGAGTCGGGCATTCCGGTGCGGATCTCCTGGGGCTCCTCGGGGGAGGAGGCGCTCGCCATCCGCCACCGGGCCCCTTATGATCTTTTCATGGCCGCCGACCGGGCCTTCCCCAGGAGTCTGACCTCCGGAGGCTATCTCCGGAAGGACAGCCTCCGGACCTATGCGACGGGGATCCTCGTCCTCTGGGTTTCGAAAAAGACCCTGGACCGGACGAAGGGCCGTCCGGGAACGGATCTCCTTTCCCGACCCGCCGTCCGGAGGATGGCCCTGGCCAATCCCCGCCTGGCTCCCTACGGCCAGGCGGCGGTCGCCTGTCTCCGTTCGCGAAAGCTCTGGCCCGCTCTCGAGAAGAAGGCCGTCTACGGAAACTCCCTGGCCCAGGTCGCCCAGTATCTCCGGACCGGAGTCGCCCAGGCGGGCTTCCTCTCCCTGTCGCAGGCGAGGAGTCTCGGACGGCGCGTCAAGGGCGATTTTGTCACTCTGTCGCCCCTCTGCGCGCCCGCCCTGCCCCAGGCGATGGGGATCGTCGCCCGCACGAGGAAGGAGAAGGAAGCCAGGGCCTTCGAGTCCTACATCATGGGCCCCGACGCCCAGGGATATCTGAAGAAGCACGGGTACCACTGACCCGGGGAGGCTCGTCAAATGATCCATTCGGCCCTGTCGGTCACGGTGGCGCTCTCTCTTCTGACGGCCACGATCCTTTCCTTCCTGAGCCTTCCTCTGGCCGGATGGATCGTCTTCTCCCGGAGTTCCTGGACGACGCTCGGGGAGTCGCTCCTGACGCTGACCCTCGTGCTTCCCCCGGCCGTCCTGGGGTATTTTCTTCTGGTGGTCTTCAGCCCGGAGAGCCTTCCGGGATCCTTCGTGGACCGCCTTCTCGGCCATCCGCTCCCATTTTCCTTTGCGGGTCTCCTCGTGGCCTCCCTGATTTACAGCCTCCCCTTTTCCGTCCAGCCGGTCGCCCAGTCCTTCCGGCAGATTCCGCCCCGGACCCTCGAAATGGCGCGGGTCCTGGGAGCCCGGCCTCTCACGGTCTTTTGGAAGATCGTGATCCCGATGTCTCTTCCGGGGCTTGCGACCGGGTGGATCCTGGGCTTTGCCCATACGGTGGGGGAGTTCGGAGTCGTCATGATGGTGGGGGGGAACATTCCCGGAGAGACCCGGACCCTCTCCCTCAAGGCCTATGACGAGCTCCTGTCGATGAACGGTCACGGGGCCCGGGACTCGGTCATTCCCCTTCTCCTGTTCTCCTTCGTCTCCCTCGTGGCCCTCAATCTCTTGCGCCGGAAAGGGGCGGACCCCCATGCGCCCGACTCCGCTTGAGGTCGATCTCGCCCTGCCCCGGCGGGGGAATCCCCTTGGGGGGGGGCGGGTGGCCTTCACCCTTTCCCGGGACTCCGGAATCCTGGGACTGTGCGGCCCATCGGGGTCGGGAAAGTCGACCCTGGTGCGTGTGCTGGCCGGCCTTTGTCCCGGGGCCTCCGGGGTCGTCCGCGTGGATGGCGTCCCCTGGCTCGACAGCGAAGGGGGACAGGATCTTCCCTTCGAAGGACGGCCTGTGGCCTATCTGCCCCAGGGGGCCGTCCTCTTTCCCCACATGAATGTCCTGGAGAATCTTGTCTTCGCCTCCCGCCTGGCGGAGTCTTCCCCTTCCCGGAAGGGATCGCTCTTCGGAGACGGATTCCCGGGAGGGTGGGGGGCCGGGAGGGAGAGGGCGCTTCCCGGATGGGCCCGGGAGGTCGTGGCGCTCTTCGGGGCCGAGAGCCTCCTCGATAAACGGATCGGGGAGCTCTCCGGAGGGCAGGCCACGAGGATTGCTCTGGCCCGTTGCTTTCTCCGCTCCACCCGTCTCTACCTTCTCGACGAGCCCTTTGCGGGAGTCGATCCGGAGGGGCGGGCCATCCTGGGCCGGGTGCTGGCCGGGCTGATGGAGAGGCGACGGGCCCTGGCTCTTCTGGTCACGCATACGCCCGACGAACTCCTTCCCATGGCCTGCGGAATGATCCGTCTGCCTCCGGAAGAGGAGCGGGAAGGGGGGGCGGCCGCCAAGATTCTCCTGGAAAGGACCTCGGAGACGGAGCGCAAGGTCCTTCTTGCCGGGACGGGAGGATGAGAATGAAGGCGGGTGTCCGGACAGGATTTCTGGCGGCCGGCGCGCTGCTCCTTGGCCTTCCCGGGGCGGCCGGCGCCCACGGGATGGTTCCCGGCGACTTGGCTCCTCTCGAGCCGGGCCGGGTCATCGCCGTCATGGAGAGGGACTTTCTTGTTCCGGAGGGATTCCGGCGCCTTCCCGGACCCGTGTATTACCTGAGCCACGGGAAGGCGCTCGGCCTTTCCCGGCTCCAGAAGGAGAGGATTCGGGCCATCGCCCGGACCATCATGCCGGAGACAGTCCGGCAGGGACGGGAGATTGAGAGGCTCAAGAAAAGGGTCGTCCGCCTCTCCGACGGCCGGAAGCCTCTGAAGGAGGCGGAGCTCCGGAGACTCCTCGAACGAATCGGAGAGAAAGAGGCGATGGCGGACCTCGTCCACATCCGGGCCCATCGGGCCTGCCTTCATCTTCTGACCCCCGCCCAGCGGGCCCGGCTTTTTGCCCTCCTTGCCCATTCCTGAAGCGATGATCCGACTCGAAAATGAGTCATTCCGGACGGGACCCACCATCGCGTGTTCTTCGCGCCACCCATTCCTCTCCTCCTGGATTTTCCCAAGGACGAGACGATCCACATATTGACGGCCCTTGACACAAAATTCATCGAGGGGGCGATCCGGGCTCACCCGGAGCAATGGATCTGGATGCACCGACGGTGGAAAACCCGACCACCGTCTCCTTCCTCCGGTCTTCCCCCGGCATGAACCCAGAGCATTCGTCCAAAGACTCCCAAGGAGCAGGTGGCCGAGCCCACGACCCACTATGGCAAGGGGGCAGCCCTATTTCGGCGGCAAGCGCATCTGGGGGGAGGCTGGCACACCCAAGGCAGCGGCAAAAGTCTGTCGATGACCTTCTACGCCGGCAAGGAAGACCCGATTCTTTGCTCCGTTGTCGGCAGCTGCTTCTGGCACTTGAAATTGATCCAATAATGGTATATTTTTCATACCATGATCACATTCGAATTTGACGAGAGCAAGAGCGAATCGAACCTTTCCAAGCACGGCATCAACTTTATCGATGCACAGCTTTTATGGAATGATCCGAGTCTATTGGAAGTACCGGCAAAAACAGAAGACGAGCCCCGATATCTGGTGATAGGGCTGATCAACGGGAAACACTGGTCGGCCGTCCTCACCTACCGAGGTACAAATATTCGACTTATTTCTGTTCGACGATCACGAAACGAGGAGGTGGCATTGTATGAAAGCTAAAGCGTTCGACAAACAGTTTGATGAGGGGGGCGACATCACTGCTTTTCTGGAGTTATCCAAGGCACGGCGAGTGTTGCAGGAGCAAAAACGCGTCAATGTCGATTTTCCTTTGTGGATGATTGATTCATTGGACCGGGAAGCAGGAAGGCTCGGCATTACCCGGCAATCCATCATTAAGGTATGGCTCGCCGAACGCCTTGAACATTTGCCCTTGCATCCCCATTCATGAACCTGGTGATCGAGGGATCCCTCATCTGCATGAGGCGTTGAGAAGCAGTTATCCGGCAGGAATTCCTGCCGGAATCCGGGAGTCGTCCAGAGCTTCCGGAGAAACGGGATTCATTCCTCCAGTGTAACTATTCAGGGGGTCCCCCTCCAGGTGATCAAAAGGGCAGAAGGTGAGGATGTTTTGCTTGGACAGATTGATCAGGATTTTTTAACCCCCAATTTTTCAAGGAAAATTCTCAATGATCTTTCCTCTCCAGCAAAGTTCATGAGGTCTTCGAAGCAGATGCGCTCAATTAATGCGCTAACCTGCATTGGCTTTATATATTCGGGCCATCTCTTCAGGAGCATGGATTTCGCCTCTTTACACCCCGGGGGTCTGAGGCTTTGACAACCTTCGAGGTGACGTAAAAGGAACCCCTCATGACATGGAGTCTGCCAAATGAGGAGGAATCCATGGGTTGCGGCCAATTGCTCAAGCTCGTTCTGTTCCTTTTCAGCTCCGTTGGGGCTTTCTGAAAGCTTGTCAGAGTCGAGAATTAAAGCCTTAAACTGATCGAGTCGCGCGGCAAACCTCGGCATTCATGCCGGGGAAGGATAGCGCGGACGGCAAAGCCGTCCTGGAATTTTGACATTCAGTGAGGGGTTTGCTGCTGTTCGATGTATTGGCGAATGATTTC
>JAMCWM010000040.1 GCA_023481175.1 Nitrospirota bacterium
GCGGGGTTCGGAATCCGAAAGGTCACCATGCCCCAAGAATGCCTGAAATCGCTCGGTGTGTCCAGCGTTTTTTAGGCGTAAACGTAAGTTATTGCAGTAAAATCAAACTTTAAATTTTGAATTGCTGTCCCTGCCAGCAGCGATTCACGCGGTCCGGGGTTCCGGAAAAACCCGACCCCTCAGTGATGTCCGGGGGCCGTCGCGGGAGGCGACGGCCCCTTCCGCACGATCTCGTAGGGGATCACCCGAAGGCTCCAGTCTCCTCCTTTGGCCCGGTGTTCGAGCTCCGGCAGAAGTCTTCCGAAAAAGTCCTCCACGACAGGAAGATTTCCGTCTGTCCGGAGATTTTTCACAAGGCTCTCGACTCCGGGGAGCGTCCGGCCGGCCAGGGCCACAATAAAAAGATGGCCAAGGCGCCAAGACGATCCGGCCGGAAGACGGGCCACCAGAGTGACCGCCTTCTGGTCCTCCGGCGGAAAGACGATCCGGGATCCTGCCGGAAGGGCGGTCCGTCCGAAAAGGGGTCCGGGAAAAAGAAGGGTCCCCCGACCTTTCTCGTCCACATCGAAGAGATAGACAGTGGCCGGACGGGAAAGAGAAAAACGCACATGCATCGCCTCTCCGTCCTCCAGCACCCCCGCTTTTCCGACTCCGGACGACCGGATCACAAACCGGGGGTCCGGGCGGAGGCGCCGCACCGTTCCCTCGATCGCGACCTGGCAGGAGCGGCTCTCCCCTTCCTCCCGGCAGGATTCCCGAAGGACCCGATAACGGGGGACGACCCCCAGGGCCATCCGGATCTTCCTTGCCATTCTTCGTTCGTCCCCGGGAACCGGAGCCCGGGATCGGTCATAGAACCCCGAGATCGTCCTTCCGAGACCGCTGCACCGGATGAGCCGGGCAACGGCCTCTCTCTCCGCACGCTTTTGGACGGCCTCGAGGGAGGCGGACTTTTTCATGACTCCCAGGCCGGAGATGAGGAATTCCAGGCGGCTCCGGCGGGAGGAGAGGACCAGCGAACCGCAGGAAGCGGGCGGGGGAAGAGGCGGAGAAACCACGGCGGGACCCTCTCCCCCTGGAGGTCCGGCCTGTTTTTTTGCCGGCCCCTGCCCCGGAGGGGGCGGGGGAGAAGAGGGGAGGACCGTCTTCCGGGTCCCCTGAACGGGCCCGTGTCCGGTGACGCACCCCGGAAGAAGCGGGAAGATCAGAAGAAAAACCGAGAGGAACCGAAGAGTCCCGGCCATGGATCCCCAGCCTCCCGACCTCCGGACTGACGGGGGTCCCCCTCCGTCACTTTTTCCGGGAAGGGCCGGGACCCTGCGGCGACTTCTCCGGATCCTGGCCGGAATTTTCCTGACTGTTGGACATTCGAAAATATTGGTGTATCCTTTTCGATGGAAAGATTGAATTGGACAAAAATAAAAACGATTTAAAAAATTATCTGGCAATGATTTAATTTTTATATTGCCAGAATGTATCAAAAAGATCAATAAAATTTATCGAAAACAAAAAAGAAACGGAGAGATCCATGGAACCCGGAAAGACCGCCTCGACCCTGGAAAAATTCCGCTCCTTCATGACCGAACTCGAACAAGTTCGCCCCTCCATGACCCACCTCGACCGGTTCAAGGCCCTCCAGGTCGAGATGGAACGGTTCCGGACCTTCATGGGCGAAGTGGAAAAGTTCAAGCTCCTCCTTGCTGAGATGGACCGGTTCCGGGCCGTCTTCATCTCCGAACAGGACCGGATGAAGAGCCTCATGGCGGAGATGGAACGGTTCCGGACCTTCATGGAGGAAATGGAAAAAATCCGGCCTTACATGACCGACCTCGAGGAATTCAATGCCGCACTCGAGGAGCTTGAGCGCTTCAAGGCCTTCATGGCGGAAAAACGATAAGAGGCGACCTGAAGAAAGCCTCAGGGTCCGAATCGCCCCCCTTCCTTCTCCGCGGACCTCTCCCGTCTTCCCGGTCACTCCAGGGGCAAAAAGACCGACAGGTCGAGGTCCGGGAACAGCACGTCCCGGTCCCGGACTTCCCGGAAAACATCCTCCCGATACCGCCCTGTGACCAGCATCTCCCTGAGAGCCCAGAACTGGTAGAGATGCCCCTTCAGACGGTCGACGGCATACTCCACCATAGTCTTGGTGGTCATGATGAAAGGCCAGTCCGAACTCTGGGCCAGAAGGAGTTCCCGGCCCATCTGGTTCAGGATTTCCCGGTCGCGTCCCCGATATCCGCCGGCATGCTCCGACAGACGGACCATCTCCCGGGCGGCCTCGAACAGGGGCGGATAGATCCAGTCGTTGGTCCCGTTCATCCAGAATTCAAAATACCCGTTTTCCCCCCAGGACGAAGGTTCAGGCTCCCCGGACGATGCCGGGATTCCCGCCCGCACGAGTTCGACCGGAGTAAAGACCTCGACTGTCGTCTGCCGGTCGACCTCCCGGAAGACCTCCTCGAGAAAGTTCACCCCCTCGAACCACCAGTGGCCGAAGAGCTCGGCATCGTAGGGACAGACCACCGTCGGCGAAAGTGCCAGCGTCCCGGCAAGGCCCCGGATCTGGGCCATCCTCCGTTCGACGAAATCCCGGGCGTGGGCCCGGACACGGTCCTGGGCCCACGCCGGATTGTAGACTTCCTTCTGGTCGGTCGGACCGGTGATCCGGTGGTATTTGAGGCCGGTCATTCCCCGGGGACCATCGGTATGGAGATAGGGACGCACATAGTCGTAGTCGAGGTCGTAGCCGATATCCCGGTAGAAGTCCCGGTAAGCGAAGTCTCCCGGATACCCCTCCTTGGCGCTCCAAACCTGCCGGGATGACTCGGGGTCGCGCCCGAAGGCCCAGACCCCGGACGGGGTGACAAGCGGGGCATAGACACCGGCCGGTGGCCTCGGATCGGCGTAGAGGAGGCCGTGGGCCTCCATGAAAAAGAACCGGAGTCCTTCCTTTCTGAGGATCCGGTCGAGCCCCTCGTAATAGGCGCACTCCGGAAGCCAGATGCCCTGGGGAGCCCGGCCGAAAACACGGCGGAAGGTCGAGACGCCGACCCGGACCTGGGCCTCGGCCGATCCCGGAACCTCCTGGAGAAAGGGAAGGAAGCCGTGGGTCGCCCCGCAGGTGATGCCCTCGAGGGATCCCGACTCCATATGGCGGCGGAAGGCCCGGGGGAGATTCCTTTCCAGATCTTCCCGGTAAACCCGTTCGAGGAATTCGAGATGGTCCCGGTAGAAGCGCGCCACGCCCTCGAACTCCGTTCCGCGGGTCCGGACCGCCTCCCGCTCCGAAAGCTCCCTTAATAGGGAGAGCCGTTTCTCGAAACGCCCCATGAGAAGCGGATCCTCCATCATGGAGACCAGGGTCGGAGAAAGGGTCATGGTGATCCGGAACCGCACCCCGTCGCGTTTCAAGCGGTCGAACATGGCCAGGAGGGGGAGGTAGGTTTCGATCAGCCCCTCGAAAAACCAGTTCTCCTCAAGAAATATGTCGTGCTCCGGGTGGCGGACGTAGGGAAGATGCGCATGGAGCACAAAAACCAGGTTCCCGCGGATATCGGCCATGACGCGTCCCTCTTTTCTTGGCTTTGACGGTTTTTGGAAATGTGGGCGGACACCCGGGGAACCCGGAACGCCCGGATCCCCCTTCCCTGCTAGAAATACTTTGTCAGAATCCCCGACGTTCCCGAGAGTCCGAGCTTTTTGAAAAGGGTGACGAAACGTTTCTCGAGATCCCCCATGATCGGATCGAGGACCTTCTCCGGAAGGGAGGCCAGCTCCTTCTTGAAGGGGCCATAGGTCCGCTTCCTGTTCTTGTAGAAAAACTGCTCCTCCGTCTCCCCCGCCTTCCGTTCACCCGCAAACTCCTTCGTCATGAAGGACTCCATCTCCTTTTTGAGAGACGGGGGAAAGGCCGGATGGTCGAAGACCGCGTTCTGGAAGCCGGTGGCGAGATGGATCTCCAGGGTCCGGACCCGCGGGAAATGGTCGAAGAGATCCTCCGGAAGGGTCGAGGCCCCATGCTGGACCGCCCCTCCCATGTTGTAGCGGGTCCTCGCCCGCTCCCCCAGGGCCTCCAGGGTGTCGAAATCGAGCTTGACGGGGGCGATGCGTCCGTCGGGAAGGGGAACGCCGCCATGGGACGTCCCGGTCTGGACGCTGATCTTGCTGATCGGCACGTCCCGGGCGTCGAGGCGGGCCTGCTCTTCGCTGTAGACCTCCATGAAGGCGTCGAGTTCCTCGGGGGAGGAGTTCTCCTTGCCCACCTCCCCGATCTCCCCTCCCACCGACACCGGGAACCTCGTTCCGTCGGGGGTGATCTGCCGGATGAAATGGGTCAGGAGGGCCGTCATCTTCCCGTTTTCCCTCTGCTGGTCGCGAAGGTCCGGAGGATCGAGAGTGACCAGGGTCGAGGCGTCGATGTCGATGTTCCGATAGCCGGCGTCGATCGATTCCTGGATGAGTTTCTTCAGACTCTCGATTTCTCCGGCCGGATCCCTGGCGTAGTTTCTGGCGTTGAACTGGTAGTGGTCCCCCTGGACGAAAATCGGACCGGTGTGGCCTTCGGCCAGGGCTCCGGCCATGACCAGCCCCGCATATTCCATCGGACGCTGGAAGGAGTACCCGATCTCGCTCTTGGCCAGCTCGAAAAGGACGGGCCCGCCGTCGATGGCGCGCATGGCCCGCAGGACCCGTCGCACGGTCAGGTAGGTGAGACCCCGGATATTGATGGCCGGAACGGTGAACCCTCCCGCCTCCCCGCGACCGATGGCCCGGTAGAGGGGTTCGATGGAGGCCAGGGTGGCCCCGGATTTTGAAAAGGCCGATCGGATCAGGCGGAAGGCCTGTCCGCGGACCACGGCGTCCGGATGGAAGACGAGATCCTCCACCAGGGAATCGAGATAGTCCTTCCGGAGCCGGGGAAGATCGGTCGCCTCGGGCCCGCCTCCGGAAAACTCGGCCACATACCGGTATTTTTTCTGCCAGTCGTTCACGTTCTCTTGGGTCATGCCTAAGCCTCCTGGGGTAAGAATGATCGCTCTGGGTTTTTATCCGGCAACCCGGTCTTTGCGCCTCGCTCCCTCTCAGGGAAGCGTGATTTCCCGAAGAAACTGGGCCGCCTCTTCCGGAGGGGTGGGGTTGATGTAGAACCCGGTCCCCCATTCGAAGCCGGCGACCTGCGTCAGTGTCGGCATGATCTCGAAATGCCAGTGGTAATAGTCCTCGGACCCCTTGTCCTGGAGCGGGGCGGTATGGAGGATGAAGTTGTAGGGCGGATTCATGAGGGCCTTGTTGAGGCGCCTCAGCACATCGAGAAAGATCTTGGCCATGGCTTCGTACTGGGACTTCTGCCCTTCCTGGAAGGAGGCGGCGTGACGCTTGGGAAGAATCCAGACCTCGAAGGGGAAGCGGGAGGCGAACGGCGTGATCGCCACGAACTCCTGATTTTCGGCGACGAGACGTGAGCCATCCATCACCTCCTGCCGGATGATGTCGCAGAAAATGCAGCGTTCCTTCTCCTCGAAATGGGTCTTGGCGCCGACCATTTCCTCGATCACCACCGTCGGGATGACGGGAAGGGCGATAAGCTGGCTGTGGCTGTGTTCGAGCGAGGCGCCGGCCGGCTCCCCGTAGTTCTTGAAGATCATGATGTACCGGAACCGGGCGTCCTTCTTGAGATCGAGAATCCGGTCCCGGTAGGCCCAGAGGACATCCTCGAACTCCTTCTCGGAAAAGCTCGCGAGGGTCTTCCGGTGCTCGGGGGTCTCGATGACCACCTCGTGGGCCCCGATCCCGTTCATCTTGTCGTAGAGCCCGACCCCCTCCCGGTCGAGGCTTCCTTCGACCATGAGCGCCGGAAACTTGTTGGGAACGACCCGGAGGGTCCAGCCCGGAGTGTTCGGGAGAGTCCCCTGGATCCGGTAGGCCAGGACCTCGGGAGGGGTCTTGTCTTCCTGCCCGGCACAAAGAGGACAGACCTGGTAGCGGTATTCGTTCTTGAAGGTCTTGTAGTCCACCGGACGGCGGCTCCGGGCCGTGGAGATGATCACCCAGCGGCCAACGATGGGATCCTTTCTGAGGTCAGGCATGCGGCAGACTCCTCGAATCATGTCCCGTAAATATCATGACGCTGGCCTCTCCCCCGCACAGGCGGGCGAGAGGAAACGCATGGATGAAAAGGGTTCCCTGGAAGGTCCGTTCGAGCCCCGATTCCGACAGAGAGACCGTTTCGATGGGGGCGTGGATCAGGCGGACGACTCCGGAAAGCTCCACAAGAAAGGCCGTCTTCGACCAGTCATCCTCTCCCCGGTACCAGCGAACCTCTCCGTGTTCCCACGGCTCGTCCCAGAGAAACGGCTCTCTCCGTCCTTCCACCCGGATCGTGCGGCCGGAATCATGGCCGGCCAGAAGGGTCAGGGGAAGCTCCGCAAAGAGCGCCCATTCCTTCCATTCGTCGGGCAGATCCGTCCGGCCGGAGGCGGACAGGCTCCATGAAACGGAAAAATGGTCCTCGAAGAAGCGATAAGCCTTCGACAGAACAAAGGGAACCCCCGCCAGATTGCCTGTTCCTTCCAGGCGGAGCTCCCCGTCCGGCCCGGAGACGACCCGGTAAGGGACCCGTCCCATGTCGGCCGAAAGAGCCGACCCGTCCAGAAGGCCCGGGGAAGGGGTCCCCAGGGGGGCAAATCCCTCGGCAAAGGCCCGGCGGGGACGGCGATCGTAGACGACCCCCTCCAGGACATTCCGGTCGTCGCCCACCGGACGGTCGTGGATCGAGGCGATTCCCTCCCCGCCGGCAGGCTCTCCCTCCTTGTTCTTCCGGTCTTTCTGGTGGCGGATGTGATAGGCCTCCTCCTGTCGGGTCAGGGTGTTGGTCAGGTGAAATCCGGTGGTCCGGTCGTCCCATTCGAGAACGCTCCCGCCATACCGGGGCGTGATCCAGAGATTGTAGGTCCGTTGCCGGACGAAGAACTCCGGGGTCCCGTCCGCGTCGAAATCTCCCTGGAGAATCGCGGGCACGGGCAGCTTTCCGGAGGATTCCATGAGCTCTTCGGCCCGAAGAAGATTGGCGAAGGCCTCGTGCCTGAGATTCGCAAGATAGACCCCTCCGAACAGCCCATGCCAGTAAACATCGTTTCCCTGGGCCTTCAGGTAGGGGGTCAGTACGCTGTCCGGGGCCTCCGAGGCGGGCCAGGCCTCCCGGATGAACTCTCCCGTCAGGAGCATCCGGTGGTAGAGCCGATGGACATCGGGGTATTTCACGAGAAAATTCTCGAAGATCCCCCCCCGGAAGAGGACCCGGAGATCGGGATCGGCCCCCTCCCTTTCCCATTTCTGGGACCACTCGTGAAAGACCTGACTCGTCCTGGCCGGAAGGGCCCATTCCATCATTTCGGTATAGGAGGCATTGGGGAGCACCGCCATTCCCGTGGGGTTCCGGTCGGAGACCACCTCTCCCATGGACGCCACCCGGAGCCATCCCGACTGGGCGGAGAGCATGGAGAAGAGATGCTCGAGGTACTTCTCCTCCCAGACCCAGCGATAGGTCTCGGGCCAGATACCGAACTTCTCTCCGTCGTCGGCATAGGTCAGGACCCGTCCTCCCCGCGCCCGGCGGTCGAGAAAGGCCAGAAGCTGGTCGACCGGACGGAAGGGGATCAGGTACCGGAGATCCTTGGATATGGGAAAGATCCGGAGGGGCTCCCCCTCCCAGGGAACGGTGTAGTAGCCGTGAAGGTCCGCGTCGTCGAGACCCGCCAGATGGAAATGATGGTCGTCCAGGGGCGCGTAGGTCAGCCCCAGGGGAAAAAGCCTCGCCGACAGATCCGTCTCCCACACCCGCTCCGCCAGCCAGAATCCCTCCCCCGAACGCCCGAGCTTCTCCTCGAGGTGGCGCCGCATCAGGTCGACCTGTCGCCGCTGGTCGGCCGACCGCAGCCAGCAGAAGATCGGCTCATAGAATCCGCCTCCGATGACCTCCACCTGCCCCCGCTCCACCATTTTCCTGAGACGGTCCAGGAAGTCCGGCTCGTTCGACTCGATCCACTCGAGCAGGGGACCGGTATAGTGGAGGGAGGCGTGGAGGGTCTCATACTGCCAGAGAAGATCGAGGGTCGGCCGGTAGCAGCGGTCGAAGGCCTCCCGGAAGACGTGGGAAAAGTTTCCCGCAGGCTGGTGATTGTGAAGGACAAAGACCATCGTGGCCCGAAGGTCCCTGTCCGGACCGTCCTTCCAGAATTGCATCTCACAGCCTCCAGATCGATTTGACAAACTGGTCGTCGGGGATCTGCATCGACAGGGTATGGCCGCGCGGACACTGGTCGACCATCGTCTCCCCCTCGTAGAGCTCGAAAAGGGCTCCGACCCACTCGCCGGGCTCGAGCTTAAGAAGAGCGTGGGGCAGGGCCAACTCTCCGATTTTCCGGAAGCCCCACCGGGCTTTGCCGACTTCCCCCTCGCCCGCGTCCTCGAGAGGAATCTCCGTCGTCCCGGAAACCAGGGGACAGTGCAGTCTCGTCTCCCGGTGGTTGAGGAGCCTGATCACGAGGGAGACGTTCTGATGCTCCTCCGGCCGGTAGTTTTCGTCGAAGTCCACCCGGATGTAAAGGGTCTCCTCGTCAAAGCCGTAGTAAATCGCCGAGAGGGGGGAATCCCTGAGATACATGGAACCCTGGAGCTTGTGGTTGTCGAAGAATCCGGCCCCGGTCCACTCGAAATAATGGGTGACCTCTCCGTCGATGATCGGACGGATGAAGTCCACCGGAAGGGTGATGCCGACCCCCATGTCCGTCTCCCGGATGGGTTCGTTCAGGAGAATGGGGGGAGAAAGCCCCAGAACCCGGTAGACATTCTGCTGGTGGACCCGGAAAAGACGGTCGAACTCCGAGGACTGGAGGCTCTTGAAGTCGTCCCCGTACCACCAGAACCAGTCGGATCCTTCGGCGGCAAAGAGTTCCCGCCGGGCCCGTTCGACCGTCTCGGAAGAAAGCCTGTTTCCCTTGTCCCCTTTCGTGGCTTCCTCAAAGGCCAGCCTTGTCCCCCTAAGGAAATTCCACCCCTTGTTGTCCTCGGGATGGCCGATCCAGATGCGAAAATCATGGTTGATCCAGGAACCCGTGGCCAGCCGGTTGATCGGACGGGCCGGAGTTTGGGCCAGGGCTCCCGAGACCGTCTCCGTCCTGAGGAAGGGATGGGACGAGAGGCGTTCGAAGACCGTCTTCAGAAAGTGGAAGCCCCCATCGGCATAGGCCTCCCAGGGATTTTCCCCGTCGAGGATGATCGGGATGGTGGCATTTCTCCCGGAGGACTCTTCCCTTCGCGCGATCTGTTCCATCTGGCCGATGAGGTCGGAGGCCGCCTCCGTCCCGTTGTAGCGGGCATAGGCGAATCCGATCCGGTCTGACAGGTTTCGGTCCCGGAAGACCATCTTCACCTTCGCGTCGTCGATGGCGACCTCGTAAGGTTCATAGAGGCTCCCTTCGCGCAGGTCGGCCATATCCCGAGAGATAAAGAGAATGTCCTCGTCGGAGGCCATCCAGAGAAGCCCCGCTTTCCGGGCGAGCCGGACCACCTCCGGAGAGACCGAGCCTTCGGAGGGCCACATCCCCTTCGGGCGAACTCCGAAAATTTCCTCGTGGCGGCTTAAGGCGCTTTCGACCTGGAGGGCGGCGTCCTCCGGAAAGGCAAACTCCTCCGGAAGCGAGAGATTGGGGTGGGCCCGCCTGGCCGTCTTGGAGGAGATCAGAAGGGGAAGGATGGGGTGAAAATAGGGAGAGGTCGAGATCTCGATCCGTCCTTCCTTCGCCAGGGAGCGGTAGAGGGGAACCAGATCCTTGAGAATCGACCTCTGGAGATCGAAGAGGGCCTTCTTGTCTGCCTCGGTGAAGTTCGCCCCCTGGCCGATCCAATGTTCGACCTCGGGATGTCGCGCCCGGGCGGCGTATCCGAACCAGGTGAGGTTGAACCACATCTGGAGGTCGAGAAAGTCCTGGGCGTTCATCTGGGAGACGACCCGGCCGAAATCGGTATCGTTCGCAGGCTGTCTCGACTGGACCTTCTGCCAGAGGAAGAGGTACCGGGGATAGGGCTTGATCATGGTTTCGTAGGCGCAGGAAAAAAAGTTCCTGGCCAGGAAGATCTTGTCCCCGTTGTCGAGGTCGCTGGCGGGCTTCAGGGAGAGTTCCTGGTAGGAGTCCACCACCTGGCCCTCCGCCAGCGCCAGGATCTGGTCGAGGAGAATCGGAACGATGTTCACCGTCTGGCGGATTTTCGGGAAAAGTCCCGCCATGTAGGGAATGTCGTAGTACCCCCGGACCCCGTGAAGTCTCACCCAGGGCAGGACCATCTCGTTGGTCAGGGGATCGAAGTAGGACGGCTGATGCATGTGCCAGACAAAAAGAATATTCGCGTTCAAAAAATTCCCTTTCAGACAGTGCTTATTCCCGGTTCTCCCTGATCCACCGCTCGATACCGTCCTGGGTCACCACCACGATCCCACCGGGAGAGACGAAAAAGAACTTCCTGTCCTCCTCGTGGTGAAACCCGACCCGAAGATCGGCCGGGATCCTCACGTCCTTTTCGACGATGCACCGGTTCAGGCGGGCATAGCGGCCAATGTCGACCCCGCTGAAGATCACCGATTCCGAGACGTGGGAATAGCTGTTGACCCGAATTCCGTGGGAGAGGATCGAACGGTCGATCTGTCCTCCCGAGATGATCGACCCGCCGCAGACGATCGAATCGGTCGCCACCCCCACCCGCTTGTTCTTCTCGTCGGCGAAGACGAACTTGGCCGGAGGAACCTGTGGCCGGTAGGTCCGGATGGTCCAGTAAGGATTGTAAAGGTTGAAGGAGGGCGTCACCGCCACCAGGTCCATGTTGGCCTTCCAATAGGCGTCGATGTTCCCGATATCCCGCCAGTAGCCCTTCTCCACGTCCTCCATTCCCGGGATGGTGTTCCGGCTGAAATCGTAGACGTAGGCCCGGCCCTCGGCGGCCAGGCGGGGAAGGATGTTGTGTCCGAAGTCGTGCTTGGAGGAGGAGATCTCCGAGTCCTCCCGGAGGACATCGACCAGATCCTTCGTCCGGAAGATGTAATTGCCCATGGAGGCCAGGGCGGTCGTCCCTCCGGGATGGGTCGGCTCGGGAGATGGCGGCTTCTCGACGAAATCCCGGATACGCTCGCCCTCCGTCCGGATCACCCCGAACTCCCGGGCCTCGGCCAGGGAGACGGGAATGGCCGCAACGGTCACCGCTCCTCCGGTCTCGACGTGATAGTCCAGCATCTGCCGGATGTTCATCTTGAAAATGTGGTCTCCTCCAAAGATGCAGACATGGTCGGGCCTCTCGTCCAGGATCAGGTTGATATTCTGGAAGACCGCATCGGCCGTCCCCTGGAACCAGTGGGGGCCGGTCCGCATCTGGGCCGGGACCGGGTCGATATACTGGTCGAGAAGAGGAGAGAGGCGCCATCCCCGGGAGAGATGGGTGTTGAGAGAGTGGGACTTGTACTGGGTCAGGACCTTGATCTTCGAAAAACCCGAGTTGACGAAGTTCGACAGGACAAAATCAATGATACGGTAGGCTCCCCCGAAGGGTACCGCGGACTTGACCCGGTCTGCGGTCAGGGGAAAGAGCCTTTTTCCCTCTCCCCCGGCCAGAATGATGGTCAGAATGTTTTCCCGGTCCCGGTGGTCCATCGACAGCCTCCTTCAAGGAGTTCAGGAATTCCCGAGAAAGGTGTGGTTCAACATGCGCAGGATTCCGCTTCGGGCCGGAGAGAGGGAAAAAAGACCCCAGAAAAAGAGGAGGAGGGAGGAAAAAAGGTAGGCTGCCCATTTTTCCCTTCGCTCATGGCGAAGAAGAAGTCGTATTGAGTAGACCGCCCCAAATCCCCCCACGATGAGGAATATCCAGTCGTATACCATCCTCCGGCCCCTTTCGTCGAACTTTATCCTATCAGAATCCCGGTAAAAGGCCAATTGCCCAAAGCGGCGGAGGCAGAAGGGGGCGAGGTTTTCCAGGATGCGGAAATTTTTGCCAGAGGGTGTTCTTGAGAGTCCCCCTCTCCTGAAAAGCCGGGGATCTGTTCGGAGAGGGGCCCCAGGTGCCAGGGATGGAAAAGGGTCACCGGAGGCGCCTTTGGTGTTTTTGGAAGAGATCCCGCGAAATCGGGCGGAGCCCGGAGTCATTCTCCTCGGGCCCCGACCGACCTGACGGACTATTCTTCGGTCACCTGACCCGGATGACGGGGGGAGCGGCGGCGCGCCACGATGGAGAGGCGGACCGACTCGCGTTTGAGTTCCAGAAGATAGGTTCGCCGCTCGATTTCGGAAATGGGCTTCTTCAGAGCCTCTTCGGCATTCTCGCGAGCCCTTCGGGCCAGCTGTTCGTCGATCTCGTCAGCGCGTTCGACGGTGTTGGCCAGGATGATCACCGATTTTGGCAGGACCTCGGCCACGCCCCCGCTCACGTAGTAGGAATAGAGAGATTCGCCTTTTCGGACAACGAGCTCGCCCGGGTCGAGCAGGGAGATGAAAGGGGAGTGGCCGGTCAGGACGCCGAATTCTCCATCCACGCCCTTGGCTTTTATGAAATCCACCTCTTCGGAGATGAGTTCCCGCTCCTGGGTCACCAGCGTCAGCATGAAGGACATCAGGCTAGGCCTTTCCCTTGAGCTTCTCGGCCTTCTCGAGGGCTTCCTCGATCGTTCCCACCATGTAGAAGGCCTGTTCCGGCAGATGGTCGTACTTTCCTTCGACGATCCCCTTGAACCCCTTGACGGTGTCCTCCCGGGAGACATACTTTCCGGGGGATCCCGTGAAGACTTCGGCCACGAAGAAGGGCTGGGAAAGGAAGCGCTGGATCTTCCGGGCCCTGGCCACGATCTGCTTGTCGTCCTCGGACAGCTCGTCCATGCCGAGAATGGCGATGATATCCTGAAGGTCCTTGTACTTCTGGAGGATCTTCTGGACGGAGCGCGCCACGTTGTAATGCTCATCGCCAATGATCATGGGATCGAGGATCCGGGAGGTCGAATCGAGCGGGTCGACGGCCGGATAGATTCCGAGTTCGGCGATCTGACGGGAGAGAACGACCGTCGCGTCGAGATGGGTGAACGTCGTCGCCGGAGCCGGGTCGGTCAGGTCGTCTGCCGGAACATAGACCGCCTGGACCGAGGTGATCGATCCCTTCTTCGTGGAAGTGATCCGCTCCTGGAGTTGGCCCATCTCGACCGCCAGGGTCGGCTGATACCCCACCGCGGAGGGCATGCGCCCGAGAAGGGCGGAGACTTCTGCCCCGGCCAGGGTAAAGCGGAAGATGTTGTCGACAAAGAAGAGAACATCCCGGTTTTCCTCGTCCCGGAAGAACTCGGCCTGGGCCAATCCCGTCAGAGCCACGCGGAGACGGACGCCCGGCGGTTCGTTCATCTGGCCATAGACAAGGCTTGTCTTGTCGATGACTTTGGATTCGTTCATCTCGTTCCAGAGGTCGTTTCCTTCGCGGGTCCGCTCGCCGACTCCGGCAAAAACCGAGAATCCGCCGTGCTCCATGGCGATGTTGCGGATCAGCTCCATGATGATGACCGTCTTGCCTACCCCCGCTCCTCCGAACAGTCCGGTCTTGCCCCCCTTCGCGAAGGGGGCGATGAGGTCGACCACCTTGATGCCCGTTTCGAAGACCTCGGTGGAGGAGGCCAGGTCTTCAAAAGACGGCGGATCGACATGGATCGGACGCATGTGCTCGGTGGAAATCGGTCCGCCGTCGTCGATCGGAGCCCCCAGAACATCCATCATCCGGCCGAGAACCTTCTGTCCGACAGGAACCATGATGGGTTTTCCGGTGCTGGTGACCTTCGCCCCCCGGACCAGCCCGTCGGTGGTTCCCATGGCGATGGTCCGGACCGTATTTTCTCCCAGCTGCTGCTGGGTTTCGAGGATCAGGCCCGAGCCTTCGACCACGAGGGCCACATAGGTTCCGGGAAGCTCCCCCTCAAACCGGACATCGACAACCGGTCCGATCACCTGAACAATCTCACCCGTCTGCATTCGGAACACTCCTCTTTTTCCTGTTCTGGGATCCTGTTTCCGCCGGGACCCGCGGGCCTCCGGCGAACGAACTTGCCTGGCTGTTATCCCTGGCTCACCGCATCGGCGCCGGAGGCGATCTCCGAAATCTCCCGGGTGATCGCCGCCTGCCGGAGCTTGTTGTAGATCAGGGTCATCTGGTAAATCACTTCCTTGGCATTGGAGGTGGCATTTCTCATCGCCATCATCCGGGCACTGTATTCGCTGGCGAAATTTTCCATGACGCGCTGGAAGACGACGGATTCAAAGTAGCGCGGGATCAGGACGTCGAGGATTTCCTTCGTATCCGGTTCGTAAAGGTATTCCCCGAGAAAGGGCGAGGCTCCCTTGGAGCTGCCCTCCACGACATCCGGACCGATCGGAAGAAGTTTTTCCATCCGGGGTTTCTGGGAGAGGGTCGAGACGAACTCCGTGTAGAAAATCCACACCTCGTCCCATCGTTCCTCCTGAAACTCTTCGATGGCGACCTGGGTGGCGGGAAGGATCTCCTCGATCTGTCCCCGGTCCTTGACCCCCGAAATGGCGCCGACCCCCTTGAAACCGCTTCTGCGGATGAAATCCTGGCCTTTCTTTCCGATCACCACGAATTCGAACCTGACACCGGGCCGATCGGCCATGAACTTGTTGACCTGGCGAAAGAGATTGGCGTTGATCGGACCGCAGAGCCCCCGGTCGGTCGAGACAAGGATGATCCCGACCGTCGTGACTGGCCGGACCTTGAAAAAGAGATTCGGCCTGTGGGATTCGATCGCGGAAAGGCGCCCCATCAGTTCGAGGATTTTTTCGGCATAGGGGCGGGTATCCCGGACGCGCATCTGGGCTTTGCGCATCTTGGCCGAGGCCACCATTTCCATGGCCTTGGTGATCTGCCTTGTATTCTTGACCGACTTGATGCGGCCTCGGATCGAACGAAGTGAGGGCATGGGACTATCCGTTGAAAGAAGCGTTGAATTCGGTCAGGCCGTCCTTCAGGGAGGCGATCGTGGCCTCCGACAGGGTCTTCTCCTCCCGGATCGTCCGGAGGAGATCGGCCTTCCGGCTGTCGAGGTACAGGAAAAATTCCTTTTCGAAGATCCCGATGCGGTCCGGCTTGATCCCGTCGAGGAAACCATTGGTCACCGCGAAGATGATGGCGATCTGCTTTTCGACGGGCAGCGGGGAGTAGTGGCCCTGCTTCAGGATCTCCGTCAGCCGGAGACCCCGTTCGATCTGGTCCCGGGTCGTCTTGTCGAGGTCGGAGGCAAACTGGGCGAAGGCCGCCAGTTCGCGGAACTGGGCCATTTCAAGACGCATCTTTCCGGCCACCTGCTTCATCGCCTTGATCTGGGCCGCCCCTCCGACGCGGGAGACGGAAATTCCCGGGTTGATGGCCGGGCGAATGCCCGAATAGAAGAGGTCGGTCTCGAGATAGATCTGGCCGTCGGTGATGGAGATGACGTTGGTCGGCACGAAGGCGGAGACGTCGCCGGCCTGGGTCTCGATGATCGGAAGGGCCGTGAGGGATCCCCCTCCGTTCTTTTCATTCAGGCGGGCCGCCCGTTCGAGGAGACGCGAATGAAGATAGAAGACGTCTCCGGGATAGGCCTCGCGACCCGGGGGACGCCGAAGAAGGAGGGACATCTGCCGGTAGGCCCAGGCATGCTTGGTCAGGTCGTCATAAACGATGAGGGCGTCCATTCCGCGATCCCTGAAATATTCACCCATGGCGCATCCGGCATAGGGGGCGATGTACTGGAGCGCCGCAGGTTCGGCCGCAGAGGCCGAGACGACGATGGTATATTCCAGGGCTCCGTGCTTTTCAAGGGTCCGGACCACATTGACGACGCTCGAGGCCTTCTGGCCGATGGCGACGTAAATGCAGACCACGTTGTTTCCCTTCTGGTTGATGATGGTGTCCAGGGCGATCGTGGTCTTTCCGGTCTGGCGGTCCCCGATGATGAGCTCACGCTGTCCGCGTCCAATGGGAATCATGGCGTCGATGGACTTGATCCCGGTCTGGAGGGGGACGGAGACCGATTTTCTTGTCGAAACGCCCGGGGCGATCTTTTCGATGGGCGAATGGAGTTCGGCCTTGACCGGACCCTTTCCGTCCAGCGGTTCTCCCATGGGATTGACGACACGACCCACCAGCCCCGGGCCAACCGGAACCTCCATGATCTTCCCCGTCGTCCGGACTTCGTCGCCGACCACGGCCTCATCGCCGCCCTCGAGGATCACCGCGCCGATCTCGTTTTCCTCGAGGTTCAGCACGAGGGCGGATCCTCCTTTGATGATCTCGAGCCTCTCCCCGTACATGGCTTTTTCAAGGCCGGAGAGGCGAAGAATTCCGTCTCCGGAGGAGAGGATGGTTCCACGGTCGGAGGTTTCGACGCCCCCTTTGAAGCTTCCCAGATTTTTCATCAGGTTTTCGGTAATCTCTGAACTTTTCAAGGCACCCTCGTATCGATTGAATGTCGCCCGCCCGGCGGGCCTTTATCCTGCACCCGGCTCCTCTCCCGTCCGGGAGGAGAGCTCTCAGGCCGTTTTCAACAGCTGATGCTCGAGTTCCCGAAGCCTTGCCGAAAGGCTTGCGTCCCAGACACGGGAGCCAATCCGGATTTCTAGACCGGCCAAAAGTTCTGGCCGAACCTTCCAGACCGGCTTGACCGAGAGTCGCTGGTCGGGGGATTTGGCTCCCGTCAGCTCTCTCCCTGGCCCTTCATTGACGAAGCGAAGCAGAGTCTCCACAATTTTTGCCTGGACCTCGGGCGGGAGCGGAGCGGGAGAATGAACCTCCACCACGACCCTTCCGGCCTTTTGGTCGAAGACCGACAGCAGGGTCGCTTCGAGTGCGGGGATTCCCTCCCAGAGATTCCCTTTGAGCAGCGGCTCAAGAACGAGTTCTTCGTTTCCCGGAAGATCCGGTCCCAGCGTCTCCGCAAGAACATTCCGGAAAAAGGACTTCTTGTCTTCGAGAGAGTATCGTCCGTCAAGGGCGAAGCTTCTGGCGGGACGGATCTTCCGGATACGGTTCAAGAGATCAAGAACCGCCATCCAGCGGTCGAGCTTCCCTTCATCCGTTCCGATCGTTCCGGCGATCGCATCGGCCCATTTCTGAAGGAACCGCTCGTCAATACGACGCCTCATCAGCCGGCCTTCCTCTCATCGAGAGCCTTCATCGCCTTGTTTATGTAAAGGACCTTCTGCGTATCCGAGAGGCTTTCCTCGAGCAGTGTTTCCAGGCTCCGCACGATGATTGTCACCGTCTCGTTCCGAAGGTCGGCCTTCATCTTTTCCCTGTCGGCCGCAATCTGCGCAGAAGCCTTGTCGAGTTCCGCCTTGACGGAAAGAGCCAGTTCCTTTTCCCGTTCCTCGCGAAGCGTCCGGGCCATTTCCTCGGCCTGGCGGATCATGGCGTCAGACTGGGCCCTGGCCTTTTCGAGAAGGGCACGCTGTTCGGCCAGAAGTCGTTCGGCCTCCTCGCGATTCGCCCGGGCGGCCTCGAGATCCGAGGAGACCTTTTTCCGGCGCTCCTCGAGAATCCGGGTCAGGGAGGGATAAAGGTACTTTGCGACGATCAGAAGCATCAGCGCAAAGGAGACAACCGACCAGAAGACTAGAGACGGAAAAAACTTGGTATCAAACTGTGGCATGGTCCAATCCTTTGATTCCCTGATAGGGATCCGTCCGGCCTGACGGAATGCAGGCGGGTCGTCCGGAGACTCCGGACTCCGGATCCGGAAAGTGGTCTACTTCCTGAGACCCATGATGATAAAGGCGATAACGAGCGCATAAAGTGCCACGGCTTCCGAAAGGGCGAAGCCCAGCCACATGTACTTGGAGACACGACCCTCGATTTCGGGCTGCCGGGCAACCGCCTCGATCATTTTTCCGAAGATATAGCCGATTCCGGCTCCCGATCCGGCCACACCGATCGCTGCGGCCCCCATACCGATCAACGCTGCTGCATGCACATCCATGAAAAAGATCCTCCCGATGATTGAAGAAACTCTGTCGTTAGTGGTTCAACTTCATCGCCTGCCCCAGGTAGACGGCTGAGAGGACGGCGAAGATATAAGCCTGGATAAAGGCCACCAGGACTTCCAGCAGATAAAGGACAACCGAAATGGAAAATGGCAGCCACTTGAGATAGATCGCAAGGGATGTCGTCAGGCTCAGAAGCACGAAGAGAATCGTATGCCCGGCTGTCATGTTGGCAAAGAGACGCACGGCCAGGGAGAGCGGACGCGCCATCTGGGAGATGATTTCGATCGGGACGACGAGAGGCATCATCCACCCGGGAACGCCCTCCGGAACCAGGATGGAAAGGAATTTCAACCCGTGCTTCGCAAACCCGATCACCAGACTGACGAGATAGACCGTGACGGCCAGGAGTCCCGTGACGATGATCTGGGAGGTGATGGTGTAGACCCCCGGGATCAGCCCCAGGAAATTGCTGAGAAAGACGAAGAGGAAAAGAACGAAAATCGGGAGAAGGAATTTTTTCCGGTTTTCCGCCCCCACGTTCTCGTCGACGACGGTCGTCAGCGTCTCTACGAGCATCTCCAGCGCCGTCTGGAAGCGCCCCGGAATGACGGACGCCACCCGGACGAAATACAGGCTCGCCAGGGCCGTGATCCCCACAACCAGCCAGAGGGACACCACGGCCTGGGTCACGGAAACGTCCATTCCCAGGAGATGGAGCCGAATGATCGGATGAAGGAAAAATTCTTCCAGTGGATTGCCCTGCAACCATGCCTCCAAATTTTACGATGAATCGACAGAAGATGGGCGGCCTCAGCCCTTGTCGCTGTCGTCGTCGATCAGCCGGCTCATCTCCCGGAACACCAGCCAGAACCCGGTAACGCCGCCGACAACAAGCCCCGCAAGGGAGAGCGCCGGAAAGATCTTCATCTTCAGGACCGAGTCGAGGTAGTAGCCGACAGCGGAGAAAGCGAACGTCACCGCCACAAGCTCGAACCCGACTCTCGCAATGAACCAGCCACCCCGGTTTTGTTGCGCCATGAGAGAACCTTCAGGCTAAAACAGATATCCGGAACATCGCGGACCTGCCACCCATTTTTTTGTTTCTCAAAAAAGCATATCTTTTTTATTTTAGCCTTAAAGGTCTAAAGATTCAAGCACCCCCACACGACCGTCACGGCCATGTCAAAGTCAGCCTCACCCATCCAGACCTGTGAATAGGAGTGCCAGCCTTAGAAAACAGGGCTGGCTTTTTCCCTTCGACTTGTGCATTCTCGCCTCATGGCCGACTCTCCCGACTCCAACTCCCTGGACCGACCCCGTTTCGACACGCTGGTCGTCCGTCCCGTCGAGTCCTCCGAGCCTTTCCGGTGGGAGAAGAGATGCGGACTCACCATTACCCTGGATTCCGGGTCCTGCCCGGGGAGTCGATCCCCTATGTCGCCCTTCTCGAAGAGGGCTGGGGATCGGCCGACCGGAGCAACGGGCATCGTGACCGGAGACCGGCTGGAGCCCTCCCCAGCGGGCCCGACGCCTGTGCTGTCTCGCCAACAACCCGCGTTTCCTCTCCCCCATCTGACCTCGAAGGGGCTGACTCTCGGCTTGCGAAGGCGCTCTTCCAACCGGGAAAACCGGGTCGGCCATCCCGTCGTGTTCGTCGAACCCTTCGTCCATCCCTCCCGCTTGGCCGGAACGTGTTGAAAGGCCGCCGGTTTTGTCGACCTGGAAGAGAGCCGGGGATACCGGAGAATTTGGTGGGCTCCCCCCTACGTGGATCTCGGGATCGGGGTCAACATCCGGGTCTGCACGATCAAGTCCAAGAAGGCGGGTCTTCCCGCTCCCGGAGCGCCCGAAGTCAATTCGTTCTTCTTCCAGGCCTCCGTCGGGTTCGATCTGTAAGGAGATTGATCCTCTGTGGTAAGATTATGTCATTTAATTTAAATGATTGATCGATGATAAATAGAAGGGAAATCGAGATGGTCGACAAAGCGACAATGGACAGCGCGGGAACCATGATCGCATTTCATCTGAGCGTTCCCTACGGACTGGATATCGTGAAGGAACAGGATGTCTACAAGGCCTTGAAACAAGGGAGTCTTGAAGGAATTGACTCTCCCGCGAAGGATGCTCTCGCTTCCCTCTTCAACGAAAATTCCCCGGCTTCCATTTTAAAAGCTGTTTACGAATGCGGCTCATCGGTCGAACTCGCCCGGAAACTTTACAGGGAAATCATAGAGATTCCCTTCCCCCGCTCTCCCGAGTGGGAAAAAGTCAACTTTTAATCGACGGAGGGTCCGTGCCGAGGATCGAAAAGACCGGAATGGACCGCTGGCAGGAGTCAGGCGGCTGGAAGAATCTCGAAAAAATTGCCTCCGATATCGTTTCTGCCGCGGAAGTCTCTGCCGGAAGAGTTCGCATGGCTCCCGTCCTTGGCGGTGGAACAAGGCTTATGCTCGAGATGAATCACAGGATAAGCCGGGACATCGATTTGTTTATCCGGGATCCGCAATGGATCGGGATCATTTCTCCGCGATTGAACGCCAAGGTCGAAGATCTTGTCTCGGGGTACGAAGAGGATGCGACTTTTCTGAAATTGAAATTCTCCGAGGGGGAAATCGACTTTATCGTTCGCATGTCCCTTACAGGACTTCCTCCGGAGATCTCCGAAAAAAGCTTTTTCTTGCTCGAACCGGTCGAAGAGGTTCTGGCAAAGAAACTGTTTTATCGCGGAGCGGCCCTGACTTCGAGAGATCTTTTCGACTGGGCCTGCATCGAGTCGATGCGTCCGGGGTCTGTCGATTCTCGAAGAATCGCGCGTCTGGTCCACTCGAGAGAGCATGAAATCCTGCAGTCACTCGAAACGATGGCAAACAGCTCTTCCGCCAGAGGAACATGGCATCTGATCGAAACACCCTTGGAGATGGATTTCGACAAAACGGTTTCATGGGGGAAGGACCGGATAAGGTCCTACAGGGAACTTTTTCTGGCCGAAAAGGAAGGGCGTTTGGACCGGAATATTTCGGAGCGAGGTCGACGTCCTCCCCTCCCTAAAGGAAGGGGATTCCTGGTTTAAGCCAATACCAGGTCGGTTCCTGCCACCCCGCAAGGTTCTGCGGTAGATCCCCGACTTTGGGACTCTCCTTCTTCGGAAGGAGAACAGGCTAACCGGGCGTGCCCCGCCCTTTTTGTGTTCAGCGCGCCGACGTAGTCGGCGTTCGCGGTGAACCCGCACTTCACGCAGGAAAAGAGTTCCTGGCTCTTCCGATTGTCCGGAGAAACGTGCCGGCACGTCTCCACCGGACACGTCTGGCTCGTGTAGGCTGGCGGGACAACCACAAGCCGCCCCCCGTTCCAGGCCAGCTTGTATTCCAGCTGGCGTCGGAATTCTCCCCACCCGAGAGACAAAATCGCCTTGTTCAGGCCTCTCTTGCCTTTTCCTGACGCCGTCAGGTTCTGGACTTTCAAATCTTCGACGACCACGACCGCGTGGTTTTTGCTGATCGCGGTCGTCGCTTTATGCAGAAAGTCTTGCCTGACGTTTTTAATCTTCTCGTAGAACCTGCCAAGCTTCTGCTTGGCTTTGGCTCGGTTCCTGGAGCCTTTGATCTTTCTCGAAACGCTCCGGTGCAGGTCCTTGAAGACGTTCTTCGAACCTCTCAACAAGGTTCGGGGTGGGGATCCCGTCTCCCTCCCCTGTCGAAAAAGCCGCGAACCGAGCCACCCCGAGATCGATCCCGAGCAGGTCTCCATTGGGAGGAGTCGGGTTAATCTCCCTACAGGTCAGGATCGAGACATACCATTTTCCGCAAGAGAGTCGTACCGTGGCCTGCCGGACCTCTCCGTCGAGCGCCCGGCTCTTCCGGTACCGGATCTCTCCCAGTTTCGGGAGGGAGATCCGGCACCGTTCCTCGTCGACCCGGACGGTTTTTTGTCCGGGAAGGAGACGGTGTCGTTTCGGCCTTTCTTGTGGAAAACGGGGTGGTCGGTCTGCTTTTTGAAGAAGCGAATGAAGGCGTCGGTCGCGTTTGCGACCGCGACCTGAAGAGATTGGGACGGCGTGTTCTTGAGCCATTTCGTTTCCGGATCTTTCTTCCAACCCGGGAGGTTTCCGGCCAGGGAGACATAGCCCGGAAAGGGCAGAGAGGCCTGGTGCAGTTCTACAACCAGGTTCAAAACCCGGTTGTAGACGAAACGGCAGGAGCCAACGTACTGCCGGAGAAGCGATTCTTGTTGTGACGTGGGTTCTAGCCTGAAAGAATAGGCTTTGAGTCTTTTCATGCGTTATAGTATACCACAGACTTGTACTTCATGCGCCTTATATCCCCGTCCTGAAGGCCGGGGTCTTACGGCGCCAGAGGATAAAAAGTGGGCCTCGTCCGCAGAATCTGTGGGTAAACAATAAGGCATTGCCCTTCTCTTTTGGTATGATTGTTTTTGCGATAACGATCAACCATTTGGAGAACGAGCAATGCTTATCAAAACTGTACTGAATCGTCTCGCTCGTTTCAAGGGCTTTGTCTTCGGGAACGTCTTTTTCAGGAAGGTCGAAGGAGAAGAATCCGTGGTCGTCGAGATCTTTCCTCGAAAGAGATCCAGGCCGGTCTGCC
>JAMCWM010000041.1 GCA_023481175.1 Nitrospirota bacterium
CACCCTGTCCAAGACTCATTCCGGCACATTGAATGCTTCTGCACCCGCTTTCGGGTTCCCGAAAGAATCATTTCCTGGCCTCCCACCGGGCCTGGGGTGAGTCAGTACCTCAAATTTTGAATTGCTGGACTGCTCCGGGTGCACGTCAGATTTTTGAAACTTTGAGAAAGTGGGGAATTGCCAACTAATATCTGTATGTGTATTATGCATCCAGATAGGAGGGCCCCCCCATGCGACCAGACTCGACGACACTTGTGGAGCTTGAACAAGAACGCGAACGATTGAAACGAGAGATTTCTGAACTCCCCGACATGCGACAGGGATCGTTGACTCCGGTCTATCGAAAATGTGGCAAGCCCTCCTGTCATTGCGCACGGGATGAAGACCCCGGTCATGGTCCCGTCTATTTACTGACACGAAGCGTCAACAAAAAAACCATCGCACGAAACATCCCTCCGCAGGCGGTCGAGACGGTCCGGGAACAAGTGGCGATCTTTCATCATTACCAGGAGCTTTCCCGGAAACTGGTCGAGGTCAGCATTCAGATCTGCGACCTCAAGCTAAAAAATCCGAACGAAACTTCCTCCGAATCCGTAAAAAAAAACTCTCGAAACCGACCTCGTCCGTGAGGTCTCGTCCGAACTCGACCACCTGCTCGGGACAGAGGTAGGGAAGACGGTCGATCTCGAAGCACTGGAGAAGACCCTCCGGTCCCAGGCGCTCGAGGTGGGGGCCCGGATTCTCGAACGTCCTCTGAACCAGGTCGGGGAGAATGCCTCCCTCGCACTTCCCTGTCCCTCCTGCGGCAAAGAGGTCCGGTACGCCGGAACCCGTTCCAAGGAGTTTCTCTCCGTTCTGGGGCCGATCACCCTGGTCCGCCGGTACTGCCTCTGTTCGTCCTGTCATCAGGGATTCTTTCCAAAGGACCGGATGTTGGATGTGGAAGGAGCGTCGGTCACTCCCGGCGTCCTCCGCATGACCGGAATCGTCGGGGCGGAACTCTCCTTCGAGAAAGGCTCCGAATTTTTATGGGAACTGGCCGGCCTCGACGTCAGCCCCAAGCAGGTGGAACGGGTGGCCGAGGCCCTGGGAGCCGAGATCGCCTGTAACGAGCGGACCTGCCTCGAGCCGGATCCGGTCACGTCGCTTCCCTCGACGCTCTATCTGGGGCCCGACGGGACGGGGATCCCCATGCGCCGCGAGGAGGTCTCCGGCCGGTCGGGAAAACAGGAGGACGGCTCCGCAAAGACCCGGGAAGTGAAGCTCTGCGTCGTCTGGAGCGCGGAGACGACCGACGACCAGGGCATTCCCGTCCGGGACGAAGGCTCCGCCAGCTATACCGCCGCCATAGAAAGCGCCGCGTCCCCCGATACAGGACAGGGTCCGTCCGACTTCGCCGCCCGGGTTCTGCGGGAAGCCTCCCGGCGCCGGTTCGACCACGTGGTCCGGCAAGTCGTCGTCGCAGACGGAGCCCCCTGGATCTGGAACCTCGCCTCGGAACACTTCCCCCGAGCCATCCAGATCCTGGACCTCTTCCATGCCAAGGAACATCTCGGAGATGTCGCCAAGGCGATCTTCGGTCCGGACAGCGAGAAAACCCTTCCCTGGATCAAAGACCGGCATGCGGAACTCGACGACGGAAAGATCGACGCGATCATTGCCGCTCTCAGGATCTACGCTCCCCGGTGCGAGGAGGCGAGAAAATGCATCGGCTATCTCGAAACGAACCGTCACCGGATGAACTATCCGGAGTTCCGGGCTCAGGGACTCTGTGTTTCCTCCGGGATGGTCGAAGCCGGATGCAAGACCGCGATCGGAGCCCGGCTCAAACAGTCCGGCATGTTCTGGAGTCTCGAGGGAGCCAACGCCATCATCGCCCTTCGATGCGCCAAACTCAGCGGAAGACTCGAACCCTTCTTCGAGCGGCGCGCAGCCAGGAGATGTGCGTGAAGATCGGCCAGGGGCGGGCTTCTGCGCGATCTCAAAAATTTGTCGTGCACCCGACTGCTCCCCCCGCTAAGCTCGAAGAGCTGTAGCGGGGGCTTCTAGGCGCTTTGCACCAAAGACTCCAGCCCGAGTCTCTCGATATTGATCGCCGCATTGACGTCCCGAGAAAGAACAAGTCCGCAGGCCCTACAAGAAAATGTCCGAACAGATAACGGCATTTTCTGGCGGTGCTTGCACCCCGAACAAATTTGGGACGTATAGGCGGGTTTTACCTTCCGGAACTCTCGGCCAGCCTCTGCCGCTTTGCTCGAGAGAATAGAAAGAAACGACGCCCATGCGGTGTCGTAGAGGGTACCGGTTTATGGCCCGGTACGACAGCATTTCGGAAGGTTTGAGATCTTCCGCAAAAATGAACCCGTATTCTCCAACCAGGTCGTTGGCTATCTTGTGGAAAAAGTCGGTTCTTTGATACACAACGCGCTTGTAGGTTTTGGCCACAACCTTCTTTTTCTTCTCCCGGACTTTCGTCCCGGCTTTTTGAGCGGCCAGTCTTCGTTGGGCTTGCGCCAGCCGTTTGGCCGAATGTTTCCCGTACTTCGGATTGGGGATTGTTTGCCCCGCCCCGGTCGCCAGAAAATCCGTCAAGCCGAGATCGATCCCCACGGAGAGTGGACTCCCCGGCAAAGTCTTTGGGGGTCACATTCTCGCAAGAGAAGCACACAAACCATTCTCCGCAGGAGTTCCTGCGGACGGTACAGGTTTTGATCTTTCCTTCGACAGGGCGGTGATACACCAAGGGGATTTTCCCGATACCAGAAAGCCGCACAACATTGCCGAGGAGGGAGAACCCGGATTGCGGGAAAGTGAACGAATCGTGCCGGTCTTTTCCACGGAACCGGGGGAAGCCGGGCTTCTCGCCGTTTTTGACCCTTCTAAAAAAGCTCTGATAGGCGCGATCGACCCTCTTGGCGACGTCCTGGAGGACCTGGGAGTGGACGGCAGCCAGCCCGGGGTCTTTGGCGCGCATTTCTGGAAGATTGTTCTGCTGATCCCGGTAAGTGAGCCCGAACCCATAGGTGTCGTAGACCTGGATTCGTTCCTCCAGAAAATCGTTGTACAAGTTTCGACATGTCTCGAGTGTCTGGATGAGAACCGCTTTCTGGGATTTGGTCGGATACAGCCGATACTTGAACGTCTTCTTCATGGGGTCTATTGTACCAAAATACGGGGCCTTGTATCCCCCTCTTGGCCTGCGGCCTAAGAAGGGAAATTACGGCCCGATTGTTAAAATTGACAATCCGACACAAGAAAATATTCCCCGCTCATCGTCAGCCCTCGGAAATCCTGAAGTTTGACAGTCACGATTGACGGATTCCGGAGCCTTTGCTATTCTTTATAGGTGAACAAAAAAGCACCATACGGAGAGGCGGACGAGGAAGCATGGACACATCCAGGAAGGCATTGACACGGAGGCAGGCGGAGATTCTCCAATTCATCCATTGGCACGCCGAACAACTCGGGTACCCCCCCACACTCCGGGAGATTGCCCAGAAAATGGGAATACAGGGGATCAGCGCCGTTAGAAAACACATTGATGCCCTTGTCCGGAAAGGACATCTTGTGCGACGAAAAGGAGCCCGGGCCCTGGATACGGAATCGCTCATCCCTCCCATGGTACCCGTTCCCGTTCTCGGCCGCGTCGTGGCGGGCATTCCGATCGCTTCGGAAGAAAATCGTCTGGACACGATCTCCATCGATCCCGCCTGGATTCCTCCCGGACCCGTCTTTCTTCTGCGGGTCAAGGGAGACAGCATGAAGCAGGCCGCCATTCTGGATGGAGACTATGTTCTTGTCCGCGCAAAGGAAACGGCGGAAGACGAAGAGATTGTGGTCGCCGAGATCGACGGAGAAACAACGGTCAAGAGGCTCCGAAGAAAGGACGGGCGACTCACTCTTGTCCCGGAGAATCCCGACTACGGGGAAATCCCTGTCTCGGAAGAGAACGTCTTCCGCATCATCGGAACAGTCGCCGGTGTCTTTCGCCCCTCTCTCGGAGGTCCTCCTTGAGACAACCGCCCTTTTCCTTTCTCGAAGGCACCCCTTTTCCGGCGTCATTTCTGCAAGGAGCATCAGGAAAGCGCCCGCTTCTCCTGCAGGGAACGGAACCCCGGCTCGGAATCTTCACCCACCGGATCCTGGCATGCCATCTTCTCGATCCGCTCCAGCCGATGTCGTCGTGCATCATCGTCTGCGGAGACAATGTCTTTCGTCCGGACATTCTTATGCAGGAATCACGGAAAGCCGGAACGGACCCCCGGACTCTTCTGTCCCGCATCCATATCTCACGAACGGTCACCATTCACCAGTTCCACACCCTTGTCCTTTCCCGCCTTGGAAAAAGGATCGCGGACACCAGAGCCTCCCTGATCCTCCTCTCCGGCATCCTGCCCCTTTTTTCGGACGGGGCGGTTCCAGAGCGGGAATCCCTGACACTTTTCTCTTCCATCATGGCCGAACTTCCCGCGATCCTTCTCGATCAGGCGCCTCTCTGCCTCATTCCGGTCGATCGCCACGAAGCGGAAAGTGACCGGCGTTCCCGGCGGCTCTTTTCTCTCCTGGAATCATCGTCCGACTCGAGAAATCTTGTGGCGCCTCCTTCGACCGTCCGAACCGGAGAACGCCGAAAGTCCGGACGACTTTTCGGAACTTCGGAGAACTGATGGGGCGAACTCTTCCAACCTTCACGATGATCGTAGACCAGACCAGGGCCGAGTTGTCGCCCTTCCGGAAAGCCCTCCGAAAAGAGGATCAGGCCATTCTGGACAGCCTGTTTTCCGATGCGCGCTTTCATTCCCAGGCCGGAGCCTTTCTTGCTCCCGTCGACCCCTTTCCCGTGATCCTGCTCTGCATGCTTCTTGAAGAACGGCGCGAGCGTCTCTCTCTCGAACGCCGCATACGGGAGATCGAAGACCATGGTCCGTCCCCCTCGTCCTGAGACAACGGGATGGCTTCTGGACGCCTATCCCACGACCCATGGCATGCATCTCTGGATTCTGACCGAAAAGGGTGATCGTCTTTTTTTCCCCGTTCCCTTCCATCCACGTTTCTATATTGGCACCACAGGACGCGTCCTTGAACAGACAAGGCGCCGCCTCGAACGACTCCGTTTTCCGGTCACGCTTGCCGAAACCGAGCGTCTCGAACTTTTCAGCGGGACCCTCCATCCCGTCCTCGAGGTCACAGTCCTCTCCCCGAGCGACTTTTTCGAGGTCGTCAGACAGTCCTCTTCCCTGCCGGAGGTCGCTCTCTACAATTGCGACATTCCCCTCCCGCAGCTTTACTTCTACGAATCGGGACTGTTTCCTCTGGCCTTCTGCCGGATCGGCACGCCTCCGGACGGGGTCGAACTTCTTGATTCGCCCTGGAACACGGATTCTCCCGTACCGCCGATCCGTACCGTCTCCGTTGCGCTTGAAGAGGAATCCGGCCCGGCAAGATGCGGATCCCTCGGAGGACTGGTCGTCGAGATTGACGGAGAACGGCGACTGCTTGACGGAGAAGACCCCCGGGAACTTCTGACCACCCTCAACACCTTCCTGAAGAGAGAGGACCCGGATCTGATCCTGACCAACCGGGGGGACGACATGATTCTTCCCCGCCTCTTAGCCCTTTCCGGGAAGCTCGGAATCCCGCTGGCGCTGAACCGGTTCGGAAACCAGGAGATCTCCCAGGGAAAGGAGCGTTCTTTTTTCTCCTACGGAAAAATGGTCTTCCGGGCCGGAGGTGTATCCCTCCTCGGGCGATGGCACCTGGACCGGAAAAACTCCTTCATTCTGGGAGAGGCCGGTCTCGCGGGCCTCTTCGAACAGGCCCGCGTCACCCGGATCCCTGTCCAGCATCTTGCCAGAACCTCGACGGGCACTGGCATTACCTCTATGCAGATGGCCTACGCCATCTCCAGCGGCATTCTTGTTCCGAAGGACAAGGGAATGCCCGAAGCGTTCCGGAGCGGACTCGATCTCCTCGAAGACGACAAGGGGGGCATGGTCTTCCTGCCAAGACCCGGCTTCCATGAATCAGTCGTGGAACTCGACTTCGCCTCGATGTATCCCTCCCTCATGACAACGCACAACATCTCTCCGGAGACCGTCGACTGTCCCTGCTGTCCTGAAAACCGGGTTCCAGGCAGCAGCCACCACCTCTGTACACGGAGAAAGGGTCTGGTTCCCGCAGTCCTCAGCCCCCTGCTCGCGAAAAGACAACGCTACAAGGAGCTGAAAAAAACGTCTGAAGATCCGCATCTCCGTCAGGAATACGAGGGGCGCCAGGGGGCCCTCAAATGGCTCCTCGTCGTCTCCTTCGGATATCTGGGATACAAGAATGCGCGATTCGGGAAGGTGGAAGCCCACGAGTGCGTCACCGCCCTGAGCCGGAACAAACTTCTCCAGGCAAAAGAGGTTGCGGAAAATCAGGGATATCGCTTTCTTCACGGCATCGTGGACTCTCTCTGGCTCTCGCGCCCCGATCTTGACGAAGCCGAATGCCGCTGCCTCGCCGACGAAATCAGCCGTACGACCGGCCTCACGATCGGCATCGAAGGACTCTACCACTGGATTATCTTTTTTACGTCGAAGGGTCGTCCTGGCCTGGCGGTTCCCAACCGCTATCTCGGCCTCTTCCGTTCGGGAGAAATCAAGATCCGGGGTATCGCTCTTCGGAGGAGCGATACCCCGCCCTTCATTGCCAGGATCCAGAAAAGGATGATCGACCATCTCGCCCAGGCCAAAAACCTTCGCGAATACCGCTCCCTTCTTCCCGGGGCCAGAGAGGTGCTCGACGAAGGGATGAAGGAAATCGGAGAGGGCCGCATACCTGTCTCGGAGCTTGTGATCAAGAAAAGGATTTCAAAGGAGCCGGAGGCCTACCGCAAGGCCTCCTTCCAGGCGATCGTGGCCCAGGAGCTCACCGCCCGGGGCCAGGCTCCCCGTCCGGGAGAACGGATCTCCCTTGTCATCACCGGAGCCCGCGATCCTGACCCTGCCTCCCGCGCCCGCGCCTACGACACCTTCTCTCCCGATCACAGCTATGATCGGCAAGCCTATGCGCACCTGCTTCTTCAGGCTTGCGAACCCCTGCTGGACTTTTCCGGACAGAGCCTTCCCGAAAAAAAATCTGCAAAGGGAAAACCCCTTGACCTTCTCCTCCGGAAACGGCAACGGCAGCCGGAGCCTGCGGAGTCGGAGAAGACCATGATATAATGTGGGCCGGTATAGCCAGAAAGGAGAAAATCCGGTGACAGAATCCCTCATCGAAGAAACGCGAAAGCAGCTGAGGAGAGAGGCCCAGGGAGCCATGAGCCTCACCATTGCCTTCATTGGAGTCGTCAATGGCCTTTTCGAGATCCTCCACCGGCTTGGCGCAGCCGGAGTCGACGACATTGCCAAAAACGCCGCCATGGATGCGGCCTACGTCAGACGCTGGGTCGACGCGGCCTACGCCTTCGGCTATCTCGATCTCGATGGGACGAGTTTTCATCTCAGCGAAAAGGGGGACATGATGCGGCCCTCCCATCCCGAGACCCTGATGCCAATCGCCATCGGCTCCGTCCTCTCCACCCACATGGCCGACCGGGCGGCCGAGCTCATGCCGACCGGAGAACGCCCGGGAGAAAAGGTCCTGGGGGAACGCAAGACGATCCTGCCCTGGTTCGGGGCCATGCTCGAAGCCAATTTTTCGGGACTCTTCGAACGGGAAATCTCCCCCCGTTTGTCAGTGTACAAGGAACTCGACAAAAAGGGAGGAACGGTCGTCGATCTCGGTTGCGGCAACGGCTGGTATCTGAGGGCCCTGGCAAAGCGGTGCCCCGGCATCCGGGGAAGCGGCATCGACGGTTTCGATGAAAACATACGGCGGGCCCAGCATCTTGCGAAAGATCAGGGCTTTTCCGATCGCCTGACCTTTCGGGTCGGAGACATCAAGTCCTTTGCCCAAGAAGCCCCCGTCGACCTGATCGCCATGAACCGTGCGCTCCATCATGTCTGGGACGAAAAAGAATCGGTCTTCCGGATCCTCGAAAATCATGTGCTTCCCGAGGGAGCCGTCGTCATATGGGAACCGGCCTGGCCCGACAACCCCGCGGACCTCCGCGAGCCCAGAAAGCGCCCCCTTGCCGTCCAGAATCTGGGAGAACATGTCCAGGGAAACCATCTGCTCCGGCCGGAAGAAATCGCCGAAGCCTTCCGCACGGTAGGAATGGATCCGGAAATCCACCTCTTTTCCGAGGGGGCTGAGGCGGTCATCGTGGGCAGGAAGGCTTAGGGAAAAAATGGTGAAAAATCCGGGAAATCTTGCCAGAAGAAACCTCTGGAATGCCGGAACAAGAGTCAAGTCCGCCGAGCTGTTTTATTCCCGTGGCGAGTGGTCCGATGTCGTCCGTGAATGCCGGGAGGCGCTGGACTTTACATTCAAGTCCCTCCTCTATGCCCAGGGTCTTGAAATCAACCGTTTCCAGAACCCCGGCGAGATCTTTTCAAAGGAGCGCCATCGGCTCCCTCCCTCCCTGCAGGCAGACTGGGACAGAGTCGAAAGAATCGCAGCCCCGGTTCCCTCTTCCGGGGCCGATCTTTCGCCTCCGTTGGGAAGCGGAGACTTCATGACCTTCGGAGAAGAACCTTATCCCTCCCCCACCCCGGAGGTCCCCTCTTCCGAATCAGCCCATTCGGCGTTGTCCGATGCCCGTTACATGCTGGAGTTCGCCAGAACAGTCTGCCGTCATCTTCATGGAGTCCAGGGAAAGACGCCCTGATCCCGTCATCTCCCCTCGGGCTTTTTTCCTTCGATCATCGCCGATATGACATAATTCTCGATCTGTGCTCCCGGAGCCCAGGAGGCGATCAGGGTCCGGCTCTCGTCCTTTGAAGAAATCCTGATCTCCTCAAACCCGAGCGAATGGAGGATCTCCTCAAGGCACTCGGTCGTTTCGGCCCCCGCCATGCACCCGGCATAAAGGTCAGGGTTCTGACGGATTTCCTCCGGAAGCGCAAACCGGGCCACGACATCGGAGAGAACGATCCGTCCTCCGGGTTTCAACACCCGAAACACCTCGGAGAGGACCTGGGGCTTGTCCGGAGAGAGATTGAGCACGCAATTTGATATGACAACGTCGACCGAACTGTCGGCAACAGGAAGATGCTCGATCTCGCCCAGCCGGAACTCGACGTTCTTGAATCCTCCTGTCCGCGCATTGGCTCGTGCCCTCGAAATCATCTCCGGCGTCATATCCACACCGATGACCCTGCCCTCCTCGCCGACGTCCCGGGCGGCCAGAAAAACATCGAATCCGGCACCCGACCCCAGATCCAGGACGGTCATTCCCTTCCGAAGAACGGCCATGGCGAGCGGAGCCCCGCACCCCAGCCCCAGGTCGGCGCCGACTGGGACCGCCTCCGTCTCATCCCGTGTGTATCCCATCATCAGGGAGAGCGTCTCCGGAGTCTCTCCGCAGGAAGAACCGGCACAGCATCCCGATCCCTTTCTTGCGATTTCCCCATAACGCGCCCTCACCCTTTCTCGAATCTCGGACTCTTTTCCTGCCATGGATCTCTCCTTATTCTCCACAGGACTGGTTCAATACAATAGTTCAATTATCAAACAAATATTGTATTACGTCAAGCACGAGATTTCCGTCTACCCTGCGGAGCTCCCCATTCTCAGGAGCGTTGCAACTCTCAGAAGCTTCCCCATGGGGGAAAACAGGGCCTTGAGTGTGAATCTGGCTCATGCGGCATCCGGGCGAAGAGGTCGGCGAACTCTTCTTCCTTCGAATGGGCAAGGGCCTCCTCGGCTGACTTGACCAGCCCTTCCAGCGTCAATCCTTCCTTAAAAACCTCTCCCCCCGCTGACCGATATCCTGAGCTCCTCTCCAGGCAATGGAGAATCAGAGCTCGCAAGACGCCTTCCGATTTCGCCGAGGGTGCCCTTGGCCCCTCTTCCGGAAATGCCTGGGTGACCAGAAGAAATTCCTCTCCTCCTCATCGTCCGCAAACGTCTCCCGGGCGGATATTTTCCAAAATCCCCTGGGCCACAAGCCGGAGGAGGCAATCTCTGGCGTGATCGCCAACCCTTCCATAAAAGTGATTACGACAAAAACCCTGAACGGAACTTCCAGAGGGAAAAGCGGTTTGATCACCTTCAGGTCCTTTCTTATCGGTGGATTCTCCGAGAATCCACCGGATTCGTCCAATCATTCCGAGGTTACAGCAAATCGGGATGTGATCACGAACAGGTCCGTTGGAGGCCCTCCGGACAGGGGAAGTGTTTGACCTCACACCCGGAATAGATTAATTTATCAATTAATCAATACTTCGATCCACTCATCGACATCCTCTGGATCAGGGTCCTGATAAAGGAAGGAACGCATGAACTCCAGGGTCATTGCCGGGATGGTAGCGGGAGCCATCGTCCTTGCGACAGCGTCTTTTGCCTTCTACCATTATTCGGAAACTCACATCAGCACTGAAGACGCACAGATCTCGGGCCATCTTCACCCCGTGACCACCCGTATTTCAGGTTCGGTCATGCGGGTCCTCGTCCATGACAATCAGGTAGTTCACGCCGGCGACCTTCTCTTCGAACTCGACGACAGGGTTCTTGTCAGCACAAAGGCAAAAGACGAGGCGGCCCTCGCCCGGGACGAGGCCCAGCTCGAGGTCAACAGGGCCAACACCATGAAGGACCAGACCACGATCCTCCTTGCGAAACGGGAAAGCGACCGGACCGCCCGCCTGTCGAAAAGGGCCTTTGCGACCGCCTCACGCCTTGACCGGGACCAGGCGGCCTATCAGGTGGCCCTGGCCAACCTGATGGCCGACACCTCCTTCCGGAAGGTTCTCGAATCCACTGTGCGCAAGGACAAGGCCCGACTCGACATCGACCTCCTGAACCTCAGGTTTTCCAAAATCCGCGCCCCCGTGGACGGACTTGTCACGGGAAAAACCGTGGAAAAGGGCCAGTTTCTCTCCCCCGGACAGGTTGTGGGCTACGTGGTTCCCTTCCGGATGTGGGTCATCGCCAACTACAAGGAGACCGAGTTGCACGGAATTCATCCAGGAGATCCCGTCCAGATCACGGTGGATGCGATTCCCGGAAAAACCTTCCGGGGACATGTTGACAGCATCCAGCTGTCGACCGGGGCCGTTCTCTCTCTTCTCCCCCCGGAAAACGCGACCGGCAATTACACCAAGGTCGTCCAGCGGGTCCCGGTCAAGATCCTGCTAGACCCCGGGAGCGACCCCGACCACCAGCTGCGGCTCGGCATGTCCGTAATTCCCGTCGTTCTTCCGAAAAGCCGGAGCTAGCACCCATGGAACCCTCGGTCCAGGTCGACCCCGGGGAGAGGCAGGTCCCTGTCGCCCATCCCGGCATGGTTGTCACGGCGGCAGTGGGAGCGACCGTCCTGGAAACTCTCGATTCGACGGTCGTCAACGTAGGACTTCCCAACATGATGGGCGGCCTCGACACCACCCTCGACGGAATCGCCTGGGTCATCACAGCCTACACGATCGGGAACGTCCTCATGATCCCCATGACCCGATTCGTCTCGGACTGGATCGGGCGCCGGCGCTATTTTACAATTTCTATTATTCTTTTTACCCTTTTCTCCGTTCTGTGCGGCCTGTCGCGGGATCTTCTTCCCCTGGTTTTCTTCCGTCTCCTGCAGGGATTGGCGGGGGCCGCCTTTTTCGCCACCAGCCAAACTCTCATCATCGACGCCTTTCCTCCGGAGAAGATCGCCATTGCCAATGCTATCTTCGGGGTGGGCATCAGCATGGGTCCGGCCCTGGGGCCGGTGGTGGGCGGATACCTCGTCTACCACGAATCCTGGCCCTGGATCTTCTTCATCAATCTTCCCATCGGTCTTTCCTTGACCTATCTGGCCTTCCGGTTTGTTCCCGATTCCCGCCATACGATTGACGACGACAGACTGGATATTCCCGGGATCGCTCTGCTTCTCCTCTCCATTCCGGCCATCCAGTTCGCCCTCGAAAACGGCCAGAGATACGACTGGTTTTCCTCCCCCTCTATCCGCATATCGGCAATTGCCGGCTCCCTCTTTCTTCTTCTTTTCGTGATCCGGGAACTGACGGCCGCCACCCCCATGCTCGATCTCCGGGTGCTCAAGAATCGATCCCTCTGGGCCGGCTCCCTCGGGTACGCTCTCCTGGGATCAGTGTACTTCGGAACCCTTTTCACCATCCCTCTGATGGGGGAAAACCTCTTTTCCTGGAACCCGCTGGAAACGGGGTTCGTCCTGCTCCAGAGCATTGTCTCCTTTTCCATCGCCTCCATGGTGGCAGGCTCCATCATGGGCCGGGTCCCCATTTGGGCGATCATGGTTCCGGGGGTTGTCGTCATCGAAGTCGCCCTCTGGGGGTACGGTCATCTCGGTCCCCAGTCGAGCCCCGCCTCCTTTCTCTGGCCGAACATCTTCCGGGGAATCGGCCTCGCCTTTCTCTTTCCTCCCCTGATGACGATGGCCCTCTCGACGCTCCCCCGTCGCATGCTGTCGACGGGAGCCGCAGTCTCAAGCATGATCGGACAGCTCGGAGGCTCGATTGGAATCGCCCTTCTCGCGACGCTGCTCCAGCGCTCCCAACAGATCCACCAGGCCTATCTCACGACGGCCGACCTCACCGAAAACCGAATCCAGGCGGCGGCGGCCCAGGGAGCGATCTTCTCCCATCTCACGGCTCTGGGAATTTCCCCGGCTACAGCCGACAGGCTGACCGCCGCCCTGATCAAAACCCAGGTCGCCAAACAGGCGCTCTTCCTGAGCTTCGGAGATCTCTATGCGGCGATGGGCATCGTGGCGCTGGTGCTTCTCCTCCCGATCGCACTCTTTGAGCGCGGAAAAAGTCCGGAAACTTCCTGATTCCGAATCTCCGGGGGAGAGATCTCGCACAAGATGACGGGAGCGCCCCTCCCCTGCTAAACTCTCACTGAATACTCCGGCATCCCCCAAAAAGAGAGGCCCATTTGTGAACCCCTATGTCATTTCCATGTCAGTCCTGATCTATCTGGCCCTGACCGGATATCTGACCGCTCTTTTCATCCGCAGCCGCCATGGAGCTGCCACCGGACGTTTTCTCGGAGGCTTCTTTTCTGGACCCCACACCTCGGATTTCATCCGGATCCGGCGAGGCCACATCTTTGCGGCGCTGTTCGGATTCACCTGCGATGTCTCCGGAACGGCGATCATGGAGTACGAGCGGATCCAGGGTCGCATCCGCTTTCATCCGGTCCCTCCGGCCCTCGACTGGTTCCATCTGATTACTGCCCAGGGGGCCCTCTGGCTCTTCGTCCTTCTCATGCTCCTCGGATTCCTCCGGAAAAAGGGTCACACCCTGGGACGCTTCCATGCGAAGCTCGCGCCCCTCTTTCTTGTCGTCTGGCTTTCGAGCTCCATATCAGGCTGGTTCTACCGGGTCTTCTGACCCCTTTCACGGGAGACATATGGCCATTCTTTCCTTTACTGACGGAACACGGTCCACCGACCACCAGAATATCCAGGGAATCCTGTCAAGGGTCGGAGTCCGTCTCGAACGGTGGTCAATCCCGAGCGACAGGAACCTGTCCGCCCTTCTCGCCCTGGACCGGCCTTCCCCGAAGGAGGCCGAAGACCTGCTAGCCTTTTTCGAGCCTCGGTTCGCGACACTGAAAGAGACTCTGGGATACCAGTCCCGGGACCTGGTCTGCCTCCACCCGGCACTGCCGGACCTCGACGGTCTCCTGGCCCGTTTTCTCTCCTGCCACACCCATGACGATGACGAGATACGCTACGTGATCGATGGAGCCGGCATCTTCGGATTCGTCCTCCCGGACGGCAGCCAGGTCGAGCTTCTCGTCCTTGCCGGCGACTATATCAACGTTCCCCGTGGGGCCGAGCACTGGTTCAGGCTGACCGCCGAAAAACGGGTCAAGGCGATCCGTTATTTCACTTCCCGGGAAGGATGGGTTCCGGTCTATACGGGAACTCCTGTCCACCCGTTTACGGAATTTGCTCAATCATGACGCGGGAATTCATCCGGGTCCTCTATGAATTTCCTGCAGGCGTGGACCCCGAAAAGCAGGGGCGGATGCTGGCCGTGGGACAAACGACAGGCTCCTTCCGGCCCGACGAGGCCTCACGCTTCGAATCCTTTACCGGAATTCTCGAGGACACCTCCCGGACGCCCGAAGGCCGGGGACGGGCCCGTGTCGCTTTTCCCTCCTCCAATGTTTCGGGAGATATCGGATCACTCCTCGTCATGATCCTGGGAAAATACTCCCTGGCCGGGCCGGTCCGGGTCGTTTCGCTTGAGCTTCCGGAGTCCTACGGCACCCGGGGCCGTTTCGGGATGGAAGGGATTCAGGAACGAACCGGAGTGCGGGATCGCCCCCTGTTCATGGGCATCTTCAAGCCCGCCCTGGGACTTGCGCCGGAGGATTTTGCAAGAATTCTCCGGGAGGTGGGGATGGCCGGCCTCGACCTGATCAAGGACGACGAGATCCTCCCCGACACCCCCTCCTCCACCGCCCTCTCCCGCATCCGGGCCTGCCGCCCCGTTCTCGACGAGATCCGGCGGGCCACCGGCCGGGAGATGCTCTATGCGGTCACCCTCTCCGGACGGGCCGACCGGATGATCGACCAGGCCTGTCGGCTCCGGGATGCCGGGGCCAACGCCTATCTCGTCTCCCCGATCGCCTGTGGTTTTTCAGTGATGGAGACCCTGGCCTCCCACCCCGACACCAAACTCCCCGTCTTTGCCCATCCGGCCATGGCCGGAGCCCTCGGCGGCCCTCCGGACTACGGCTTTGACTACCGGGTCCTTCTGGGAACCCTGATGATCCATGGCGGTGCCGATGCCGTCCTCTATCCGACGGCGGCGGGAAGCCTCCCCATCGATCCCGAGACGGAGCGGGACCTCCGGGAAAATCTCGTCGCTTCAGGCCTGGCGCCCGTTCCCTCGGCCGGACTCCATCCGGGGGCCCTTCCCCGATTTCTTGCGCCCGGAGAAAACCGGATTATCCTGAACGCCGGCACCGGACTCATGGATCACCCCGGAGGACCGGCGGCTGGGGTCCGGGCCTTTCATGAGGCCCTTTTGCGCTTTCGGGCGGGAGAATCTCTCGCCCCCGAGAGCCTTCCCGAAGGCCCGCTCCGGCAGGCCCTTTGGAAGTGGGGGCGATGAAGACGATCCTTTTTTCAGACTTCGACGGAACAATCACCGAACAGGAGACCTTTTCCCTTCTCATGAAGGAGTTTGCCCCGGAGGCCTCCCGGAGACTCATCCCGCGTCTCCTGTCGGGCGAGACGAACCTCCGGGAGGGGGTCCCGGCCATTCTGGAGACGATCCCCAGCGCACGGTTTCCTGAAATGGTCGAACGGATGCGTTCCATGGCCCTTCGACCAGGCTTTTCTGAATTTCTGGACCTGCTCGAGCGTTTTTCCATCCCCCTTGTCGTCCTGTCGGGAAGCCTCGAGGAACTGGTCATGGCCCGGCTCGCCCCCTACCAGAACAAAATATCCCGGGTGGTGGCTGCCCGGGCCGTTCTCTCCGGAGAGTTCCTCAGGATCCATTCCGGTTCGGCCGGAGGGGACGAACTGGTTCACAAGGCCGGTGTCATGAGGGAATACGGGACGGTCCGGAAGATCGCCGTCGGAGATTCCGTGACCGACCTCACCATGGCCCGGGAAGCCGACCTGGTCTTTGCCCGAAGCATTCTGGCAGAGCGAATGAAGAAGGAAGGGCGCCCTTATCGTCCCTTCGAAAACTTCTTCGAAATATCGAACTATCTCGAAGATCTTTGGAAAAAGGATCCTCCCAATGGATGACCACTCTCCCCGCCTGCAACTTCGCTCCCTTGCGCGCCGCCTCTACCGGAGGGGATGGATGGAGGGAACGGCCGGGAATCTCTCCATGAGGACTGCCGAGGGTCTTTTCATCACCGCCAGCGGCTGCCCCAAGGGCTCTCTCTCCCTGGAAGACATCCTCTGCATCCCTGTTTTGGAGGCTCCGTTTTCCATTGGCCCCGACGATCGGCGCCCCTCGGCCGAAACCTCGATTCACCGGGTCCTCTACCACATCTTTCCCGAGACCGGGGCGGTTCTCCACGTCCATACCGTCGAGGCCTCCCTCGTCTCGGACACGGCGGATCCAGCTCTTTCGCTTCCCCCGCTCGAGGTCCTGAAAGGATTGGGGATTGCCGATCCCGAAACTCGACCCCTGCTTCCTGTCTTCGACAACGACCGCCTTGTCTCTGATATCGCAAAAAAAATCACCGCCCGACTTCCCGATCCCCGATTTCCCCTTCCCGCCCTCCTCATTCGTCGTCACGGGACGACGGTCTGGGGAAGGACCATCGCCGAGGCCGTCCGCCACCTGGAGCTCATGGAATTCTGCCTCCGTTTCCTCGTGAGGAAAAATTCCTTGAATCGTGACGAGGATATGAGATAATTTTAAGGTTTAAACCTGTCACGGACCATACCATATTGGAATAGGGCTCGAAGGTTCCCACCGTTTTCAGACTCATCGGCTATACGAAGGCAGGACCCGGAGAAGGGATGGAACAGGGATCAACGGAAAGCAATCGGACCAATCCTTTCCAAATGGCCCCTCCCTTCCGGGAAGTCGTCGAAACGGCGGACTTCGGGGTCGGGGTCATCGACAGGGAAGGCATCTACATCTTCGCCAACCGGAAATGGGCGGAGATGACAGGCTACACCCTTGAGGAAATCCATTCCCGCTCCGTCGCCGAGATCACCTTCCCCGAGGACCTTGCGGAGAGCCGCCGCCAGGCCGGAAAGCTCTTTTCCGGGACCATTTCCGGATATACCCTCGAGAAAAGAATCCGCCGGAAGGATGGCTCCTGGTTCTGGGGGCGGATTGTCGCCACGCCGATTTTTGGCAATAATGGCGAGGTCCGGGCCATCAACGGCCTCATTGCCGACATCACAACACTCCGGGAGGCCCTGGAGAGAATCCGGAGGGATGCGGCCCTCCAGCAGCTGATTGCCCGGCTCACCGCTCTTCCCCTGGGCCAGGAAGCCTCCTCATCCCTCCTCAAGACATTTTTGGAGGTTCTTGTCACCGACTCCCCCTTCCTCCATTGCGCCCTCTACAAGGGAACAGACCAGCCCGTCGCTTCCGCATCCGCTCCCGCCTGCCTCCTCCCCTTGGACAGCATGCCGATCCTTAGGCTTGCCGGTTCGACTCTCAAAGAGGGTCGCCCGATCTTCATGGGAGCCGACCAGGGTCACATTCCGGACGATCTTTCGGGTGCGGGCCTCCCCGTCACCCGGTCGGGGCATTTCTGGGGAGCCCTCCTCCTCTTTGGCCGGGATCGCGGGCTCTTTTCCGCGGACTCCCTCACCCGCCTTGAAGTCATAGCCCGAACCCTCTCGGGAGCCCTCGAAGCCGAAAGCCTCTCCGGCATCAACACAGCCCTCCACCGGATCAGCCGCCTGATCGGAAGACGCCCCCTTCCTTCGGCCCTTTTCGACGAAGCCTGCCGGATCCTGGTCGACTGCGGGGGACTCCTGGATGCGGCAATCCTTCTTCGCGATCCGGAGAGCGATATGCTCCTCCCCGAAGTCATCCGAGGCCATATGGAACAGGTGGGCCGGATTCCCCGGCTCCGATTCCATCTCTCCCCCGACCACCCCAACAGCCAGACCGGCATGGTGAGAGCCTTTACCACGGGGAAGCCCGTCATCACCCAGGACTTTGAGGAAGGATTCAAAAGACCGGGATTCGAACGTCTGAGACGTTGGGCCCGACGATTTTCCTGGCGTTCCGGGGCGAGCTTTCCCCTGGTGTCACGAATACCCAGTGCCCCGGGCTCTCCCCAGGGCCGGGTGATCGGCCTCCTGACCGTCACCTCCGGAGAAACGGGATTCTTTCACGCCCGGCTCGTCAATCTTCTCGAGGAGGCCGCATACAGCCTGGGACTGGCCCTCGACCGCCACCGGGAAGATGTCGTCCACTCGGAGTCCCGGGATAAACTCTCCAAACTCACCGAACTCTACGCCGCCTTGAACGGCATCAACCGGCTCGTTAACCAGAGACCGGGGGAAAAGGACCTCCTCGACGAAACCTGCCGGATCATCAACGAAATCGGCATGCTCTACCTGGTACGCATCCTGGCGGTCGACAGGGAAAGCGGGCTCCTGAAACCGGTCGCCGTCCACGCGCGAAATGACGGCATGGTCTCCTTTTTCCGGGCGTTCTCCTACCAAACCGACCCCGAAACCCAGGAAAAGCTTCGCCAACTGAGTCCCCCGACCAGCCTGGCCAAAAAACGCCCCGTCATTCACCATAATCTGGTCAAGGAACTCGATTCAATGGGACTGGGGACTCTTTCGGCCAAGGCGATGGAGTTCGGACTCTGGTCCCAAGGCTCCTTCCCGATCTTCCGGAATGGGGAGGCCTCCTACATCCTGTCGGTCTTCGCCGAGCGGGTCGGATTTTTCGACGGGGCGCTCGTGTCCCTTCTGGAGGAGATTTCCCGAACGGTCTCATTTTCCCTCGTCAATATCGACCGGGATGCCGAGAAACGGAAAGCGGAGGAGACCCTCCGAAATTCGGAGGAAAAATATCGCCTTCTGATGGAAGAGGCGGGGGACGGCATTCTTATCATCGATCTCAAAACGAAGACTGTGGTCGACGCCAACCGTCAAGCCTGTCACATATTCGGCCTCAAAAAACACGATCTCGTCGGAGAGAAAAAGGACTCCCTCCTTCCGGAGGCGGCCAGGACCCGTCACCTGGGAGATCTCCATTCTCCAGGCCAATCTCCGGATCCCAGAGAATATCCCCATCCGGTCCGATACCATCTCCGGGATTCCCGGGAGGCCTACCGCGAGGTGGAGGTGGTCGAATCCCGGATCGACTGGAAATCCCGGCCCCTTCTCCAGATTCGCCTTCGGGACGTCACCGAACTTCATTTCTACGAAAGCGAACTGAAACGGTTGGCAAGGCATGACTCCCTCACCGGCCTCCTGAACCGGCACGCCCTCTGGTCAGAGCTGGAACAAATCCTCGGGACCTCCTCCCCCCGGATCCGGTTGGCCCTGTTCTATGTCGACCTCGACAACTTCAAGACAGTCAACGATTCCTTTGGCCACGATACGGGAGATCTTCTCCTCAAGACAGCGGGCCAGAGGCTCAGGGAAGCGGTCCGGGAAAGCGATCTCGTAGCCCGGATCGGGGGGGACGAGTTTCTGGTGCTGGCCACGGAATCGGTCTCGCGCTCCCGGGTTGAGGGGACCGCTCGCCGAATTCTTTCAGCCCTCGAAACCCCGTTTCACATCCACGGCCATGACTTCACCATCCATGCAAGCCTGGGAATCAGCTTCTTCCCGGACCATGCCACAGACCCGGGAGAGCTGATCAAAAACGCCGACTCGGCCATGTACCACTCGAAGCGAGCCGGGCGCAATCGCTTCACCTTTCATGAGATCCCCTCCGAATAATCGATCTCCTCCCTCATCGACAGAAGCCTCCCCAAAGCGAGCACGCGATCGGCCTTCACTCTTGCCCCTCCCTTTCTCCTCTGGTAGAATCTCCCGGTCCGGACAATCCAAATCGGCGGCGTAGCCAAGCGGTAAGGCAGAGGTCTGCAAAACCTTTATACGGCGGTTCAATCCCGCCCGCCGCCTCCAACTTATTCCAAAGTAAAAACAGAACCCTATCTGGTCCCCCCTCGGTTGCTAGAAGGTTCGAGTTCTCAACCCCCGACGACCATGTCCACTTGTCCGTCAACTACCCGCCAAAAATCGCCGTTTTCACCTTGGCAAACAGCCTGAAGGGTGTCTCGAGCCGACTCTTCCGGAAGAAAAACTATTCTCGTATTCAGAAAATACTTTGTGGAGGGGCCCTCCGCTCCCCCAGCGACTTTGCCGGAAGCTGTGGCGACGCTCCCAACGCTGTGATCCGGAAATCGATCGAATAGCAGAAAACCCAGGCCCGGGTGTTCTCGAAGAAAAGCGAGGGGAAGGAGTATGTCTACAACGGCCAGGTGGCGGTGGCTATGGAGAGCCAGATCATCGTGGGGACGAACCTGACCCAAACGTTGAGCGACAGCCGAGCCATCGGGGGGATGGTCAAGAAGCTCCTGGAGACGACCGGAGAACTTCCCGAAATGCTTGTGTCCGATGCGGGATATGGAAACGTGCACACGCTGGAATCCTAAGAGGGGGGTGATCCCGGTGGTGGCCACGGCCCGGGAAAGGAAGCCGGCGGCGAAGGTCGAGGATGCCGTAGTCCGGGCAGAGAACCCGGCCCAGGAGGGAGCGACCTCGGTGAAGACGGCTCAGAAGAGAACGACGCCGGCAAAGTGTGAGAACGTCGCGGTCCTTACGGGACTCATGCTGGTGGAGACGGAAGGGTCTCCTGACGCCCTCCTCTGTCCCCACGGAATCTTCTATATCTGGATCACCTCGCCCCTTGGACGGAAGCGGACCTACCGGGCGGTCGGCCTTTCCCGGACAACCCTTTATGCGGGCTTGTCCGAGCTCGAGTCCGAAAAACTTTCCGCCCCTCCTGAAAAGGCAGGAGGTCTTCCGACACGAATGAGGTCTCCCGGAGGGGGACGTAAGAAGCTTGTCGAAAAGGATGTGTCGCTTCTTCGCGATCTCGATGCTCTTGTCGATCCGGTGTCGCGCGGAGATCCCATGTCGCCGCTGCGTTGGACGAGCAAGAGCACGGCACGCCTGGCCGAAGAACTGAAGACAAAAGGACATTCGGTCAGTCAGAGAACGGTCTGCGACCTTCTGGAACACATGGGATATAGCCTTCAGTCGGTGAGGAAGACCCGCGAAGGGGGCAGGCACGAAGACCGGGATGCCCAGTTCGAATACATCGCAAAAACGGTCTTGGACTTCCAGCGGACCGGAGATCCTGTCATCTCCGTCGACACCAAAAAGAAGGAACTCGTCGGAGACGAAAAGAACGCGGGTCGGGAATGGCAACCCCAGGGCCGTCCCGAAGAGGTCCGCGTGCATGACTTCATCGATCCGGACTTGGGGAAAGTCGCTCCTTACGGGGTCTACGACCTGACAACCAATACCGGAGGGGTGAATGTCGGCATCGACCACGATACCTCCGAGTTTGCCGTCGAAAGTATCCGGCGCTGGTGGCGGGAAATGGGGCAGCCGATCTACCCCGTTGCCCGGCGGCTCCTCATCACGGCCGACGGCGGAGGCAGCAACGGATACCGGGTTCGCCTGTGGCGCCGTGAGCTCCAGAAGCTGGCCAATGAACTCTCTCTTCCGGTCCAGGTGTGCCATTTCCCTCCGGGAACGAGCAAGTGGAACAAGATCGAGCACCGAATGTTCTGCCACATCACGGCCAACTGGAGAGGACGTCCCCTGGTCAGCCGGGAAGTCGTGGTGAATCTGATCGCAGGCACCACGACCCGGCAAGGCCTGAAAATCAAGGCGGGCCTCGACGAGAACCGCTATGAGGCCGGGATCAGGGTGCCGGATGACGAGATGGCCGCCCTGTCCATCGAGCCAGCGGAATTTCATGGGGAATGGAACTATCGGATCAATCCCCAGACAAGTTCAATATAAGTGTTCATGTTATTTTTGCTAGGCTTCTAAGCTGACCTTTACCCATATCTCCGGCGCTTGGGCACAGGAGATGTGGGACCGGCCTGGCGCATCTTCTCAAGAATTTCCCAAAATTCGGCAATTTTCTCGAGAGCCTGGAGCCCCTTCCAGAGCACTTC
>JAMCWM010000053.1 GCA_023481175.1 Nitrospirota bacterium
CGGGCACTCTGGTCCCCCAGCTATTTTGCCGGAAGCTGTGGCGGCGCTCCCATCGAAATCATTCGCCAATACATCGAACAGCAGCAAACCCCTCACTGAATGTCAAAATTCCAGGACGGCTTTGCCGTCCGCGCTATCCTTCCCCGGCATGAATGCCGAGGTTTGCCGCGCGACTCGATCAAGCTTCCTTTTCACTCGTTTTTCCCTATGACAGCCCCGGCCTCACTATCATCGAGCTTCCTGGCTTTCGAAGACGCCTCCGACGGAGTCGTTGAAGGTTGGAACCTGAAGCGAATAGGGGGCGGCCTTCGATCCCGCCAACGTGATCGAATCGAGGGTGTCGGCCATCCTGGACCTGCCTTCGTTCGACGTTTTTTCTCCGTTCGGACCGGACGGCTCGGCGGTTTTTTCGGCCGATTCGTCGTTCAAGGATTGTGTTTCGGCGGGAAAAACATAGGCAGATTCGATCGTATAGATCGTCTGGTCGCTGGACTTCGACGGTACGGCGCTGCTTTCCGTGTTCAGGCCGAAGATCGTGGAGGAGTCGTCCGTCAGGTCTCCCATATTCAGCCCTCCTCCGAGAGACGACCCGAAATTCGCGACGGGAGGGAGAGGGAAGGAGAGCAATGAGGCGACCTCTCTTTCCGTCCCGGCGTTCGCGGAGTTCTCCGCCAGCGACGCCTCGGAGACGCTCACCTGGTACGCGGGGATGACGGGGCCCGAGGAGGGGGAGAACACTCGTCCGCCCGTAAATGTCGTCGGGAGGATGTAGTCACCGGCGGAGAGGGCGGAGAGGAAGGCCGAGTTTCCCGTCAGGTCCCCCGGATCGAGAGAGACCGTTCCGCCGAGATTCGACCCGGCGCTTGAAGAGGACAGCGTTGCGGGGATATCGATCTTCAATCCTGCGGCCTGCCCGGCGACCACACCCGTCAACGAGGAATTGTCGGGCGTCAGGACGATCCCCGCCTTTCCGTCGAATGTCTTCGTTGCCGTCGTAGAAATTCCCAGGGTCGCCGGCGCGATAGTCCCCGTCCCGGAAAGCGTCATGGTCGGGACGGCATAGTTCGACCAGGCGAACCCGGTTCCGGAAGAGGCGAAGTTGCCGGTTCCAAGGATCGCGGTCACGGAGATCCCCGTCCCGGCGTTCGGGGAGGCGAAGGTTCCGGTCGCCCCGGTATAGAGGGCGTTCTGGCCGTCGACGAAGCCGGACAGGGAGGCCCGGGAATCCGATGTCGTGAGGGAGACGCTCGTGTTGCCATCGTAGGTCATGGTCGGGGAGGCAGATCCTCTGAAGGTCAATGGGGCCTGCGTGATCGTCCATGTTCCCGAGACGACATCGACCGAGGCGAGACTCGTCTGAGTCGTCGGTTCCGATAGAGCGGACACCGTGGGGGTCGTCGCATAGACTCCGACATTCGGACCCGAACTTGCCGGGGGGGTGACGGCGACCCCGGATCCGCTTCCGCCCATCGTGACCGACGTGGTATAACCTGCCGAGACGGCCGAACCGCTATAGACCGAGGAGCCGCTGTTTCCGGTCACGGTATCGACAGGCATGTCCCCGACAAGCATGGGGGCGTTCATGGTCCCGGTCCCGTAGGTCACCTTCCCCTCGAACCAGGGATATGTTGTGGCTGAGTCGGCGAAAGCCCCGGAGGACCAGTTGTTGAAGCCGGCGTTATTTGTCGGGGTCCAGCTGGAGAAATTAGTGGACGTGGCGAACCCCGCGGACGATAATCCGTTCACCCCTGTGACGGGTGTGCCGGAAGTGGAAGTCCCAGACCCTACTCCTCCGTATGTGATTCCGGTAAAGGTCTTGTTACTCGTATTCCAGTAGTCGGCTGTGTAAGTCCCGCTACAATTGTCCCCCACGAGACCGCCGAAGTCGCTCGTCCCATTGACCAACCCCGTGGCGTAGGAATTGGTGATCGTGCCAACGTTCTCTCCTACGAGCCCGCCGACATTGTCATTCCCCAAGACCTCCCCCGTGGAGTAGGAAAGGGCAATCGTGCCGGTATTGTATCCCACGAGCCCGCCCATGTAGTCTCCACTAGATCCACTCTCCGCCACGACCTCCCCCGTGGCGTAGGAATTGGTGATCGTGCCTAAATTGTTGTATCCCGCGAGACCGCCGACGTAGTTTAAGCCGGATACGCATACCTTGGCGTAGGAATTGGTGATCGTGCCTTTATAATTGGATCCCACGAAACCACCGATGAAACTACTGGAGCCGCCACTGTCCGTGACCAACCCCGTGGCGTAGGAATTGGTGATCGAGCCTTTATAATTGAATCCCACGAAACCACCGATGAGGCAACTGGAGCCGCCACTGTCCGTGACCAACCCCGTGGCGTAGGAATTGGTGATCGTGCCAACGTTCTTTCCTACGAGCCCGCCGACAATGGAGCCGGTGCTGGTGATGCTCCCCTTGGCGTAGGAATTGGTGATCGTGCCAACGTTCATTCCTACGAGCCCGCCGACACAGTAGCCGGTGACGGGGGTACTTGATGTTCCGATATTTCCGGTCACCCCCAGGTTCTCGACCTTGCCGGAGGATCCAAGGTAGCCGATAAATCCTAACCTATAATTACTGCTTGTACTGCTTGGCGCGATCGTGTACCCACTCACCGTGTACCCGTTCCCGTTGAAGGTCCCGGTGAATGGAGTCGAAAAATTCCCGAGCCGTTTCCAGCTGTAGGATCCTCCGAGATTCATGTTTTCTTCGAGATTGATCGTGTCTGTCAGGGGATCGGTCGTCGTTGTCCCAATGGTCAGATTTGTCTGGGACTTATCGACATCCTCCAATCCGGTCGCGTTGCAGATATCGAGCGTCGACCCGGAAAGAATATAGTTCGGATCGATTTTGACCGTCCCGGCAGTTCCGTAAGGGGCCGAGACATTGACCGGCGTCGCGTTGTTCATGACCACGCCGCTGCCGTTAACAAGGACAACCCCCCCGTTCCCCCCATTGGGGGCCGAGGCGTCGAGCACCGCGGTTGATGCGAGCGTCGTGGTTCCGGAGTCCATCCCGCTCTGAAGCACGATACGGCCGGGTTGCCCTCCTTCCGTCTCCGCCGAAAGGACTCCGGAGTTCTCGACCGTTCCCCCCCCCGTCGTCACGACCGAAAAGGAGGAGGTCCGAGTCGACGCAATCGGAGTCACGGTCGCCCCCGCGACCAGCACGATCGTTCCTCCGGGAGCTGTGATCGTCCCGGAGTTCGAGACCTGCGTTCCGACGAGAGCCACGGTCTGGCCGGAATTCGCCGTGATCGTCCCGGCGTTTTTCACGACGCCGGTGGGGGCCCCCCAGGGGGTCGACGACCCGAAGGCCATGACGCCCGCCGCGGAGACGACGCTTCCTTGCCCGAAGATCAGGCCGCCGGCGTCCATGAACTCGAGGATCCCGTTGGACCTGACCGATCCCATGATCGTGGCGGGACTGGCTCCGCCGATAAAGTTCATGGAGACGGCCGACGAACCCGGCGTCCTGTAGACGACGCTCTGCCCGCTTTTGACGTTGTAGCTCGCCCAGGAAAAGCTTGCCCGGGAGGTCGACTGGTTCACCAAAAGGCGGCTCGTGCTGTAGGCCAGGGTCGCCCCGCCCCTGGTCACCGTCCCGCCGTGCGGAAGGGCGGACGCCCCGTCCGTCCCCATCATCGGCAGGGGCCCCACCACGATCGCCACCGAAAGAATCCCCGAAAGGATCCGGCGGGCAAGGGTGTGCGACTTTCGGAAAACGACAGATCGTCTTTTCATCGAAAACCCTCCTGAAATGACGTGTGGCGGAAATCCCCTTGCGGAGAGTCCCGCGGTTCGGAGAGAGCGGTCCGTCCGGTTTGGATCCGGGACGAAAGCTCGACAGCCTGAACTTCCGGGACCCTGTCATCCGACAAAAAACCGGTTCCCCAGCAATCCGTGAGACGCTTTCTTTATGGATCGGAGGCCCCTCTCCTGGCCCTCAAGACCCGGATCCAGGATCCGCCGGCCCGCCCTGCCGGCTCCTCGATCCGCACCCGGCAAAAAAGCGGCGCATCGGGACGCTTGCCCCTCTCCCCTGCGATGACAGTCTCCCCCTGCCCCCGACGTCGGCCTCCGGATATGCCGGAGGCGTTCCTCCGTTTCGAGCGCCCCGAAAAACGAAAGGCGACCCGCGACGTCAGGACCCGGCCCCGATTTCCCCTTCCCCCTCTTCCTCACTCCCTGATTCCGACCGACAACCACAGCTGGATCGGGATCCCCCCCTGGCCGATGTTTCCTCCGGCGAGCGCCGTGATCGAAGTTCCCAGCCCCACGACCGGAAGGGCTCCGACCGGAACCGCCGCGTCGATTCTGGCGAAAAAGTGCGCCGCGTTGAAGGATTCCTCGAGGCCGGGACCCATGGCGAGATAGCTCGAGACGACCCCCGAGATCTCGCCTAAGTCGAAGAAGCCCGAGGTGGAGAAGACCCCGGCTTCGACGGGATCCGACCGGGTGAAGGTCAAGCTCCCGACATAGAGATCGTTTCCGAAGAGGGAGGCGGTGGGAAGGGCCATCACGTTGGACACCCCTCCAAGCGTGGCCTGAAGCATCGGGTCGAGCGTCCCCCCCCCGATGTATTGCTGGTCCACCGTCCCCAGAACCAGGGAATATTTCGGCGTGAAGGCGAAACCGATCTGCCCGTTGCCCGTGAGGTAGCTCTGGAGCCCCGGCGTGTCGGCGTAGTAGGGATTCAGCGGGCTCGAGGAGCTTCCCTGGGAAAGATCGTATTCGGTGGCGGAGAGGTCGAAGGAGACGCTGAGCCGTCCCGACGTCCGGAACCCCGACAGATCCAGGATCCCCCCCACCAGGCTCCGGTCGTTCTGGACCGTCGGAGAATAGGTGTCCTGGAACTCCTTGAGAAAGAGCGTCTCCTTGAGGGCCAGCCTCCGGTCTTCTCTCTGGACGAGGCTCTGGGAGACCCACAGGTCTGCGGAATAGTTGCTCCCGCTCACCCCCAGGGCCGTGAGGGCGGCGGCGTTCGTTCCGTGGCCCCAGGGGGAAAAGCCCTGGCCGAGAAGGTAGTTCATGGCGGTGAGATCCGTCCCGGCCCGGACATAGAGCCCGATCGGAAGGGAGGCGCCCACCATCCCCGAGTTCATGCCCCCGAAGGTCGTCGAGGCGGTGACGCTAAAGAGCCCCCCCGCCACCAGGGCATTGTTGACGGTTCCCGTGGCGTTCAGGACGACCGCGCCCGTCGGGGCATATCCGTAATTGTCGACCTCGATCTGCGATCCGGAAAAGGTCGGAACCGGCGTGAGATGGACAAGAAAGTCGTCGTACTCGAGGGCGGCGGGAGGGGGGGCGAAAAGATTGCCGGTCGACAGCTGGCCCGCACGGTCCGCCAGAGAGACCGTCTCAGGAACCGTCCCCAAGGCGGCGGCCTGGAGAAGAATGTTCTTTAACGTGTTCAGAAGGAGAGGGGAAATCTCGACGTGATAGGAATCCTCCTTCTCCTTCCGGATCACAAGGCGAGGCCAGGGGATCCGCGACAGCCTCCGGGAGAGCGTCTCGGCGATCTTTCGGCCCAGCGGGTTCTTCATGTCGATCAGGAGATTGGCGACAAGAAGGACCACCTGCCTCCGGATATCCCGCGCCCAGTCTTTTTGAGTGCTCTGGACGGTCAGGATGTGGGGAAGGGAAAAGGTCAGGTCGCGGGTCGCGATCGCCGGGACCATCATCCCGTCCGCCCGGGAAAATCCCGGGACCTGGGAGATGTCGTAGAGCTTCTGGGACATCTGGTCCGACGCGACGACCCCGGACGTCGGAACCGGAATCTGTGCGGCGGCAAACTGATTTTCCTTTCGGGTTCCGCCCGTGACCATCACCCGGGCGACATGATAGGAGGGATGGCCCTTCCTGACTGCCTTTTCGAGGCGCGCGGCGATGCGATTCAATGTTTCGGCTGTCACTCGGACCCTGGCGATCAGGTCCGACTGCTTGCTCGCTTCGACCGGGAATCCCGTCCGGGTCAGGTCCCGGATCGCCGCATTCAGGAGCACCCTTTCCTCCATTGTCGGATGGGGATAGATCTTTCGCGCAACCCAGGCGGCGACGCCCGAGCGGATGGCCGAGTGCCAGTCCCCTTGCGGAACGCGGATCCTCAGGATCCAGTTCCTTTCGAACAGGGCGGAGCCCGGCTCCTTCGCCGCGGGCTTCGGGGATTTTCCGACGGGAGAGGGACAGTTCAAGAGAACGTTCCCGAGAGACCCCGTCGAGACGCATCCCCCTGCCCGGACAGACGGGGGAGAAAACAAGAGCGGAGCCAGGAGAACCAGCGAAAATCCCAAGGCCTGCAGTATCGCCGTCTTCATGGTTTCCCCTCCCCGTGCAGCCGGGGGCCTTCCCGACAAGATCGAGGCAAACATCAACAGCGTATCTCTCTTCCCCGAAAGCGCGGGCCGAAGATCGGCGCAAGCGTCAGGGCATAAAGGGGTTCCGAACGCGTCAGACAGGGCGTTCGGCGAATCCTCCCGCACCGTCGGGACCAACGATGAAAAAAGACCGCCCATCGACCCGATGGCGTCCGACGACCCCTGGTCAGAAATCGAGGCTCCCGTCCGCCCCGGCCCGAGAGGGGGGGATTCATTCGGGGAAGTCGACGAGAAACGCGAGCGCGCTCTCGAGCGGGCAGGCGCGCTTGTCCGAAAGGTTCAGGATGACGGAATCCCTGACCGGCGCATACTCCCGAATCACCGCCGAAAAGGAGGCCTCTCCCTCCCGGAGTTTTTTGGAGATGTCCTGAAGAATGGCCCGCGGATACTTCCCGGTATTTTCGAGAACATCGATGAGGTCGGAGAGACTCATGTCGGTTCGCATCCGGAGAAGCCTGGCCAGCTCCTGGTAGAAAGATGTCCGGAGATCGAGAAAAATCTCGCGGTCGGCCGCGCCGGACTCCTTCGACGCATCGCTCTCCCGCTCGAGAGGGGGTTTTTTCGCCATCGTCCTGCTCCTCTTTCCCGCCAGGACACCTTCCCGGCGGGGGAAATCCCAAATGATCCGCCCTCACCTTTCGGAACGGCCCTCCCGTCATCGGGCGTTCTGGAACGCCCGGACGGCCCCGGAGATGTCCAGGGCCGCCAAGCGGACGGAGAGCTCTTCGGCGCGCCGGAGAAGAGCCTCGTCGCCGGTCGACCGGAAGAGTCCGCACAGGACCGGGAGGGCCTTGGCGGCCAGAGCCGGCTCCCAGAGATCGAGGCGGAAGCGTTCAATCTCCTCCAGAAGGACATTCGCCAGGGAAAGGACGGGGAAGTCCCGTCCCTGCTGCTCGACGGCCGAGAGAAGCTCGAGGTTCAGGAGGAAGCGGCCTCGGGGAGACGGCTCCTTCCGGCGGATCTCCTCGAAGAGGTCGCAGGCCTCGAAGAGCCTCCCGTCCGACAGGGCGGCCCGCACCTTCGACAGGGCCGCGGTCGGGTTTTTTGCCCCCGCTTCCCCCTCCCCGGACTCCCGGGAGGCGTTCCCCCGGGCCACCCAGGCGCGTCCCTCTTCGGAGAGAAAGGGGAGTTCCCCTCCCGAAAAGGAGAGCGTCTCGATTCCGGGAAGTCGCGCGATGAGAGCCCGAAGAGCCCCCCGAAGGGCCTCCGCCCCGCCGGACCCTTTGGGCCCCCGGCTCTCGAGGATGCGCCCGGCCCGGAAGGAGAGATCGAACCAGAAGGGCGAGTCCGCCTGACGGGAAAGGAGAAAACGGAGGAAGTCCTCCTCGGAACCGGAGCCGCTCTGGGCCTCCAGGGCCGAAAGAATATGGGGAGGGGGAGCCGGAATCCGCGTCACTCCCTCTTCGCTGTCCGGCATCTCCCGGATTCCTTCCCAGAGGATCGTCCGCGAGAGAAAGTGGGCGCGGCCATCCTCCGGATCCGCGTCCTGGAGGCGCTCGGCAAGAGACAAAAGGGCCGGAGAAATCTGCTCGAGGGCAAGGACCGGGTCTCCCTCTTCGGGAATGGAGAAGTTGCTGCCGGAAGAGGATTCCTTTGAGGAGCCACCCGATCCCGAAGAGGACGGGCCCGAAGACGCGGCGGAAGAGGAATCGGAGGAGGCGGGCTTCGCCGGGGCGGCAGGAAGAGCGACCGGAAGCCCCTGGATAAGGGGATAAAGGGGCGAAAGCGAAGGGCCTTCCGGATCCTTGTCCCCCAGAGTCGCGTTCAGTTCGCGGATCTCCTTCATCCCCTGCTCCATCGCCTCCGGCGAAAGTTCGGGAGAGGAGATCGAGGGCAGGAGCTCCTGCATCTGGGTCATCCACCAGGAGAGGGCGTTTCTGCGGGCGCGAAGGCGGCCGATCGGGGGAAAGAGGCCGTCCCAGTGCTCGGCCACCATCGCGTTCAGCAGGGAGATCCCCTCCATTGCCCCCGGAGGACCGTTTCTCCGGGCCAGCGCAACCGAGAGATAGGCGGCCACCAGAAGATCCTTGCTCTTGCCCTCGAGGATCGCAGAGGCCATCTTCTGGACATTGGCCCAGTCGACGACGGCCGAGGCTCCCGACGAGATCGACTGCGAACGGTTCACTTCCGCCTGGAGGTCCAGAAAAATGTCCTGATCGCGTATGTCGTCTCCGGCCGGAGCGTCCGGTCGAATCGGAGAACGTCCGAGTTCGGCTCCTGTCATGTTCCACTCCCTCCGCTTGTGTTGGATTCGGGCGTGTTCCCGATCCCGTTTTCGGAGGAGACCCCGGGGCTCTCTCCGGGCAGGCACAGCGAGATGTCCGTCGGGACCCTCCGGATGGCGAAGGGCTGACTCCTCAGCGCGGCCTTCTGGTCGTCGAGCCCGTTGGTGTCCTGTATGGCCAGCTCCTGATCGATCCGCGCGATCTTCTCCTTGACCTTGTCCAGCGACTGCTTCGCCTGAAGGTAGTCCTGATAGCTGATCAGAAGGGCGTGGATCCCCTTGAACCGGTAGTGGACGGTCAGGGAGGTGACCCGGAGATTCTCGAGAGCCTTTTTCTTCAGGGGGAAGTCCGCGGGCGTCAGCGTCAGGCTCCCCTGGTAGAACTGCTGGAGGAACTGGATGAACCCGTTGCCGCCGGGGTAGTCCCGGGTCAGGAGAAGATTGCCGAGGCGGATTTCAAGGGAGGTCTTCCCGCAGGTGAGCGAGGACCATTCCCAGGCCCTCCGGACCGGCAGGTTGAGATTGTTCAGCATATGCTTCTTCTCGGCACATTCCAGCGTAAGCCTCGTGAGGTAGGGACGGGCGAGCGCCTCCGGATTGACGTCGGTCGGAAGAGCCTTGATCACCACGGGGAACTTGGTCTTGGCCATGGCAAGGATCTTCTCTTGATCGCTCCGCTCCTGCTTTCCGAGAGACTGGCGAAGGTTCACCAGGTCGAGATGCCGCTTCTTCTTCGCGATTTCGTTTCTCTTCTGGGTCAGATCGAGAGACCGTTGGGAGTTTATGGCGTCGTTTACGAAGAGCAAGAAGGAGGGCCTGACGGCCACGGAGCTCTTGTCTCGGGAGACGAGTGCGTAGCCGGAAGGGCTTCTCCGGACGAAGGGCGCCATTGTCTTGTCCATGAATGCCGGAATCGCGCCCCCCTGCCCGAGAAGGAAGTGGTCGAGATCCTGCCTGGAAAGACTGGCCTGGGCGGGTGCGACCACCGTGGCCAGCCACTTGTCCTGGATCGCGCAGGCCGCCTCCCGGTCGATCATCTCGAGGGCGGTCCGGAAGGGACCGGAGACAAGATTCCACAGGATCTTCTCCTGAGGATCGTCCCGGGAGAGAAGATTTTGGCGGATCGATTCGAGCGCGTCGGAGGTCGCGATCAGCACGGGCGGCTTCTTGGAAGCGGCCCGGGAATAGGAATAGTACTCCCCCGCCAGTTTCAGATCGTGGCCGCGGCCCTGGATTCCCTCCGTCACGGCCGCGGAAAGGCCCGAAGAATAAAGGGCATAGGCCTGTCCGGCCTTGATCAGGGACTTCATCGTCCGTTCTCCCGCCCCGGGACCGCCATGGAGGCCCGTCCGCCCGGACTCGTTGAAGGCCGAGGCGTAGCTTTGGATTTTGGAAACGACGTTCGACTTCGGACCCCGGTATCTGGCGATCTGGAGGTACTCCCTGAGAAGGACCTTCCAGGGACGGCGAGAGTCGTCCCCGGTTTTCGGAAACTCGCTCTCGAGGCGCTTGGCCAGGAGAAGATAGGGGCTCTTGGGGCCCGGAAGGGTCTGAAAGACGGACTTCCATTGAACGAGGTCCCCCAGCGTCTCCTCTCCCCGGGAGAATCCGCGAATGTAGTCGAACCACGCCATCTCTTTCCTGAAACGGTACCAGGACAGAAAACTCTTTATGGAACGAGCGATCGGAAAGGTCTCGGGGCTGGCCTTGCGAACCTCCGCGAGAAAGCCTTCGATCCGCTTCATTCCGTTGTTGGTGTAGGCCGGGAGAACGATCTGTTCGCCCGAGTCCTTGACGGTTCCCTTCCAGAAGGTGGCGAGCGTGACCCTGTCGACGTCGTCCCGGGCGTTGACCCAGTCCGCCAGCCAATGGAAGTCCGGAAGGGTCTGCTCGACCTCCAGAAGGAGCGACTGGAGAAAGTCGAGGTCCTGGCGGACGGGATCCAGGGGAGCCCAGGAGATGTAGGCGAGGTAGATTTCCGAAAAGTGCATCGCCTCCTGGGGGGAGATCGAGGGGTCGAGATCCACGATGTCCTGGCTCCCGGGCTGGGGCCGGGTCTTGAGGACGGCGAAGGAGACTCCGGCGATGCGGTCCTTGATGAGGTTGATCCTCCGAACGAGGATGTCCACGTAGTCTGCGAGGCGATGGTCCGGATCCTCGTCGAGAAGGCCTCTCAGCCGGGTTCGCAGGGTGAGGTTCAGCTGGGGGAGGATGGCGGTCTCGAACTCCCGGTCGAACCGGTGCTTCATGGCCTCCTCAAGCCTCCCCGTCTCGAGCGAAAAGGCGAGAAGCCGGGAGGAAAAGCTTGAGTCCCTCTGTCCCATCCAGTCGATCAGGCTCCGGTAACGCTCCATGCTCTCCATGTTCTGGTGAAGGTCCCCCTTGACGCTGATCGGCCCCGGCTGGCGAGCGACCATGACCTTTATCGTCCGGGCGGCGTTGACGTAAGACAGGACGAGGTAGACTCCCAGGGCCAGGGAGGCCCCGTACCATCCCATAAGAAAAATGTTGGTCGACATCTGTCGCCATCGGGCGATCAGGCCGATGGGAACGGAGAGGTCCCGGTCTTCCGGGAGGCGCCGGGTAAAGAAGTCCTTGAGGAAGGCGCCCGACAGCAAGGAGAGGCCCTTGCCTCCCCCCCTCGCGAGGCTCCCGTGGGCATCGGCATTTCCCTGAAGGGAGGGGAGCGATCCGGCCTTGGAGGAATTCTTTGGGGGAAGCGCCACCCCGGACCGGTCGACGATCTCCACCTCGCCACTGCGTCCCTTGGCAAAATCGTGGCCCAGGATCTGAGAAAACTTCGGAGTTCCGAAAATCCCGCTCGAGAAGAAGATCCCCCGGAATCTCGGAAGGTGAAGATAGGGAGAGGGCTCGAACAGCCCCTTGAGAAAGGGGTTCATCAGGGATTCGAGAGCCTCTATTTCCAGCGGGAAGACCAGCGCTTCGGGATCGGGCTGAGGGGCGTCCGCCCGGCGGAACATCAGGGACTTGACTCTGTCGGCGATCTCCCGGATCCCGCGGCTCAAGGTCTCCTCCCAGGATTCGGACGGATTGGAGAGGACCCCCATCATTTCTCCGGTCTGGGAGATCGGGAGGGCGTTGAGGAAAGGCCTGAAGCCTCCGAGAAGGTCGAGCTTTGTCACCATGACGTAGACCGGGAAACTCACGTGGAGCGTCCGGATGAGGGAATCGATCCGCTGCCGGATATTCTGGGAAAGCTGCGACAGCTTCACCGGATCGAGGGTCCAGAGGTCCTCGACCGAGAGGGTCACGACGACTCCGTTGAACGGCTCCCTGAGACGGGTGCGATGAAGGAGGCCGAGGATCGTCGACCACTCCGCGGAGGCGTCCTCGGCCGGATCGAGCGAGACGTACCGGCCGGAGGTGTCCAGGAGAATCGCCTTGTCCTCGAGCATGAGCTCGATGGTGTCGGTCGGGGGAGGGATCTCCTCCCGGACGACAGTCCGGAAACGGATCGGAATATTCGCGTTCAGAAGGAGCGTCGTCTTTCCCGAGCCGCTGTTTCCCAGGACAAGGTAGAAAGGAAGTGTGGACAGGGGGTTCGACAGGAGACCTCCCTCTCCCTGAACATTCCTTCTTGCCGATTTCCATAGGCTCTGGATCGCCAGAAGACGCCCGGACTTGCGGTCCGTCATGGCCGATCGCCGAAGCTTCGCCTGGGCGATTTTCCTTCGGAAGAAGAGGACGATCCGACGCGCGGAAAAAAACAGCACGACGACCGCGAAGGCGACAGGAATCGACACCTGGATCGGCCAATTGGCCCAGATTCCTGCCAGCCAGACCAGGGCAAAGAGGGAAAGGGCCAAAATCAGGAACAGCAGGGGCCGCAGAATCTTCTTCAGCATGGAGCCCAATCCTCCGAGATCAATAAAGATGGGACAAGACGTTCTGGACCATCCGGTGGATGATCCGATCGAAGACCACAAAGAGAATCAGAAGGATCCCCGGAGGAGTTCCCCACAGCAGGAGCGTCCTGACCCTTCGGTTCTTCTTCCGGGCGTATCCGCCCGGGTCTGAAAGAGCCATGGTCGCCGGGAGAACGCCGGGAAAAAGCGCCTCTCCCTCGGAGAGGCGGGCCGGCTCCAGGAGAATCTGCAGGCGCTGGCGAACCTGGATGGCGGATTGATCTCCTCCCTTCATCCCGTATTGGCCCTGGAAGCCGAGATGGAGCGCCATGTAATAGACGGCCAGGATTTCGCGATCGGCCGGTTCGGGCCCCAGGGCGGAAAGTCTCCGGAAGAATTCGACTCCCCCGTTGACGATATTGAAATGAGCCTTCTGAAGAAGCATCGATCTCCATTCCTTCGCCCCGGCCCAGTCGGAGCACATGAGGCTTTCGTCGATCCAGGCGACGACGGGGAAGAGGCCGGCCTCGAAGATCTTCTCGTCGATGCCGTTCTCTCGGGCCGCCCGGCGGGCCCTCTCGATCCGGGAGGCGATCTCGGCTTCGACCTCGATCGGAGAGTCCAGCGTTCCCGCCAATAGCCGGTCCTTGACCCAGGCGGCGACCGGAACGTAGTAGTCGGTCAGCGTCCCCATCACTTCACCCCGATCAGATCGATTGTGGTTCCGGGGGGGGCTGTCGGCCAGAATATCTGGATCGCCTCCTCCTGGCGGATGGCCTCCCAGACGCTGTCGCGCGTCTCGATCCGGAAATAATGGGTGTTGAGTCGCCGGGGAAGCCCGGACGGCGGCCCGCTCATCGGAGACAGCAAGACGCCCGGAAGCGCACGGCGGATCAGGGTGTCCATGAGGGAGGGCGTGCCCACCTTGGCGGTATCCATGAAGGAGGCGAGGAGCGTTTCGGTTTCCTCCTCGGTCCGGAGGGCAAGGTAGTAGCGCGTCCTCGGAGAGAAGAAGGACTGGGAGAGTGTCGCGTGGAAGCCCTCGTCCTTCGCGTCGAGGCGCACGAGAAGATCGGCACCGATCGTCAGGCTGTTGAGGAGCGTGAACAGAACGCTCTGGGCGCGGGTCATGCAGCCCCAGATATCCTCATGCAGGTAGGCCGGAAGAGGTTCCTTAAAGACCTCGGACTCCCCGAACAGATTGATGCTGCTCGAAAAGGTGCTGAGCTCCCCGACCATCTGCCGCAGGACCCCGTAGAGGTGCCAGGGGTGAAGAGGATCGCTTTCCGTATACTGGTAGAGCAGGGGCACGTAGCGGTTCAGGGTCCGGAGGGCAAGAAGGTAGGTGATGGTGCCGGCTTCCGAGCCTTCGCCCCGCTCCTCTCCGGAGGACTTGAACTCTTCGAGCTGCCGGGCACGGCTCGCGCACTCGTTCCTGATCTCCTGGGCCAGGCCCGAAAGAGTGCGGGAGGACGAAAGGGACAGGGCGGGGGGAATGAAGGTGGGACTGACCTTGATGGCTCCCCCGTCCCACAAGACCTGGGCGACGGGAATCAGGTTGTACTGGCCGAGATGCGGGATCTCGCTGTCCCAGAAAAGGCGGATATTGAAGTGGAGGCTCTTGACCAGGGCATCGGGTCCCTCACCGAAAAGATCGCGAACCTCCTCCGGATCGGGAAGGGTCACGAAGCGGGTCTCCCCCCCTTCCGCATCGAGGCTCGAGATCGTGGTCACGTTGGACTCGTTCTCCTGAAGTCGCCGGAGTCCCGCGTAAATCGTGAGAGGACGGTCTCGATAGGTCCAGTCCTTCTCGAAAGAACGGGGACGGAGTACGGCGTTCCCGGGAAACTGGACGAAGGTCCCGTCCTGAAAGACCGCACTGAAGGAGTTGACGTGCCCGGTCCCCCGGGACAGGGCCGAGGCCTGGATGTCGATTTCACGGACGCCCCACCCGAAGGGAAGTGTGGCGTCGAGGTAAGGACGCGCCAGAGCCTGCTGCAAAAGGTCCGTCAGCTGAAAGTGCTGGGGCTGAAGGAAGAGTCCTTGATGCCAGTAGATCGGTTTCAGGGATTTCATGATGCGATGACTCCTTCCGTCTCATCGAGTGTCGTCAGAGTGGCTTCCCGGGGCCTGTTTGCGGAGGCTACTGCAGCCTTCCGGCCTTCTTTCGGTGGTCGAGGATCGCCATGCCCAGCAAGTGTCGGCTTCCCAGCCAGATGGAAACGAACGTCGGGGCCGGACGGTAATGGTTGCTCCGGAATATGAGGCCCGAGCGTTCGACTGTCACCGGGAGGGGCCGAAGGAGAATGTCCCTCTTCAAGGAATAGCCGGAATACCCCGCAATCACCCCAAGATACTTCGCGTGGCGCATCCGGTCGACCGTCAGCAATTGATGGGCGCCGGGAGGAATGATAAATCGCCACATCCCGAGAATTCCTGTCCTTTTTTTTCCCGCCGCCAAAGTCTCCATGGCGCGGTCCGGATCCTGGACAAGAGCCATAAAGGCGTTTGGATCCTGGAACTCCAAAATCCCCACGACCAGCGTGTGGGGCCTCTTGTCCGAGAGGTTGAGGTCGAGATCGGCAAAAACGTCGAGCGTCACCGCCTGCCTTTTGAAGGACCAGTGCACCTTCTTCTGGACGCTGACCTTCGGGTTCGTCTCGGTGCGGATGGAGGTGCAGGCGGCAAGACCCGTCAGGACCGCCAGGAAAAGACATGCCGTCAGGAATCCCGGGCGGACAGGCAAGGTTCGTTTCGTCATGAAAGAGAAACTCCTTATCATCTCTAGGGGGCCAGCAAAAGAACGGTAAGCTGGGCGGGGACCAGGCAGACTCCCGGGGCGTTGATTCCGTTCTGAAGGGTGGGGGAGGTGAGGCGCGTGGCCGGCGCTCCTCCCACCAGGATTGTATTGGCGCCGTCGAGGCATGTTCCCGGCCCCATTATCATTTGCGAGACGAGACCTCCCAGGACCCCCGCCTCGTCCCCCTGGGTCAGAGGAACTTCGGTCGTGAGGTTTTGGGCCGGAGCCCCTCCGAAGAGGACGTTTGGCACGGGGGGAACCCCCATCGGGCTCATCGCGATGTTGGGGTAAGGAATCGGCACCGGGACCGGCCCTACAGGCGTCTTGCAGACGTCGGGAAATCCCAGGGCCATCCCCCCCGCCTGACAATTGGCAAACATACGGACCTCCTTCTTGTTCTATCCGAGATGAATCTGGTCGGAGTCGATCTTCACGAGCTCCTCGCTTGCGACAAGCGTGGTTTTCGACTGGATCGAGACGATCGATTCCGACTCGATCATCGTTTCCCCGGAGGTGTGCCGGTCGAGGGTCTGGATCTCCCGGATGGATCCATGGGCCCGGTCGTGAAGCCATTGGGCCACCCGTTCGAGAGACTTGGCGACGTGCCTGACCGTCTCGCCGATCAGCGAGATCATTCCTCCGGTGAGGGTCAATGAGCCGGCGGCGATCTCGCACTCGGAAAATTGCCCCGACAGCCGACCGCTCCGAAGACGAACCTCCGGAGAGCCGATCTCGAGTCCCTCCTGGGCGTTCAGGGTAAAAGGCCGACCCGAGACATTCATGACGAGGCCCTCGGGAAACCGCATGGTCCTGGGAGACGATTCGGCCGTTTTTCCCGCGTCGACGATCGCGAGAACGACGGGAGGATGGCCCTCCGGGAAAAAAAGAACGACCAGGTCCCCCGGACGGGGATCCACCGCGCAACCGGAGGAACAGATGGCCGTGTGGATTTTCCCGTCGAGGGCGACCTCCACCCGGTCCTGGAAAAAGCGCGTGACAAGACCCATCCGGAGAAGAGACAGCGCCTCGGGGGGAGCGGCAAGAATTTCGGGACTCATGGGGCCTCCTGCGATTCAAAAATTCTGGGCTGAAAGTCTTCGGCCTCTCCGCGCTCGGGATCCGCCTCGCGGGCAAGCGTCCGGGTCGACCCCGTAAAGTCGGCGGTCGATTCCCTGGCGCGATGGAAGGTCGCCCGGCCGAGGCTGGCCCCCTGGAAGATGGCGGACGACAGGTCGGCGTGGGAAAAGTCGGAAAAAGCCAGGTTGGCGTTCGAGAAGTCGGTCTCTATGCACCGGGCCTCCGTCCAGGGGGAAAGAGAGAGGTCGGCTCCGGAGAAATCCGCGCCGGAGGCGTCGACCTTCTGGAAGGAGGCCATCGAAAGGCGGGCTCCGGGAGCCGAAACACCGCCGAGAATGGACTCGGTGAAGAGAGCCTTGCCCCCCACCGCCCGGCTGAAGTCGGCTCCCGACAGATCGGACTGGTAGAAGTTCCCCAGGGAGACGTCGGAACCGACCCAGCGCGTCCCCGAGAGATCGCATCCGCTGGCCTGGATCATGGGAAGGCGCATGCCGGAAAAGTCGAGGCCCCTGAGGGATCCCTTGACGAAGATCGGGTTCTGGAAGGTCGCTCCGGAAAACTGGCACCCGAAGAGATCCGGTTTGACATACACGGTTTTGACGATGCGAGCTCCGGAAAAATCCGTTTGGGAAAAACGGCTCTCCACGAACGACGCCTTTTCGAGGCTTGCCTCCGTGAAGACGGATTTCCCGAAGTCTCCCCGGATGAAAGCGGCGCGATTGAGGACGGCACGATCGAAGCGTGCGTTGGCAAGCTTTGGAGAGATCCAGCGGGACAGGGTTCCGTCGATCTCTGCGAAGAGCCCCTCCGAGAGGTCGCAGTCGAGGAAGGCGGCTTTGACGATCTTGGCGCGGCTCCAGTTCGACCCGTCCAGGGTGCAGCCCTTGAAGAGGGCTCCTTCGGCGCGGGTCTCGGAAAACCGGGTACCCGAAGCGTTGCAGTTCAGGAATACGGCCCTGGAGAGGTCGAGCCCCGAGAAATCGAGTCCCGAAAGGTCGACCTCCCTGACGGGGAGGCCATCGGCGATCAGTTCGAAGATCTCCGGAATTTCGAGGCGGGTCATCGGACTCTCTCCTGCGGGAGGGTGGTCTTTCCGGTCAGGGCATGGTCCCAAAGGGTGGCAGCGTCGACCTTGGCTCCAGCGAATCCCGCCTTGTAGAGCGAACTGCGGGAGAAGTCGGCTCCCCGGAGGTCGGCCTTGAGAAAGAGGGATTGACTGAAGTCTCCTCCCCGGCCGTCTGCGAACCGAAGGTCGGATTTCTGAAAGCGGGCCTTTTGGGCCTTGGCCCCCGAGAGATTGGTCATCCGGAAGACGCCCCCCGATCCGTCCATTCCGGCGAGAACCGCACCGCGGAAGTCGCTTCCCTCGAGATCGAGCCCCCGAAGGTTCGCCCCCGAAAGATCCGCCTTTGGGAAGATGGATTGTTTGAAATCGGTGGATTTCGGAAAGGCGGCTTTTTTGAGGCTGGCTCCGTCGAACCGAGTCCCCGGCCCGGTGCATTCGAGAAAATTGGCCTGGTCCAGGCGGCACCCCGACAGGTTCGATCGGATAAAGTCGACCTTCATGAAAAAGGCCTTCGTAAAGTCCGACCCCGCGAAGTCGGTCTCTTCTATGGGAAATCGGGGAATGGCCTCTTCGCTTGGGGGAAGCCCCTCCGGACGGGAAAAGGGAAGGGTCCCTGCCCGAAGAAATTTCGTCTGGACAAAGGAGCTCCGGTGGATTTCAGAGCGCCTGAAGACGGCATGGAAAAGATCGGCCCCGGAAAAATCTCCCTGCGAAAACAGAACATCGCTCAGAATGGCCCCGGAGAGAAAGGCATTTCTGAAGGACATTCCGGCTCCCCCGGATCCGGACAGGTTGGCGCATCCGAGGCTTGCTCCGGAAAAGTTCGTCCGGTCGAGGGTGCACCGGGACAAGTCGGCATGGGCCATCCAGGCCCCGGCACATCGGGCGTCGGAGAGGTTCGCCCCCGTGAAGTCGGCTCCGATCAGGTCGGCGTCGGAGAAGTCGGCCCCCGAGAGATCGAGTCCCGAGAGGTCCGCCCCCCGGAGATTCCGGTTCTTGAAGGAGCCCCTCCGGGAGAGTTCCTCCTGCACGGTCCGGCGAAGTTCGGACGAACGGGCGGGATCCGGATCGGGAGGCGCGAAATGATGGAGGATCCGGATGATCCCCTCCACGCTGGGTCGGGGGATTGCGGCACTCATCCTGTCCAGGAGGACCGGAAGAGATTCGAGGGAGGCCTCCATTTGCGCGAGCTTTTCTGACACTTCGGAGGAAGGGGGCCCCCCCTCCGGGAGGGAGGCCGCGACCCGAGCGCGCACGGATTGCAGGGAAGAGACGATCCGATCTTTCCCGATCAGCTCCTCGACGGACGGCTGGATCTTCCGGGGGGCCGGGTTTTTGGGGTGCCCCTGGAAAGAGCCTTTGAGGTCGGCAATTTTCGAGAGAAGGTCCTCCCGGGTCTTGCCCATTTTCTCCAGAACGTCCGGAGGGATCCTGCCGATGGCGGCCTCGAATTTTTGAACCGCCTGCTGTTTCAGGGCATCGACATCGATCTTTTTTTTCTTGAGTTCTTCGAGTTTGTCGGCGGTGGCCGGGGGAGACGGATTCTCGAGCCTCTCCCGAAGCTCCTTGAATTTCTGGTCTGCAGTATCCATATGAGCCCGGAGGGACCCGGAGAGGTCCACGGATGATCCCTCCGGGGGCAGCGAAAGCCTGGAGAGGGACTCCCGGACTTTGTCGAGCTTTTCCTGGACCTTGTCCATTTGCCGGGAGACCCTCTTGGGGAACTCGAAGGCCTTTTGGGGGGATTGTCCCGTCAGTCGATTCGGGTCAAAAAGGTTGGCCCGGGGATCGTTGGCCAATCGTCCCGGAAGAAGGGGGGCGTCCCCGAAGCGGGAGAGGTCCTTGGAGCCTTTGTCTTCCCGACGGGATCTGACGGCCAGATAATGGTCGACGGAACGGGTCTCGCCGGGATCTTCGGCCCCGAGGAGAATGGAGCCGACCTCGGAGGCGTCGTCGGATTCGATGGGGAGGAAGCCCCGATGGACCACCACCCCCATCGAAAGTCCCGGAAAGAGCCAGACCGTCTCGGGATGCATCGTTGCTTCAACCGTATGTTCATCCAAAAAGGCGACAAAGGCCCGAATCCGGAGCCGGGGGAGGCGGCCCGCCTGGGTGTCCGACTCGGGATGGAACCCGGAGAGGGAGAACTCCTCTCCCCCGTTCCACATCCCCGGAAGCCACTGGTCCGGAGGAGCCTGGTTGAAGAGGGTCCAGTCGGTGTCGGCCGGAAGGGGCGGAGGCTCCTTCCCCAGCTCATGGGAGCGGTATTTTCCGACTTTTCTGTAGCGGCCGGTCCAGACGATGCCGAGGGGTCCGAATCCGGCCGGCTCGGGCCGATCGTCCGGGGACGAAAGAGGCCGGAGGGGATCCTCGATATTGGGAAGAGGTCGTGGACCCCCGTCCGGAGGCTCCGCAAATCCTTTTCCCGCAGGATTTGGCCCATATCCCGGCCCTCCGAAGGCGTGGGCAAAGTCGACCGGCATGGAGAGGAAGGGTTGGGGATCGCTCTTTCGCAGGAGACCCCGGTCCCGGTTCCAGACCCGGTCCCCGTAAACGTCCAGGACCTTTGCGACGGGACCGATCCTGAGACTCGCCTGACGATGAGGAACAGGGAAGCCTCCCGGAGCATGGCTGTCGCCCACCAGAAGGACCTCTCCCCGGTCCTTGGGAATGCCCTCGTCCCAGGGGGAGTCCGGAGGAAAGAGGGGGGCCACCGCCTTCCACATCTCCTGTTCGGTGAGGGGCACCTCCGGATCGGAGAAGGGAAAGGCCAGGAGGCCGGTCAGGGCCAGACGGTTCCCTTGCCTATTGTAGGTTCTCCAGAGAAATCCCAAAAGAACGGGTTTGATGATCTTCATGACAGGGTTTTCTTCCTTTTCGCTGCGAAAACAAGGGCCATGTCAGAATGCCCTTCAGGTGAAAATACAGATTCCGGCGATAGTCAGGAGACCGTCCTCGACCACGTCCACATCTATCACGGTGTCTTTGATGCGAATCTGTGCGGTTTTGAGTTCGGTTTCAACGGTTTTAATGGAGTTTTGACATGTCGCGATCTCGTTTTGGGATGTTTTTATCTCGTTTTGGACCGTCTTGATGTCGTTCTGGGCCGCCTTGATGGCGTTCTCCATCGCTTCCGTTTTCGATTCCGCCACATTGATCCCCTCAGGGGTGATTGTGGTCTCTTCGGTAACGTTGATAGTTTGAGCGGCCCCGAAGTTAAAATCGAAGATTTCGCCCATGTTGATAGTTTCGACCCCCGCAGCATTGAGGTTGGTCCCGTTTCCCAAATTGGCCTGGAGACTTTCTCCGACAACGGTCTGAGTATAGGCTCCCAAAACGACGGTATTGGAACTTTTTTCAATGATAGATGTGATGTTCCCTCTGTTTTTTGTGACGCTGTCTCCCTTGACGAACCCGGTGACCGCCTTTACTGTGGTGTTCAGCGTTCCGTTCGGGACATTGATGGTCACGTCTCCATTTTTGCTGTCCAAATGAATCGAGCCGTTGTCCACGGACTTGATGACTGCCTCGCCATTCTGTCCGGAAATATAGAAATTTCCTTTCGTATCGTTGGCCATCTCGGGGGGGAGGCTCGTCGGAGCCGTATTTCCGGCCCCGACTCCATTGAGGTAGATTCCGTTGACCGCCTGAAGGCTGATGTAAGAGCTGGAGTAGCCAACGATCCCTGGTGTCCCATAGGCCTTAATGATGTTGTCCTCACTCGGATCGATCCCTGACGTGGTTCCTCCTGACATGGTGCCTCCTTTGGTTTGATGGGCCCCCAAAGCTGGGGGGCCATGCCGTACCGAACAAACGGCGTCCCTTTGGCTTTTCTTTCCGGCAGTCCGACGAACCAAAACGAGGCCTCATCGCTTCTTTGACAGGAATTCAGCGACCGAGATTTCCGTCGTTGAATGCGATGAAATGACCTCCCGCCGACTTGATGAGGTTGACCTGCGGATTCTGGTTCGACACGAGATTCCGCCCCTCCGAATTTGCCATGCTTCCCACGATCACCGGCTGGTCCGGATCCCCGCCCAGGAAGGCCACCAGAACCTCGGTATCCTTGCGAAGGGGAAAGTGGATCCCGTTGTCGGCCCCGGCAAGAGGGGTGGACAGCCGGACCCACCCCGATCCTTTCTGTGTCTTCCTTTTGGTGAGCGCGAAGGGAAAGCGGAGCTTGTATTCCCCGTACTCGTTCAATTCCGCGAACGTCCCCGAACCTTCCGCCTCGATGACCGCCTGGACGACGCCCGGGATCCGGGGCCAGGGGGTCCTGCGTTCGGGACGGAAGGGAACCTCCGACAAAAGGGCATCGAAATAGGTGGTGAACCTCGACTGCCCCGGGGCGGAATCCGTTCCTGCGAGCGGAGCCTTCATGGTCCCCTCGAGACGGGTCCGGACGACGAAAAAGGACGCGTTCATCTCCTCCCGGAAGTGTCCCTTGACCTGAATGGTCGTGCCCGCCCGGATCTCTATGGCCGAGCTCGTCCCGGAAAAGGTCTGCCCCCGACACCGAAGCATCTCGGACAGGAGCTTGACCCGACGCTTCGCGTCGGCATTCGTCCGGAGATTGTCCCCGTACTCCTGGAGCAGGGTTTCCGCGCGCGGGTCGAGGACCGCCTCCTCGCGAATGTCAAGGTTCGCCTTCCGGTAGTTGAAGTCCTGGACCACCACCTTGCCGTGAACCGGACGGGCCGTTTCGTGGAACTCGATCAGGGAGTCGTCCGAAAAGCCGATGTCGGGATCCCCCGGAGGACGATAGGTCAAGGTCTTTGTCCAGGCGGGCTTTTGGTGGGGCTGGTCGTAAAAGATCACCCGCTCTTTTTCCCCGGAGTGGTCGAAATAGTAGACGATCCCCTCCCTTTCCACCCATCGGTCGAGAAACTGGCGAGAGGTTTCCCGGTACTGGCAGACAAAAGAGCGTTGGCGTCCGCCGTCGACGATCTTGAACTGGTAGTCCTGGGAGGTGAAGCCCGCCTCCTTCAGAACCTCCTCGAGAATCCCCGGAACGTCCTTCTCGAGGGTGTAGACCTCCGAATGTTCCGAAAGGCCAAGCGTCGAGATCCGGGGCACAAGCGTCGCCCTGTACTCGGTCTGCTCGAACACTTGCCGATAAACCCCGAACTCGCCGATCATCCCGTGATAGGGCACCCTCACGACGGGCCCCTCCCTCCGCGACTCGAGGACGAAGGAGGCGTCCCGGCCGATGAGATCTTTCGGCTTCAGCCTGTTCTGGCGGGAGAGAAGGGTCATCCGGAAGAGATAGTCCCCGTTCAGCTGTTCCTCGCCCGTGAAGTCCACGACATGAAAGGCGGACGGACCCAGGCCGGATACGGCCAGGGTAAAGGCGACATCTCCGGCTTGCCCACCATTTTCCGAACTCATGGCTTCCTCCTCTTGCTCTTGACGGCCGACTCCGGACTCTCGGATCCCCGGATCCCCGACTCTTGCCCGTCGCCGGTCCCGATGACGGTGGTTCCGTCGGGCGCGATCCCGACGCGGACCGGTCCTTCCAGGGTCCCGTCCACCAGGCGGCCAATCAACTCGCGCGAGATCTCCGGGAGGATCCGGCTCTGGAGCAGATAGTCGATGTTGCGGGCCCCGGCCTCGGAGGTCTCGCACTGGGTCGCCACATGGGCGACCAGAGAGTCTTCGAAGACGATCTCCACCCCGTTGTTCGCGACGAAGGAACGGGCGAGCCGTCTCGTCTTGAGGCGAACGATCCGTCCCAGGGACTCCCCTCGAAGGGGAAGGTAGGGGACAATGGTCATTCGGGCGAGGAGGGCCGGCTTGAAGTGCCTCGACAGATCGGGCCGGATGAGGTTGACCAGCTCCTCGTACCCCGCCTCCGGATGTTCCAGTGCGTAGGCGGAGAGCTTCTCGGAGGCAAGATTGCTCGTCAGGAAGATCACCGTGTTGGAAAAGTCGATCTCCTTGCCCTCCCCGTCGGAGAGAACCCCCTTGTCGAAGACCTGATAGAACATGTTCAGGATGTCGGGATGGGCCTTCTCCACCTCGTCGAGGAGCACGACGGAGTAAGGTCGCTGGCGCACCGCCTCGGTCAGCACCCCCCCTTCTCCGTATCCCACGTACCCGGGGGGGGATCCGATCAGTCGGCTCGCCTGGTGCTTCTCCTGAAACTCGCTCATGTTGATGCTGACCGTGGCCTTTTCGTCGCCGAACAGAATGTCTGCGACGGAGAGGGCCGTCTCGGTCTTTCCGACCCCCGAGGGTCCGACCAGGAGAAAGATCCCGACGGGCTGGTTGGGCGCCTTGAATCCCGCCCGGGAGTTCCGGATGATCTCGCCGACCCGGGCCAGGGCCGGCTCCTGTCCCAAGACCCGCTCGCCCAGAGTTTCCTGGAGCTTCATCACCGTCTGCGCCTGCTCCCGCAGGAGCTTGCCCAGAGGGATGCCGGTCCAGTTCGAGACCACCCGGGCGACCGTCTCCGGATCGACCTCGAAGGGGATCATGGGATGATCCCCCTGGATCGCCCGGACCGCCGCCTCCCTGGCCCGAAGCTCCTTCATCCAGGACTCCCTCTCGGGGCCTTCCCTGCGAGGATCCTCCCGATGGGCCAAAAGTTCCGAAACGGCCACTTTCTCTTTTTCCCATCGCTCCCGCTGGAGGGAGAGATCCTTTTCGAGAGCCTCGAGCTCCTCCCCGATCGCCTCGATTCTTTCGTCCGACACGAAGTGGCCGAAGGTCCGGTCCCGCTCGAGGCCGTCCTTTTCCCGCTCGAGGGCCTGGATACGCCGCTCGAGTCCCTCGATCTTCTCGGGCTTTGAGGACTGGGAGATCCGGATCCTGGCCGCGCTGGTGTCCAGAAGGTCGACCGCCTTGTCGGGAAGCTTCCGGCCGGTGAGGTATCTGTCGGACAGAGTGGCCGCCGCCACAAGGGCGTCGTCCCGGATGGTGACGTGGTGGACCGCCTCGTAGTGGGCCTTGAGTCCCCGGAGGATGAGGATCGCCGTCTCGACGGAGGGCTCGTCGAGCTTGACGGGCTGGAACCTTCGGGCCAGCGCCGCGTCCTTTTCGAAGTATTTTTTGTACTCCGCCCAGGTCGTGGCGGCAATGGTCCGAAGCTCTCCCCGAGCCAGGGCCGGCTTCAGGAGATTCGCGGCGTCCCCGCCTCCCTGGGCTCCGCCGGCGCCAATCAGCGTATGGGCCTCGTCGATAAAAAGGATGACCGGCACGGGAGAGGCCTTGATCTCGCCGATCACGCCCTTTAAGCGGTTCTCGAATTCCCCCTTGACCCCGGCGCCGGCCTCGAGCGCCCCCAGGTCGAGCCCCAGGAGGCGAACCTTGGACATCGATTCGGGAACATCCCCCTCCACGATCCGAAGGGCCAGACTTTCGACGACGGCGGTCTTGCCGACCCCCGGGTCTCCCACGCAGATGGGATTGTTCTTGCGCCGGCGCGAGAGGATGTCGACGATCTGCCGGACCTCGGCGTCGCGGCCGAAGACCGGATCGATCCGTCCCTTCCTGGCCTTCTCCGTGAAGTCCTCGCAGAATCGTCCAATGGCCGTCCCCTCGTCGGGACTCCCGTCCCCTTCTTCCCCTTCCCGGCCTCCGATCTCCTCCGCCGATCCGGCCGCAAGCGTGTCGAACTGCTCCTTGAGGCGTTCCTTCCCGATCCTTTCCAGAGACTTCGAAGGTCGCCCCGAAGAATAGGCCGAAAGGCGGTTGAGGAAGGCCTGAAGGAAAACTCCGGAACGGGTGTGAGGCTCGTTCCTGTTGAGCGACGCGATCAGGTGCGCGTCCTGGAGAAGCTCGACGAGAAGCGGCGAGAAGACCGGCCGGCCTCCGTTTCCGGACTTGAGGTCGTCGAGGGCATTCGACATCTCCCTCCGGACCCCCGCCGGTTCGATCCCTTCTGCGGCGAGGATTTTCATGACGTCCGACTCGGGATGGTCCAGAAGAGACATGAGAACGTGCTCGGGCGTGATTTCGTAGTGGGTCCGGGAAAGACACAGCCCCGCCCCCTGCTCGACCGCCCGCGTGAGAACGGGGGACATGCGCCGAAACAATGGTTTCAAATCGGCAATGATCATCTCGAGGCTCCCGCTGTTTTCATGGTTATCCCGTCCTGGATTGACAATACGGGGTCGATCCTGACAAAAACGCTTTTTTCCCTCGTATAGGCGCCCCATTCGAGCCAGGCGTCAAGCCCCAGACGATTTCGAGTGTCCGCCCCCAGCCGGACCGGACTGGGATCGCTGTCGGACAGAAGGATCTCGATCTCCGCCAGGAGCGGATCGAGCAGATAGAAGTCTGTCCAGAAGGCGACCTTTCGAAGGCTCTCCCGGCCGGGGAGAAGAGCTTCGAAGGCAGCATTGTCGACGGGTCCGATCCGTATCAGGATCTGGTTCGTCCGGTTGGCGACCCGGTCTCCCAGAACCGTTTCCTCGCCCAGGAAAAGGGCGCCGCCCAGGATCAGGCGCTGCTCCTCCGGAAGAGACACGACGCGCTCCACGCACTGCTCGACACCGACAGGGACACCATCCAGGACGTCCGAAAGGATCGCCTCGAGCCCTCGGGCCGACCGGGGGTGCTGGGTCAGGAGCCCCGCATAGCGGAGGGCGGTCGAGGCCAGCGGGTCGATTTCCCGAAAAACCGGAAGGGAGAGCCCCGTAAAGACATGAAAGAGATTTTCGATCTCCTTTTCGCCCTTTTCGTAGGCCCTGAGCGAGAGACGGTTTTTCTCCCACGCCTCGTACAGGAGCGGATAGAGCCTTCCGTGGAGGATATCGAGAAAGTCCCGGGCTGCGGAGCCGTCTTCGATCTTCTCCTCGATCAGGTCCTCGGTGTAGAAGGTCGGAAGGGGGGAGGAGACCCCGTAGAGTCCGAAGAAGTTCGCGTCGAGGACCGGCTTCCCGGACGGCCCCTCCCATTCGAGGGATTCGATGTCATGGGGGGGGAAAGCCAAAGACAGGGTCGGCCGGATCGCGATCCGATTCCAGAACTCGTCTTCGAAGCTTGCCCCCTCGTCATGCGCGAGAAGGAGCCTCAAGAGTCGGACCGCCTGAAAAAACTGGTATCCGGCCGCCTTTTTTCCGAGATCTTCCCTGAGCCGCTCTAGATCAGGGTTTGCGTACCCAGCCGTTCCGGCCATGAAAGGCTCTCTCCCGTCAAGGTATTCTCTATTTCGAGTCTCGTGAAGGTGTTGATGGTGGCATAGACCGACAGAAACTCGTTCAAAACCGACCCGAACAGATACAGATCGGCCGGATCGGCAAATCCGTCCCCCCGGACCCTCACCAGAATGTGCGTCCCCCGGAGAAGGACCCCCCGGATGAACCGGCTTTTTCGGGAGAGCCGCACCTCGTCGATGCTTTCGATCCGCTTTCGGTTGGTGTCCTCGAGCCCCTTGTTCCGCTCCATCGGAAAGATGTAGACCGAGAGAAGCGAACGGAGGCGGCCGGCGTCGGCCAGGGAAAGGAAGTTGATTCCCAGCTGGGAGAGGACCCTCCAGGAGAGGGCGTCCCCGAGCGGGGGCTGGATATAGGGGGTGGGCGCGGTGAGATTGGAAAAGGCAAGGCGCTCGGGAGAGTTGTCCGTCGGCCGGTTGATCTCGCCGGGCTTCAGCGACTCGGGAAGCATCCGGTTCGTCGCGAGAAGTCGGACCGAAAGCGTTTCCTCCGCAGGCAGGTCTCCCTTTCCGTAAAGGATCCCCAGATAGGTCTCGGTCCGGGATTCCGTCTGGGAGGGCCTTCGGATGACCCGATAGGCGCGGGATGAAGGCGAGGCTCCCTGTCCGAGAAGCTCCTGAAAGGGGCGATACTCGGCGAGATGGCCTGTGGCCTTCGAGATCCCCGTCACGCGCTCGATCGAAAAGACGTCGAAATGCTCCCGGTTCCCCCCCGACAGGCGAATCGGGATTTCGCTCTGCCGATGGGTGAGCGAGATCGGTTCGGCATCCGTCTCGAAGAGATTGACGGCCGGCACAGCGCCCAGCACAAAATTCTGGACGCTCAGGTTGAGCGGCCGGGCCGGACTCTTTGCCAGGCGGAAAATGACGGTGGCCGTCGTTCCCGTTCCCCTTTTTGTCCAATTGGACAGTCCCGTCAGCTCGAGAAAAAGGAATTTCGAGGGCATCACAAAAAATTCCTGAAAGAGCCGGTAGGCGGAAAAGGAGTTGGGCGAATAGGGAAAGAGCGACGAGTCGTCGCCGAAGGAAGGCGCCTTGAGAGCCTCGGGGCCAAGAAAGGTCGACGGCTCTCCCGGCACGGCGATTTCGATGGACTCGAGATTCCGGGTGAGAAGGAAGAAAAGATTCGACCCCTCGGAATAGGGTCCCCCCAGATAGAAGGTCAGGGAGGGAGCGGCAAGCTGAGCGAGAGGCATCCCGGACAGCGTGATGTGAATCGAAGCGGGCCGGCCGGCCTCCTGCAGGATGCGGACCCCGGAGACAGCGAGGGGATGGAGATCCGTCTCCCGGCAGGTTTCGAACATGCAGACAGTTCCGTCGACGGGGGCGGAGCTGGCCCGCGTGCCGCGGGGAATCCTGACGGACTCGGTCAGGCGGCCTTTCGGAGAGAACGACAAAATCGTGGCCGACGGGATCGGCCGGAGAAACTGGGAGAAGAGAACCTGAGCGATTTCCTGGATGAATTCCGGAAAGTGGTCCGTGAGACGCTGATGAAGAAGGGAGGTCAAAAAGGCCACGCCTTCGAGAAGGCGCTCCACATCCGGGTCGGCCGACGGCTGTCCCAGCATCGGGGCGATCGCCGGATGGGCCGCGGCAAACTCTCTCGACAGAACCCTGAGTTTCGAGAGCTCCTGTTCATAGGTGCCTGTGGACATGAAAAACCCCTTCTCTTTCCGTCCCCGTCGGAGCTAGGTCAGGACGACCTCGCCGCTGGCCTTGACAAGCACCGGAAACTGGATCGGCATGTTCTGGCCGTTTAAGGGAATTTCTCCTGATATCTCAAGTCTTAGCGCGCCGAGTTCCGTCGTGGTTTCGTGGGCCCGGACACGAGGCGAAAGAAGCCTCGGTTCATAACGGGCCACCGTCTCCAGGATGGCCTTGACGATCTCGACTGTCGACCCCGCCTCGAAGGATCCGGCGACGTTCGACAAGTCCGGAACGCCAAAGTCGTCCGAGATGGGTGCCGACTTTCTGCGGGTTCGGAGAATGCGAGAGAGATGGCCCCGGATTGAACCTCCCACCTGTTCGAATCGGGACAGATTTCGGGCATCGTCTTGGGATCCCAAAGAGCCGATCCGCTCGAGTAGCCGTTCTCGGGCTTCCATCTCTGTCGCGTACCTCCTGTTTTTCCGCGGCTACTACTTGGGATTGTTCCAGGAATCCTCCCCGGAAATCCCGCCGTCGGCCCACGTCACGGTGATCTTCTCGAAGGCGAAGGAGACGTCCTCCATGTGGCCCATCTGCCGGTCCTCTGCCCTGAGGACGTTGGGCATCCAGTCCCTTATGGCGACGATGGTCGCATTCTCGAGCTCGGTGGTGTAGTACTTCTCTTCCTTGCCCTGGGGATTGATCCGGTACCAGTCGAGGGTCACCTTGGTCATCTGTTCCCCGGTGCAGAGGGCCTGGAAGAGCTTGGGCGAGCTCTTGTCGATCTCTTTGGTGATGGTGATCGGGTTGTGGACCCGGCGGCCCGTGGGAAGCCCGCTCTGGGGATTCTTCGGAAGGTCGACCGAATAGTCGAAGGCCTGGACCTGGATCGCCCCTTCCCGACCCTTGATGTTGCAGGACCCGTCGATCTTCCCCTGCTGTTTTCCGTGGACGTAGGCATACAGTGGCATCGGCATGGCATAACCTTTCTGGTTTAGAGGGTGACATCACGGCACAGCGGTCAGCCCGGAGGCCGGCCCGCTCACTTCTTGTCGAGTTTGCCGACAAGAGACAGGGTGAAGGAGGACCCCATGTACTTGAAATGGGGCCGGACCTTCAAAGAGACCCGGTACCACCCGGGATCCCCCTCGACGTCGGAGACGGCGATCTCGGCCTGCCGAAGCGGTCTGCGGCTCCGGACGCCGGGGGCGGGATTGTCCATGTCGGAGACGTACTGCCGGATCCAGTTGTTGAGCTCGGCCTCCAGGTCGCTCCGTTCCTTCCAGGTCCCGATGTTCTCCCGCTGGATCACCTTGATGTAGTGGGCGAGACGGCTCATCACGAAGATGTACGGAAGCTGGGTTCCCAGCTTGTAGTTGAGCTCGGCCTCCTTGCCCTCCTTCGTCTGGCCGAAGAACTTGGGCTTCTGCGCCGAGTTCGCGGAGAAGAAGGCGGCGTTGTCGGAATTCTTCCGCATGGTGAGAGCCATGAACCCCTGTTCGGCCAGTTCGAACTCGCGGCGCTCCGAGATCAGGATCTCGGTGGGGATTTTGGACTGGATCTCTCCCATCGCCTCGTAGTTGTAGATCGGAAGGTCCTTCACCGCGCCGCCGCCCTGGGGACCGATGATGTTCGCGTTCCATCGGTACTGGGAGAAGGAGGCCGAGAGCCGGGAGGCGAAAGCGAAGGAGGCGTTCCCCCACAGGAAGGCGCCGTTTCCGGAGCTGACGTCCTCCTGGTAGTTGAACTTCTTGGAGGGTACCGTCTGCCCTCCGTAGGGAAGCCTGAGCATGAACCGGGGGACGGTCAGCCCCACGAACCGGGCGTCCTCGCTCTCCCGGAAGTCATTCCATTTTGCGAACTGGGGCATTTCGTAGATCGAGGCCAAATCCTTCAGGTTGGGAAGCTTGGAAAAGTCGTCGACCCCGAAGAACTCCGGGCCGGCGGAAGCGATGAAGGGAGCATGGGCCATCGCGGCGACCGCCGACACGTTCTGGAGCAGCCTGATATCCTGGGGACCAGGGTTCATTTCGTAGTTGGCAATGATCGTCCCGTAGGGCTGGCCGCCGAACTGGCCAAACTCGTTGGTGTAGGCGATCTTGTAGAGGCCGGATTTGGTGATCTCCGGAGCGTCATCGAAGTCCTCCCGGAGTTTCTGCTTGCTCACGTTCAGGATCTCGATCCGGTTGTTCTCCCGGAAGTCCGTCTGGTCGACCAGGAACTTGAGGGAGCGCCACGCGGACTCCATCTTCTGGAAGTCGGGATGGTGAAGGATGGCGTCGACCTGCCGGCAGAGCTTCTTGTCGAGGTCGGCGATCATCTCGTCGACGGTGGCCTGAGTGATTTTTTCGACCGACCGCTGGGGTTCGAGGAGCTCGTTGATGAAGGCTTTGACCCCCTGACGCGTGATGGAATAGGCCTCGTCATCGGGCTTGAGTCGCGTCGCCTCGACGAGGTCGTCGATCAGGGAATCGCTGAAGGTGGAGGTCTTGCCTCCCTCCTTCACGGATTTCTGCGGATCGTCTGCCATGATGCGGCCTCCTGTCCTCTGGACAAGGTGAAAGGGTGGACTCTCAGGATTCCTTGATCCCCAATTCGGAAAGGAGCTTTTCCCGGGTCTCGTCATTCCGGATGATCTCCTGGAGCTTCTTCCGGAAGTCGGGGATGTTGCCGAGCGGACCCTTCAAGGCCTTCAGCGCGTCGCGGAGGGCGATCAGCTCCCGAAGTTCCGGAACCTGCTCCACGATGGCATCGGGGGTGAAGTCCTTCATCTCCCGGATCCGGAGCGAGACGGTCATGGTCTCCGGCTCGGTCCCCTCCCGGGCCGGGGCCAGATGGTTGGGGACGCTCATCTGGAGCTCCAGGTTGTGGCTCTCCATCACGTTGTTGAAATTGTCCTTGTCGACGCTGATGGGCTTGATCTCCTCGAGCTGCCGGCTGTCTTCCTTCTGGGTGAAGTCCCCGACGACCAGCTGCTTGAAGGGAAGCTCCACATCCTCCTTGGCGTCCCCCGTGGCCGGGCGGTACACGATATTGACGCGCTCCTTCGGCGCGACCGATCCCTGTTCGTCCATGGCGTCTCCTCCCGCGGCCCCACGCTTCCGGGCCGTTCGTTGCCCGTTTTCCCGGACGGGCCCGGCCCTCCCGGTCCCGCTCTCTCCTTCTTTCATCTCCGGCAAATCGGGAGTATAATTGGGGCCCGTTAAGAGAGCGTTAATTGATTCTTTTTTGACTGGTAATATCTTGATGGATTTTCAGTCCGGAAACTCCGCTTCGGGAGGTCGTCTCTCTCCCTCTCCCGGCTCCGGCTGGCATGTAAGCGGAGTCGGGAGAGGGACGGAGACCGATGGGACGAAGGGCCGACCGGGCCTCAAGGATCCTCACACTCAATCTTCTCGGAACCCCTGAGATCCGTCTCGGGACGGATCTCCTTCCTTCCCTCCCCTCCCGGAAGGCGACGGCCCTTCTGGTCTTTCTTGCCGTCGAATCCTCCCGCCCCCACGACCGGAAGCTCCTGGCCTCCCTCCTGTGGCCCGACGTTTCCGAGGAGAAGGCCCTGGCCTCCCTCCGGCAGTCTCTCCTGGCCCTTCGCCGGGCCCTGGGGGACGAACAGGTCCCCTCCCGCTTCCTCGAGGCCGGGATCCGCACCGTCCGTTTCAATCCGTCCTCTCCCCACCGCCTCGACCTTGACCTCCTCGAGTCTCCCTCCCCCGAATGCCGGGTTCTCGAGGATCCCGAGACCTGTTCCCTCTGCGCCCGCCACCTGGCCACCGCCGCGGAGGGGATCCGGGGACCCTTTCTCGAGGGATTCGATCTCCCCGGGTGCGAGGAATTCGAGGCCTGGATCGAGGGGGTGAGGGAACGGACCCGGACCCTGGCGATCCGGACCATCGAACGTCTGGTGCGATTTTCGGAGCGGGAAGGCGACCTTACGGAGGCGATCCGCCTGGCTTCCCGCGGACTCCGGATCGACCCCTTCGACGAACGGGGACACCGGCGGCTCATGCGCCTCCTGACCGCATCGGGAGATCGCCGGGCGGCCGAGCTTCAGTTCGAGGCCTGCCGGAACATTCTCGTCCGGGAGCTGGGCGTTCCCCCGGAGCCGGAGACCCTGGCCCTCCTCCGGGAGATACGGGAGGGACGGACCCGGTGGGAAAGCCTTTCGGACCAATCCTCCGGCTGTCCGGAGACACTCCCCGTGACGGTCCTCTTCTTCGACGGCTGTCCGGACATTCCGGCCGATGGAGGATCTCCCCTTCCGTCAGCCCACGGGCGCCTCCTTGAGCGGATTCCGGACTTCGTCTCCCGACGGGGAGGCCTCTGCGTTTCCTCCCACGGAGGAACCTGGCTCGCCTGGTTCGGCCTCGGACAGTTCCGGGAGGGGGCGGCCCGGAGGGCGGCCCGAACGGCCCTCGAACTGGCCGACCTCTTCCGGAGGGAGGACGCCGGATCCGTCCGGGCGGGTCTCCACGCGGGCACGGCGGTGGCCAACGGGAAATCGGTCCCCGACTCCTCCGGAAGCGCGGAACGGATTGCCATGTCCCTCTGCATGCAGGCCGATGCCGGAGATCTCCTGGTCTCAAAATCCGCGGCCGCCCTTCTCGCAGGGCAATTTGTTCTCGAACCGGCCTCCGGGCTCCGGGTCCCGGCCGGCGTGGGAGCCGTCTTCCGGCTCCGGGGGATCTCCGCCTCTCCCGACCCCCTGGAGGAGAAGGGAGATCCTCCCCTCGTGGGCCGGGAGAAGGAGCTCTCCCTCTTCCGGAAGCTCTGGAAGACCCGACGCAGGGGAGTTCTGATCCTCGAGGGACCCCCGGGCATCGGGAAAAGCCGGCTCCTCCGCTCCCTTGTCGCCTCCGTCCGGAGCGGGAGCGCCTCCGGAGCCCCCTTCCCCATGGATCCTGTGATCCGGACGCTCGAATGCCTTCCCCAGTACAGCGACAGTCCCTTCTTTCCCCTCATCCGGATGATGCGGGGCCTTCTCGGGATCCCCTGGGAGCAGGAGGAGACAGTCTCCCGGGAGAGGATCCGGACCTATGTCCGGGATTTGGGTCTCTCCGATTCCCTCCAGGCCGAGGATCACCTGGCGGATCTTCTCGGTCTCCCCCCCCTCCCCGGAACCGGGAGGCGCCGGAACGCCTCCGGGGCGGCCCGGCGCCGGAGCATGGAAGAGATCGTCCTCGCCATACTCCGGATCCGCGTCCAGGACCGTCTCCTTCTGGTCGTCGAGGATCTCCACTGGGCGGACGATTCCACCCGTCGGATCCTCCGGAAGGCTCTGGAGGATCCGGGGCTCTCCCGGCGCGTCCTTTCGGTCCTCACCGTCCGGGAGGGGGAGAGCCCCCCCTGGGCCGACCGGCTCCCCGACGTCCACACTCTCCGACTTTCTCCTCTTTCGGAAGAGGAAAGCCGGAGGATGGTCCGGAACCTGGTCGGGGAGGAACGTCTCCCCGAGGCCGAAGCGAGGGCCATTGTCCAGGCCGGGGGCGGGGTCCCGCTCTACCTCGCCGAGTCGGTCCGGCTCTTTTTGAACGCCAGGATTCCGCCCTCGGAACCTTCCAGACCGCTTCTTCCCCGGACGGTGGACGAACTCCTCTCGGACCGGCTGGCCCGGCTCCCCAAGGACCGTCCTCTCCTCCAGCGGGCGGCCGTCATCGGCCGGATGATTCCCCTGGAGCTCTTCCGGGCGATCTCTCCCGAACCTCCTGAGATCCTGGACCGTTTCCTTCGAAGGATGATCCGTTCCGGTCTCCTGAGCCCAAAGAGCGACCAGGCCGAGGAGACCGTCGAATTCTGCCACCTCCTCTTCCAGGAGGCGGCGGCCCGGTCCCTTGTCCCGGAGGAAAGGAAACGCCTTCATATCAAGGTTGGGGAGACCCTGCAGTCCTCCTTTCCGAGGCTCGCCGAAGCGACTCCGGAACTTCTGGCCTGGCATTTCGAGGAAGGAGGGAGAGCCGATCTGGCGGCCTCCTGGTACGAGAAGGCCGCCGGCCGCTCCTTCGCCCGTGGGGCCTTCACCGAGGCCCGGGACATGGCCGAGGCCGCCTTACGGCTTCTCCGTTCCCTTCCGGACAACCCAAAGGATTCCGGGAAAAAGAAAGGGACCGAGGCCCGGCTCCTGGTCCTCCTGGGGAAGATCCGTATGGAGACGGAGGGATTGGGGATGGAGACCGGAGAGATTTTTCGGAAGGCTCAGGAGCTCGTCCGGCAAGGACCCGGACGGGACGGGACGACCGAGGAGGTCTTCCACTCTCTCTTCGGGCAGTTCCAGGTGAATCTGGCTTCGGGCCACCTTGCGGAGGCGCAGGAGATCCTGAACCGGATCGCCCGGATTGTCCGGATGAGGCCGGTGCCCGCCTATCTCGAGTGCCTCTCCTTCGCCAACGGGCAGCTTCTCTTCCACCGGGGGGACTTTTCGGCCTCCCTCGAGACACTGTCCGGACCGGATCCGGATCCGGAGCACCTCTCCTTTCTTCCGGGCGGCTTCGGACGTCAAAGAGCCTGCTTCAGGACTCTCGCTCTCTGGATCAAGGGGAACTTTGCAGAGGTCCGGGACGATCTCGCGAGGATCACGGATTGGGCGGAAGAGAAGGATGGGGGACGGGGATTTTTCTTCCTCATCATGATGTTCCTTTTTCGGTTGATGGGAGAGACCGGAGCGGTCCTCGAGACTGCGGAGAAGATCCTCGCCCATGCGGAAGAGATCCGGTCCGAAACCTGGCTTCCGACGGGCCAGGCCTTTCGCGGATGGGCCCTGGCCCGGACGGGGCACCCCGAAGGATTGCCTCTTTTGCTCAGGAGTCTCCCGATGGCCCGGCGGGTCCACCGGGTCGCCGAACCCCTCTTCCTGAGCCTCCTGGCCGAGGCCTATTTGGGGGAGGGGGACGGAGGGAGGGCCCGTCGGACCGCCGAGGCGGGGATCGGGTTCGCGCACCGTACCGGTGCCACCTTCCAGGAGGCCGACCTCTGGCGTCTCCGGGGAGAGGGGGCTCTACTGGCGGGAGACAGGACGGGGGCCGAGGACGATTTTCGAAGGGCGATGAATGTGGCGAAAAACCAGGGAGCTTCGGGATGGGCCCTCAAGGCTGCGGTGGCCCTGGCGACCGTCTTTTGCGAAAACGGCGACCCCGAGAAGATCGACTCTCTCCTTTCCCCCTTCCGTGATCTCCTCTCTCAGGAGAATTCCTGGGTCCCCGAGGTCCGGAAAGGGAGAGAACTTTTCGGTAAGTACGCCGACCACTTCTCCCGGAACCGGTAAGCGGACCGCTTCTTCCGGAAAATGGCGGAATCCGGTCGTGTTTGACTTAGAAAAGTTTAAATATTTAAATGAGTCTTCCTGCTGATCCTTCCGGACGGCCCGTGAAGGAATTTTGTCCGGGATTCACGCCAGAGACCGAACCGGAGAGGAAAGTCTTCGGCGGATGATCATCCAAATCGGATCCCGATCTTCTCAAGAATGATCGAAAGGAAGGTATTCTGGCCTCCTCGAGCCTCAATAAACGGAGTTCCGATCATGCCCATCATCGAAGGGATCAGGGTTCAGAACTATCGCGTACTGAAAGATGTCACTCTGGGCAGGATTTCGGGCATTGAAGGCAGTCCCTTGACGCCCTTCACCGTCGTGATCGGAAAGAACGGCTCAGGAAAGAGTTCACTTTTCGATGCCTTCGGATTCATCTCCGACTGTCTTGCCACCGATGTCGAAACCGCCTGCGACATGAAGCAGCGGGGGGGATTCGACAGGATGAGGTCCCAGGGAGCCGGCGGACCGGTGAGGTTCGAAATTTACTACCGTGAAGCCCCCAACGAGCGTCCGATCACATACGAACTCTCCATCACGACGGATGACTCGGGACGTCCCTTCGTGGAATCGGAGATCCTGAAACAGCGGAGAAAGGGGCAAAAGCATGGAAGGCCCTTTCCCTTTTTACGTCTTCACCATGGTAAAGGTACGGTTTGGGCGGGAGAAGAGGCCGTTGAAAGTGAAGGCGAAGAAGACCGGACCCAGAATTCGGTCGAGCTGACCGACCTGAGCCAGCTGGGCATCGCAACCCTGGGCACCCTCAAGGAGCATCCCCGAATCAAACGCTTTCGTGATTTCCTGAAGGGATGGTACCTTTCCTATTTCTATCCAGATGCCGCCCGAAGTCTGCCGAGTGCCGGACCCCAGCGACATCTCAATGTCCATGGCGACAATATCGCCAATGTCGTCCAGTTCATGGAACGAGAGTACAAGGACCGCTTCCGGTCTGTTCTCCAGCGGATTGCCAAAAAGATTCCCGGAATCAAGAGCATCGACACCAAGGTCACGGACGACAAGAGAGTCCTGTTGCGATTTAATGACGGGGCATTCCTCGATCCGTTCTTTTCCCAACAGATGTCGGACGGAACATTGAAGATTTTCGCCTATCTGCTGTTGCTCGAAGATCCGGATCCCCCCCCATTCATTTGTATCGAAGAACCGGAAAACGGACTTTATCACAAGCTCCTGGAAACGCTGGCAACCGAGTTTCGAGAACACGCCACCGGAAAGAAAAATGCTCCCCAGATTTTTGTCACCACTCATCAACCATATTTTGTCGATGCCCTTTCACCGAGAGAGGTCTGGATCCTTGAAAAGGGAAAAGACGGGTTCTCCCGGATCCAAAGGGTGTCCGAAATCAATATCGCAAGGAATCTCGTCGAGGAAGGGCTTCCGCTTGGAGGACTTTGGTACAGCGATTATCTCGAGGCAAACTGAGGATGCATCTCGAAATTCTCGTTGAAGACGCTTCAGGGAAAACCCTTTTGGAATCGCTGATGCCAAAAATGATCGGGGATCAGGGTCATCCCCACACATGGAGACTCCATTCCTACCGGGGGCTCGGACGAATTCCAGGGGGACTGAAGGCGTCCGACAATGCCTACCATCGGTTGCTTTTGAAAGAGCTTCCAAGACTGCTGCAGGGATACGGCAAGACTCCGGGAATCGACGGTGTCGTAGTCGTTCTGGACTCCGACAAGAAAAATTGCAGAGAATTTCTCGACGAACTCCAAATCCTGCGTGACGGTTGTCGACCTGTCCCGCGGGTTCTCTTCCGCCTCGCCATCGAAGAAATAGAGGCTTGGTACCTGGGAGACCGAAAAGCCTTGCTTGAGGCCTATCCTCGGGGAAAGAGGGCCGTTCTTGATGGCTATGTGCAGGACAGACCTTGCGACACATGGGAACTTCTCGCGGATGCCGTCTATCCGGGGGGAAGGGAGGCCATTTTGAGGGCCGGATGGCCCCTGCCGGGACAAGTCAAGCATGAATGGGCCGAAAAGATCGGCCCGCTCCTGGGACTGGAACGGAATATGTCCCCCAGTTTCCAGAAGCTCCTTTCGGGAATGAAACGCCTCCTGAATGAAGCCTGAAAAGTCTTTTTTGCGCGACCCAGCCGGAATGTGCGGACAGGCCCTCTTTCACCTGACTCCGAGTGACGGCATTTTTTCGACCACTTCGAAGGGGATCATCGATGAACGCGACAACCGTTTCCCCGAATTCTTCCTTCCCGTGGATAGACCGCGCATCCGGTCTCGCGGACGACTCCGTCCTGATGAAAGAGATCATCCGGCTCTACGGGAGGCTCGCTCCCGAAAATCCCCTCAGGAAGGCTCTCGAGGAGCGGCTCCTTGTCCCCGGGAGGGTGGCGAAATGGCTCGAAGGGGAGGACCGGTCGATCGTATCTTCCCTTCTTGAGACCCTTCCGCCCTCCCGGCTTTCTCCCCACGCGGAGATCCTCGAAGGTCTCATGAAAACCTTCCCGGAGGAACAATTCAACCCCGTTCCCGCCCTCTTAGCCCAGATCGACCCCGTCCGGGCGGCCGGGATCTTTCTCCGGGGGCTCGAAACCCCTCCCGAACCCGGTTCGCCGACACGTTCCGCCATCGCCGGAACCCTTTCGACGCTTCCGGAAGAGACGGCCCGCCCTCTCTTCGAACGCCTTCTCGCAACGGAACCGCGCTCTTTCCTCCTGGCACGCGCCCTCGCCGCCTCCGCCTTCCGCTTTCGCCACGAACGGCTTGCCGAACTTCTCTCCTTTCTTGCCGGCGAGGGGGATCTGGGCTCCCTGGCATCGGCCATGGGCCACGATCCCTTTTTCGACCTCGCCCGGGAGGCCCGGAACGGGGGAGTGACGACATTTCAGGAGCTGGCCCCCTTCTTCGTACCGGAGACTCCGCTCTCCGAGTTCGACCGGATCGCCCGGGAAGACCGTTTTTCCAAGGCGGCGGCTCTCCTGGCCGAACGTTCCCGCCAGAGCTTCGAAGCCCAGGCCGTGTTCCGGTTCATCGGAGAACGGCCCGAAAACTCTCCCGAAGAACGCTGGCCGGACGCGACCGCCCTGGCCCTTGCCGCCGTCGCCGGCACCTATGTGCGCGACCGACCCGACACGGAACCGCTGACTCTCGGGGAGACGATCAGGCTCCTGTGTCTCGACCTCTCCTGGAATCCTTTTGCCCAGGACTTGGCCGCCCGTCTCTCCTCCTTTCCGGTGGAGGAGCTTTATCCGGCCGTGAAAGAGGCCCTTGCCGAAAACCGGGAATCGAGGGGACTGCCCGTTCTCGTCGGGGCCCTTGGAACCCTTCGATCCCCGGTCTTCGTTCCCGATCTCGTCTCCCTCCTGTCCGAAGAATGGGACGAGAGTGTCTGCCAGAGCGCTTCGGAGGCCCTGTCCGCCATCGGGGCCGCCTCACGGGACTTCCTTCTCTCCGGATGGGAGGATCTCGATTTTTCCCAGCGGATCTTCGGGGCTTCCATCGTCGGACAGATCGGCGGCCCGACGGTGGTCGACTTCCTGCTCGGACAGACCGGGACCCTTTACAGGGAGGACCGGATGCTCTGGTGCGATCTTGCCCTGACCTCCCCCGACCCCCGCCTTCTTCCCCATATTCTCGCTGAGGTTCGGAGGGAGGATCCTTCGGTCGACCAGGCCGGATACGTCCTTCTGACGCTCTTCGATCCCGACCATCCGGAGCGCCCGAAACTCCTGGAAAGAATCCTCCGCGAAAACCGGTCTGCCATCGAAGGCACAGAGGACTTTCCGAGACTGTCTCTCATCTGCCAGGAATGCGGGGAGTCCAACGTTTACATGGTCCGGAAGATCGTCATCGGAACCCGCGACGAGGATCCGATGGTGGCCGAAGAATTTCCCTGCCGGTCCTGCGGGAGGCTGGCCGATTTCGAGATCGACCCCCGGGAGCGGTTGTTTCTCCTGTATCATATCTTCCGCCAGCGAAAGAACGAACAGAACGGCAGGCCCGGTTCCCCCCTCGAGGTGAATCGCGTGGGCGTTACCACCGCGACCGGCGAAACCCTGTCCTTTCCCGAAGCCTACCGGGAGTACCGCGAAAAGCTCCGCCACGACCCCGACGATGTTCGCACGCTGCTCCGGATGTCGAATCTGCTCCTTCATCTCGACCGGACCCGGGCCGCCCTCGACCTCACGACCCGGGCCCAATCGCTCACTCCCCTCCTGATAGAGATCGTGAACAACCACATCCTGATCCTCAAAAAACTCGGACGCCTCAGGGAGGCGTTCGAGTTCGCCTCCCGGGCCTTTTCCGACCGCTCACGATGGGAATCGGTGGCCTCAAACCCCGACAATGAATTCAAGCATTACAAGGATTTTGAAGAACTCTACAACGGGCTTGCCGACGACCTCGGCCTGTCCTCCGTTCCGAGGATCCATGTCGAGAGAAAGGGGCCCTCCCCGTCAAAGACCGGGAGGAACGATCCGTGCCCCTGCGGAAGCGGGAAGAAATACAAGAAGTGCTGCCTCCGCGGATAACGGAGACGCCGGGCCGCTCCTCGCGCGGGATCCGGCGATTGTCCCCGCGAGGCATAGCAGAAAGGAGCAAGGGATCCATGGTCAAAAGGGTTAAAAAAATGTCCGTTCCCCGGGACTCCGGGGAGAACGAGACCAATGAGATGATGCGGGAGACGATTTTCGAGGCGATCCGGATCCAGGTCCGGACGAACGATCCTCCCGAGACGGCCATGACCCTGGAGCGTCTCCGGGCGCAAGGCCTTTCCGAGGAGGAGGCCATGAAACTGGTCGGGTGCGCCCTGAGCGTCGAAATCTTCGAGATCATGACGAAGGGACGGACCTTCGATCCCGACCGGTACCGGACCAACCTCGAAAGGCTCCCCGAACTTCCTTTCTGAGGCGGGCCGGATTCCCGGTCGCCGACTGAAATATGACATCCATGCAGTGCGCGACATGTCTGTTGACGCCTCTTCCGCCCTCCTGCCGACCCCACATGAAATCCTTGTGAGTCGCTTCTGCGTCCAAATCACCTTCGAAAAAAATGTTTGGATATTTTCATTTCGCGATTGTTTTTTGTCACCAAGCCAGCACTGTCTCCAAATATATTTTTCCCTATTATGATTTACATGCTATAATCGGCTCTGAACTCCTGATCCGCACTCTCTGATCGATTTCGTGTTCCCTTCTTCGAGAGGTCCAATGCCCGAATCCCATTCTCCTGTCCCTGTCGAATCCATCACATCCCGGATCTTTCACATCCGGAACCAAAAGGTCATGTTGGATTCCGACTTGGCCGAGCTGTACGGGGTCAAGACAGAACGACTGATCCAACAGGTCCACCGAAATCCCGCCCGTTTCCCGGAAAAATTCGCCTTTCGCCTCACCCGGGAGGAGTTCTCGAACTTGACCTTGCAATTTGCAAGATCAAGATCCTGGGGAGGAAGACGGACTCTCCCATATGTATTCACGGAACATGGCGCCGTCATGCTGTCGAGCGTCCTGAGAACCGATCAGGCCGTTCGGATGTCGATCCTTGTCGTCGAGGCCTTCGTTTATCTTCGGGAAATACTCTCAACCCACAGGGAACTGGCCCGCAAGATCGAGGAGCTTGAAGGAAAATTGGGGGTCCACGACGAAGCCATTATCGGGCTGTTCGAAGCGATCCGGCAACTGATGGAGTCGCCAGAGGAGAAAAGGAAGCCGATCGGGTTTATAAGCGACAAGGAGGAATGATCTCCGATGCCCCTGCAAAACCATGCGAGGCGGGCCGGATTCCCGGTCGCCGACCGATGCCGCCCGACAGGCAAAAAGGAGCCCTACAGAATCAGCATGGCGTCCCCGTAGCTCAGGAAAAAGAAGCCCTCGGAAAGGGCCCGGCCATAGATTCCGCGCCAGCGGCCGTCGCCTCCCAGAAAAGCGTCGACCAGGACCAGAAGGGTCGAGCGGGGCGTGTGGAAGTTCGTGAGGAGGCCGTCGACGGGTCCGAATCGGTGGCCCGGGCGGATGAAGAGGTCGGTCCAGCCGGAGCACTCCCGGATCCGGCCCTCCTCCGGGGTTTTTCCGAAAGCCGACTCAAGGCTTCTCAGAACCGTCGTTCCCACCGCCACCACCCGGCCCCCCCGGCTCCGGGTTTCGGCCATCTCCCGAGCCGTCCTCTCCGGCACTTCGAACCACTCCGAATGCATCCGGTGGTCCGACAGGGGTCCGGGAGAAAGAGGACGGAAGGTTCCGAGTCCCACATGGAGGGTCACGGAAGAGAGGCCGATTCCGGTTTCGGAGAGTCGATCGAGGAGTTCTGGACCCAGGTGGAGGCCCGCCGTGGGGGCGGCCACCGATCCCGGAACCCGGGCATAGACCGTCTGGTAGCGCTCCCGGTCGGAGGCTTCCGCCCGGCGCCGTTTGGCGATGTAGGGCGGAAGGGGCATCTCCCCCTCCGCCTCGAGTTCTCCATCCAGCGGCTTCTCCCCCCGGTACTCCCCCGAAAAACATCCCTGGTTCTCATCGTATCCCTCCATCCGGAGTTCCCCCCGGCCGGAAAAAAGGGCGAGACGGGTCTCCTGACCCAGCCCCTTCGCCAGAAAGCGCACCTTGTGAGGGGAGCCGCCCCCGAAGGGCCCCAGAAAGAGGATCTCGACCTCGCGCCCCCGGGAGGTCCGGCCCCGGGTCCTCGCCGGAACCACCCGGGAATCGTTCACCACCAGCCGGTCCCCCGGCCGCAGGATCTCCGGAAGATCGGAGACAGACCGGAAAAGGAGGGGGCGGTCCTCCTCCGGCCTCCGGGGCACCACGGCCAGCCGGCTCTCCTCGCGGCGCTTGGGAGGAACCAGCCTGATGCGCTCGGGAGGAAGCTCGTAGTCGTAGGAGGAGGCCTCCCGGGATCCGGTCATCCGACGTTCCTACCGGCGGAAGAGGGCAAAGAGGAGGGAGAGAAGGACGGAGAGGACGATCGAGAGGAGAAGGCCCGAGACCAGGGGAAAGGAGAAGACGAAGCCTGGCTTTTTGATCACGATGTCCCCGGGAAGGTGGCCGAAGCGGGAGAGGATCCCCCGCCCCCCCGAGCGCTCGAGCAGAAAGAGGATCCCCGCGGCCAGAAGGAAGACGAGACCGATCATGGCAAGGGTGCGGGAGATCATGGCTGGACGGGCTCTAACTGATTTCGAGCATGCGGTCCAGGGCCTTGCGGGCTCCCGCGATCACATCGGGCGAGAGGGTGATCTCGGGGGCCATGTCTTCCAGAGCCCAGAGGATCTTTTCGAGGGAGTTCACCTTCATGTTGGCGCAGTCGCAGCTTTGGCAGGCCGGGATGAAGGTCTTGCCGGGGTTCTCCCGGGAGAGCCGGTGGATCATGCCGAGCTCGGTCCCCACGATGACCTCCGTTTTGTCGGAGGCCAGCACCTCCCGGGCCATCCGGCTGGTGCTGGCCACCACGTCGGCGCATTCGGCCACCGGAGCCGGGCATTCGGGATGGGCGATCACCAGGGCGTCGGGGTGGGCCTTGCGCTCCCGGAAGATGTCGGAGGCCATGATGCGGACATGGGTCGGACAGAATCCCGAATAGAGGATCAGCGACCGGCCGGTCTTGCGCTGGACGAAGTCTCCCAGGTACTGGTCCGGAAGAAAGATGATCTTCTGGTGGGCGGGGATCGATTCGACGATCCGGACGGCGTTGGCCGAGGTGCAACAGATGTCGGACTCGGCCTTGACCGCGGCGGAGGAGTTCACGTAGGTCACCACCACCGCCCCCGGATGGAGGCTCCGGAGGCGCCGGACCTCCTCCGGGGAGATCATGTCGGACATGGGGCATCCCGCATGGAGATCGGGCACGAGGACGGTCTTGCCGGGGGAGAGGACCTTGGCCGTCTCCGCCATGAAATGGACCCCGCAGAAGACGATCACCGGATGGTCCGTGGCGGCGGCGTGGCGGGAAAGCTCGAGGGAGTCTCCCACGAAGTCGGCGACGTCCTGGACCTCTCCGATCTGGTAGTTGTGGGCGAGGATAATGGCGTCGTGCCGCTTTTTCAGTTCGCCGATGCGGGAGACGAGATCGAGCCCCGATCCGTGGACGGGGGTGGGGGTGATGAAGGCGCTCATGGAAGGACTCCGCGCTTGAGAAGGAGTTCGGCAATCTGGATGGCGTTGGTTGCCGCGCCCTTTCTGAGGTTGTCGCCGCAAAGCCAGAGATTGATCCCGTGGGCCACGGAAGGATCCCGGCGGATGCGGCCCACCAGGACCTCGTCGCGGCCCGCCACGCTCCGGGGAACCGGATAGAGGTCGTGGGAAGGATCGTCAAGGACCAGAACCCCGGGGGCCTTCGAAAGCCGCTCCCGAACCTCCTCGGGGGTGACCGGACGGGCGAAGGCCAGGTTCACCGACTCCGAATGGCCGACCATGACCGGCACCCGGACGCAGGTCGCCGAGACGGGAAGACCGGGGATCTCCAGCATCTTCCGGCTCTCCCGGACCATCTTCTCCTCCTCCTTGGTCGATCCGTCGGGAAGGAAGGCGTCGATCCGGGGAAGGCAGTTGAAGGCGATCTGGTAGGGGGCGTAGACCTTCGGGACGATGTTGTCGGCCTCTCCGTTTAAAATCTGGGCGAGCTGTCCCGCGAGCTCGTCCATCGCCTCCCGGCCGGTTCCGGAGACCGACTGGAAGGTGGTCACCACGATCCGTTCGAGGGGAGAAAGGTCCAAAAGCGGCCGGACCGCCACCAGAAGGATGATGGTGGCGCAGTTGGGATTGGCGATCAGGCAGGGGCCCTTTTTTGTCGGCAGATGGTGGGGATTGACCTCCGGCACCACGAGGGGAATCTCCGGGACCATCCGGAAGGCGGAGCTGTTGTCCACCACCGTGGTTCCCTGGGACACCAGATCGGGGGAGAGGGTCCGGCTCGCCTCGGCCCCCGCCGAAAAGAGGGCCAAAGGGATCCCGGCGAGCTGCGAGGGCTTCTCAAGCCGCTTCACCGGAAGGGTCTTTCCCCGGAAGGGGATCCTCTCCCCGGCGGAGCGCTCCGAGGCAAAGAGATGCAGCTCGGTGACGGGGAAGTCCCTCTCTTCGAGGATGGCGACCATTTCACGGCCCACCGCACCGGTGGCGCCGACGACGGCAACCTTCACTGTTTTGCCGCTCCCTTGTCCAGAAGGGTCCAGAAAGCCCCCGTAATCCGCTCTCCCATCTCCCGGCATCCTACTACCCGGCTCCCCGGCTCGGCGATGTCCCGGGTCCGGACACCTTCCCCGAGGACGGTCTCCACCGCACGCTCCAGGGTCCGGGCCAGCCCGGTCTCCCCCAGGGAATGGTCGAGGAGCATGGCCAGCGAGAGGAACATGGCCGAGGGATTGGCCAGATCCTTTCCGGCGATGTCCGGGGCGCTTCCGTGGATCGGCTCGTAGAGGCCGGTCCGGCCTCCGACGGAGGCCGAGGCCAGCATCCCGATCGATCCGGTCAGCTGGGAGGCCTCGTCGGAGAGGATGTCCCCGAAGAGGTTGCCGGTCACGATCACGTCGAACTGGCCGGGATTGCGCACGAGCTGCATGGCGGCGTTGTCGACGTACATGTGGTCGAGAACGACCCCGGGGAACTCCCGTCCGACCCGGGTCACGACCTCCCGCCAAAGGACGGAGGACTCGAGGACGTTGGCCTTGTCGACGGAGGTCACCCTGCTCCGGCGACTTTTCGCCACGGTGAAGGCCACCCGGGCAATGCGCTCGATCTCTGGCTCCGAATAGCGTTCGGTGTTGATGCCCACCCGAACCCCGTTTTCGGTCACGATCCCGCGGGGAGAACCGAAGTAGATTCCGCCTGTCAGCTCGCGCACCACCAGGAGGTCGAGTCCCGCGATGACCTCGGGCTTCAGGGTGGAGGCGTTCGAAAGCTGGGGAAAGAGACGGGCGGGACGAAGGTTCGCGAAGGCTCCGAGCTTCTCGCGGATGCCCAGGAGGGCCCGTTCCGGCCGGTGCTCGTAGGGGAGGGTATCGTAGCGGGGACCGCCGACGGCGGCCAGGAGAACCGCCTCCGAGTCGAGGGCAAGGGCCACCGTCTCCGGAGGAAGGGGATGGCCGGTCCTGTCGTAGGCCGCACCCCCGATCAGGCCCTCCCGCACCTCGACAGTCAGCACCTTCCGGGAGGAAAGGGCCCCAAGAAGGTCGGCCACGGGTTTCATGACCTCGGGTCCGATCCCGTCTCCTGGGAGAAGCAGTATTTTTCGCGTCGTGGCTGTGGTCACGCTCTGTCCTTTCGAGTCTGTTTCTGGTGAAGGCCAGTCTTTCCCGGGCCTGGGTTCTAGAGGACGGGCTGCGGGGTGATCCCCGCCTTCCGGTCCCGTTCCTTTTTCCGCTGGAGCCGGTTCAGCGCCTCGAGATAGGCCCGGGCAGAGGCCACGAGAATGTCGGTGTCGGCCCCGTGTCCCGCCGCCACGCGACCCTCCTCCTCGAGCCGGACCGTCACCTCTCCCAGGGCGTCGCTCCCTCCGGTGATCCCCTTGACGGTGAAGGAGAGGAGACGGGCCGTGGAGCCGGTGAGCTTGGAGAGGGTGCGGTAGATGGCGTCCACAGGACCGGATCCCAGGCCCGCCATCTGGCGCTCCTCCCCGTCGACGGCGAGGACGATGGTGGCGGTGGGGGGCATCAGGGTGCCTCCGCTCACCGCAAGCCGCTCGAGACGGAACCGGTCCTTGTCCTGATCGGACGTTCCCTCGGAGAGAAGGGTCTCGAGATCCTCGTCGTAGATCTCCTTCTTCTGGTCGGCCAGTTTCTTGAACCGGGCGAAGGACTGGACGAGCTCCTCCTCGGAGAGGCGGTAACCCAGGGCCTCGAGCCGGCTCCGGAAGGCGTGCCGGCCGGAGTGCTTGCCCAGGACCAGGGCCCCTTCGGAAAGCCCCACCTGCTCGGGGAGCATGATCTCGTAGGTCCGCTTGTCCTTCAGGAGGCCGTCCTGGTGGATCCCCGATTCGTGGGCGAAGGCGTTGGCCCCGACGATGGCCTTGTTGGGCTGGACCAGCATCCCGGTGATGGTCTGGACCAGGCGGGAGGCCCGGATGAACTCTTCGGTCCGGACCCGGGTCTCGAGCCCGAAAAAGGCGCGCCGGACCTTCAGGGCCATGACGACCTCCTCCATCGCCGCATTCCCGGCCCGCTCCCCGATCCCGTTGATGGTGCACTCGATCTGACGGGCTCCCCCCTCGATGGCCGCGAGGGAGTTGGCCACAGCCAGACCAAGGTCGTTGTGGCAGTGGGCGGAAAAGATCACATCGCGCGCCCCTGGAACGGAGTCGATGAGGAAGGCCACGAGATCGCGGAACTCCGAGGGGAGGGCATAACCCACCGTATCGGGAATGTTGATCGTCCGGGCGCCGGCGGCGATGGCTGCCCCGACCGCCCGGGCCAGGAAGTCCCGGTCGCTTCGGGTGGCGTCCTCGGCCGAAAATTCGACCTCTCCCACCCGGGCCACGGCCTGTCGCACCGACCGGTCGATTGTCCCGAGAACCGCCTCGGGAGACATCCCCAGCTTCTTTTCCATGTGGAGGGCCGAGGTGGCGAGGAAGACGTGGATCCGAGGGGCGGCCGCTCCCTCGAGGGCCCGGGCGGCCGTATCGATGTCCTCCGGCCGACAGCGGGCCAGGGCGCAGACCGAGGCGCCGCGGATTTCGGAGGCGATGGCCGCCACCGCGGCAAAGTCGTCGGGAGAGGCCACGGGAAATCCCGCCTCGATGATGTCGACCCCCATCTTCTCGAGCTGCCTCGCAATCTGGAGCTTCTCCTCCTTCTGCATGGAGGCGCCCGGACTCTGCTCTCCGTCCCGGAGGGTCGTGTCGAAGATGCGAATCGTCGTCTTGTCCATCGGAATCACTCCTGTCGGTCTTTCCGCGATCCGGACCGGATCAAGGGTTTCTGGGGGGGCCCGGCCGCCGGAAACGGATCACCCGGCCCCGCCGCTTCACCGTTCCCCCCATCCAGCCCAGCACCGGATCGCCGGGATCTCCCACCGCCTTCTTGACCCCCATCCGGAAGAGAAAATATTCGACGGGTCCCAGGAGGGCGTAGAGAAGGATCCCCACGAAAAAGCTCGAGCTGGGGTAGAGGAAGAAGGAGAGGGCGACGATCATCACCGTGACGAAGGTCGGCATGGGCTTTCTCAGGAGGTGGATCTCCTTGAAGCTCCGGTAGCGGAGGGGGCTCACCATGAGGATCGAGACCACGTAGGTCGTCAGCAGGAAGAATCCCGGGGGAAAGGAGAAGCCGTGGGAAAGGGGGCCGGTCCGGGCGAGTTCGGCGGAGACCAGCACCAGGGCCCCGGCCGGAATGGGAAGCCCCAGGAAGTACTTGGAGGAGACCTTGGTCGTCATCACGTTGAAGCGGGCCAGACGGAGAGCCCCGCAGGCCAGGAAGAGAAAGGCCGCCGCCAATCCCAGGCGATGGAACTGGAACAGGTCGGAGTTGTACACCAGGAGGGCCGGGGCCGCTCCGAAACTTACAAGGTCCGCCAGGCTGTCGAATTCGACCCCGAAGGCGCTGGTGGCCCGGGCCAGCCGCGCCACCTTTCCGTCGAGATTGTCGAAGACGGCGGCGACGAGAATGGCCAGGGCGGCATCCTTCCACCGGTGCTGGAAGCCCGCAAGAATGGAGTAGAAACCGAAAAACAGGTTCCCGGCCGTGAAGAGGTTCGGAAGGATATAAATTCCCCGTCCCCGGTGGCGTTCCGGAGCGGGGCCGTCGTCATTCCGGTAGGATTCCAAGGACTGTCTCCCCTCCTTTGACCGTCTCACCCAGGCGAACGGACAGGGTCGTTCCGGCCGGAAGATCGAGATCGACGCGGGACCCGAAACGGATGAGACCGAAAATTGTTCCTGCCGACAGGGTGTCTCCTGCCTCGGCATAGCAGAGGATCCGGCGGGCGATCAGCCCCGCCACCTGAACCATTATAACCTGCGTCCCCTCCTTCGTGCGAATCTCGACCCTGTTCCGCTCGTTCTGCTCCGAGGCCTTGTCGAAGGAGGCATTCAAAAAGGCGCCCGGAAAGTAGGCGATCCTTTCCACCGACCCGTCCACGGGGATCCGGTTCAGGTGGACGTTGAAGACGTTCATGAAGATCGACACCTTCACCCGTCCCGAACCCGGATCGGGGCCCGCCACGACGATCTTTCCGTCGGCGGGAGAGACCACCCGCCCGGGCGGACCCGTCGGGACCAGCCGGGGGGGGTTCCGGAAAAAATTCACCACGAAGGCCGGCAGAAGAAGCGAGACCCATCCCAGGGGACGCCACGCCCAGAACAGGACCGCCGAAAGACCGGCGGCCGCCAGGATGAAAGGGACTCCTTCCCGGGCCACGGGGGTCCGGAAATGGTCGGGACCGACCTTCACAGTCTCTCCGTCCCCGCGGTCAATTGCGGTTTCGGTCGACGATGCGGGAGTTCTTCATCCAGGGCATCATGGACCGGATTTCCTCCCCGACCCTCTCGATGGGGTGCTCGCGGCCCTGGCGCTCCAGCGCCTGGAAGACCGGCTTACCGGCCTTGTTCTCCAGAACGAACTCCCGGGCGAAGACGCCGGTCCGGATCTCGTCCAGAATCTTCTTCATTTCGGCACGGACCGTCTCGTTGACAATCCTTTTCCCCCGGGTCAGGTCGCCGTAGCGGGCGGTGGTGCTGATGGAGTAGCGCATGTTGGAGATTCCGCCCTCGTAGATCAGGTCCACGATGAGCTTCACCTCGTGGAGACATTCGAAGTAGGCCATCTCGGGGGCGTATCCCGCCTCGACCAGGGTCTCGAAGCCGGCGGTGATGAGAGCGGAAAGTCCGCCGCAAAGGACGGCCTGCTCCCCGAAGAGGTCGGTCTCGGTTTCCTCCCGGAAGGAGGTCTCGAAGATCCCCGCCCGGCCTCCCCCGATGGCGCCCGCATAAGCCAGCGCCGTCTCCTTGGCCGATCCGGTGGCGTCCTGGTGGACGGCGACGAGGCAGGGGACGCCCGAGCCCTTCTGGTATTCGGAACGGACCAGGTGGCCGGGTCCCTTGGGGGCGACCAGCAGGACGTCCACATCGGCCGGCGGCTGGATCTGGCCGAAATGGATGTTGAAGCCGTGGCCGAAGGCCAGGGTCATGCCGGGACGAAGGTTCGGGGCGATTTCGTTCTGGTAGACCTCCGCCTGCTTTTCGTCGGGAAGGAGGATCATGACGAGATCGGCCTTTTTGACGGCGTCGGAAACGGAGGCCGGGACGAAGCCGAAGCCTTCCGCCTTCTTCTTCGAACTTCCCGACCGGATGCCGATCGTCACGTCGACCCCGGACTCCTTGAGGTTCAGGGCATGGGCGTGGCCCTGGCTTCCGAAGCCGATGATGGCCACCTTCTTGGAACGGATCCGCTCGAGGTTCGTGTCGGCTTCATAGTAGATCGAGGATTTCAAGGACGACTCCATGGATTCAGGGTTTTGTATCAGGGAAACAAGGGAACGGCGATCAGGCGGGGAGTTCCCCGTCGTGCTTCTGGGTCCGGGTCGCATGGCGGGGCTCCTCCCGGGCGATCGCGATCGCCCCGGACCGGACGAGCTCCTTGATCCCGAGGGGCCGGAGAAGGCCGATCATAGCCTCGATCTTTTCCTCCTCTCCCGTCACCATCAGGGTGTAGGTGGAGGGAGAGGTGTCGACGATGTGGGCCCGGAAGATCTCCGCGATGCGGAAGGCCTCCTGGCGGTCCTCCGGGCGGGTGGTCGTGTTGACCTTGACCATGACCGTCTCCCGGGAGACGAAGGAGGATTCGGAGAGGTCGACCACCTTGATGGTGTCGATCAGCTTGTTGAGCTGCTTGGTGATCTGCTCCACCACCCGGTCGTCCCCTGCCGTGACGATGGTCATCTGGGCCACCGAGGGGTCGATCCCCTGCCCCACCGAGAGGCTTTCGATGTTGTAGCCCCGGGCACTGAAGAGCCCGGCCACCCGGGTGAGGACCCCGAAGCGGTTCTCCACCAGGATCTGGATGTGATGCTTCTTCTGGGAAGAATCGGCGCTCATGCGGTGATCACCGCGTCCTTCTCCTTGCGGCCGGCCTTTCCTCCCTTCGACGGCGCCGTAGGGGGCGCCTCGAAGATCATCTCGATGTTGGATCCGCCGGCCGGAACCATGGGGAAGACATTCTCCTCGGGATCGACCATGAACTCCATCAGGACGGGACCCTTGGTGGAGAGTCCCTTCAGGAGGACCTCCTCGACCTGGTCCGTCTTGGTGGCCCGGAATCCTGGGACCCCGAAGGCCTCGGAGAGTTTCACGAAGTCCGGAGACTGGCCGATGAAGGAGGAGGAGTAGCGGGAGCCGTAGAAGAACTCCTGCCACTGGCGGACCATGCCCAGGTACTGGTTGTTCAGGACGATGATCTTCACGGGAATCTCGAGCGAGGCCACCGTCGCCATCTCCTGGATGTTCATCATGAAGCTCCCCTCCCCGGTGACGGCGATGACCCGTCTCTTCGGGAAGGCGCGCTGGGCTCCGATGGCGGCGGGAAAGCCATAGCCCATCGTGCCGAGGCCCCCCGAGGTCAGCCAGGTCCGGGGAGAGAGGAACTTGAAGAACTGGGCGGTCCACATCTGGTGCTGGCCGACATCGGTCGAGACGATGCAGTCGCCGCCGGTCAGGTCGAAGGTCTTCTCGATCACGAACTGGGGCTTGATCACCTCCGAATCCTTCCGGTAGGTCAGAGGATGCTCTTCCTTCCAGATTTCGATCTGCTGGTGCCACGGCTCGAGGGGGGCCAGACCCTCCTCGTCGCGGATCTTCCGGAGGTCTTCGAGAAGGTCGGAGAGGATCAGGCGCGCGTCGCCCACGACGGGAACGTCGACACGAAAGTTTTTCCGGATCGAGGTGGGGTCGATGTCGATGTGGATGACCTTCGAATGGGGGGAGAACTCGGCGATCTTTCCGGTCACCCGGTCGTCGAAGCGCGCCCCGACGGCGATCAGGAGATCGCAGTGGTGGACGGCCATGTTGGCGGCATAGGTCCCGTGCATCCCCAGCATTCCCATGAAGAGGGGATGGGTTCCCGGGAAGGCTCCGAGCCCCATCAGCGTCAGGGTGACCGGAATCCGGGAGAGGGCGACCAGCTCGGCCAGCTCTTCGTGGGAATCGGAGGCGATGACCCCCCCGCCAACGTAGAGGACGGGCTTTTTCGCCTTGGCCATCAGCTGGGCGGCCTTCCGGATCTGCCAGCGGTTGCCCTGGACGGTCGGATTGTACCCGCGGAGGGTCAGGGTCTCGGGGTAGCGGAACTCGCCCCGGTCGGTGATCACGTCCTTGGGAATGTCGACGAGGACGGGTCCCGGACGGCCGGACCGGGCAATGTAGAAGGCCTCTTTGACAATCCGCGGGAGCTCGGCGATGGACCGGACCAGAAAGTTGTGCTTGGTGCAGGAGCGGCTAATCCCGACGATGTCCGCCTCCTGGAAGGCGTCGTTGCCGATCATCTTGGTCGGAACCTGGCCGGTAATGACGACGAGGGGAATGGAGTCCATGTTGGCGTCGGCCAGCCCCGTCACGGTGTTGGTGGCGCCGGGACCGGAGGTCACGAGGACCACGCCGACCTCACCGGTCGTCCGTGCGTAGCCTTCGGCGGCATGGACCGCCCCCTGCTCGTGGCGGGTGAGGACGACGGAGAGGGAGGGATCCTTATAGAGGGCATCGAAGACCGGAAGCACCACGCCTCCCGGATATCCAAAAATCTGGGAGACACGCTCCTTCTTCAGGCACTCGAGGAGCATCTCCGCACCAGTCATTTTCACCATCTGTGAATCTCCTTGGGGGACCTTTTTTTGAGGATCAAAACTTGATTGTAGAAAATAGAAGGAAAGCCGGTCAAGTTTTTCATGCGGTCCTGCGGCCCCGGCCCGGGTCGTGGTCGGGCAAAAAGGATAGCGCGGACGGCAAAGCCGTCCTGGAATTTTGACATTCAGTGAGGGGTTTGCTGCTGTTCGATGTATTGGCGAATGATTTCGATGGGACCGCCGCCACAGCTTCCGGCAAAATAGCTGGGGGACCAGAGTACCCGGCCCCAAAGCTTCTTGCGAATTTCCGGATATTTTGGGGAAGGTCTCGAACCTGTGATTGGTCGTAAAGCGTAAAGACGGGAGTTGGGGTCCGTCCGACTATTACTGATACGCGGATTGTCATGAAACGATTGAGTTTCAAGGATCAATTATTGAAAATTCACTCACTTATTATCGGACAGGCCCTTAGAATAAGGAGCCAGGGGAAAGGTCCCCGGAAAAATCACACTTTAGTGTTCTTTTCAGGATTCCGGAGCGTTGATCCGCTCTTCGGAGATCCTCCGGATCTCCTCGAGATCGATATCCAGAAGCTCCGCGATCTCGACGGGGGTCATCCGTCCCTTGGAAAGAAGCCTCCGGATCACCTCCTGGCGGCCTTCCTGACGGCCTTCCTGGCGGCCCTCCTGGCGACCTTCCTCGAGGATCATTTCCATCATGTCGGGCATCTCGGCCTCCACAATTACAGGAGCCAGCACCTTCCGGATTTCTTCCGGGGTCTGAAGGTTGTGGACTCCGGTGACATAGTTGATGATCAGTCCCAGAACGGGTTTCAGTATATCATAGAGATCCTTCCGGGATCCCGCGTTTTTTAAAATGGCGGAGAAGACCTCCGCCGGCCCCTCGAAAATGTGTTTCATCGAGAGAAGAAGCGCGCCGGTCGCGATGTCGTCCACCTGCCGGAGGATCTCCCTGTCGGAGACGGAGGCCAGATCCACCGTGAGGAGGGTATAGTCGGGAATGAGGCTCTTGAGAACCATCGGAGTGTTCAGGATCTCCGAAAGGGAGGCGGGGTGTTTCCAGGGCTCTTTTCCGTGGGTGAAGAGGACGGGAAGGACAGGACGAGGCGTCTCGCGATGGCGGATCATCCGGCTCCAGGAGGCGGAGACATATCTCAGGAGTTGGAATGGCGTCGCGGGGTCAGGGGAGCTCTTGTGCTCAAGGATGAGGGAGAGCCAGATCTCGCCTCCCTCCATGCGGACGGAGAAGACCATGTCCATGCGCGACGCCCCCAGCCCCTCCCCCACCGACTCTTCCGGGAAGACCAGGGTCTCGAAGTCGATCTCCCGGGAGATCTCATGCGGCAGGAGCCCTTTCAATGTCCGGACAAGAACCTCTTTGTCCCCGAGGGCACTTTTAAAGAAGCTGTCGTGAAGGGATCCGTTGTTCATGATTCTCCGGGGATTTTTCTTTCGAAAGACTCTCTCCTCCTTGCGGACAGGCCATTATTCCTGGAGGGCTCCTCGCTGTCAAGCCCCAAAATTCCTTGACCTCGAAAGGTCATTCGGATTGGCTTTGACCATTTTTATTCGGGTTCTGTCTAAATTGATTTGATTTGAGTCTTGAATATCTTAGAAGCCCCATTAGGCATGTTCCATTTTCGGAAAAAACCGAACAATCCCCTTTCTTATTCAAATCTTGGGGGTATGGAAAGATTGTGGAAAGGGATGATCAAAATCACGGGAATTGATTCCTTGGGTCATCTTTGATAGGATCAGTCCCGCCCCAGTCTGGTCCCAGAAAAGCCTCGTCCGGATAAAATTAAATCGTTTCAATTCGAATATTTAATAAGTAACCCCCTGTCCGGTCCGGTTAAAATTTTCTCCCGGATTTTCAGGACATGTTCAACAGGTTTTCAACAGTCTGTTAAAAACTTTTCCTGACCATGCCTTCGGGTCATCGATCGAGAGATTTTTCATGCAGGATTTGTGGCAGGACACGCTCAGGCACATTGACGACTCCGAGGGACCCAGCGTCCTCGAGGGAGTCAGGGAGATCTACCGGGACTGCCGCCTGGAACAGGAGGACAATCGTCTCACTCTGGTCGTCCCCAACGGCTTTGTGAGCCGCCTGGTCTCGGGTCGCCACCAGGAATCGATCCTCCGGGCCTGCCGGATCCTTCTCGACCGGAACAACCTGGAGTTTTCCATCCGGGTCTCCGAGGAAAAAAAGGCGAAAAAATCCCGGGAGGCCGGCCGGAAGTCGGGTCTTCCCATGAAGGAGATCCCCGGTAAAGCTCCCGAACCGGAGTGGGACAACCACCTCATCACCCGGTATCTCTTCGAAAACTACGTGGTGGGAGAAAGCAACCGCTTCGCCCATGCCGCGGCCTACCAGGTCTCGGAAAATCCCGGCAAGTCCTACAATCCCTTCTATATTTACGGCGGAGTCGGCCTGGGAAAGACCCACCTGGTCAATGCCGTGGGAAACGCGATCTTCCGGAAGTCCCCGGAAAAGAAGATCCTCTACCTGACCACGGAATCCTTCCTGAACGAAATGGTCAACGCGATCAAGTTCAACAAGATGAGCGAGTTCCGGGAACGCTACCGCTCCATCGACGTCCTGGTCGTGGACGACATCCAGTTTCTCTCGAACAAGGAACGGACCCAGGAGGAATTCTTCCACACCTTCAACTCCCTCTTCGAAAGCGACCGGCAGATCATCCTGACCAGCGACTGCGCCCCCAACGAAATCATGACCCTGGAGGAACGTCTCCGCTCCCGCTTCTCCTCCGGCCTGATCGCCGACATCCAGATCCCGGACTTCGAAACCAAGGTGGCGATCCTCACCGACAAGATGAAGCAGGAGGGGATCAATCTCGCCGAGGATGTGATCTATTTCCTCGCCACCAGCATCAAGTCCAACATCCGGGAGCTCGAGGGGGCGATGATCCGTCTCGGCGCCTACCAGACCCTCATGGGCAAGCCGGTGACGATCGACGTGACCCGGCGCCTTCTTTCGAACATGATCCAGAACACCTCGATGCCTCTCCATACCGAGTTGATCCTGAACGAGGTGTCGGCCTTCTACAAGATCTCCCCCAAGGAGATCCGCTCCAAGAAGCGGAACCGCTCGATCGCCCTGGCCCGCCAGGTCGCGATCTATCTTCTCCGTGACCTGACGCAGATGTCCTTCCCCGAGATCGGCCGGGAGATGGGGGGCCGTGACCATTCCACCGCCATCTATGCCTTCAAGACGGTGGACGAGAACCGGGATTCGGATGCGATCCTTTCCCGGGACATCGAGCATCTCAGACGAAAACTCCTGCAATCCCTGTGAGACAGATCAGGAATTAACGACACATGTCCTATCAAGGAGCCGGTTTGTGGAATTTTCAATAGAACAAGGCGTTTTTCTCGAGGGGCTGGAAAAGGTCTCCATCCTGTCCGACCGGAAGAACATCGCCCTTCTGGCCTCCCATATTCTCATCGAGGCCGGGGAGGACGAGATCACCCTGGTCTCCTTCGACCAGTCGGCCGGGGGACGGCTCCGGCTTCCGGCAAAAGTGACCGTCCCGGGCCAGACCACCGTCCTGGGCAAGAAGCTTTTCCAGATCGTCCGTGAGCTTTCCCCGGGTCCGGTCCGTCTTTCGAAGGATCCCTCCGACCGCAAGGCCATGACCACCCTCGAAAAGGACAGGGCAGTCTTCCACCTGAAGGGGATCGATCCCCGGGACTTCGCCTCCTTCCCGGAAATCGCTCCGGAATACTCCTTCGGCCTTCCTCTCCGGGAGCTTCTCCGTCTCCTGCAGCGGACCCTCCCCTTCGTCGAGGACGAGGAAAAGGACTACATGAACGGTGTTCTCTTCCAGCGGGAGCGGGAGCCAGGAGGCCGGACCACCCTCAATGTGGTGGGGACGGACGGAAGCGGCCTCCACCACGGCCAGATCCCCCTGGGGGAAGAGGGGGGAATCGACCTGGCCGAACAGGGGCAGAAACGATTTCTGGTCAAGCGCCGCCACATCGCCGATCTCGTCCGGATCCTCGAGACCGACGCCAAGGACGAGAAACTGACCGTCGACATCTCTGTCAATCCCCGCTACGCCCTCTTCCGGTGGCTGGGATTCTACTTCTTCGTCCGGCTTCTCGATCTCCGGTATCCCAACTACCGGGACGTCTTTCCCGAAGACCACAGCGTCACCATCGACATGTCCCGGGACGCCTTCGCCTCCATGCTCAAGCGCGCCTCCCTGATTTCCGACAGAAACCTCGAAGTCGAGATGCTCTGGAACGACCGGACGGTGACGGTCAAGTCCCAGAACCTCGACATCGGAGATTCCCGGGAGGAATCCCCGGCGATCGTGAACGGACCGGAGAGCTCCTTCTTCTTCAGCCTGGAGTCGCTCTCCAAGCTCCTGGGGGTCGTCGGCGGGGTGACGCTCCGGATGCAGGCCATCATTTCTTCCGATCCGGAGGAAAACAACCGTGTTCCCGTGATCTGGAGTTCCCTCGAGGAACCACAGTCCCGGTATGTTATCATGCCTCTGGGGGCCGAAAGTTGAGAGACAACGTCCGCACCTCCCCCAGCCGGCCAATGTCGTAAGAATCCTCCCCACCTGAAACGGAGCGTGTGCCCTTGAATTCATCGGCCGAGCCAGTCTACGGAGAACAGCAGATCCGGGTCCTCGAAGGCCTCGAGGCGGTCCGGGTCCGCCCCGGAATGTATATCGGAAGCACCGGGATCGACGGGCTTCACCACCTGGTCTACGAGCTCGTCGACAACAGCGTCGACGAATCCCTCGCCGGCTTCTGTTCCGAAATCAATGTCATCCTTCACGCCGACCGGTCGGTGACCGTCCGGGACAACGGCCGGGGAATCCCGACCGGCCTGCACCCCGAGCAGAATCGTTCTGCGGCGGAGGTGGTCCTCACCGTCCTCCATGCCGGCGGAAAGTTCGACAACAACACCTACAAGGTCTCGGGGGGACTCCACGGGGTGGGGGTCTCGGTCGTCAACGCCCTCTCCGAGACCCTGCTTCTCGAGATCGACCAGAAGGGACAGCACTTCCGCCAGGTTTACCACAAGGGCGTTCCCGACGCCCCGCTCGCCGTGACCAGCCCGTCCGGCCGGACCGGAACGTCCATCCGGTTTTATCCCGATCTCACCATCATGGAGACCGACCAGTTCTCCTTCGACGTTCTGGCCCACAGGTTCCGGGAACTTTCCTACCTGAATCCGTCCCTCACCATCACCCTGGCCGAGGAGGAGACCCTCCGGGAGTCGGTCTTCCACGACGAGGGAGGAATCCGCTCCTTCCTCGCCTTCGTGAACGAGAACAAGCGCGCCCTCCACGACCCCCTCTTCTTCCGGAAGAGCCTCGACAACGGCGCGGTCTTCGAGGTCTCCTTCCAGTACCAGGACACCACCGACGCCGAAACCCTCCTGAGCTACGTGAACAACATCCCGACCCGCGAGGGGGGCTCCCACGTCCGGGGGTTCCGGTCGGCTCTCACGAAGGTCGTCAACCGCTTCATCCGGGAAAAGAACCTGAACAAGGGGGAGGAGGTGAAGGGGGAGGATATCCGGGAGGGGCTTTCCGCCATCATCAGCATCAAGATTCCCAATCCCCAGTTCGAGGGGCAGACCAAGGCCAAGCTGGGATCGAGCTGGGTCGCCGGGGCGATGGAGACATTCCTGTCGGAGTCCCTCGAGGACGCCTTCGAGAAGCAGGGAGCGGTGGCCCGGGCGATCGCCGACAAGGCGATCCTCTCGGCCCAGGCCCGGGAGGCGGCGCGCAAGGCCCGGGAGCTCACCAAGCGCAAGAACGTCCTCGAGGGCTCGAACCTCCCCGGCAAGCTCGCCGACTGCCAGGAGAGCGACCCGGCCAAGTCCGAGCTCTACATTGTGGAGGGGGACTCGGCCGGCGGCTCCGCCAAGCAGGGCCGGGACCGGCGCTTCCAGGCCATTCTTCCCCTCAAGGGGAAGATCCTGAACGTGGAGAAGACCAAGGGCGTGGAGAAGTTCATCACACACGACGAAGTCCGGGCCCTGATCACCGCCGTGGGCTGCGGTCTGGGGGACGAGGATTTCTCGCTCAAGAACCTCCGTTACCACAAGATCATCATCATGACCGATGCCGACGTGGACGGGGCCCACATCCGGACCCTGCTCCTCACCTTCTTCTTCCGCCACATGAACCGTCTGATCGACGGCAGCTACGTCTATATCGCCCAGCCCCCCCTCTACAAGGTCGTCTACCAGAAGCAGGAGCGCTACCTGTTGAACGACCAGGCCCTGGAGGCCTTCGTCCTCGAAAAGTCGGTGGAGCGGGTCTCCTTTGCCAACGGACCGGAGGGGGCTTGGACCGACGGCGAGGAGGCGGTCCGCCGACTTCTCGTCCTCACCCGCTACGAGCAGGAGGTCCGCTACTGGGGAAACCGGGTCGGGCACCCGGCCCTCCTGCGCCTCTTCGGCCTCTATCCCGGACTCTCGGGGGAGATCCTGCACCGGGAGGAGGAGGCCCGGGCCTTCATCGAGTTCTGCCGGGGCCGGTACCCGGAGACGACGGCGGGCGGCGAGCTCTCCGGCCGGGCCGAGCCGGTTCCCCATGCCGAGACGCCCCTCTTCCGCCTGGTCTTCGAGACCCGCCAGCTGGGGTACGAGTCGACCCTCGTCCTCGATCCCGCCCTTTTCGGAGGCATGGTCGGCGGCGCCCGGTCCCTCCGGAGCCTGAAGGCCGAGTCCCTCCAGGGGCCCTACCGGGTCCGCCAGAAGGAGTCGGGGGAGGAGGCGGTCTACGAAACCCCCGACCGGGCTCTTTCGGCGATCACCGGCCAGGTCCGCTCGAAGATCGCCATCCAGCGCTACAAGGGTCTGGGCGAGATGAACCCCGAACAGCTCTGGGAGACGACGATGGATCCGGCCAAAAGGACGCTTCTCAAGGTCTCCATCCCCGACTACATCGAGGCCGACCGGATCTTCACCATCCTGATGGGAGACCAGGTCGCCCCCCGGCGCGAATTCATCGAACAGAACGCCCTCGACGTCTCCAACCTCGACATCTGACATCTCCGGAGGTTCTTATTGGAACAGCACCCCTTTGAAACAACGGTCTCGATCGACGAGGAAATCCGGACCGCCTACCTGAACTACTCGATGAGCGTCATCGTGGGCCGGGCCCTTCCCGACGCCAGGGACGGCTTGAAGCCCGTCCAGCGCCGGGTCCTCTACGCCATGCACGAGATGGGGGTCCGTCCCGGGACCGCCTACCGGAAATCCGCCCGCATCGTCGGCGACGTCATCGGCAAATACCACCCCCACGGGGACACCGCGGTCTACGACACCGCCGTCCGCCTGGTGCAGCCCTTCACCCTCCGCTATCCCCTGATCGACGGCCAGGGGAACTTCGGCTCGGTGGACGGGGACGCTCCCGCCGCCATGCGGTACACCGAAATCCGCCTTACCCGCCTGGCCGAGGAGATGATGGCCGAGCTCGACGAGGAAACGGTCGACTGGGCCCCGAACTACGACGAGTCCCTGGAGGAGCCGAAGGTCCTTCCGGCCTCCCTCCCCCTGCTCCTCCTGAACGGCTCCGCCGGGATCGCGGTCGGAATGGCCACCAACATCCCTCCCCACAACCTCTCCGAGGTCCTTGCCGCCCTCCTCCATCTCATCGACCACCCCGATGCCACCAACGAGGATCTCATGGCCTTCGTCACCGGTCCGGACTTTCCCACGGGCGGGATCATCCTCGGCCGCTCCGGGATCGAGTCTGCCTACCGGACCGGCCGGGGCTCCATCGTGATGCGGGGGGTGGTCGACGTCGAGGACAGCACCCGGGGCGACCGCCAGTGCCTGGTCGTCCGGGAGATCCCCTACCTGGTGAACAAGGCCCGCCTGATCGAGAAGATCGCCGAGCTCGTCCGGGAGAAGAAGATCGAGCATATCTCCGACATCCGCGACGAGTCGGACCGGGACGGGATGCGCATCGTGGTGGACCTGAAGCGGGAGGCCATCCCCCGCATCATCATGAACCAGCTCTTCCTCCTGACCCCGCTCCAGAGCTCCTTCGGATACAACGCCGTCTCGATCGTCAACGGCCGTCCCGAGACCCTCTCGCTGGCCGAGTCCCTCCGGGTCTTTCTCCACTTCCGGCAGGATGTGGTCACCCGGCGGACCCTCTTCCGGCTCAGAAAGGCCCGGGAGCGCTTCCATATCCTCGAAGGCCTCCGGCGCGCCATCGACCTGATCGAGGAGATCATCGCCCTGATCCGGGCTTCGGGTTCTCCCGAGGAGGCCCGGAACGGCCTTGTCTCGACCTTCCAGTTCTCCGAGATCCAGGCCCAGGCGATTCTCGATCTCCGTCTCCAGAGACTCACCGGCCTCGAGCGGGAGAAGATCGAGGCCGAGTACCGGGAGGTGGCCGCCCTCATCGCCTCCCTCGAGCTGATCCTCTCCTCCCGCCAGAACCTCCTCGAGGTGATCCGCACCGAAACCCGGGCCCTGCTCGAACGCTTCGGAGACGAGCGCCGGACCCGGATCGTCCCGGACGAGGGAGATCTGACCCCCGAAGCCCTGATCCCCGACGATCCCTACATCGTCACCCTCTCCTACGAGGGCTACATCAAGCGGATGCCCGATACCGTCCTTCCGACCCAGCGCCGGGGGGGCAAGGGCCGGATCGGGGTCACGCTCAAGGAGGACGACTGCCTGATCGCCACGCTCACCGCTCACGCCCACGATACCCTGCTCTTCTTCACCGATCTCGGCAAGGTCTACCGGCTCAAGACCTACGAACTTCCGGAGGCCCAGCGGACGGCCCGTGGAAAGCATCTGCTCTCCCTCCTCTCCCTTTCGCCCGACGAGCGGGTGGCGGCGATCCTTCCCGTCCGTTCCTTCGAAGGGGACAATCTCCTGCTCTTCGGCACCGCTCGCGGCTTCTTCAAGCGGACGAAGCTCTCGGAATACGCCAACATCCGCCAGGGGGGACTCATCGCCACCGTTCTCGAGGAAGGGGACCGTCTGGCCCGGGTTCTGGTGGCCCATCCCGACCGTCGGATCGTGGTGGCGACCCGGAACGGGATGTCGATCCGGTTCGACTGCCAGGAGGTCCGGGTGACGGGCCGGGCCACCCGGGGCGTCCGGGCGATCCGTCTCTCTCCGGAGGATTCGGTGGTCAGCTTCGAGGAGGTGGCGGAGAGCGACTTTTTGCTGGTCACGACCGAACAGGGGTACGGCAAACGGGTGGACAGCGAGGCCTTCCGGCTCCAGAAACGGGGAGGAAAGGGCGTCCGCATCGCCAGGGTCACCCCGAAGACGGGGTCGGTCGTCGCCATTCTCAAGGTGACCGAGCGGGACGACATCGATGTGGTGACCAACACCGGACGGGTGATCCGGATCCCCTCCGACCAGGTCCGGATGACCGGCCGGATGGCCCAGGGGGTCAGGCTCGTCAATCTCTCGGATACCCCGGGGGAGACGATCGTCTGCGCCGCCGTGAACCCCAAGCGGGAGCCGACCCCCCTCGAAAGCTACCTGGAAAGGGACTCGGGGGATTAGCGCCAAGCCTTGGGCCGCCCTTCTGGCCACCTTCCTGTGTCTTTCCCTGGCGGGATGCTCGAAGTCCCAGTCCCGGATCGTCTATCACGAGGGGATGAAGGCGCTCCGGGAGTTCCGGATCGCCGAGGCCGAGGCGGATTTTCGCAAGGCCATCCGGATCGCGCCCCGGTCCGGGATCGCCGGCCTGTCCTATTACCGGCTGGGGGAGATCGAGGACCGCTTCGAGAACCGTCCGGACAGGGCGGGGGAGGACTACATCCGGGCCCTCGAAAATCTCTCCGACGCGGAGACCCGGCAGAAGGCTTCCTTTTACCTGGCCCGGGATCTCGTGAGTCAGGGGCGCCTCGGGAATGCCTTCTCCGTCCTTGCCAAACTCGAGGAGTCCTCGCCCGACCGGGAGCTCCTCCTTCGGGCGACCGACCTGTCGGCCCGCGTGCTCGAGCGGGAGGAGCACTACCGTCAGGCGCTCGACCTCTACCGCAGGATCCGGGAGAAGGCGGAGCGGGAGCCCGTCGGACGCCACGCCTGGCTCAAGGTCGGGCTTCTCGAGGGAAACCTGGGCGACCACGCCGCCGCCGCCCGGGACCTGAAGGATTTTCTCCGGGATTACCCCCACGGTCCCTCCGCCGCGATCGCCGAGTTCAACCTGGCCCGGGACCTCTCGGCTCTTGGCCACGACCGCCAGTCCCTGGCCCTTCTCTCGGACGTCATGGGCCGCTATCCCAACCCCGACGAGGTGAATGCCCAGATCGCGGCGGTCCGAAAGAAGATGAAGCAGGCGGAAAGGCACCGGGAGGAGGCGACGCCCGCACCTCCGGTCCCTCCGAAGAAGTGATGCGCATCAACGAGACCTTTTTCAGCATCCAGGGGGAGTCGACCTTTGCCGGCTGGCCCTGTTTCTTCATCCGCACCACGGGATGCCCCTTGCGGTGCCGGTGGTGCGACACCGCCTATGCCTTCTACGAAGGGGAAGAGCGCACGGTCGTCTCTCTGGTCGGAGAGGCCGCCGGCCATTCCGCGCCTCTGGTCGAGATCACCGGGGGGGAGCCCTTCGTTGCCCCGGAGCTCCCGGAGCTCGTGAAGGGTCTTCTGGAGCTTCGCAAGACCGTCCTCATCGAGACCTCCGGGGCCTTCCCCGTCCCGGCTGGCCTTGACAGGAGATGCCGTATTATCATGGATGTCAAGCCGCCGGGATCGGGAATGTCCCACACGATGCGGGAGGAGACCTTCCGGGATCTTCATCCGGGTGACGAGGTCAAGGCGGTGGTGGCCGGGCGGGAGGATTTCGACTGGACCCTGGCCTTTCTGGACCGGGCGGGCCTTTCCGGGGAGATCCCCGTGACCCTCTCCCCGGTCTTCGGGGAGTGCCGCCCGGAGGACCTGGCGGCCTGGGTCCTGTCTTCGGGCCGCAATCTCCGGGTCCAGGTCCAGCTTCACAAGATCCTGTTCGATCCGGGAAGGAGGGGTGTTTAGGTGGCGGAGAAGACCGGGGGCCGGGGGGTGGTTCTCGTGAGCGGGGGGATGGACAGCGCGGTGACCGCGGCCCTGGCCCGGGAGGAGTGTCGCTTCCTTGCCTTCCTCCATGTCCGCTACGGGGGACGCACCCAGCTCCGGGAGGAACGGGCCTTCCGGGAACTTGTTTTTCGGATGGCCCCCGACCGTCACCTGGTGACCGACTGTCCCTCTCTTCGGGACATCGGCGGCTCCGCCCTGACCGACCGGTCCCTCGAGGTCCCGGAAGGGGCGCTGGACCGGGAAGGGATTCCCGTGACCTACGTCCCCTTCCGGAATGCCCATTTCCTGTCGGTGGCCGTCTCCTGGGCCGAGGTCCTCTCCTGCGACCGGATCTACATCGGCGCGGTGGAGGAGGACAGCTCGGGCTACCCGGACTGCCGGCGGATCTTCTACGACGCCTTCGAGCAGGCCGCCCGCCTGGGAACGGCCCCGGCCGGATCCTCCCTCTCCATCCGGACTCCGGTGATCCGGATGGAGAAGGGGCAGATCGTGCGGGAAGGGGTCCGGCTGGGGGTTCCCTTTGAACTCACCTGGTCCTGCTACCGCGAGGGCGAGAAGGCCTGCGGCCGCTGCGACAGCTGTCTCCTCCGGCTCCGGGGTTTTGCCCGGGCCGGTATGACCGATCCCCTGGACTACGAAGACGGCTCCTCCGGGAGCCCCTGATAATCCGGTCCGCTCCGGGAGAGACTCCCGGGGCCTGACCCTTTTCCGAAAGGACGCTCCATGACGAAAATCGACCTCCTGACCGCCGATCCCCTCAAGAAAAAGACAGGAGCCCTCGTTCTGGGCCTCTTCGAGGAGGAAAAGACCCTCTCCCCCCTGCTCTCGTCCGTCGACAGCGCCCTGGGAGGCGAGATCGCCCGGATGCGCAAGAACGGGGAGATCCGGGGCAAGGCCGGCGAGACCACCCTTCTGCCGACCTATGGCCGCCTTTCCGCCCGCTTCCTCCTTCTCGCCGGGCTGGGCAAGGCCGGAAGCGTGACCTCCGAGTCCCTCCGGAAGGCCTCGGGATCCGCGGCCGCCGTCCTCAGGAGCCGGAACATTCCGGAGGCCGTCACCACCCTCGCCCTGGGGAGCGCCGATCCTGTGGCCGACACGGAGGCGGTGGTGGAGGGAACCCTCCTCTCCCTCTACCGCTTCGAGACCTACAAGAGCGACCGGGAGGAGGCGCCCTACGCGCTCAAGTCCCTGTCCGTGGCGGCAGAGAAGAAGGACGAAAAAGCGGCGGAGACCGGACGCCGCTTTGGAGAGGTCATCTCCAGAAACACCATCCTGGCCCGGGACCTCGGCAACCATCCCGCCAACGTGGCGACCCCGACCATGATCGCGAAGACGGCGGAGGAGGAGGCCCGGAAACGGGGGATCACCTTCCTGTCCTACGACCGGGAGAAGCTCGATCGGATGGGGCTGAACGCCCTGGTGGGCGTGGCCAGGGGCTCCGACGAGCCGGCCCGCCTGATCGTCCTCGAATACCGCCCCGACAAGCCCGCAAACGACCGGCCCTTTCTTCTGGTCGGCAAGACCCTGACCTTCGACAGCGGGGGGATTTCGCTCAAGCCCGCCGACAAGATGGAGCTCATGAAGGGCGACATGAGCGGCGGCGCGGCGGTTCTGGGGACGATCCTCTCGGTCGCCGACCTGGGCCTCCCCGTCCATGTGGTGGCGGTGATGCCGGCGACCGAGAACATGCCCTCCGGCCGGGCCAACAAGCCGGGGGACGTGGTGAAGGCCTACAACGGCACGACCATCGAGATCATCAACACCGACGCCGAGGGACGGCTCATCCTGGCCGATGCCCTTTCCTTCGGGATCCGGACCTATCACCCCCGGCTCGTGGTGGATGTGGCGACCCTGACCGGAGCGGTGGTGGTGGCATTGGGCGGCCAGGCCCTGGGAATTCTGGGCAACAACGAGGAACTCATCGAGCGGACCCGGAAGGTCGGGGAGGCGACCGGAGAGCGGGGCTGGCCCCTGCCCCTCTTCGAGGAGTATTTCGATCAGATCAAGTCCGATGTGGCCGACATCCGGAACACCGGCTCCAAGGGAGGGGCCGGCACGATCACCGGGGCGGCTTTCCTGCACCATTTCGTGGACGAGACCCCCTGGGTCCATCTCGATATCGCCGGGACGGCCTGGGTGGATTCGAACGAGCCCTACAAGCCCAAGGGCAATGTGGGGATGGGGGTTCGCCTGATGACCCATCTTGTGAAGGATCTGGCGGAGCATCCCCTGGCAGAGGCCGAAAAGGCGGCGGCGAAGGGAGGGCGCAAGGCGCGGAGGGCCTAGGCCCCCCGTTTCCGAGCCGGCCATGGCGACCCGAAAGAAAGAGGAGAACGAGGCTCCGAAGTCCCGGGCGGTCTCGACCAACCGCAAGGCGCTCTTCCGCTACGAGGTCCTCGAAAAGTTCGAAGCCGGGATCGTCCTTCTGGGGACCGAGGTCAAGGCCCTGCGGGAAGGGGCGGTCAACCTGGGCGATGCCTTCGTGCGCTTCGAGGGTGAGGAGGCCTTTCTCTACCAGATGCATGTCGGACCCTACCGGGGGGGAAACCGGGAAAATCACGAATCCCTCCGGGTCCGGAAGCTGCTTCTTCACAAAAAAGAGATCCGGCGTCTCTTCGGCCTCACCCTCCAGAAGGGCTTGACGGTCGTTCCACTTGGGATATATTGTAATAACAGGAAAAAGTTCAAGGTCACCCTGGCCCTTGTGAAAGGGAAGACCCAGGGGGACAAACGGGAGGCCGTCAAGCGTCGGGAGGCCGACCGTGAAATTTCCCGTGTGTTCCGTTCCAACCAGAAGTTCTCCAAGCGCGACATTTAAGGGGGGCGACCTGGATTCGACGGGGACAGGAAAGCCCAGATTGCATGCCGAGGTACCTGGAGCCTCGTAAATCACCTAGGACAATCCAAATGCCAACGAACCTATGGCACTCGCCGCTTAACCTAAAAAACTAAGCGTGCGCGCCGGAGAAGCAGCGCCAACCTGACTTCCGAGGCGTCGACGAAGTTGGCTGGCTGAAAGGGTCCGTCCCTGCCCGATCGGCGAGACCTTTGGGACTCGCGGATTCTCCGGTGTGCCTTTTCTCCGGGAATCTGCTAAAACCAAATAAAGGCTAAGCATGTAGTAATCTGGCGTGGACCGTTTCCGGACGCGGGTTCGATTCCCGCCGCCTCCACCATTTGATGAATTATCCTTATCCAAGACAATTGAGTTGAGAACCATAAAGTGTCGCAAACGACATTTTATGGTTCTTTTTGTGACGACACTTTATCATTCCGACATGTTATCCTTCCCAAACAAATCCTTTCGAGTCTCAAAACCGCAGAATCTTTCTAAAATGAAGACAAAAAATAAGGCTCTGTTCCCTTTGGGTGTTGCAACGAAACTTTCGGAGACCCTGGACACCGTCAGTCGGGACTATGAAGGTAGTCGTTTTCGAATCACCTTTTCATGGCGCTCCGACTTGTTCGGAAAGCCGGTGGGACTTGGCCATCTGACAGTGCATAATGTGATCCATACATAGAATGGGGTTTGTATTCTGATGCCTGACAAGGTGCAATTCAGTTCCCTTAAACTCGTCTATCCTCCTGTCTCTAACCAAGAGATGTATTGGTTGATGAAAGATCCTGACGTTGAAAAGGAATTGCGCAGGTCCGATTTTTATATGGTGGTCGGTCGTGCGGAGGCGAAATTCCAGATAGTGGGGGTTGACCAGGCAAGCGGAGATGTGAGTCTCCTCTTAACCGTTTTAGGTGGTCCGGAAGCGCACGGCATACTTAGACCCGAACAAGTGTCGGGATCTGCAAAGGCGCCGAGACTCATGGTCGAAGGCGGGGAAAAGATTTTACGAGTTTGGGACCGGCCCAAAGAGGAACCAGGTGCAGAACTGCTGGGCTGGTTCACAACCGAAGCGCTTCTTTATGATCGCTCTCACAACCATCCGGCGCTCCATGGGTTCGATAATCACCGCGAACTGGCTACGTACGATCTCTTCTACCTCGGCATCGCCAAAAAAGGAGACAGCTTCGAGAGGCTTGTTGCGAATGGCCACAAAAAAAGGATGGAGATCTTGGCGAACGAGCCTCAACGACATCCGAATTCTCGCGTCTCGGATGAGACCTATCTTCTCTTTTTCACCATTCAGACCTTTGGTGTGCAAACCTTTGTTCCCGGGGATGATATGGAGGAGTTGGGAGTCGACTTCAGAGGCGATCGCAAGCGGATTGTCGCGGATGCGGAAAAAGCCTTCATAAAACTCTTGGATCCCCGATATAACGACCAGAAATACTCTGCCTATCCTCGCTCTGCCGATGGTTTATACGGTTCGAGTCTGCGAGCCTATGCGTATGTGATCGATGAAAATATCGTTTTGAATACAGGTACTTCGGCTATCAAAGGGGCGCACGATCGGTTGCACCCCATCTCAAACAATGCGGATGGAATATTCATTCAGGGGGAAGATGTTCGTCTTATTGCTGGAAAAGTATAAAGCGGTTTTCAAATGTGTGAGTTTTCAAGGTTTTGAAATAGGCCATCCTCTGAGAATTAAAGGATGGCCTTTACGTTATGTCATAGGTTGGTTGAGGGTTTACGGTTTACGCCATTTATCTGGGTTTCCTTTTTTTGTGTGGAGAACTCGCTCAACAAGAATTTCAGCTTCACCCTGACCCAATTCTTTGGCCCGTTTTATAGCCTCTTTTTGCGTTTGTAAAACATCGCTTGCTCTTTCCGCATTAGGTTTTCTTACTGCATAGTCTCCTTCAGGCCGTCGTTCTACGAATAATTTTTTGTTGCTCATTTTGGGTCTCCTTAATTTTCACGATTGGAATGTTGACAAAAAAGTTTTCATGAGTTGTAATACAAAAAGCTAAACTTTGATAAAACGAAGAGGAGTTGTAACTCCTCTTCGTTTTTGATTTGTTATGCCCGGACCAAGAACGCCCAGCAGTCGTAACCGTAATCGCGAGCGTCTAAAATCCGGGTGGAATTCTTCACTCGTCTATAGCGGGTGAAGATCCATTTGAATCCTGGTGGTGCAGGTTTCATGTTTTCCACATAAATCACCTCCAATTCTAGGGGAAAATACTTCTTCGGTGTGCTACCACCAATGAAGTCGGTCACTCCCCGTTTTGACCACCTGTGAGCGGACCTAACTTTGGTCCGCTTTGTTTTTGCGAGTCAAGAAAAATTCTTATAACAATATATTGTATATACTAAATTAAAGACACTATATATTGTAGTTTTTAACGGTTCGCAATATAGTCTTCAAAACTTATCCTGTCAAGGATGATTTGAGTTGGGAAACAATAAAATGTCCAATTTGGACATTTTATTGTTCGAACAAGTTCAATAACTCTTTCAAGGAATCGTGCTCAGTATTGCATTTTCGACCAGAGAGATGACCCCTTTCTTAAAGTTGTCTAATTGAATTTCTGCGATCCCTTTTTCTTTCAAAACTTCCATAGCCGACAAATCGAGTTCCGAATTTAGTAGAAAATTAAAATCGCTTTTTGATAAGGTTCCATTTGTCAGTTGGGAGAGCCATGTCGTCATTTTGTCGAGGTTGGATGAAACGCACGACTGTATGCTTTGGGAGGCTTCTTTAATAAACCCTCCAAAACAAGATTGGGCCAATTGAGGAACTCCTTTTTCAATGCTTTGAACTATGCCCGTGATGGTTTCCATGAATCCTCCTTGTTTTATCGACATCGGGTTATTTCTTTTTTGTTGGCTTCCAAGCAGATTATTTTGTCAAAACCTTCAGAAACCTGCTTTTTTTCATCTTTCACAAATGCTGCACTCAAAGGTCCATTTTTCCTCCATCGTTCGAGAAAACCTCCCAAAAGATACCTGTTTGGATCAAGCATTCTTTCCCACATTTGAGCAGAAATCTCGTTGTGAGGGATTCCTTTGACGTATTCGTAGGCTTTAGCCAATTTGATCTTTAACTTAGCTCCACAACGACCCTTATGTTAAAAGCATAAAAAGGGGTAGACAATCCCCATTTTTCCCTGTACGATTCTTCCTGTTGATTTGGAATGACCCATCGACAGGAGGAGCGGGTGAACACGAGCCAAGCGGCGGACGAGGTCCGGATCTTCATCGGAACCCTGAAAGACCTGGGAGCGGTCACAGTCGAACCGGTGGAGCCGGGATCGGAGGAGGAGATCCTCTGGGATGCCCTGGTGCGGGAGC